>CBFGUG010000007.1:0-162760 GCA_965651905.1 uncultured bacterium | reverse complement strand
AAGAGCCTCGGGAGGCTCGATCGAGTCAAACGCCTGAGTCCGACGAGCCTCTGGAGGCTCCCTGAACCTTTGGGGAAAGAGTTTGGAGTGGTTCGGGGGCTGCGGCTGAGCCTATTTGTAACTCGCCAGTTACAAACGGGCTCCCGTGAGCCTCATCGGAGAGTTTCTCGTCTTGCGGAGGCTGCCGGGAGCTTCGCGAGGGAGCTTGTCGTTCGAGTTGAGGCTCCGGGGAGCCTGGTGAAAGAGTTCGAACTCGTCCGCAGGCAGCGGCTGAGCCCGTAGAGTAACTGGCGAGTTACAAATCTTGCTCCCGTGAGCCTCGTCAGAGAGTTTTTCGTCTCGCGGAGGCTGCCGGGAGCTTGGCGAACGAGTTTTTGGTTCGAGTTGAGGCTCCAGGGAGCTTGGCGAAGGAGTTTGAACTCGTTCGGCGGCAGCGGCTGAGCCCGGACGTAACTGGCGAGTTACAAATCTTGCTCCCGTGAGCTTCGTCGGAGAGTTTTTAGTTCCGCGAGCGGCTCCCGTGAGCCTCGCGGAGAGTTTCTCTTTCGAGCTTTGGCTGCCCGGAGCTCCTCGCAAGAGTTTCTCGTCTCACGGAATCTGGCCGCGGCAACTCGCTCGTCGGGCTCGCGGCGGAGGCGCCCGCTTTGGTGTGCTACGTTACGCTCCGACCACTCGGGTTGCAGCGGGCCGAGATGTGGTTCCCCAGCAGTGAACTATGCGGCGCGGATTATGCGGGTTGATGATCTTGGCTCTCTCCTGCCAAGGTGACGACGATGACGATCTCCGCGTTGTTACGAGCCCACCGGGCGAGATGACGTCGGAGGCCGACGGCGCTGCGCCCGACGATACCGCTGCGGAAGACGCGGCGGCGCAAGTCCGGCTCGTTGCTGGGCAGCTTTGACGAGTGGCTCGCGACCCAGCGCCTGCGCGACCTCGCGCTGCACGCAACGAGCATTGACTCCACGCCGAGCTGCAAATCGGAGATCGGGGCAGCGTCCGTCACGTCGCCTGCAGTTGCTCGCGCACGCGCTCTCTCACGGCTTCGACCAGCTCGGGGCGGGCTGATTCTGGGCGGCCGCTGTCGAAGGGGGGCTCGGGCGCGTATTCGAGTGCAAGCTGTAAACCTTCGGCGAACGTGCGACCGGCTAGCTCTGCGGTGACCGTGAGCGCCATGTCGATGCCTGCGGTGACGCCGCCGCCCGTGATCAGGTTGCCGTCGCGTACGACGCGGCCTGGGTCGACGATTGCCTCGTACTGCGAGAGTCGTTCGCGCCACGCCCAATGGCAAGCCGCTCGCTTGCCGCGCAACAAGCCGGCCGCGCCGAGCAGCAGCGAACCCGTACACACCGACGTGATGTACCGCGCGCTGTCCGCCAAGCGGCGCAGCTCTGCGAGCAAGGCCTGATCACGTGCAGCGCGCACCACGCCGTAACCTCCAGGCACGCACAAGAGATCGCACCGCGGTACGTCGCTCAGCTTCAAGAGATCCGACAGCGTCATGTTCTGACCGACGTTCAGCTCTCCGCCCGACGTCGACGCCAGCACACAACGTGCGTTCGGCACTCGCTGAAAGACTTCGAACGGTCCAGTGAAGTCCAGCTGCGTGATTGCAGGAAAAAGCGGAAAGACCACCACGAACTCTGGCTCAGACATAATCGAATACCTCCAGCGTTTCTCAGACGCGCACAGATTGGATGCAGAAGCGAATGGCGTAAATGACGGAGATGCCACGTTTCGTGCCAAGGCCGATCGACTCTGCTAGCTTCCCCAGGGTGCGTCGCGTCGTCGTTTTGGTCTTCGAGGACTTTCAGTTGCTGGACGCCGCGGGGCCCATTGCCGCGTTCGAGACGGCCAACGAACTCTGCCCGGGCGCGTACCAAATCCAGGTGCGAGCGCGCGCTGCGGGAGCGGTGCGCAGCTCGTCGGGCGTACAATGGCTAGCTCGAGCGTTCGGCACCATGCGCGCCGTGCACACGCTGATCGCCGTCGGCGGTAACGGGACGCGCGCAGCGGCGCTGTGTCCCAACACGCGTCGTTTCATCCTGCGTGCGGCCGAGGCGGGCGCTCGGATCTGTAGCGTCTGCTCGGGTACGTACTTGCTGGCTGCTGCGGGGTTACTCGACGGCAAACCTGCGACCACCCATTGGTGTCGCAGCCAAGACTTCGCGGAACGTTTTCCCAAGGTGAAGCTCGATGCCGACCGCATCTACGTCAAAGCTGGACGCACGTGGACATCGGCTGGAGTGTCTGCGGGGCTCGACTTGGCGCTCGCTTTGATCACCGAAGACTTGGGTGAAGCCACCGCGCGGCGCGTCGCTCAACAACTCGTCGTTTATTATCGACGCCCAGGTGGGCAGTCGCAATTCTCGTCGCTGCTCGAGCTCGAACGTGGCGACGGCCGTTTTCAAGGCCTGCTCGACCACATCCGTGCGAACTTGCGCGCTGACCTGAGCGTGCCGCACCTGGCGCGCCAAGTGGCCATGAGCCCCCGTAACTTCTCACGACTATTCTCCGCCGAAACAGGCATGAGCCCCGCCAAAGCCGTCGAGCGCATTCGCACCGAAGTAGCCCGTGCGGCGCTCGACAGTGGCCGCGCCTCCGTGCAAGAAGTCGCCGAACGTTGCGGTTTCGGCGATCGCGAGCGCATGCGCCGCAGCTTCATCCGACTCTACGGCGTTTCACCCGGCGCCCTCCGCGCCCGCAGCAAGTGACCCCACCGAGTTACTTCGAGCGCTGCTACATCGAGGTACTGCTGCGTCGAGTGCTGTTGAGTCGAGCGCTGTTGCAACCATCTAGTTGGGCCCCCGAGGTAACGGGCGCGCCGTCCAGCGCCGCGCGTCGCGGGCCCGTACCTCGTCGTTCCTCACGCAGAGGGAGCCGCGCAAGGGCCGCGCTCTGTCCCCCCAAACAAACTGCGCCTTCCCAAACAAACTGCGCCTTCCCAAACAAACTGCGCCTTCCCAAATATACCGTTACCTTTCAGGCAGCACTGCTGCGTTGCCATCCCTCGAGCGCGCGCTTGCCAGGAGTTCGCTGGGGGTTTTGCCGACGGCGGCTTTGAAGTCGTGGGTGAGGTGGGCTTGATCGGTGTAGCCGAGTTCGGCGGCGAGGGACGTCAGGGTGGATTCGAGGCCCGCGTCCAGGCGTGCGGCGACTTCTTGTAGTCGGTGACGTCGCATCACCCATTTGGGAGACGCGCCGACGTAGTCGCGGAAGAGTTGTTGGAGCTGCCTCGGTGACATGCCGGCTTTGGTGGACAGCTGCTCGACCCGAACGAGGGTTGGATCGCTGACGATGCACTGTACGAGCTGGATGGCGAGGCTCACGGTCTCGTCCGACGATTGGATGCTGCGTAGCCACGAAGTGAGCGCGGAGTTGGCCGCGGCGGCGTCTTCGGCTTCGAGTACGGCGCGTTGCAATTCGCTGGTGTCGACGGCGAAGGCGTCGTCCAGCGGGGTGATGCGGTCCGTCCAGCGACTGGCTGAGCCGGGCAAGAACGCGCGTGCGGCGCCTGCTCGGAGCTTCACCCCGCGCACGCAACCGCGGCCCGACAGTGTGCGCCGCCACAGTTTCGTCCACACCCCGACGATGCGGGCGCCCGCCGTGGGGCTGTCGCCGCTCTCGAAGACGATGTGTACACTCGGATCGCTGAGCAGCAGCGTGGTGTGGGCGGGCTGAGCGCGCAGATCCCACTGTCCCGTCCAGAACTTCTCGACCACTGCCGACAGCGCGTCTGGGGGGGCACTCGCGCTGGCGCGAACGCCCCGTCCGCTCGGGGGCGAGACGAGTCCGCGTGGGCGCCGAGGAGTTTTCGATCGCATTTGTACAAGCCCGGGCGGCGTCAGGCGCCCTAGTGTATTCGAACGTCAATCGCCGAGAAGGAGCGTCCGATGGAACGCATCAAGATCAAGCACATCAGCCAACTGAAACACTACACGGGGGCCCACGCCATCGATGGCATTCGCTTCAAGACGGCGCGGCACCAGCTCGGCGTCAAAGCGTGGGGCATGAACGTGCTCGAGCTCGACGCTGGCGTCACGACCTACCCCGAGCACGACCACCGCGAGGATGGCCAAGAAGAAGTGTACTTGGTGCTCGAAGGCAGCCTTCGCCTGCTGGCCGAAGGTGAAGAGCGTGTGGTCAGTCGCGGCGAGTTCATCTACGTGCCCGCCGACGTGGTGCGCAAGTTCGAGACGCTCGAACACGGGGCAACCTTGCTCGCCCTCGGCGGGACGCCGGGCAAGGCGTACGCGGGCGTGCCGATTGAGTGAGTGGGGGCGGACTGCTTGCGTCGAAGATCCGGGAGCATCGAGAAAAATCTCGTCGCAAAGGAGTTCAGCGAGTTCGCAATCGTGAACTTCGGTCAACCAGTCGGTGAGCGTTTTCGCAGGGGGTCGAGGACGCCGAGCAGACCGTTGGCTTTGAGCTCCAAAGCGCTTTCCATCTGCAGTCCTAGCTTGCCGCGGGGAAATCCCTGCAGCTTGAACCACACCAAATATGCCTCGGGCAGGTCCAGGATGGGACAGCCCTTGTACTTGCCGAACGGCATGCGGGCTTGAATCAGCTCCGCGAGTTGGTCACGATCGGGAATTGGTGAAACTGCCACGGCAAATACTCGCTGTCGTCGATCGCTTGCGGTCGGACCGAGCCCGGCGATCCTACCCCAGCTTCAAGCCGCGGCCACGCCTCTTGCGCACCGCGTTGGGCGGTTCTGGCGTGCTGCTGGTCGTCGCGGCAGTGTGGTCCACGGGCTCGGCGCCCGCGGCTGTCGTGCCGCTCGAGGTCGAGCCCCTCGACCAAAGCGTGCAGCTGCTGCCGCCACCCGCGACCACGCAGCCGCTGTACGCTCAGCCGCGCCTCGTCACCCCCGAGCCACTCGAGCCTGGCCAGTTTGCCGAGATATTCAAGGACGACGTGCGGGCAGTGGGTTCACTATCGTTGGGGCTCGCGAACCGCGGCTATTTGTTCAATCCCGTCAAGTTGGAAGATGGACCCTACTGGGAAGTCGTCGAGCCGAAGTTTGCCTGGGGCACGGCCGAGACGGTGGCTGCCCTCGAGAACTCCATCACCGAGGTCAATCGCTTGTATCCCGACTCGCCGCGGCTATTCGTCGGGCATCTGTCGCGATCGCGCGGTGGTTGGCTCAAGCCCCACCGCAGTCATCAGTCCGGGCGCGACGTCGACATCGGCTACTACTATTTGGACGGACCCGCCTGGTACAAGCAGGCCACTGCCGAGAACCTCGACGTGGCGCGAACTTGGGCGTTGCTCAGCGCCATGTACAAGACCAGCCCGCTCGAATACGTGTTCGTCGATCGCAGCTTGCACGACCTGCTGCGGGCAGAAGCCGAACGCGTCGAAGAGCCTGCCGAGCTGATCGCCGAGATGTTCGACGGCGATCCGATGAAACGCCCGATGCTGCGCCACACGCGCGGTCACGACGATCACATGCACGTGCGCTTCATGAGTGAGGTGGCCGTCAAGGCGGGACAACGCGCGCGCGGACACTTGGGCAAGTCGGCGGTGCGGCACCGTGCGGTGGCGTTGCGACTGCTCGAGCACCGCGCGCGCAAAGCCGAGCAGCGCGAGCAGAAGGCCGCAGCCCTCGCTGCGAAGAGCGAGACAGCCGTCAACTGAGCGAACGCTCGCTGGCCAGCAGCGTCGGCGTCCGCCCGCGCTCGGCTCAGGTCTGCCTCGCACCTGCGGTTTTTCGGCTGTGCGGGCTGGGCATTTGCGATATGCCCGGCGCATGGTTTCCGAGTTGTTCGACGCAGAAGTTTGGCGGGATGTCGAGGGGTTCGAGTTTCGCGACATCACTTATCACCGCGCCAAAGACCAGGGCACGGTGCGCATCGCCATCCATCGCCCCGAAGTGCGCAACGCGTTCCGACCATCGACGGTCGACGAGTTGATCACCGCGCTCGACCACGCGCGCTGCTGGAGCGACGTGGGTTGCGTGTTGCTGACGGGGAATGGCCCGTCGCCGAAAGATGGCGGCTGGGCTTTCTGCTCGGGGGGCGATCAACGCATTCGCGGTGCGGACGGTTACAAGTACGAAGGGGCGGAAGCGGCCGACGCTCACGAGCTGGCGCGACTGGGGCGTCTGCACATTCTCGAAGCGCAGCGGCTGATTCGCTTCATGCCGAAGGTGGTGATCGCCGTGGTGCCGGGCTGGGCCGTCGGCGGTGGGCACAGTCTGCACGTGGTCTGTGATCTGACGCTCGCTAGTCGTGAGCACGCGATCTTCAAGCAGACGGATCCCGACGTCGCGAGTTTCGACAGCGGTTACGGCTCGGCGTTACTCGCGCGTCAGGTGGGGCAAAAACGCGCGCGCGAAGTGTTCTTCCTGGGGCGGAACTACTCCGCGCAGGAAGCCTTCGAGATGGGCATGGTCAACGCCGTCGTGCCGCATGCCGAACTCGAACGAGAGGCGCTGGCTTGGGGCGCGGAGATCAACTCCAAGAGCCCGACGGCGATGCGCATGCTCAAGTACGGGTTCAACTTGCCCGACGACGGCCTGGTGGGGCAGCAGCTGTTCGCCGGCGAAGCCACGCGCCTGGCCTACGGCACCGAAGAAGCCAAAGAGGGGCGAGACGCTTTCGTGAACAAACGCCCGCGAGACTTCAGCAGATTTCCTTGGCATTTTTGACACGACCCGGCGTCGCCAGAAAATTCTGACACCTGCGCGGCCCGACGGGGCTCTGCATAGGTAAGTGTTGGATTCTGCGCGCGCTCACCTTCGGCCTGACGACAACGTCGTTTACTCGCCGAGCTTTTTCCGTGATTCGGAGCGGCTGCTGCTTGCGCTCAAGCAAGGCCAGCCGGGCGCACGTGCAGTGTTTTTTGCGATCCACGCCGATCACATCGAACGCCTGCTGCGCCGAATTCTCGGTCCTGAAGAAGGCGTTCAGGCGATGCTGTCCAAGGTGTTCGTCAAGGCGCTGCTGGAGCTGCGCCGCCGACGCGATGCGGGGCCGAGTGATTTGGATTTGTGGCTGGAGCGCCTCGCCGTGGGCCAAGCGCTGAGCAGGCTCAGGTGGCGGCGTTTGCGCGGGCTGCTGCCGTTCGGGCGCTGGGCGCTGGCGCGTCAATCTGCGCGGAATATGGTCGATTGGGAGTCGAACACCGATGAGCGCGAGTCGATGGCCATCGTGCGCCAGATGGACGCTGTCGAACTCCGAAACCTGTATGAAATGATTCATTTGTTGCCCGCACTGCAGGCCACCGCGCTGTGCTTGTACTGGGCGGCGGGTTACGAAACGGCGCGGGTGGCGGAGCTTTGCGATCTTCCGTTCGCACGGGCGGCTCGCTTGCTGGAAAGCGGCGAGCGGACCGTGTCACGGCGGGCGCGTCAACTAGGGGCGGTCAGGAAGGCCTCGTGAGTCTGGAGCAGGTGCGCCGCGTCCCCACGAGCGAGCTGTTGGGTTCACTGTCGCGTCAGACGGACGTCGACGTATCTACCGCCGCGCGTCAGGTTCAGTGCCAGCGGCTGGTGGAGCGCGTGCAAATAGCCGAGCGCAGGCGCGCGGCATGGTTTACCTGGAGCTTGCGAACACTGCTGTTCGGTGGCGTGTTGGCCACGGCGTACCTAGGCGCCCGCAGTGTTCACACACCCAGCCCCGAGCTCGATGCTTTCGACCTGGCCGCTTCTGGTGTTTGGCTGTCGACGCGTGATGCGCCGAGTGAGCAGCAGTTGTCGGATGATGTGAACGTACACCTGGAGCCTTGGACGCGTTTGCGTAGTCTCGTCGACACGGCAGGGCCCGTTTGGCTTTCTCTGGAGGCAGGCACCGCGCGGACGACGTTCCTGTCCGCGGGGGAGCGTGCGTTTCGCCTGGACGCGGGACCGTATGCGCTCCGCGGTCGCGACGCGACCCTGAGCGTTTCATGGGAGCCGCACACGCGCACGTTCGCGGTGCGCGTGGAGCGCGGCGAGGTGCGGGTTCAGCGTTTGCAGGACGAGCCTCGTATCCTGGCGGAAGGTGAGTCTCTCGGCGGCTCCGAACTGGAGGACCTGAGGGTGTCGGACGTGAACGCGCTTTCG
The DNA here is from genome assembly GCA_965651905.1 of uncultured bacterium. Lineage (GTDB taxonomy): Bacteria > Myxococcota_A > Polyangia > Polyangiales > Polyangiaceae > SZUA-265. Next base: position 154,716 of record CBFGUG010000007.1, on the reverse strand, counting down.
GACTGAGGCGCCTCTGCAGCCCGCGGGTCGTGGCTCAGACAGTGTCTGATGTGCCCGGAACTTCGCGGTCGCGCACACCGATCATGTACAAGATGCCGTCGAGGCCGACCGTGCTGATGTGCGTCTCGGCACTCTCGCGCACCTTGGGTTTGGCGTGAAAGGCGATACCGAGCCCGGCGGTATTCAACATGGGCAAGTCGTTGGCGCCATCACCCACGGCGATCACTTGCTCGAGTGCGATGCCTTCGCGCTGAGCGATCTCTTGCAGCAGCTGCGCTTTGCGCTGGCCGTTGACGATGGGGCCGATGACGTTACCCGTCAGGGCGCCGTTTTCGATTTCGAGTTCATTGGCGAACACGTAGTCGATCCCCAGGATCTCTTGTAGACGCTTGCCGAAGTAGGTGAAGCCGCCACTGAGAATCGCGGTCTTGTAACCCATCGCCTGCACGGTGCGCATCAGCCGATGGGCGCCAGGCGTGATCGGTAGCGCGTCGGCGATTTCGAGCATGGCCTCTTCGCGCAGTCCCTTCAGCAGACTGAGACGGCGCCGCAGACTTTGGTCGAAGTCCAACTCGCCGTTCATGGCTGCCTCGGTAATCTTCGACACCTGGTCGACCACGCCGTAGTGCCGTGCGAGTTCGTCGATCACCTCGACCTGGATCAACGTCGAGTCCATGTCGAAGCAGATCAGGCGACGATTGCGGCGGTACATGCCGTCGGCCTGGATCGCGATGTCGCAGTTGAGCTCTTGCGCGGCGATCAAGATTTCGCGACGCAGTGCGGAAGCGTCGTCGGGCGCGCCGCGCACGGCAAACTCGATGCAGGTGTTGGCCTCTGCTTGCGGACTCTGCAGGGAGACCCGACCGCTCAGGCGCGTCACCACGGCGATGTTCAGGCCGTGGGCATGACACATCTTGCCGATCGCGCCGACGTGGCTACCGCGGATGTCCCTGCCGAACAAAGTGATGATCCAGCGCGCCTCACCTTGACGTCCCACCCAGGCCTCGTATTCGTCTGACGGAACTTCTCGCAGCTCCACCTTCAGCTGCAGGCGATCGCCCAGGGTTTCGAGGTTCCGCAGCACGTCGTCGGTTTGCGTGCCCAGTTCGATCATGACGCTCAAGTTGAGCGTGCTGTGGATCACCGACTGCGCAATATCGAGGATCTTGACGTCCGAAATCGTGCGGGTGAGTTCATCGAGGATCCCGGGTGAATCGGGGCCGACGGCTTGCAGTAGATAAATCGACAAAGTGGACAGTCCTGAGCCAACTGGGTGGGGCCAGCTTCGCTGGCGGCGGGCCCCGCCCATGTAAACGGAGCAGCCCGCTTGTTCAAGACCTCACCCAAACGCGTGACAATCGCGTGGGGCCGCGCGAGATTGCGCCCGCAAATCGCCAGCTTGGCGCAGCGCGGGTTGGGTACTCCGAATTTGGCCTGGCGTGAGGTCGGCGCAGACGCGTAGATTGGGCGATCCGTGCGCCCCGTCAGAGGACCGATCATCTTGCCGGAGAAGCGACTGCGCCGCTTCCGCCTGCCAGACATGCCGCCCGAGCCCGAGTCTCGGCGCGCGACGCGATCCGTCGTGCAACCCGTGCTGATGGTTTGCGGCTGGCTGGCGGTCACAGGGACGTGTTTCGCACTCAGCGAAGGTGGCTTCGCTTGGCCAGCGTCGGGGCGAGACGCTCTCCAACCCGCTGAGGAGGCGCCGGATCCGATTGCGGTGATGGAGGCGCGCAAACGTGAGCAATCCCAAGCGCATCGCGCGGCTGTGGCTCCGCCCGAAACGACGCCGACGGTTCGACTCGTGACTGCGAAGCTCGCGCCGCTCCGCCGCCAAGCGCCCGACGCCCATAGCGGAACTGGACGGGCGTTTTTGGGGGCTCGATCTGCGGATCCCGACGATGGGAGTTGGGCCGCAGACTGGGGTAACGCTGGGAGCGAGCAAGCCCGAGGGAACGCCGACTTTGGCGCGCAGGAGGCGTTCGAAAAAGCCACGGACTCGCACCGTCCCGCGGTTTCGTACGAGCCAACGACCCCGCATGAACCCGCGACCTCGTACGAACCAGCGACCTCGCAAGCGCCTGCAGACTCCAACGTCGCCGACTCGGGGGAAGTCTGGGCGCTGCCGAGCCAGCCCGCCGTCGAACCGCCGCCGCTGCGCGGTTCGACTTCGGCGCGTTCCGATACGGACCACGCGGCGGCCCGAGCGGCCGCTTCGCGGCCGGTCGAGCCCTCTCGCGAAGATCGGGCAGACGACAGCTCCAGGGGGTCGAGTTCTTCGAAGGTGTGGACGACCACGCGTCTGCGCGGTTGCGAGGCAGCGGCCGCAGCTCACGTCGAGGAGCTGAACACGGCGGAGCAGCAAGCCCCCGACGTCCCGCGACAAGCTTACGCACGCCAGCTGGAAGACTTCGATCAATACGGGCGCTGCGATTTGAACCTGGAGATGAACGTCAGCATCTGTGTGGCCGTGCGTGGCGGCAAAACCCAAGGGGTCACCGTTCGCACGCAGCCCGCCAACGCGCGCCTCGCCGACTGCATCGCAAGTGCCGTGCAGAACATGCGCTTTCCGAGCTCACCTCACATGGACGTGGTGCGGACTGAACTCATCGTGCGCTGAGCCCACGGGTTCGTGGGTTGATGCGGCGCCCGTAGCTCGCGGCGTTTACCCGCGGCCTCCTCACACGCCGACGAACAAGCGATGGGCGAAGTTGCGGTCGAGTTGCGCTTCTAGGATCTTCTGCGCTGCCAGCTCGATGTCGTAGGCGACCCGATGAAACTCGAACAGACGCGTTTCGGAGTCGTAGACGGTGTAGCTGGCGCGATTGTCGTAGTCGCGCGGCTGCCCCACCGAGCCGTCGCTCACGATGTATTTGAACCCCGGGTCGAGCGCGAAGTCGATCGGCGGTAGCTCTTCGACCCCCGTCGGCGATAGGCGGAACACCTTGCACAGGTGCGAGTGGCCGATCACCGTGATGCTGGGGAGCTCGTCGTAAATCCGCAGGCACTCCTGCGCTTGTTCGGGCGCGAAAATGTAGTCGAACGCCTCGGCGCGAATCGGAGTACCATGGCACAAGCCCACCTCGGCTTCCGGCACCTGGATGGTGTAGGGGAGGCTCCGCAGCCATTCGAGGTTGGCCTCGTTGAGCGCGCGAGCGTGGGTGTCGAGCGCTTGGCGGGCGGCCTCGTAGTAGTAGTCGTAATCCATCCGACCAGCGACGGCGGCGTCGTGGTTGCCGAGCACCGTTCCCGTCGTGATCTCACGCACGATGTTGCAGCACTCGTTGGGAGAGCCGCCGTAACCGACGGTGTCCCCGAGGCAGTAGTAGCGGTCGATGGACGCGCCCGTGTAGCGCTCGAGGACCGCCGTCAGCGCCTCGTAGTTGCCGTGAACATCGCTGAAAATTCCGAGACGCATTCCGAAGGAACTGACCTAAATCATTGTTATCAGCGCGACAAGCGGATTGTCGGACGCTTCGGCGCCAAGGCAGGCCAGCAGTCTAGCGGAACTGACGCCTGCCCGCACCCGTCAACCTCGCGCTCGCCTGAGGGCGAAAAGTGCTCGGCCTGGTGGATCGCGGTACCAATCAGGCGCACTCACTCAGCCCGTATCGCCTTTTTTCTTTTTTTTCTTCTTGGGGGTGGGGGCTGGCGCAGGGGCGGGCTTGGGCGTCGGCTTTGGTGAGGGTTTCGGCGCTACTGTCTTGGGGGGTGGCGGTTTTGGCGGAGTCGGTTTCGTGCTGGGCGGCGGGGTCGTCGGCGGCGGAGTCGTTGGCGCCACGCTGGGTTCTTCAGCGGTAGGCTCTTCGGCAGTGGCGCTACTCGACGTAGGAGCAATCTCGAGCAATGCTCCTCTGTCGAGCCACCCGAGCAGCAGCTCGTTTGGCTTGTCGGGATTGGGGGCGATCACCAGCGTGTGCTTGCCGTGTTCGGCACTCTTTTCCAGCTTCGTGCCTTTGGTGAGAGTGGCGATCACTTTGCCGCCTTCGGGCGCATCGAGCAGTACGCTGGTCTCGGCGAACACCTCACCGCTCTTGATGTCTTCGGGCACGGCCTGTTCGTCATCGAAGCGCTTCACGTCGGCTTCGTTCACTGGTTTCGGCTCGGCAGGTTCGGCGGCTTCTTCGGCCTGCTCTTTCGCGCCATCGTCAGTAGCGGCCGTCGGTTGCTCTGGCTCGGGCGATGGCGTTGCTTCGCCCTCGCTACCTCCCGAGATCAAACTACGCGCCTTGTCGCAACCCCCGAGCAGTAGCATTGCGGCAAGCAGATTCACCCCGAAGCTCTTCCCTAATCCCATGTTCGATTTCCTCTGGTGGACGGTCTCACGGACGATGAGGCCAGGTCAACAGCGTCGGCGTGCGCCCTCGCTCCCGGGCGGGTAGCCCGCAACCGGAATTTCGCGACCTGAAGCGGACCAGGGCGTGATTGGGCTGTCGTCTGCCGACGACCTTGCTATCGTGCGTGCTTCTCCAAAATGGACGTAACCGAGCCCAAAAACTTCATCGCTGCGATCATCGCGGACGACCTTGCCAACGACAAACATGGGGGCCGCGTCGTCACGCGCTTTCCCCCCGAGCCCAACGGCTATCTGCACATCGGTCACGCCAAGTCGATCTGCTTGAACTTCGGTCTGGCACAGCGCATCGAAGGTGCCGTCTGTCACCTGCGCTTCGACGACACCAACCCGGTTGCAGAAGACGTCGAATACGTCGACTCGATTCAGGAGGACGTGCGCTGGTTGGGGTTCGATTGGGGCGACAAGTTGTTCTTCGCATCGGACTACTTCGAGCGCTTGTACGCGTTTGCAGAAGAGCTGATCGAAAAGGGCCTGGCGTACGTGTGTTCGCTCAGCGATGCGCAGGCGAAGCAGGCGCGCGGCAGCATCACCGAGCCCGGCGTTCCCAGCCCGGACAGAGATCGCTCACCCGAAGAAAACTTGGCGTTGTTCCGTCGCATGCGCGCGGGGGAGTTTGCTGACGGCGAAAGGGTGCTCCGAGCCAAAATAGACATGGCTGCCGCCAACATGAAGATGCGCGATCCTGCGATCTATCGCATTCGCCACACGCACCATCACCGCACGGGTGACGCGTGGTGCATCTACCCGCTGTACGACTTCACGCATTGCCTCAGTGATTCACTCGAGCACATCACTCACTCGCTCTGCACGCTGGAGTTCGAGAACAACCGCGAGCTGTACGATTGGTTTCTCGCTCGACTCGACGTGCCTTCGAACCCGCAGCAAATCGAGTTCGCTCGTCTGGTCTTGACCTATACGGTGATGAGCAAACGCAAGCTGCGTGCGCTCGTTGAAGACGGTCACGTCAGTGGCTGGGACGATCCGCGCATGCCGACGCTCAGCGGCCTACGCCGTCGTGGGGTCACCCCTGAAGCCATCCGCGCCTTCGCCGAACGAGTTGGAGTGGCAAAAGCCAACAGCACGGTCGATCTGGCGCAGTTCGAATACTGCATTCGCGACGATCTGAACATGCGGGCCAAGCGCGTGTTGTGTGTGCTCGATCCCCTGGAGGTCGTGCTCGAGAATCGTTCGGACGACCTCGAGCTACTCGACGCGCCGTATTTTCCCGACGACGTTCCCCTGGAAGGCAGCCGCCCGCTGCCGTACGGACGACGCCTGTTCATCGAGCGCAGTGACTTCATGCTCGAACCGCCGAAACACTTTCATCGCCTGAGCCCCGGCGGACGCGTTCGCTTACGACACGCCGACATCATTCGCTGCGACCGCGTCGAGCAGGACGAAGCGGGACGCGTCGTGCGTCTGATTTGCTCGGTGGAGCGGGACAGTACCTTGCGAGAAGGGGACGAGCGCGTGAAGGGCACGATTCACTGGGTAGAAGCCAGCTCTGCGCTGCCCGTCACCGTGCGCCTCTACGATCGCCTGTTCAGTGTCGAAGATCCGGACGCGACCGAGGATTTCACGGTCAGCTTGAACCCGGAGTCGCTCCAAATCCGTCGAGGTTTCGTCGAGCCCAGCGTCGCCAAAGACGCGGCAGATACGCGCTACCAGTTCGAGCGCTTGGGGTTCTTCTGGCGCGACACCTTGGACTCGACCTCGGATGCGTTGGTCTTCAACCGCATCGTCACGCTCAAGGACTCCTGGGCCAAGGCCGTGCAAACCCAGGACCAGGGCGCGTCGGATGATCACCTTCGCCAAGAAGCCCGGCGCAAAGAGCGGGAGCGCGTCAAGGCTGAGCAGGCGGCGCTTGCGAAGAACCGCTCACTGGAGCTCGGCCCACGTGCCCTGGGCTACCGAGACCGCCTGGGCTTGCCCGAACAGCAGGCACACGTGCTCGGAACACAAACGGAGCTCGGAGATTTTTTCGATCGCGCTCTCGAACATTACCCCGAGGCGCGCAGTTTGGCGGGCTGGGTGGTCACGGAGCTCGCACGCGTCGCCAAGGGCGGCGGCGTGGCGGCACTGAAGTTCGGGCCCGAGTCGCTGGCGCGCTTGGCGAAACTTGCGGACCGAGGTGCGATCTCGTCGAGCGCAGCCAAGACGGTGTTCGAGGCCATGGCCGAAACTGGCGAAGATCCAGAGGCCATCGTCGAACGACGAGGGCTCTCGACGCTGGGCGACGACGAACTGCTTCCCATCGTCGATGCCGTGCTGGCGGAGCTTCCGGACAAAGTGGCCGCGTATCGCGCAGGTAACCCGCGGCTGATGGCGCTGTTCATCGGGCAGGTCATGCAGCGCACTCGTGGGCGCGCCGATCCGAAGGCAGTGTCGAAGCTGTTGACCAAACAGTTGAGCGCGTGAAGCCGCTCGGCAGCGCGCGTGTTCAGCTTGTGACGATTGCGTTTCGATTGCCGTAGTCGCACTGGGGCTCAGAATTTCAACAGCGCTGTGTGCGCGTAGCTGATTCACCGTCAGTGAAGGGGACAAAAAGGGACAAGTGCCGCAGCTGCCGTGCGCTTTCACTCGCTTTCACTGGAAGGGCCATCGCCAGGAAGCTAGACCGTCTGCGAAATGCACGCGAGTTCGACAGCGGTTCGGTCTCGGCGGGCCTTTCGGGCGTCTGAGTGGCGTGGTCGGGGGCTGGCTGCCGTGGTTTTGTCTTCTATCTCGTGCTGTGGGGCTGAGGTAATCGCCGCACCATCCCAGGCCGCAACCGACGAGGCGGACGCACAAACCTTTCCCGTCGAGTTTGGACCGCTCACACCCGTGGATAGGCAGAACATTCCCAAGCTCGAGAGAAGCGGTGGTACCGGGCATTGGGCGTTCGAACCGATCGTCGACTACGCGCCTCCCGCCGTGAGCAGCGATTGGGCAAGGAACGAGATCGACCTGTTCGTACTCGATGCGCTCGCGAGCCAGGCCCTCGACCCGAGTCCACGCGCCCCCGCGCTGACGTTACTCAAGCGTGTGCACTTGGACCTGACGGGATTACTCCCGACGCCAGACGAGGTGGCGTGGTTTCTCGCTGAACCCGACTTCGACGCGGCATACGCACAGGTCGTCGATGCGCTGCTCGCCTCCGACCACTTCGGCGAACGTTGGGGGGCTCACTGGTTGGATGCGGCGCGATACGCGGACTCCGACGGATACGCCCACGACGAGCCACGCACGATTTGGCCTTACCGCGACTACGTGATCCAGGCGTTCAACTCGGATCTGCCCTTCGATCAGTTCGTGATCGAACAACTCGCGGGGGACCTGCTCGATGATGCGGGTGAGCGCGAGCTCACCGCGGTGGCTTTCCATCGCAACAGCATGACGAACACCGAAGGTGGCATCGATGTGGAAGAGTTTCGCGTCGAGGCGGTCAAGGATCGCGTGAACACTACCGCCAAGGTCTTTCTAGGCGTCACTCTGGAGTGCGCCCAGTGCCACAATCACCTGTACGACCCGTTTACCCAAGAAGACTACTATCGCCTGTACGCGTTCTTCAACGACGCGGACGAGGCGGTCGTGAACGTGGGGACCGACGTTGGAGAGGTGGAGCTTCTCAGCTTTGCCCCGCTGAACGAGCCACGTGCCAGCTTCGTTCAACTGCGGGGTGACTTTTTGAACGCAGGTCCAGACGTCGATCCGGGCGTGCCCAGCGTGCTGCCACCGCTGAGAGTCGAACATCGGGCGAATCGTTTGGATCTCGCACAGTGGCTGACCTCACGTCAGCAGCCGCTGACCCCGCGAGTGACCGTGAACCGCATCTGGCAAGCGCTGTTCGGCCTGGGTCTGGTCAAAACGGAGGATGACTTCGGGCAGCGTGGAGAAGCGCCCACACACCCGCAACTGCTCGATTGGCTTGCAAGTCGATTCATGGACGATTGGAGTTTCAAGTCATTGATTCGACGCATCGTCTTCAGCGCTACCTATCAGCAGGCCTCGAACGTCCGAGCCGACTTAGACGATCCCGAAAATCGTTGGCTCGCTCGCCAGCAGCGTTTGCGCGTAGAGGCGGAGATCGTTCGCGACGTGACCTTGCAGGCCGCAGGTCTACTCGACTTGCGGGTCGGAGGGCCCTCGGTTTACCCCCCTGTCGTACGTGGCGTGCTGGAAGGCGGCCGCGGTGCTCAGTCCTGGCGTACGAGTGAAGGCGCTGATCGTTATCGGCGCGGCGTGTACACCTTCTTGTACCGCACGGTGCCGTATCCGAGCTTGGCCGTGTTCGATGCCCCAGAGGGCTTGGCGTCGGTCACGCGGCGCGCGCGTTCGAGTACGCCTCTTCAGGCGCTCACCTTGCTCAACGACGAGGTCTTCTTCGAAGCGGCATTGGTGTTGGGTAACGGCCTTTCGGAACTCGGGCTGAGCGATGACGAGACGCTCGAATATGCCGTGGTTCGCGTGCTCGGTCGCCCCCCAACTCAAAAAGAAACTGCGCTGCTGTCTCAGCTGCTCGCAGAAGAACGCGCAATCCCCCAGGACCAGAGCTTGCAGTTGTGGTCGCGGTTTCGGGAACCGCCCGGCGACGTCGTGGAAGCGACGGCCTGGGCGATGGTGGGTCGCGTGTTACTCAACTTGGACGAAACGATCACTCGGGAGTGAGTCGGATGCGTGAACCTACAGACGATAAGACGAATACCCCCGAGCGCAACGCGAGGCTGGGGCTACGTCGTCACTTCTTGCAGCAGATGGGCGTCAGCCTGGGAGCCATTGCCCTGGGCGCCCTGGAGTCGGGCTGCGAATCGTTGCCCGTCGTTCAGAGCGCAACGCCCACGGCCAAGAACGTGATTTTCCTGACCATGGACGGCGGCCCGAGTCAGTTGGAACTCTTCGACTACAAACCCGAGTTGCAGCGCCGCGATGGTGAATTGGCTCCCGCATCGATCACCGAAACTCAGCGCTTTGCATTCATGGACACGCGGTTCGCAGGCGAGCTGCGCCTGCTCGGGACCACGCGCCAGTTTTCCAGGTACGGTCGCCGCGGCACGTGGATCTCGGAGCTGTTGCCACACACCGCGGCCATCGCCGACGACATCGCGATCGTGCGCGGGCTACGCACTGACGTGTCGAATCACGCTCCAGCGCTGGCGATGCTGAACACGGGTTTCTTCCGTTTCGGCCGACCCAGTATGGGTTCCTGGTGCGTTTATGCCCTCGGCACTGATAATGAGAGCTTGCCGGGGTTCGTCGTGATGCGCTCGGGCCCGAGAGGGCCGCGCAGCGGCATACTCAACTGGAGTAATGGGTTTCTCCCTGCCCAACATCAGGGGGTTCATCTGCGGCCAGAGGGCGAGCCGTTGCTCAACTTGGCCACGCCCCGTCACTTGGGGGAGGAACGCCAAGCGCGCACCCTGGATGTCAGCGCGCGTCTCAACGCCATCGCCCAGGCGCGCCACGATGATCCGCAAACCGCCGCTCGCATGGCTGCGTATGAACTTGCCGGGCGCATGCAGCTCGAGGCACCTGAGATGGCCGATCTCGGCAGCGAGCCCGACTCCACGCTGAAGGCGTACGGCGCTGAGCCAGACGTTCCGTCGTTTGCACGAAACTGTCTGCTAGCGCGTAGGCTGGTCGAACGTGGGGTACGCTTCGTTCAGCTCTATCACTCGGACTGGGATCATCACGGGTTGCCTGATCGCACGCTCGGAAAAGATCTGGAGAATCGTTGTCGCGAAGTGGATCAGGCGAGCGCGGCGCTGGTGCAAGACCTGAAGCAACGTGGCTTGCTCGACGAAACCCTGGTGGTGTGGGGGGGAGAGTTCGGTCGTACGCCGATGGGTGAACGCACCGACCACGCGGTTGGACGCAACCATCACATCCACTCTGGAGCCCTGTGGATGGCAGGCGGGGGAATTCAAGCCGTCGACTACGGGCAGACCGACGACCTGGGGTTTTTTGCAGTGGAGGACGCGCTGCACATTCATGACCTGCACGCAACCATGTTGCGGGCGCTGGGGCTCGACTTTCGTGCGCTCACCTACCGCTCGCAAGGGAGAGACTTCAGGTTGACCGACACGGGTGGGCGAATTGTGAGCGAACTGCTTCCGACGTGACTTGACGTTTTCGTGAGGAGCCCTGACGCTCCTGACGTGACAGATCCCGCTCCAAAGAGTCCCCTCGCAAACCACGAGACATGGGACCTCGTCGCCGCTGGCTATGACGAGTTCACGCGTCCGATGTTTCAAGCTTATTCAGCGCGCGCCGCCGAGTTGCTCGGGCTTCCACCGAACTGTCGGGTTCTGGACGTGGCGTGTGGGCCTGGCACGATGTCCTTCGTACTTTCCGATGCCGGGCATCGCGTGGATGCCATCGACTTTTCACCCGAGATGCTGTCGCGACTCGAGGTCAACCTGGAGCGACGACGGGCGCTCGCAGAAGCGCGCGTCGCGCCACGATTGATGGACGGTCAGCAGCTCGATTTCGCGGACGAGACGTTCGACGCGGGCGTTTCGATGTTTGGGTTGATGTTCTTTCCCGACCGCGCGAAAGGTTTGCGCGAGTTGTATCGGGTGACGAGGCCCGGTGGGCGAGTGGCGATTTCGAGTTGGCTGCCTTTGTCACGGGCACCCGGGGTGGCGTGGATGTTCGGGGTGACGCCGCTTTTGCGACCGCCGAGTGACGAGCCGCCGCGTAAACCCGATCCAGTGCTAGAAGATCCCGAGTCCCTGGTGCGCGAGCTTTCCGCTGCAGGTTATCGAAACGTGATTGTCGAGGCATTCACGCACAGAACCGCAATCCCCGATCTTCGCGAGTTTTGGGAGGTGCTCGGCAGATCGTCAGCGCCGATAGCGCTGATGCGTGAGAGTGTGACCGAGCAGCGATGGGCGGAGTTGACGGAGCTGTGCGTCGAGCACCTGCGCACGACTCGTCCACCAGAAATCGGCGAGGAGTTGGAGATGCCAGCTTGGATAGCCGTGGCGGATCGACCCTAAATGTGGGTGTGTCGTCGTTTCGTGCAGATGCGCGCTCGTGGTTTTTCGGCAGCTTTGGGTCTCGCTTGCGCTAGCTTGGCGTGTGGACGCGCCGAGCCAACGACCACTCCCGCGACGCGCGTCCAACCTGGCGAGGCAACGGGGTCGAAATCGAAACCGGGCGAGCTGCGGCAAACGCCGGCCGCCACCTCGTCGGGGGCTGGCACTGAGCCGTCGGTTGAGTCTGTGGTTGGGCTGTCTGCTGCGGGTGACGCTGCAGCTGACGAGCGGGTCACGCAGGGACCCTCGAGAGCCCGAACGGACTTTCAGTTCACTCGTGCGCTCGGTGGTGACGTTCGTTCGCTGGCTTTCGGCAAGGAACCGCGGATGGCGGTACTCACGGACCAACCGCACATCTTCGATGGCGAATCGTGGACGCGGCGCGCTCTTCCCGCACATCTCAGTGCGGCAGAGGCAGAGCGTGAGGTCGTCGAGATATTCTTCGGTCGTGACAACCAACCCCGCTTGATGGGAACGAGGTTCGTCGGCGACCAGACTACTGCCGTATACCTCAGACACTTCAGCACGGGGTGGCGTAAAGAACCCGGGGAGCTCGGGCCGTTAGCCCGCGCGAAGAGCCTGTACGGGTTGCTGGGGTACGCGGATCCTGAAGTGGTGTGTGAACCTGGGGCGTTTTGTCTGGTGAAGCGCATCAGCGGCTGGGGTAGGGTGAATGCGGACGACGAGCCGCGACGCCTGTTCCTGACCGACGCAGGCGTGTACAAGCAAGCGGAGGGTCGTCTGTGGCTGCTCACAGGTGTCGAGTGGACTGACGTTGCTCCCCTGGCGTTCGAGCCGCTCGACCTGTGTCGTGACGCAGTCGGTGCTACATGGCTGGTGGGGGGGACACCCTCCAGAGTGTTTATTTTGGAGCAGCACGGCGCTGGGAAGCTCGCTCCCGTCGACGTGCCGCTGAAAGACGCCCGCCGCCTGCACTGTTCTGCGGATGGAGTGTGGGTGGCCGGGGAGCGGACTTTGGCGCTCCAGGATGCGGCAGGCTGGTGGGGTGTCCCGTCGCCTGCTGGTGAGATCACCTTGCTGGCGGGACGCACCGCGGGTGAGCTTTGGGTTGGAACGTCCGAAGGCTTGTACCAGGGCAAGAATGTGTCGAGTCACTGACCAGCGCACGGCATCGTTGCCTGTGCGGGGCGGTTTGACGAGCAGGACGCCGTATCCGCGGATTGCACCTCAGGCGTGCATGTCGTTATGCTGTCGTCATGATTGATGACGAGAAGGTTCGCACGGAGGTCGAAGCTGCAGCGTTTCGCAAGTTGGTAGAGCACTTGCAATCGCGCACCGACGTTCAGAACATCGACTTGATGAACCTCGCAGGCTTTTGCCGCAACTGTCTTTCGAAGTGGTATCGGGCGGCAGCTGGTGAGAGGGGGGTCGAGCTGACGGAACCGGACGCCCGGGCCCTCGTGTACGGAATGCCATACGCCGAATGGAAGGCGAAGTTTCAGAAGTGAATCGCGTCGAAGCGAACGTTTGGGGCACGCTCGAGACGCCGTCACGCGCTCGTGTCGTGAGTCGCCTGGGGTCGAGAGAGCACGATGCCGATAGCGCGCGGCGTTTGGTCGCCCGTTTTCACGAATGTTACGAAGTTTGGGGTTGGGCTGGCGCTCATAAAGTGCCGAGAATCATCAGCATTCGTGCTCGGGGACTGGGCTGTCGCGGAGTGAGCAGTGTAGGTGTTTCGCGGTGAGGTGGCAGGTTGTCCCTCTGATTTCGACGTTGGGTTTGATCACGGTGCTAGACCATGCGTCGAACCCCCTTCGCTTCACGTAGTTACAATGCTTGCAACTCCGGAACCCGGCTTTACCTCCAGCTTGCATCCACAGACCGTCGCATCATACGTAGTGGATACATTCGAAGCGTGTGTGATCCTGTGGTGGCGTACCGAGGTGAGTGTGGAGGGAGCACGCACCGCCGAGAAACAGTTTCGTCGGCTCAAGCACGCCGATCCGAATCGTAAGGTGGGGTTCATCACTCTGCTCAACCGCGAGATGGATATCAGCACGCCGCCCGACGCCAGAAAGGAAGTCGCGCGCTTGTTGCGTCAATACGACGACTTCATCGGCGCCGCGGGCATCGTCTACGAAGGTTCGGGCTTTCAGGCGACCGCTGTGCGCAGCATCATCACCGCCATCAACTTGGCGTCGCGCAGTTCGTTCCCGAACAAGGTGTTCGCGTCACATCAACTCGCGTGCGCTTGGACAGCTGGGAGAATCGGGAGCACCTTGAACGGTCGACGACTGGAACAGCGAGTCAGATCGCTGTTGGATCAAAACGGTGCGAGCAACGCCTGACTCATCGACAGTCTCTGTTGCTCGCTTACTCGGGCCAGCCGCTGCGGAAAGCGCACCGTGATGGCTCGCGCAGTCGGGCGCGGATCCTCGCGATGAGTCAAGCATGCGCAGGCGAGGCTTGCACCGTGCCTGTACTGCGCTCCAAACACTCGCCGAAGAAGTCCAAGTAGATCTGAATGGCGCGCTGGCCTGTTCGTGCCAGCTGCTCCAGCGCGTCGGGACGCTGCTCCAATAGCCGTTCCAGAAGCTTGTTGTTCAAGGCAGTATGTCCGACGTCGATCGCGACGTGCTCCGTCAGGAACGAGAGTGCCTGAACCGCTTCACGCCCCAGTCGACTCTCGAGATGCGCCAGCAATGCCGGGCCCACGCTAACGCTGAGTCCCTCGATTTCGAGCTCTATCGCAACCTGACAGAAGGGAGTGTCACCCGCGATGGTAGCTTCGTGAAGCTCGATGTACTCGCGCATCTTTCGCGTGGGCGCCTGATCGAGCAGCTGTCTTGCATCTAGTGCGGGCGAGAACGACCGATTATAGATCTCGGTGAGCTGGTGCACGTCGTCGATGAACATCAAGTGATGCCCAGCTTCGTGGCTCGCGTGTTTTTCCAAGCTACTGCCGAGCTTTGGCAGTCCTACTTCTTTGCACCGAGCGCCCGCTCGACGAATCCAACCGTCTACGGGTTCGGTGATCTGGACTCCGAGCGCGCAGTACTCGATCAGGAAACGCAAGAGGGTCTGTTTCGGTAATTCGGGGTCCATCAGACGACGCATGGCGGGGTGGTTCCTGACCCCGGAGCGTGCGGCTTCGAGCTGACGGTCGTAGAGCTGCAGAGTGTCGTTCATCTCGTCTCGTCCTGTTGGAGTTCTCGTCGTTTCCTCAGGTACAGTTGACCCATGTGGAGCTTGCAAAAGTTCTCCCACTGCCGAAGGCCCGCGCCGCCTACGCTGATGCAGCCCATGGCTTCCGCGAGTATCGTGTCTTCCGCTAGCCCGAGTTTCGACGTGCCTGCCGGGGACATCACAATCGGGTTGTCGATTCCTGAGTCCGCGTAGAACCGTCGAACCGTCGCGAGTAGTGCGAGCTGTTCGTCGACCGATGGCGCGCTCGCGCCCAGGCAGAAGTACAACTGGGCAGCATTCATCAAGTTGAACAACGATGCGTGACGATTTCCCGTTTCACACAACGCAACCCCCCGTACGGACCCATCCACGCGAAGTATGAATACCTCTCTCGCGCGGGCGAGTCCCGGGGCGAGTCGTGAGGTGCGCAAACGATCCGGGTGAATGTCGAACTGATTCGCGGTCAGCGTGGGCAACTGCGCACGAACCAGAGCGGTCGCATGAACTCGATGCGCGGGGTCCAGCCCCCCTACCTCGACTGCAGGGTTCGCGATCTGGCCTGGCGGATGGGCTGCAGCGTCGGCGGATCGCTCGAAGCGATCGAAGAAGCTGATCACAGCCAGCGCCTCGTCCCCCAACCACGGAATGAAGCCCTCGAAAAAGCGTCCGTGCCAGCGACTAGTTCTGTCGAAGTAGGCCAGAACCCCAGCTTGCTCTCCATCAATCAGGCTTGGCCAGCTGCCGACCAGCTCGTACAGCGTCCTGCGGCAAAGGCCGCTCTCCGCATGGCCAGTCTTGGCAGCTAGCTGATGCATCATCCAGGTTCTGCGGTAGACGCGTGACGCAGAGATGTGTCCGATGACCTGACCGTCTTTGGCGCGATAGACGACGTCTTTCGACGCTGATGTGTTCAGACGATGCCATGCATTCGAAGGGCCTTCGCCCTCGCGCAAGCGCAGGTAACCAGAGTCGCGCATGAGTGCGGTGACTTGGCTTGCCTCCACGGTACGACGCGGGACCAACCTCGGGAAACGGCGCTTCGCGTACGCGTTGAGAACCGCGCGCTGCTCGTGCGAAATGTGCAATCGTAGTCCAGTGAAACGGCTTCCCGACACCGTGACCTGATTGCGAACCTCGGCCATGCACGTGATGCTTCGTCCCGCCACGCTCAACTGAGCGGGAAAGGGCGCTCGGGGTGGCTCTGGCGCAGGCGGAGAACTGTCGAGCAGCGCGCCCGCGGGGGTGAGGTTGGCCACCTCGCTCTCCACCCAACGAGGCTCACCGTTCTCCAGGGTCGCCCAGCCGAGTCGCGCGCTGTTGCTGGGCACGGCTACCCGTGACGTCAGGCGTCGGTCCTGGGTAAACAGTTGAGCGTGCTCGAGCAGCCAGCCCGCTCGAGTTTGGCGTAACTCCCCTCGAAACAGAAACGGAACGTCGTACAACGAAAACCGACCCGTGCACGATAGCTCCTCACCTAGCAGTGGACCGTCGAGCTGAATCAGCGGCGCGTCGTCTTGTGGTCCAATCAGACGTCCGCGCACGGTATGGTCGCGCAACGTCAGGTCGACCGCCGGGCGCGCGTCGCGACAAGTTTTCCAGACGGAAGCTCTCGCTGATTCCTGCAGTCGATAGACGCTCTGGAACGTGTCCTGATGTGAAACAGTACGCGATCGGGTCCGTGACTTCGCGATTTGTTCTGAGTTTTCCATCGGGGGGCTTCTGCGAGGCGTGCCCCCCACGCACCGATACGGGACGACCCCGACGCCCCATAAGGGGCCATGACGCAAAAAGTCAGAAAAGTCGCTTGCGCCCCGACACGGCTGTTTTTTGGTCGCGCTGAGTGGTCACCCGGGATTGGCGCAATCTCGAAGTGACGTCCGCTCGTTCACCTCTGGCGGATGAGAGTTTACGCTGTCGATCGGCTTTGTTATCGGAGCCCGGTCTACCACTGCAGCTGGGGTCTGTCGCGCGGGAGGTCACTCGATGAGCTCTGTCGCCGTGAGCGCGGCTTCTCGGCCTACGCATGAGTCGAGCGCAAGACGCCGTGCAACAAACGTGCAACGGCCCCGAGGATCAGCTGATCCTCGGGGCCGTGCTGCCCCCTGGCTACAGTTACGTCAGGCGCCTGCGACTACTGCTTACTCGCCGTTACCGTCGCAAGTCAGTCCCGTGCCGCCGTTGGACGTCGGGACGGGTGCGTCCGAGCAAATCAGCTCGTCTTCGTCGTCGTAGCGTGGCGCACACACTCCGTTGAGACATCTGACGGGATCGGCGTTGTCGTCATCGTCTGCGCAACTGCCGCCAGGTGGAAGCTGAACTTCACACGTGCCGTCGATACACGCCAGACCCACGCCGCATCGCAGTTCGTCGGCGGTGTCGAAGTCGCCGACGATGCGCAGATCACCGTCGCAGTCGTCGCCTTCTTCAGCGCCGTTCGTACAGCGGTAGGTTGCCTCGTCGAGAACGATGCCCGCCTCGTCGTCCGGGTCGATGACTTCGCACAGGCCGGACTCGCAATCGTAGTCGACCAAACACACGTCACCCTCGTCACTCTTCGAGGTACTGCACTCCAGCTGTTCGTCGTCGGCGTCGTAGATGCAGCCGATCGCTGCAGGTTCGCACTCCTCGGACTCGTACTCGCCAGCTCGGCTGGTGAGAGTACGCTCACAGGCGTCGCCGCGTAGAGTGAACGCGGTGCACTCGCCTTCGGTATCGTCGCAATAGGTGCCTTCGGGGCACTGACCTTCGACGGCGCAGGCCTCGTCTTCAGTCGAATCCGTAGCGCATACACCAGAGCCGTTGCAGTAACGGTTCTCGACGCAATCTGCGTCGTTGTCGCAGCGGTCCGAGGCGGAGTCGCCGAGTTCTCGACATACGTGCCAGTTGGTACTGTCGTCGTTGACTGTCAGCGGTGCGCAGCTGAACCCCTCGGGGCACTCCGAGTCGGCGACGCACACGAAGTCTTCACTGCAGTTGTTCACGCACTCCAGAGAAATCGGGTGGCATGCCAAGCCGATCTTGCACGCTGCCACTTCCTCGCCCGGGATTGGCTCGTCGTCGTCCTCGAACGAACACGGATCGCCGACGTCACCTTTCTCGACGCAGTCGCCCGCGTCACAGTAGAAGCCGAAATCGCAGTCACCGTTGCCCGTGCAGGGTTCACCCTCTTGGCTACGCTGCACGCACGCGGGATCGTCCGATGGGTTTTCGGGATCGCCCGCGGGCAGGCAGGTGGAGCCGGGCAAACACTCGATGTCGTTGTAGGCCGCGGTTTCAGCCAAACCGATCGTACACTCGTCGTCTTGATCCAGGATTGGAATGAACAAGTTCTCGAGCAGACAAGGGTTGTCGGTGGGTTCGCTTGGTCCAGAACACGATGTGGGGGCGATGTACTCCTCCGAGCAGCTCATGTCGTTCCAGAGCTCGATGCACTCTGCGATGGCTTGCTCGTTGGGTTCGACACGGTTCAGGTTGACGCTGAAGCCCAGTTGTCCGAGCAGCCCCAGGGCTGATCCAGACACGAAGCTGTTTCCCGTCGAGTTGGACTGACGAAGCTCGAAGATGAAGTCTTCGCGGCAGTCTTCGGCGCTGGTGGTGTTGGGGCCGAGGCGGTAGTCGAGTTCGCCGCGTTCACAGCAGCGGAACTCCCAGTCGCAGATCGCGCCGATCAAGTCGTCGATGTCGCCGCTCGGGGGGGTGACGTCGCCGCCGTCACCTGACGGATCGTCGACGCCGCCGTCAGCCATGTCGTCGTCGCCTGGGTCATCGTCATCGGCCGGGTCGTCGTCGTCCGTGGGATCGTCGTCATCGGCCGGGTCATCATCGTCGTCGCTGGGGTCGTCATCGTCCGCTGGATCATCGCCAGCGGGATCATCGTTGTCAGGATCGTCGTCGTCGCTTGGGTCGTCATCCGACGGATCGTCGTCATCCGACGGATCGTCGTCATCCGACGGATCGTCGTCGTCCGACGAATCGTCGTCGTCCGACGGATCGTCATCGTCGGAGCCCGTGCCGTCGTCGTCGTCAACGACGCCCGAGTCTCCCATCTCGTCGTCGTTCGAACTCGAACCACTGTCGTCGCCGCATGCCGCCGTTGCGAGTGCCATGACGGCTCCGCCGACTAAGCACCTAACGAATGGTGATGCCAACTTCATACTTGCTCTCCCAAAGTAAGGTGGGCGCGCGACGTATCGCGGGCCCACAGGAAATAGCTGAGGTCACCCTCAACCCGAGTGGGAAGCAGTGTTGCATCGCACGCGAGCGCGTACAAATTCACGCTCTGGCGCACTGCGTCAGAGTGGGCATTTTCTGTGTGATTCTTCTCGAGGCGTTTGCTTTCTAGAAGGTTGGGAGCGAACGCCAAGCAACGAGAAGCACGGAACCTTTCCGAGCTTCGACGGCACACGACTGGTCGACAGGCCTCGGTGGTGTTCATCAGGGACGGAACTTCGATCAGTCTCGGATCGCACCACGCATCACGAGGCGAAATGCCCCGCGGCTTGTGCTCCTGACACCCACACACCGTACGTAGCGCAACGCCCGACTCCTCGAGATCGGGGCTCGCCAACGGAGCGCAGAAGAGGCAGTACCGATGCTTGCTTTTGGTGAACAGGAACGACGGTTCGAGCTCTTACGGACTTCGCCGCGTGCGGTAAGCGAAACAGTGGGCGCGTTGCGCGGCTGCGCTTCGTAGGTTGGTGCGTCGCGGAACCAAGGAGGTTCGACTGACTGACGGCGCGCCCGTGGTCTTGCCGTGCGCTTCCAAACCAGCGCTACAACATGCGAAAGCAGGAGAAGATGGCGTTGGCTTGCTCTTCTTTCAGACCGCACTCCGTCGCGACGCGAGGCCAGCTGGTGAGGGTGGAGCGCACTTCGTCGATGATCGGGTCGGGGCGTTTGACGTCGGCCGCACGTGCTGCGGCGCGTAGATCGTCACGAGTGAACGCATCGCGTTTGCCGTTGACACACATCTGTTGAGCGGCCACCCAGCGCGAGTTTTTCTTGTAGCTGAACACGATGTCGTAGGCGGGGCTGAGCCACCATCTGCCCGCGGGGTCCATCAAGAATGCGTGATTCTTCGAGTGGTCGTCTTGGTTGCGTGCCAACACGTTGAACACCATCCGTCGGTACAACTGATCGAGCGCAGGCTGTCCCAGTTCGAGGCTGCGAGCGGTTGCGAACAGGGTTTCGTAGTGAGTGTTGCCGACTGGGTTGCGGTCCTCGTGAGCCAACCCGCAGAAGGTCTGGACGTGCAGCTTCGTGCCGTCGATGCGGTCGAATCGCCGCGTCATGAAGTGCGCTCGGTCACCATCGGGCAAGAGGCGGCTCTCCATCATCTCGATGCCAGCGGAAAGCGCCATGCGATAGTAGGCGAACTCCAAACGACCCACGTCGCTGTCGGCGTGGTGTTCCGCGTTCTCCACATCAGCCAACTTGAGCAACCAGTGTTCGAAGCCTGGGGGGCAGTCACCTTGACCCGACATCAACTCGCCCGTCGCCTCGTTCCAAGCGACGACGGCTTTTGCTTTCGCGCCGCCCGCGGAGGTGCCGACTTGGATCAGCTTGCCCAAGCTGTTCTCTTCGTCGGGATCGAGCTTGGTCTTGCTGGAAGTCTGTTGTTGGAGCACCTGTTTGGCGATCTGTACGAGCTCGCTCACCTCGATTTCGAACGAGCGATTCTCGGCGACGTCGAGATCGGGCTCGTATTCGAGTGCGCCCATACCTCGGCGTCCCACGTAACACAGCCGTTCGATTGGGGTGAGATCCCGAAACTGGAGGCCACGTTGCGCCAGCCAGTTGCCGAGCAGTTGATTACCGAATCCCTCGGTGAGCGAGTCGGCGATCATGCCTGGTAGCCCGACGAAGGTCTCGCTCCTCGCGTGTTCGGGAAACGTGTAGACCCGGTGGGATAACGGCATGGTGAGAGGGCTCACCTCGGAGCCATCCCGGACGTACGCTGGATCGTACTGGAAGTGACCGAGGGCACGTGTTGCGTCCCAAGCGATGACTCCCACGCGTCGCCCCCAGAGTCGAACCTCCAGCGCGTCGACTTCCGCCATCATTCCGTCTCCTGTGGGACGCCGAGCTTCAAGCGTGCTACGGGAGACGTCGCTCGTTGCGGGTGAGCGCTGGTGTGCGTGTCAGGTTTCCGATTGCGTTTTCGCGGGGGCAAACGTTCCAGCGGCGATGGTTCGGGCTCGGCCAGCAACTGGGCGATCAAGTCCGTGCGGCCGAGTCCGCGTAGGGTGCGCAACAGTACTTCGGTGCTGACGTTCTCTCCGCGCAGCAAGCGATACAGTGTGGCGCGGTTGAGCCCTGTACGGCGGGCGAACGCGAGCTTGCCCCCATCGCGGTCTATGGCTGCGGACAGCACACGTCCCAGTTCTTGCTGCAGTGACGTGAGCGGGGCACGCGAGAGATCCATGTGTGTAACATACAATACAAACTGCTCGAATCCAGGCTAGTTTGACCAGTATTTCATACACGGTGGTCGCCAAAGGCGTCTTGTCTAGGATAATAGACAGATTATCCGAGATCGAGGTCATTTGTATGAGATTCGAGACACATCTGCCGTACCCCGATTGGATTAGGGGGCTCGCGTGTCCGCGCTGGGCGGGCTACCGAACTTGCGGCTGTACTCGCGGCTGAATTGCGAGGGGCTCTCGTAGCCGACTTCGAACGCGACGCTGGAGACGCTGTGGGGGCCCGCGCGCAGTAGGCGGCGCGCTTCGGTCAGACGTAAGTCTTTCTGGTACTGCAGGGGCGAAGTCATGGTGACGGCTTTGAAGTGTTTGTGGAAGGCGGACGCGCTCATCCCGACGGACTTGGCCAGCTCGCTCACGTCCCATGTGCGGCGGTAGTCGTTTCGCAACGTTTTGATCGCGCGGGCGATGTTGCTCTCGTTGCTATCTCGATGGATGAGCGAGCGTAACATCCCACCAGCGTCCGAGAGAAACACACGAAAGTGCAGTTCCTTGCGAATGAGGGGCAGCAATACGCGCGCGCTGACCGGATCTCGGATCACGTCGAGGTAGCGGCCGACGACGTCTTCCAGAGTTGGATCAATCGCGGCAACTTCCATCGAACTGGCTTCGGCGGTCGCCAACTGCAGATGGTCGACTTCGTCGTACAAGCTCCGAAGCACCAGCAGATCGAGCTCGACGATGACGGCCAAGTACGGCTTCTGAGGTGACGCCTTGGTGATGCGGGAGAGCACGGGCAGGTCGTGGCTGACGACGACACACTGTCCCGCGCGAATCACGCGGGTCTGATCGCCGACGGTCGTCTCTTTCTCACCTTGCAGAATTAGGCAGACTACGGGTTCGTAGATGCTGGCCTCGAATCGAGTCGGCTGACTCTCTCGCAAGAGGATCAGCCCAGCAGCGGGGCCGTCGTTCTTCGAGGAGCAGGGCGGCGATTTTCCGGTCACCGCTCGCTGTACGCGGACGATTAGCTGGTTGAGAGGCATGGTCCATTCTCCGAACGTGAGCTTAGCTGCATGGTTTCGCCGTTCGCCCGAAATCGAGAGCGTCAAGAGGATTAGGCAAGAGTGATGGAGGATGAGGCAGGCGCTGGCGCAGCGTGTGCGGTAGCTAGTGGTGCGGGGGCGATTCATTCGGCCCCGCTGAGCGAACGAGCGTTGCGATTCCCGAGGAGCGATCAACCATGACCCAACCAGAAACCAAGTACTTGAACGACCTGATCGACCAGCACACCCAGGACATGACCGGCAAGATCGTTGCAGTCACGGGCACCACGAGCGGAACTGGCTACGTCTGTGCACGAGAACTCGCCAAGCTGGGAGCGACCGTATTGCTGCTCAATCGCCCGAGTGAACGCTCGGATCACGCTTTGGCACGACTGCGTGCTGAAG
This sequence comes from uncultured bacterium, assembly GCA_965651905.1. Taxonomy (GTDB): domain Bacteria; phylum Myxococcota_A; class Polyangia; order Polyangiales; family Polyangiaceae; genus SZUA-265. The sequence goes on along the minus strand of CBFGUG010000007.1, from coordinate 132,323 downwards.
TGTCTGATGGGAAGTTCCAGAGCATCGCCTGCGATTTGCAGGATTTCCACAGTGTGAAGAGCGCGGCGGCAGAGGTCTGCAGCGACTACGATGTGCTCGATGTGCTTTGTCACAACGCGGGCGTCATGGCGCTGCCCGATCGAGCCACCAAAGACGGCTACGACGTGCAAATGCAGACGAACAGCATCTCCCCGTTCTTACTCACCAAGGAACTCTTCCCTCTGCTCGAACGCAGTCGTGAGGCACGCATCGTCAACCATACCTCGATGGCGCGTACAGGCTCCGATCACGAAGCGAAGTATTTCGACAAACGCGGTGGAGACCTGGGTGGGGACGGAGAACCAGAGGCCAGCGCCAACTTCGAGGGGCCGCGTTGGGAGCGGTATCATCAGTCCAAGCTGGCCAACTGTACCTTCACGTACGGCCTGAAACAGCGGCTCGACGCCCGGGGAATCGACAACGTGCGCGTGTTCATCGCGCATCCTGGGGTTGCGCGAACAGGGCTACAAGACACATCGCAACGCTTTGGAGGGATGAACACCAATCACGCCGTGATGTCGCAAGCGCAGACCGCCGAAGACGGCGCGTTGGGAATCTTGCGGGCGTGTGCCGATCCTGCGGCGCAGTCCGGGGACTTCTACGGACCCCAAGGCCTCACGGGGTACCCAGTCAAACTACCGCCCGAAGCGCTGCTCACGGATCCGAAGAACATCATGATCTGTTGGAACGGTTGCGAGACCGCCGCGGGCAAGTTCGAAGTGTGAGCGGACTACGAGCCCGTGGCGAAGTCTTCCAGCTCTCGTGGCTCTGCTCGACTTCACCACGGGCTTGAAGTCGAGCTGGTGGCATGGCACGAATCGCGCCTTGAGTGGCTCACACCAGAGGGGTTCTGAATCATGCCGAAACTCGAAATTGACAGGTCTATTCACATCGACGCGTCTCCCGAGCACGTGTTTTCCATCATCTCCAACCTGGGTAACTGGCGACCGTGGAACCCGTGGCTCGTCACTGACCCGAGCGCGGTCGTAGACGTGGACACGGAAGGTAAACACTATAGCTGGAACGGTAGGCGAACGGGTTCGGGGGAGATGCGCATCACTGCTGAGCGTAGTCCGGCTTCAGTAGAACTCGATCTCACCTTCTTCAAACCGTTCAAGTCTCACGCGAGTGTCAGTTTTCGTATCGAGCCAGAGAATGGTGGGTCAAAGGTTACTTGGGGTATGGTCAGTAGCTTGCCCTTTTTCATGTTCTTCATGACCAACATGATGAAAAACATGATTGGGATGGACTACGAGCGTGGCCTGACCATGCTCAAGGACTACGCGGAGACGGGTGAGGTCCCGTCGAAGACCGAGGAACGCGGCGAGACCACATATGCTGGCTGCAAGTACGTGGGTATCAACACGGAGTGCGAGCTGCGAGAGATCGGGGAAAAGATGTCGCAAGACTTCAAGACGCTGCAGGAGTGGCAGGCGTCAGCTGGCGTCAAGCCGACGGCAGACGCGTTCTCCACTTACCGCAAGTGGGATCTATCGAAGGGTAGAGTGCAGTACACCTGCGGGATTCCCGTCGACGAGCCGCCCAGTCAGTTGCCCGCCCCACTGTCGGCCGGGGAGATTCCACCACTCAAGACATTCGTGTTGGAGCACGTGGGACCATACCGCCACCTGGGCAACGCCTGGAGTACGGGCATGCAGATGGGGCGCGGTAAAGAGTTCCGTCAGAGTAAGGCGCACCCCCCGTTCGAAACATACCCGCTGGGTGCCGACGGCTCACTACCTGGCGGCAACTCCGACGAAAGCACGCGCACTGCGATTCACTTCGCCGTGCGCTGAGCGGACGTCGCCAGGAACGCGGCGCAAACCTCGTCAGTCAGGCACCGCGACCGTGGGACCTGCTCGGCCGTTGCGAGCCCATGGCTCGGCAGCGCCCTGCTCCTCGGTTGACCTAGATGTGCGTCGCAGTGGCTCAATACCCGACGTTGGCTGGCCGAAATGACGTTGGCGACGACGACGAGATCTGCGATTCGACGAAAATCTACGTTGAATACGGCAGCATCCGCTCCAAGCACGCGTGCGTGACGGAAGTGTTCCAGGCTGTGACGTTGGGTCCGATTTTCGTCCCGCCGCGCGTGGTCGGCAGAGGCGACGAGGGAGTGAACGTGCGAAGCTTGGGATCGTGCGCGAGCGAGTCCCCACACTTCTCATGACCGCGGCGCGAGCGCGACGACCGATCGGGCGGTTGCTGGCGTACCTTGCGGTTGGCGTATGCTGGACTGGCTGCGTCTTGTCCGACGACTACTACTTGGTTTCGTCCGAGGGAGAGGGCCCACTGACAGTCAGTGAAGAGGATTCGCAGGCTGGCGACGATGAGCAAGCAGACGAGGCCGTGAGCGACGACGAATCAACGTCCGCTGCTGGAGCCACTTCAGCAGATCAGTCGGAAGACAGCGCGACTGCCGAACTCGATGGCGTTGCGGAGGATGAAGACGCAGCGCAAGACGATGCGGCGAGTGACGACTCGCCGAGCCGCGCTGAGATCGAGGCCACGGACACGGGCGCGGATACCGAAACTGCTGGCGTGGCAGGCGCTGACGACCAAGACGCCAACGACGACCAACAGCCAGGGGGTGAAACAGACGTCGCTGCAACGACTGACGGAGACGGCGCAGACGACGCCGAGGCTGACGACGATGGATCAGTCGAGAGCGATGATGATGATGATGAGTTTGATTCGCCCTCGGACGACGATGACGATGACGATGACGATGACGAGGGGTGGACGGGATCGAACCCGCGGGATCGCGATGCAGGAGCAGCAGACGTCACGGAGCCCGAGGCGGACACTACCGCAGATCCAGAACCCACTCCCCAGTGCGGTGAGGGGTGGAGCTACGACCCCGAGCGAGGAGCGTGCACCAGTGATTGCCAGGAAGGCGAAATGCGGGGACCGACGGGTCGCTGCTACTGGTTCGCGGTACAGACCCAGTCCTTCTACGCCGCCGAATCAACTTGCGAAGATCGTGGCGACGGGTGGACGCTGATCATGCCGAGGAGCGAGGAGGAGGACGCCTTCTTCCAGGCCCAGTTGTCGTCAGATACTTGGATTGGGGCGCGGGACGCCCAAGTGCCCAATCAGTGGCGCTGGGGTGATGACAACCGTTCGTTCTGGTCAGGCAATGAGTACGGCACGGCTGTCGATGGCGCCTATACCAACTGGGGTAACGGTGAACCTTCGGCCGCCAACGATGAGGCTTGCGCGCGCTACCACGGTACGCAAGGCGAAATGAAGTGGTCTGATGGCGACTGCGCCGATCGGCAGCGCGTCGCATGCCAAGGGCCTGAGCCCGTCGAACCCACCTTCGACTGACCCGAGCCTCGGCCGAGAGCGCAGGTTGGAGCGCGGCAAACAACGAATCGTCGCCAGGCACGTGTCGCCGCCAATCCGCCATGCGGCGCGCAACGAGTTCATTCGAACGAGTCTCGAGCTCGTGCGCTCTCTCGGAGCTGAACCACGACTTGGCCCGTGAACGGGTTCGCAGCCAAGTAGACGTAGTTCCAGCCGTGGGCGACGACCGCTTCCTGAAACGCCCTGAATTCGTCTTGGCGCCAGTTGCGATGACCGAAGTACTCGTCGAAAACGATGACGCTTCCTGGGCGAAGTAGTGGTTCTAGTAGTTCCAGACCACAACGGGCGCTTTCGTACAGATCGCTGTCGACGTGCAAGAGTGCGATGGGCCCGCGTTGTCGCTTCACGAACTCAGGGAGGCATTCATGGAACGCGCCGATCCACAGTTGGGCTTCGATATCGCGTGGAGGTCTTCCCGCGGTCGTGAATCTGCCGCGCGGCACTCGCGCCCATTCGCTAGGGAGGCCTTCGAAGCTGTCGAAGCCGTGCACGTCTCCTCCGGGGCGCCACTGTGCGAGCCAGCGTAGCGATACGCCGTGAAACACGCCGAGTTCGACGACGCTGCCATGTTCGGGGGCATGCAGATGGGCAAACTCGAGCGTTTGGCGCGTGCTCGACAGCAGCCTCGCGCCTGGCATCGAACGCAACACGTACCTCGCCATGTCGATCAAGTGGGTTGCGTCGGGGTAGGCTTCGCCCAGCTCTGCGAACTCGTCGGGATCGCTCGGCGCGTGTGCGTTCTGTTTGGGGAGGCCGCCCAACTGGGCATGTTGAGCAAGTAGGGAGCGGAATACGGCGGCCTCCGAATGAACGTGGGGAACGTCGTTCGGAGGTTTCAAGGCCGTGAGCGCCAGCTCGGGGTCGTCACTGTCGAAAAGGCAACGCGCGAGCAGAAAACGTGCGGAGGGATCTTCGGGATGCAAGTCCGTTGCCCGACGAGCCGCATCGATCGCAGATTGGCGATCCGTGGTTTCCAATCGGATGCGAGCCAGGTGAAGCCAGCTCCCAACCAACGTCGGATCACAATCGACCGAGCGTTCCAGCGCGCGTGCGGCGTCGGCAAGCTGCCCGATGGTGAACAGCCCCAAGCCGATGTCCCGCTGTACTCGAGCGTTGTGCGGGGCCAGCACCGCCGCTCGCTCGAACGCGGTCCGTGCCTGAGCCGCGCGTCCCGCCCGCGCGTGGAGTGCGCCCGAGTTCATCCACGCGTCCAAACACTCGGGGGCTTGCTGAAGTCGTTCGTCGTAGTGAGCGAGTGCTTGCTCGCCGTCACCTTTCTTGTGCGCGCGCATGCCGCGCGTGAGCAGTTCACACGTGGGCCGGGGGTCGGCGTAACGAACGGGCACCTTTCGGCTGCCGCCAGCACGAGAGAGACGAGACAACGAGGTGCCACCATAGTGCCCCTAGGAAGCCCAGTCGGAATTATTCCGCCTTCTAGCGCTGCTGCGCCTCAGCCAGCTACATCGTCGCCTCGACGAGCGCGACTCCTCGCAGCTCGATGGCGTGGCGCATCGCCCCGCGGCGCCCCGAGAGCGAGCCGCCACTCATTGAGGTTCGGCGTCACAGTACGAATTGCAACTGGCTTCAATCGCAGCCCGATATGCCTGGGTGCGGTGCGTCGCGCTACAGTCCGCACATGCGAGTGAGCGAGTTCACGCGGCGTGGCGATACGTTTGGGGTAGGCGGGGCGGTTGGCGTACGCCTGCTGGCTGTCGCCCTTCTCCTCGGGTGTTCGGAGCGTGGGGTTTCGAGTCAGGATGACGCGGCTGGTGGCGCCGCAGGCGACTCGGGCGCGGGGGCTACAGGCGACAGGGACACGGTTACGGACGACACCGCGCGCGATGGTACCACGTCTGACGATACCCCCGCGGAGGGCAGCGCGGCTGAGGATGAGCCCACGATGTCGGGCGGCTCGGAGGTAAACGACGATGCGACGCCGACTGACGACGGCAACGACGACGCGATGCTGGTCGTCGATGAGACGAGCGGCGGCGGATCGCCCAGCGACGACGGAGCTGTTGACGATGCCGACACCACCGACGACAGCACTTCAGACGACAGCGCTCCAAACGAGGACGACAGTGGCGTGAGTGACGACACCAGCGGGGACGACCCAGTGTCCAGCGACGAGGCGTCCAGCGACGAGGTGACCAGCGACGGGGCAACGGACGACGAGGCGTTGGATAACGACGGCGGCGCGGCGGGTGAACCGGTCACTGACGACGAGGGCAACGACGACGCGGACGTCGACGACGTCGTTGCAGATGACGATTCGACGTCCCCTACGGAAATGCAGCAAGAAGTTCTCAGCGACATGCCTTCCGACTGGCAAGAACATTCGGTCGTCGCATTGCGCGGCGAGGTATACGTGATTGGCGGGTTCAACCCCAACGCGACGGATCGCGTCGTGGCCTACGACCCGGACGCCGACAGTTGGCGAGACGTCGAGCCCTTCCCCGAAGTCGCGCAACACGTGAACGCCGCGGCCATCGATGATCGGATCTACGTGGCGGGCTATTACGTGGGGAGTAGCTTCAGCAACGTGTCGGGCAACACGTATGCGTACGATCCAGACGCGGACGAGTGGACACCTCGCGCGTCGATGCCCGCGGAGGTGGCGCGATCTTCGGCGTGTGTGGCTGCCCACGCCGGGCGCATGTACTTGTTCGGCGGAGCGAACGGGGGCTCCTCGTTCGAGGCGTCAGTCTACGACCCCTCGGATGACAGCTGGGAGACCCTTCCGCCACTCGATGGTCCGCGAGAACATTGCACGGCAGGTTCCATCGGCGATCGCATCTACATCGCATCTGGTCGCAGCGGAGGACTATCGAGCTTTCGCGAGACGACCCTGGCGTTTGATCCGGCTTCGAACACCTATGAGGAGCTGGCGCCCATTCCCACGCCTCGCGGTGGCACGGCGGGTGCCGTGCTCGACGGCAAGTTGTACGTGTTCGGCGGGGAGGGCAACCAATCGACGTCCAGCGGCGTATTTCCCACGGTCGAGGCGTACGATCCGACGACGGACACGTGGCAAACCCATCCCGACATGCTGCTGCCGCGTCACGGCTTCGGCGCAGCGACGTTGAACGGACGCATTTACTTGCCGGGCGGTGCCGACGTGCAAGCGTTCGGCAGCGTAGCTGATCACACCGCTGTGTGGTTCGAGTAGGCGGCACACGACGATACATGGCGCCAAGCGTCAGTAGGAAAGGACCCGACGTTGATACTGCAGCGGTGTGACGCCGAGCAGTTTGCGGAACTCGCGAGTCAGGTGAGCCTGATCGGCGAAACCGCACCACTGTGCGGCTCGAGCGAGACTCGTGCCTGCGCGCAAGCGGTGGCGTGCGCGGTTGACGCGCTGGATACGTAGGAATACGCGAGGGGACATCCCGACGTGTTCGGCGAACTGGCGCTCGAACTGGCGTCTACCGAGCCCGCTCCTTTTTGCGAGGTAGTTCGAGTCGACCTGAGCCTCGGGATCGTTGAGCAGCTGTACCGTGCGCTGAATGTTCACCCAACGCAGGTCAGGCTCTCGCAGCAGCGAACGCGCGGTGTCGGCGACTTCGGCGCAGGCTTGTTCCAGAGTCGCCGCTTCGGCTGTGAGCTCTCGTAACACCGACCCCAGTGTCCGTTCGAGGCGAGCCAAGCTCGACGTGGTTTGGCCCTTGCAGAAGGCCCGAAAAGACAAGCCAAACAGCGCACGGAAAGCGCCCGGTTCGAAGCGCACGCCAACCATCGACACGTCGGGAGCAAGTCTCATCCGCACCGCGCTCACACCGTGGCTGTCTGGTCTGAGCGCGCCGGGCGCGACGCCATTTCCGCTCATCGTCGCCGAGAGCACCAACCCGACGCGACCGTCCGCTTGCATGACGCCCCCCCGAGGCGTGTTTGCGGGCGAGACGAACCAAGCGGCGTCCAGCACGTCGGTCAGCAGCGGATCCGTGTAGCGGGCGATCTGCGGGACCAAGTGTCGCATTCGTTGGATGAACAGGACCTAGCTCGGGCCCACGTTGTCGTCAACGGCGCAGGAGATGGAGATTTGCGCCGCGCCGATGCCTGGTCGACGCGCAGAACCTCGACCTCGGCACGCAAACGCCGAGGTGTCCGCACTTCAGGCCGTGCGCGACACCCGATCGACGTCGGGGTTGTCGACTACGAATCGGAACCACTGCTGTTTTCGTTCGGCCACGGACGCTCCTACCGAGGGATCAGCTTCTCCCGTTGGGCAGCGCCCGGTACTTTCCCAAGAAACGCGAAGACGTCGGGCGGGCGCGATCCATCCTCGCGCGTGAGGCCAAGGGCGGATCTCCGACTCTCGCTAGGTGGCCTCGCCAACTGGAAAAGGTGAATGCATGCCGATACCGTTCATTGCGACCAAGATGCGCCTCTGCTCGCTGGGCTTGTGCGCCGCCGTCGCGTCGTTAGCCTCACCCGCAAGCGCGGTCAGCAGCGCGGAGCTCTACACTTCAGAATCTTACCCGTACGGCCGTTTCGAAGCGCGCGTCCAGTTTGCCGGCGCTGACGGAGTCGTCGGATCGTTCTTCCTGTGGAAAGACGGGTCGGAGGAATCCGGCGTCTTCTGGAACGAGCTAGATCTCGAAACGGTTTGGGCAGACTGTGAGCTCTTGACCAATGCCCTGTACGGGGACCCTGAGATGGTCAACAGCGCCCCGCACGGAACCGATGGCAACTGGTGTGGCTCGTTCCACACCTATGCCTATGAGTGGACGCCTGATTACATCGCCTGGTTCGTCGACGGCGTCGAAATTCGGCGCGAGACAGGCGCCCACTCCACGGCATTCAGAGACAACGCCCCGGACATGCAGATCCACTTCAACGTCTGGCCTGGTGACTCGACCTTTGGCGGAAACTTCAGCCCGTCGAGCCTGCCGCTTCACCAATACATCAACTGGGTACAGTACTACTCGTACGCGGATGGAGCGTTCACGCTGGAGTGGCGCGAAGACTTCGGCGGGGACACTCTACCCGATGGGTGGGTGACGGGAGATTGGGATTCACCGAAGGGCTTGTCGACACACATGCCCGAGAACGTTGCGTTCATCGATGGCTACGCGGTGATCTCGATGACGGCAGACGACGCTTTGGGATCGACGGGGGCGCTACCGATGGATCCGGAAGGCCCAGGACCATTGGTCGAGCCAGATGACACCACTGCAGACGACAGCGCTGCAGACGACAGCAGCCAGCCAGACGACAGCAGCCAGCCAGACGACAGCGCCGCGGACGACAGCAGCCAGCCAGACGACAGCGCTGCAGACGACAGCGGCCAGCCAGACGACGAAGTCGACATGATGGACACCAGCGATGAAGCTGAGATGGAGTCGGCGGAGCCTGGCAACGATGAAGTCGCGACGGACGACGGCGAGGGTGCGCCGATCGACGAGAGTGGTGCGTCGGGTGAGCAAGGCGCAGGAGGCATGAGCGCTGACGACGTGCCCCAGGCGGCAAACGGAGCAGGCGCCACTCCTGGCGACAGCCCCTCTGCGAGTGGTGCAGGTACCGCAGCACCAACAGATGCCACACAACAACAACCTGCGGGAACACAGCAAGATCCTGCTCCCGTTGTAACCACGTCCACCTCCGACAGTCCATCAAGCGCAACCAACGTGGGCGCGTCGATGCCAGTTGGCGAGACTGGCGTCCCACAACCTACGGGCTCCAGTGAGCCGTCCACAACTGCGCCTGAGGTGATGGCTAGCGCTGGGGAGAGCGATGGTGGGTGTAGCGCGAGCGGCCCAGTGACGGCGGGCAGCCATTGGCCTTGGCTTGCGCTGATGTTGGGGCTGTGTACTGGTTGGCGCCGCCGATTCACGCCTAGACCCGTCGCGTGATACCAGGAGCGACCACCATGCGCGGCGGGCCCTGGGTCGTCTGTAACCTCACACTCCTTTGCGGGGTGTGGGCCTGTTCGAGTGCAGAGAACACGACCGACGAGACGTTGGATGCACCGAGCGCTGTGGACCCCGGTCCTGGCATGGAGCCTGGCGCGAGCTCGGAAGCCGCTGCTTCGACGCAACCAGGAGACAGCGCAGCACCCGACGTCACCACGCAGCCCAACCCTGGCGGACAAGCGAGCGAGGATGAGTCCGAAGGAGGGAGCGGTGGGGCTCAGCAACAACCCGGGCTACCCCCCGATGGCGCCGCGGGTGGTTCCCCCGGAACGTCGATGCCCGACGACCCAAACGGGGCTGAGGCCGAGGGGAGTGGCGCAGGCGGGGGTGACGCAGACCTGGGTGGTGCGGGCGGATCCGCTGGCGTCTCGGGTTCGGGTGGTTCCGATGGCGGACCCTCGGGCGGCAGCAGTGGCGAGTCACCCACTGGACTGACCGCGGCGCAGGCGGCAGCCGAGATGGGTCGCGGCGTAAACCTGGGGCAAATGTTCGAGAGCACGCAGCACCCTCGGACCCTGGCCGCGGCCGCGGCTAAAATCGACGCGTACTACGCTCGCGGCTTTCGCAACATTCGCATTCCCATCACCTGGACAGAGCGCATTGGAGGGGACTTACTCGTTACCGATCCAGCAGTCGGGTCCGTCGATCGGGCTCATCCGCGGCTGCAGGTGATCGAGTCTGTGATCGACCATGCGTTGGCCAAGCCAGATCTGTACGTGGTAATCAACGCCCATCACGAGACGACGCTGAAGACGGAGAGTCGTGCGCAGGTGCTCGAGCAGCTGTGGCAAGACGTGGCGGACATTTTTCGGGACAAGGATCATCGCCTGCTGTTCGAGATCCTGAACGAGCCACATCGCTCTGACGGCAGCGAAATGCCTGCAGCTGATCTCAGGAACATGACGGGCCTCGCCTACGACCAAATCCGACAGATAGACTCGACACGAATCGTGCTGTTTGGTGGCAATCAGTGGTTTGGCGCCCACGAGGTCCCAGCGGTGTGGACCAGCCTGGACGAGGTCGGCGGCGGGACGGATCCCTACCTCATGGTGACCTTCCACCATTACGACCCGTGGACCTTTTGCGGAGACAATCAGGAAACGTATGACGACGCGTGGACCGACTCCAACCAGTCGGGGCCGATGGAAGAGATGGCTGAGTGGGCGAGCACGATCGGTGCTGGGATGCCCATCTACATCGGAGAATGGGGTGTCGGTTGGGGTAGTCGGTACTCGACGCTCAGCTGCAACAACATCCGCCAATGGTACACGACCTTCGACAGCGTCTACGCAAGCGAACTTGGTCAACCGACGGCCGTGTGGGACGACGGCGGCTGGTTCAAGATTTTCGATCATGGCAGGGGCCAGTTCGACAACAATCTGATCGACTGCATCCTCGGCGATTGCGAGTGGGATGGAACGGAGCGCTTCAACTCGGGCTGCCTCTAGCGCTCTCCCAAGGCAGTAAGTCACTGCTCCCTCCTACTCAGCGACGGCAGCGTTCCCCCTCGCGGATGAACGTGAGGTGTCGACGTGCGAACGTCGGCGGGACGCCGAATTGCGGACACGAGCAACGGCGGAATGTCGCATTCGTTCAATACTCAGGACCCAGCTCGGGGCTAGCTTGCCGTCGACGGCCGCCGCCGAGGAAGGACGCGCCGCCGCAACGAAGAGGTGGCACGACATGGTGAATCTGTTTTCGATGCTGGACCGCGTTTCGATACCGAGGCAGCTGGCCACGACCGCTGCTCGCGTCGCGCTCGCCGTCAGCTTTCTGTCCGCGGTGGCTGATCGTTTCGGGCTGTGGGGTGGTCCGGGCGAAAGTGGCGTGGTGTGGGGCGACTACGCCGCGTTCCTCGCGTACACCCAAACCTTGCTGCCGCTGTTCCCTACGCCTCTTGCCCAAGTTTCGGGCCACATCGCGACGGGGCTGGAGGTGCTCTTGGCGGTGTTGCTTCTCATAGGTTACCAGGTGAGACTTGCCGCACTTTCGAGTGCACTGCTGCTAGGCTGCTTTGCGTCGTCGATGTCGCTCAGCGTGGGGCCCAAGGCTGCACTCGACTATTCGGTTTGGAGCGCTGCCGCAGCGGCACTGCTACTAGCTTTCGTATCAAACGGAGGGCAGGCGTCGACCGAGCGCGGCAAATGAAGGAGTAGACCAGATGCAGGCCATCACTTTCATGGGTAGTCCAGTGTGCCCGTACTGCCAGCGCATCGAGCTGGCGCTGTTGGACGCGGCGTTGCCCCACACCGTCGAGCGGGTCGAACTCGGTCGGCTCTCGTCCGAGCAACGTCAGCGCTTTCCCACTGGGCGGGTCCCAATCTTGGAGGTGGCGGGAGAGACACTCTTCGAGTCTGGCGCCATCGTCGAATGGATCAGCGAACGACGGAACGACGCATACTTGCCCGCAGATTCGAACATGCGAGCCCGTGTGCGCGGTTTGTGCCTAGCCATCGACGCCCTGCACGACACACTCCGTCGCTTCTTCACCGCCACGACCGAAGCGGTGGCCAGCCGCGCACACGAGCAGCTGGTGCGACAACTGTCTGCTCTCGAACGACTCGGTGGGCCGTGGGCGAAGCCAGCGCCGTCAGGGGGAGACAGGCGCGGCTTGTACCTGTCGGCGTTCTACCTCGCGCCTCTCGCGCTCTTGTGCCGAGTGCTGCAAAGTGATGGCTACCCACTCCTCGCTGCGGCTCCTGGTCTCGCTCGCACGGTGGCCGAACTCGAGGACGAGCACGCGAGCCTGCAGCTGCTGCGTACGCGCGAGCGCGCGCTGTGCGAGTTTCTGTTGGGTGTGCAGAGCGTGGTCGTCGCCGATCTCAGTCCGAGCCTGACTCGGCGGACTGACATCGATCAAACGGCTGCGGTCTCGGGTGAAATCGCCGGCTACTTCGCTGCGAAGGTTTGAGTAGGGCACAGCTCCGTGGACGTGCGCGAGGCGCGCATGGTGTAAACGTTTCTCCGAGCCGCCGTCAACGCGGCAACAGCGCATCGACGATCGGCGTGACCCACGTCCCTTCTACAGAGTCGAAGAGCTTCATGTTGATGGGGTCCTCCCAAATCGCCCAGCTGATGCCCTCCTGCTCGCATCGCTCGCGCACCATCGTGACTAGATTGACTCGCGACGTCATGTCTCCGCCATCCTGTGGTCCCCACTCGCCATTGTAAACGCTGCGACCCGAGGCGCTTCGGTAGTCCGTGATGTAGGCGATGTGCTCGTCGATGGTCGCTGGTCCCGACGGATTATCCGCTGCCGGCTTCGTGTTGTAGTCTTCGAACCACGAGGCTGCCCAAGTTTCGTCCAACGCAGCCTGAACTGGAGAGATCGGCGTGCTCGGCGGGCCGGGGAAGATCACTCCCGAGGTCAAGAACGCATCACCGATCCAGCTCTTACCCTGAAAGCTGAACAGCTTCGGCTCGTAGAGATGGACACTGACGAGCAGGTTGGCGTCATCTGGAAGCGTCAGAGACGAGAGTTTGCTGGGATCTGCCCAGAACACCGTGTCGACGATCAACAACCTGCGCGGGTTGGTTTCGCGCACCGTGCTGATCGCGTCGCTCACGACGTCGTTCCAGAGTCCGTCGAGCATCGTGTTCGGCTCGTTGAGCAACTCGAACGCGACGTTGTCGGGTCGGCTCTCGTAACGAGCCGCGATTTGTGACCACAGTGAGAGGAATCTCTCACGCTCGCCGTCTGGATCACTCGCCATTTCCTCGTACGAGTGCATGTTGATGATTGCGGCAAGACCCGAGGCCGCGGCTTGATCCAACACGGTGTCGACGCGCTCGAAGAACGTAGTGTCGATGGTGTACGGGGCGCTGGTGAGCGCATGGCCGCTGAAACGGATGGGGATGCGCACGTGATCGAAGCCGCGCTCTGCGATGAAGGGGAAATCGCTCTCGAGGACGTGACCTCCCCAGTCACCTTCCGTCGGTGCTTCCAGGCGATTTCCGAGATTGATGCCCTTTTGGAAGTACTTGGCGGCGGCTGGTGGTTGACCGAAAACGAATGCTTCCACGGGTCCTCGACTCGGCGGGTCGCCAACTGCGGCTGGCGGGTTCGCTGTCGCCCCTGCGGAGCTGCTCTGCGCGGTCGCGTCACTCATCGGGATGGTCGTTGGGGCCGCTTCGTGGCCCGGGGTGGTTCCGCTGGCGGAGACGTCATCGGCGCCGCCGCCTGTGGTGGGTTGCGTCGCGCTGTCCGCCGAGTTGTCGATGGATCCGCAGCCAACCACCAGGGCGGCTGTCGCGAGCCAAGCCGACCAGCGAGAAGTCTTGCACGAGCGAGCGCGTTGATGACACATGCGCGCAGTGTGGGGGGCGCGCCGATGCGCGTCTTCGCATCTGGTGGGTTTGGTGAAGTGGTCCGCTTCGGGGCTCCCCACGAGCACGCTACGCCGAAATTGCGCTTTCGGTCGGCTCCCAGGGCGCGAGGGCGTCCTGCATGCGAACGCGCAGCGACGTTTCGAAGAACGTTCGAGGTGTGCATCCCAAAGTGCGTCGGAAAACGCGGTGACACTGTGAATAGCTGCCGAAACCCGCGCTCAGCGCCGCACGGAGCATGTTCTCGTTGCCGCTGTCGACCATCTCGATGAATCGTAAGAGGCGGACCCGTGAGCGGAAGTCGGTGAGGGTAACGCCCATGTCGTGGTGGAAACGCTTACTGACTTCGGTCGGGTGGGCGCGCGCGACCCGAGCGACTTCAGAGCGCGTCGATTCTGGCCGCGCGTAGAGCGAACGCACGGTTCGCTCGGTCATGACATGCAAGTCAGGCGCCGTTCGACGCAGCTCATGTGCATGACGCCAGAGGTCACCCAGCTTGCGTTCGATGACGGCAACGTCGGTGAGGCCGCCGAACGCGATACATTCGCTCTCCAGGCGCGCCCAGTCCGACGCCTCCAGGCGAAGCTGGATTGGACCGATCGCGCCGAGTTCGAGCAAGCCTGGGAGCACTCGTGATGAAAACTCGGCGCTGACGCCGACGACGAACAGGTCGAAGTCGGGGGAAGCGTCGAGCAGGACATGGTCTTGCCCAGGAGGCCACCAAAGGAGATCGCCTGGGGCGACCGACAGAACCTTGTTGCCCATCGCAAACACGCCCCGACCCCCCGTGACGAAATTCAGTTCGGGTTCGGCGTGAAAGTGTTTCGGTTTACGCGTCGCCGGGACGTGGCGCCAGACCTGCCCGCGTGCCCGAGTGGCGGTGGGGAACGGCTGATACAGCGCGTCGCTCGCGTCGGTGCGCTGGGGTTCGTGCCTTTCAGTCATGGCTGACGAATTACACTCCGATTGGTCGGGAAAACCGTCCACGTGCATGGATTGACGCTGGCTGAGGGGCAAACGGCTCGCTCACTCTCACCGAAAACCGCGTCGATGCCGCAAGAGTCGGGTTTCGAGTGGTACGAGTTTCATGCGCCCCCAGTGCAGCTGGCGCGCTGAGCCTCGAGTCATCCCACCGTGCGTTCACTCGATGCACCTGCCATAGAGTGAGCCGCGCAGGGGCCGCCCCTCATCTCCCCAGGCAAACCTTCACACTGAAGTATCAGCGCAGTGGTCGGCCGAGTGCGGTTTCGTAGTCGACTCGAGCTCGTTGGAAGTCGGCGGCTGCTGCCACTTCCTGTTTGGCGGCCTCGGCCACCGCCAGTTCGCGCAGGTTGACCACGACGAGGTCGCTGGAGCCCTGGAGAAATTTCTCACGCTCGGCCTCCGAGAGACGCCGCGCAGCGCTCAACTGCTCGTGAGCGAGTCGCCACTGCTCGAACGACCTTTGCAGTTGGACGAGCGCCGCGCCAACCTCGGCGGTGATGGTGTCGCGCACGTTCTGCAGTTCCGCGTGCAGCTGACGGCTCTTGGCGCGACTCATGTCCAGATCCGCTCGCGCTTTGCGTAAACCCAACGGCATCTCGAACGACACACCAACCGCAAGCTCGGTTTGCTGCAACTGTTCTGGGCCTTCGCCGAGGTCGCGCGCGACGTACGCTTTGGCGTCGAGGGCTGGTGCTACCTGGTTGTCTGCGAGTCGGACATCCACGCCCGCGGCGGCTAGCCGGCGACGCAAGCTGCATACCTCTGGCCTACGATTGACTGCCTCAGTCGTGGCTGCGTCGAGTTGGCGCATTGGCTCCTGAGGCCGAACGAGGTCATGGGGCAGCCGTTCGTCGTCGACTACGATCGGTGTTCCCGAGTCGTCGCGATAGAAGAGGGACAAAGCGATGCTCGCCTGGCGGAAGCTTTGCTCGGCGGTGTTGAGCTTCAACTTGCGTTCGAGGACCAAGCGTTGATTGTCCAAGACCAGCACGGGCGCCAGGCTGCCCAACTCGGCCTGCGTGGCAATCGCCGCCTGGCGTCGTTCGGCAACGTCCAGCAGCTCTCGTTCGATGTTCACGACTCGTCCAGCCTCCACCCACGCCCAGTATGCCGCCGCCGCTCGGCGCTGGATCGACAGCCGTGTCCCGAACTCTTCACAGCTGGCAGCGTCAGCGAGAGCTCGCGTCTTTTCGATGGTCGCTCGCCTGGAGTCGATGGGGCCGTCTTGCCAAAGCGGGACGTTCACCCCAGCACGCAACTCACCCGCGCTGAGTGTCTCGTTCTCCACGCGGTAGACGGGAAAGTCTCCAGTGCCGACACGATAACCCGCGAACAGCGACGTTCCCCAGAGGGGCGTGTTCTGGGTGAGTTGCGCGTCGAGCTCGCGGTAGCGGTAGTAGCCGAGCTCAGCGGACTTCCCCTCGACGCGTAGCAGTGGGTCCCAAGCGCCGCTGGCCCCCTCGGCGGCGGCTTCGAACGCGCGTCGGTTCTCAGCTGCAGCTCGACCGACGGGATGACGTTCGGAGGCGCTCCGCAGCACCTCGTCCAGCGACAGCGACTCGCGCTGGATCGCGGGGGGCGACGCGCCCAGCTCCGTCTCTTCGCCATCACCCCGATTGACGTTGGCGGAGGCGTTCGTTGCAAGCGTGCCGAGCGCCGCTGTCAGCAGAACACACCAAGTCAGGCGACTCGCTCGCGGTTGGGCCGTCACTTGGCGACCTCGTCGGCATGGGCGGCGTCTTCCTTTTGTTGAGACATCAGGGCGGGGGGGAACCCGTTGAATTGGCGCCACAGTTCGAACCCGATGCTCACTTCGTCGAGCAGTATCCAGCCGTTGGCTCTCACTCCTTGGCGTAGGTAGCGCTCATCCGGCCAGTGTTCACCTTCGTTGGGTAGTACCACCACTCGGAAGCGGCCGTCCAAGTCGCCGTGAGCGTCGACGAAAGCGACCTGTCCGCCGAAGGTGCCAACCGCTGCAGAAGGCCAGCCGACGAACTGCACCGCTGGCCAGCCTTCGAACTGAATCCGGACTTCGCGCCCGCTTTCGATCAATGGTGTGTCGTTGCCACCGACGTACAGTTCGACCGCGCGCGCTCGCGCGTTGGGGACCAGTTGCACCAACGGGTCGCCAGACTTGACCATTTCCGACCCTTGTTTGGCGAGCAAGCGCAAGATCACTCCCGCACGTGGGGCGACCACTTGCATTTGTTCCTGCCTCGCCAGCTTGACTTCCACCTGCGTCAACTCCGTGACCGCTTTGGCCTGGTCACCTTTGAGTTTTTCGAGGGTGGCGCGCGTCGACTCGATGTCGGCGTCGTTCGTCGACGCGACGTTGCCACGTGATGCGCTCAATGCTCGAACCTCGGCTTCGGCCATCGTCAGAGACGCGCGAGCTCGGTCGAGTTCCGTACGGGCGCGTTCGGCCTCCAGAAGCGAGAGCTCATACTCCCGCTCGGAGTTGAGCCCTTTTTCGTGCAAGCTGCGCTGACGGTCCAGGTTGAGTTCGGCAGTCGTCAGCGTCGCCTCTGCGGCGTCCACGGCTCTCTCCGCTGCATCGATGGCACTGCTGGCTTTGAGTACACGCTGTTCGGCGTTGACGACAGCAGCTTCGCGAGCGGCTCGCAACGACGCGATGCGAGCTTCCGTCAGGCTGATCGAGAGCGCGATGGCGTCGACTTGGGCGCGAGCTGCGTCTCGCTCGCGGCGCATCCGATCCAAGATGTCTGGATCGTTGTCCGCCAGGTCGGCGATCGGGTCCCCGGCGGCGACCGTATCCCCTTCCTGCACGTACCAGTGCACCACTCGGCCTTCGATGGGAGCCTCGACGGCTTGGCGACGCTCCAGCGGGGCATAGGCGATGACGCGCCCAGCTCCGTGCACAGACTGCTGCCAAGGGGTGAATACCAGCACGAACGGTGCAGCGACGAGGCTCAACATCAACAGCCAGGCCAGCGCCCGTACAGCCCGAAAGCGCCCAACTGAACCGAGTGCGCTGGTCGGTATTTCGACTCCGCTCATCGTCACGCGGCGACCTCCTTTCCGTACAATGAAAGCTCTGCGCCGCAGCGCTGTCGCACGGCGCTGTCTCCGCTCGTGACCAATGCCGTCCACGGCGCGTCGTCACTGAGCACCCAATTCAAGACCCGTTCTTTTTCAGTTCGGTCGAAGTCTGCGTCGTCGATGATGTCGTCGAGTGCCACCACGGTTGGCCGAACCAGGTGCAAGCGAGCCAGGCAAAGCCGTGCGGCTTGCTGGCGTGTCAGTGGTGCTCCCGACATCAACAACGGCGTATCGAGGCCTCGGGGCAATCTATCCACGGTGCGCGACAAGCCCACCGCCGCCAGCGCGCTTCTCAACTCACTCTCTGTCGCCGTCGGGCACAACAAACGTAGGTTGTCGGCGACCGTGCCGTCGACGATTTCGCCAGCCCGCAACAACAGCGAGTGCGCCTTCAGCTCGTTCTGACTCGTCGTGCGCGCCTCGCTCGAGGTGTCGAACAGTTCGATGCTTCCGCTCGAGGGAGGCCGGAGTCCGGCGATCACCTCAAACAACTCATCGCGTTGCCCGGCGTCACCGCCGCTGACCCAGACGTGCCGACCCGGAATGCAGGTGGTGGTCAGAGCCTGGCACGGTACATCGCGCGCGCCGACGACGACTTGATCGAGCACTACTCTCGGGCGCTCGAACGCAGGCGGTAGCGGCGGTGGGTCCGTGGCTAGATCTAGGACGCCACCGAGTTTGTCGAGGCTGGCCATCAGATCGTAGAACCTCTCGAAGTGCTTTCCGAGTTTGGCGAACCCACTCGCCACGCGACCGACGACCAGTTCCGCGGCAACCAACTGACCCAGGGTCAGTTCACCTTCGATCACCAAAGCGCCACCGAGACCGAGCAGCGCGACCATCGCCACGATTTGGATGCCGAGACCAGCGCTCAACTGACGGAGCACCCGAGCGTAGTGTTTGCGCCGCTGCTCGAGATAGTCGCGGGTGAGCTTGTCGGCGGTGATCGTCGCGAGGGTGGCGGCCTCGCGGCGATGGAACAGCGTCGGACGCGCGGCGACGTTCTCGAGCCAGGCCGCCAG
The DNA here is from genome assembly GCA_965651905.1 of uncultured bacterium. Classification (GTDB taxonomy): domain Bacteria; phylum Myxococcota_A; class Polyangia; order Polyangiales; family Polyangiaceae; genus SZUA-265. Next base: position 113,611 of record CBFGUG010000007.1, on the reverse strand, counting down.
TTCGTACTTGGCTTTGCTCTCCTCGACAGCGGTTCTGACAGACCCGTATCCGAGGAGGATCACGAGCGCCAAACCCAGCGACAGAACCAGCGAAAACGCCAGAAGTGCGGGATGATAAAAGGCTAGAAGCAGCATTCCCGTCAGCGTCATCAACGCCAATGCGAGCCCATCCAGCAGGAGTGTCCCTACGGATTTCTGGAGGCTTGCTGCTTCGAAAAAGCGATTGACCGCTTCCCGTACATCACGCGTTTCGTGCACCGAATAGCGAACGGTTGGTAAGCGGCGCGCGAAGTCCTCTGCGACGCGGACGAACAACTTGCGCTGCACGACTTCGGTTGCGTACCACTGCAACAGCTGCAGCGAGCCGGCGAGGAGCAACGTACCGAACAGCAACACCGAGAGCACGACGAGCGGTTGCAGCAGCGAACCCAGCGCGATGGTGTTGACGAGCACCTGGACGGCGATCGGGACGGCTAGCGACAGTCCGCCTAGCACGATGCCGTAGGCGATGATGGCGCGCACTTCGGCGGCCTCCAAACGCAGCAGACTGCGGAGGCGACCCCACGGACTCTTTTGCCCGTCCTCACGACGAAGGGACTCGAGCCCCAGGCGGGGCTCGAGCAGCACGACGTCTTGTTCGTCCGCCACTCCGACGCTGCGTAGGCGCTTTGGGGTCAAACCGATGGAGCGCTCCCCCGAGGCGGTGACCCACTTGCCGCGGCGCCCGTGCAGAACCAACCAGCCAGCGGGCACCTGGGCCAACACGACGCCGTTGGTCGCGGCTGCCTCGATGAGTTGCTCCAGGGGCACACGCCGCTTTCGCGCGATGACGTCGCTCGAGCGGGTGAGTTCACGAAGGAGCGATTCCGGACGAATCTCGCCCTCGGCGAGGAGGCGACGCACGTCGAAGTCTCCCGTACGCTCCAAGAGGCCCAGGGCGACCCCCACGGCTCGGACCAGCGTGCCAGTCTCCGTCGGTTGGTCAGATTTCGGATTGACTCGTGCGGCCTTGCTACTCATATCATGAACCCATAAACATGAATTGTGATTCATGTAATGCGGTGCTATTGAGATGCAAGGAGATCGCGTGTGAATTCCGCCAATGCCAGCATTCTCGGCAAGGCGTCCGGATCGTGGACGTTCTTGAGCAATCACGCGCACGTGCTCGTTTGCCTCGCGAGAGATTCAGGAACTCGATTGCGGGACGTGGCCGAGCAAGTGGGCATCACTGAGCGCGCGGTGCACAGAATCGTCAGCGAACTCGAAGAGGCCGGCGTCGTGCATCGCACGCGGGAAGGGCGCCGCAACCGCTACCAAATTGAGCTTTCCGCGCGGCTGCGCCATCCGCTGGAAAGCGAGCGAACGATCGGCGGGCTGCTCGAGATGTTGCTCGGCAAGTCAGCCTTGCGCCGGCTTCGCGCGCAGTCCTCGTTGGAATAGCTGACGATGAGTCAGATCGATGTCGCCTTCAGCCTGCGGGTCGGCTAGCTAGGACGGCAGGGCCCGGCACTGGCGTTTGGACGGCGACGTGAGTGACGGACCTCCCGTCGCCTCGCACGGTGTCCGCAGACGGCGAGTGCGAGTAACGCCGCCAACGTGAAATCGGGCCGAGACGGCTGCCGTCGCGCGGACACAACGCTGCAGCTGGTACCGCTTGCGTCCTGCGGTGATGGGTCTTCGAGCGCTTCGCTTGGTTGAGCGTCGCTACGAGACGGACGCCCCTGACGACGCGGGCGAGCGCAGCTCGACGGAGACAGAGGGAAGATGCGTCGATCCGTCGTCCGATGATCTGTACTGCGGCGCTACGCCGGGCTGTTCACCGAGCACCAGTTCACGTGGAGACCACTGCTCGTCGAGGTTCGTTGACGCTGGCGCGTTCCCATCACTCCTCGTTGTTTCGTCAGGCACGAGCTCCTCGTCAGCGCTCGCACGGCTTTCCGCCGACCTCGACTAGCGCCGCCTTGGGGTCGTCGTTGGCCACGGTCTTCCGAATCCAACGACGAAGCGACGCAGGCGGCGAGCTGGACTTCAGATCGAGAAAGAAGGCAGCTGAGTCCGACGAGTTACCCATACCTTCGACGCATCGAAAACCGACCTCGGTTCCGTAGAGTTCGCGCAACTTGGCGGTGGTCGACGTGAGTTCGAGCCAACCGTCGTCGCGGCACCAGGCAGCTTGCTCGCCGAACGCGCTGAGGATCCGTTGAAGTGTTTCCTTGCGCCGATTAGTCGGCAGGATACGAAGCGTCCACGGGTGGCTCGGCCGCACCTCGCAGGAGCTACCGATGTTCAACTTTGCGTCGAGTGTGGCGGCTTCTTCCAGAGCTGCCGTGCGTTGCTCTAGCGCGCTCACGCTGGCCACGGGTTTCGCCGGATCACGGGTCACTGCAGTCTCGGTCGAAACAGGCGTCGAGCGCGACGTCCGCTCGGGGACGTCGCGCTCAGCTGAATCGCACGAACACGCCAGGGTGGCTATCGTGAAGAGCGCCAAAGAGGTGGGGGGCCATCGTTCCATTTGGATCCAGTAGTCCTGGCAGTCCACTAGGCGCTAGCCTTGGCGGGCCCCCAACGGCAGGGTCCGGAGAGCCTACTTCCATGACCCGTCGTTCGAACTGCTCGGGGGAGGCCGAGCGGCAGGTTCAGTGGCGCCTGCCGTTGGCTAGCTGTATTTAGACAGCTAATCATTCTAGCAGGTTACGCGACGCGAGCTTACGATGGCGGCGCTGGCCCTCCTCGTGATCGGCGCTAGCCTGTTGCTCTTGCGACCTAGCCCAGCCCGCGAAGCATCACCGTCCAGGTCAGCGACGAAGCGACGAACGCGCGCCAGCGAAACGCCGGACGCAGTCGTCGTTCCGATCGAGTAAGCGCCTCCGTTGGAACTGGAGGAAGCGCAAGAGCACGGATCCGCTCCCGCCGTAGCGCCGCAGAGTGTCGCCAAGGCCAAACGTCGGGGCGCGCCGAAGGCTGCGGCCGCGCACGCTGCGGTAGTCCCGGAAGAAGCCTGGACAAGGCCAGACAACGCGCCGAAGACCCCTAGCACTACTGCCAGAGACGTTAGAACGCCCGTGCGCAATGCCCGGTTCTGCCGCAGTTTTCGGCGAGTAACGGAGCGGAGCGTACTGCTGTACGTGAGCACCGTAACGCAGCCAAAACACAGGCAAAAGCCGGGACCTGCGTACGTCGCTCCAGCAGAATTTCTGGCAGTAGAACTAGGTCGCTTATCCCCCCAGTCGGCAACTGAAAACCACAAACAGGCCGAGGAGCTTCCGGCTCCGCGAGGCGTTTTGCCCCCCTATACTATGACCAATTTTATAATTGACACTCGATTGTTGGTTCGCTAATTGACTGCTCAACACGTTCGGGGGGCACGTGCACGCGGAACTACAGCGCTCAGTTCCTCCGACAACATACAAGGAGAGAAACATGAGGAACGTCAACCTAATGGTTGCCCTACTGACGGCGTCAGTTTCGATGGGGTGTGGCGCCGCGGAAGAGCCACTGGACGAAGAGTTCGAGCAGTTGGAGCAGGCCCTCAACAGCAGCAACGCATGTCGCGATGCAGCCCCGAATGTCACAGTGGACGAGACTTGGGCGCCGGGTTTTACGACCCCCAGCTCATACGGCAGTGGAAGCTGCAACGACGGGTACTTCGTCGACATCAATGACTATGAATTACAGTTCGTTGGCGGGTTCGCCTACCGACTTCGCATAGGTCCGAACTTCACGCTCACGTCGTCAAACTGCGAAAAGTCCCGCATCATGGTTTATCTCTGGCGAAATAACGGGGGCGGCTCCTGGACCTACCTTGGTTCAAAGAGCAGTTGGGGGAATTGGAATGGTTCTTCCTGTGGGATAGCGGTTCACCCCGAAGTGGAGTTTGCAATGCCCGATGGCAATGACTATCACTTTGCGGTCTCAGCTCGACTATACAACACGGCGGGAGACGCCGGCAGTGGGTACACGACCAAGTCGATACGCTTCTCCATGTTGTAGAACGCGTGGCAAACGTCCGCGCGTTCCGCCCGCTGCGCAGCCGCCGTTGCGGAACCCCCGCCAGGCGCACTCCTGCGCGAGTCGCTGCTCTTTGTCGCGTTGGTTTTGGGGTTAACGTACGTTCTGTATGAGCCGCCCGGCGACTTGCGGCGGACCACTGTGCCACCCCCCGACAGCCGAAGCCGCTCCGTGGCGATAGTCGTACGTAGACGACTTAGCAAGTGCCGCTGCGCCGTCCAGAACGCCGTGATCTGACGTGTTTGGACGTGCCAGATTGGTTCGCGTCGCCACGGCGTGTCGAAGCGATCGATCGCCTCTTGCACGCCCCACTTGTCGTGCTGGCCTGAGAAGCCGATACTCGCCAGACCCCTATCGTTTTCCGTGCTAAACAGAGTATCAGGCGCCACGCGCGTCACTCCTCGTCGAGACGTGAGGGCCGGCCCCGTATGTCCGACGCCGAGTGCGTGTGGTTCATAGTTCTGCTGATTGTCGCTGGGTGTACTGGGACGACCGAAGTGGAGACATCGATGTCTCGTCATGGGGACGCAGCGGCTGGGCGCTCGGGCGACCATGGGGCAGCGCGAGACTCGGGCGCACGGTCGCTCGAGACTCCTCGCTTGGACGCCGCAACCGCGACGTCAGGGGACGCTGGGGAGCCCGACGTACAGCCTGCCGCCGAGTCGTCAACGAGTGATCCGTCGCCCAGCGAGAGCGACGAGCAACCCACGGACGAGGTGGACGATCCTGACGACATCAGCGAGGAGGCAGCACTCTTGGAGCGTTCACCTGTCAGCCGCGACGAGCTGTGCGCAGCGTGGGGGCGCGATGGACGCGAGGAAGCTCGGGTGTTGGCTGAGCAGGTTGGTCTGAGTGAAGCCGAGAGCGTGTTCGAGGGAACGCTGGGGGAGGTGTTGGGACAAGCCGCTCGCGAGGGGTCGGCGTGGGTGGAGTTCGAGATCACTCGTGTCGCTCATGGTTGGTACACGCTGCAGGGACAACACGTCGCGCTGCTGGTGGGGGAGGACACTCTTGCCCAGTTTGGTGCCGGCGCGGAGGTGCTCGTCGGCGTGGACACGCCCCGAGTGCGCTTGGATCCGGAGTTGGGCTGGCCTGCGCTGGGCACCACCACCGCCATCGTGGAGGCGCGACATGCAGCTGACCATCGAGAGTGGCTCGGTTACTTGCCGCGACTGGCGAACCACGTGGCCGTGGTGCGGGTGAGTGAAGACGAGGAGGGGGTTCGCCTGCTGCACGTCGTCGAGCGACTGCGCGGCGAGATCCCCGACGTGGTTGCGCTCAGGTACGGCGACGACGAACTCGACGTCGCTCCGCCCCTGGGAGATGAGCTCTACGTGCTCTCGAGCTATCGCGGTCCGCTGACGACGTTTACGGATTTGCGTCCTGCCGACCCAGGACTCGGCGAGATAACGGAGAAGCTCGCAGCCCAAGACAGGGGTGAACTACAACCGTTTCAACCCTGGGAAATCATCAATCAACTGCGACCGTGGGCGAAAGGTTACCGAATGTCCTACGCGTATCACGCGGCTCCAGCCGCGTTCGTGACGGAGCTCGCGGGCCAAGCGCGCGGCATCAGCTCGGGTACGGGCGCCGACTACCTCGCCGAGCGAGTGCTGCGCACGTTGCGCGGTGAGGCCATCGAAATGCTGACGACGGGCGGCCATACCTACGAACTCGATTTCGAACACTGCGGCTCACGTGTGTTGGGCGCTTATTCTAGCGCCCTCGAAGCTGCGGACGCGAGCGCTTGGAACTGTACCGAACGCTCGTCGCGCAACAGCGAACCCGTTTCGGAACTCGAGCACGGCGTCACGGCCACCGCGGAAAATATCGCTGCGGTCGAGCAGTGGATCGCCAGTAGTTCACCTTTGACCCGCTTGGTCGATGGGGACGCATCCTGGCCAGACTGGCCCGGGGAAATCCCACCAGGCTATTGGTCGGCGCCGCTCAGCCCGATGCAGGCGCTTTCTGCCTACCAAGCGTGGTGGCGCATCGAAGTCATCGACAACGTCCGCCATGACGACGGCCTCGAAGTACACCTGACGGGCACCCACGAATACGGCGAGTCCATCGATGGCAAGTTGCAATTACCGTGCGTAGACACGCCGGGCTTCGACTCGGGCAGTCGTTACATCGTTCCCGTCATGAGTGGTCGAAACCACGTCTTCTCTGGCGCACAGATGCTCCTACCCGGTGTGCTCTTTCCTGACCGCACCGAAATCGCGATCGTACTGGGTCGAACGGGTGGCGTTCAGTCGTTCTGACGCTTCGCCGGGATGAACGAGGTGTCGTTCATCCGCGCTGAACGTGTTGAACGATGAGCCCGCCGATAGCGCCCTTTGCGCTGGTTCGAAATTCGGAAGGAATGTTGCGCCCAAGCAGGCCAATTTGAGGCTTCTGGCGAACTTGCCCGACAGGTTTAGCCTGTGGCCAGTGTTGGCGCGTTTCGGCGGGGAGCATTTGAGCCTGGTGCCGTTCGTGCGGGGAGTGTGGGAGCGCAGTTGCGCCCCCACGGGCATCCACGGAGCATGTGTGGGCACATTTGTGCCTGTGAGGACGCACGTCAACTTCGCGGGGCATAGTTGTGCTGGTGAACACTCACGCTGACCGCGCTAGGGCACTGTTGCGCTAGTCGTCACCGCGCCCGACCGAACGCAAGCGCTTTTCCGCTCGGCTGAACTGAGTTCGCCCGGCCCGAGGCACTTTTCTGCTGCTGCGCACGCGCTCCGACCGACTCGACGCGCTTTTCTGCGTGTTAGCTCTCTGCGAGCCCCCGCACGAGCACAATTGGGCTCCGAAGCGCGGCTCGACGCCGCTGCCGAGCACACTTGCGCTTCAGCGCACGCGCGCCTGGCAGAGAAATGCCTCCGCCGAGCTTTTTCCGGCAACTCGCGCCGAGCCTGACCGAGTCGACCTCACCCAACCGCCTGCTGACGGCCGCGTTCCATGAAAAAGACTCAACTCATCAAGCCCGCGCCTTCACCTGACGCACTGGACCGCATCGAACCGAAGGATTCGATGCGCGTCGCCTACGCACACGTTCTTCGGAGGCTCGCGACGTGTCCCGTCGAGCGACTCGAACCCGTCAATGTCGACGTGCCGAAACTCGCCACGATGGTGCTCGGCGCGGTTCCGAAGATCATGCGCCATCGTGGGCTGCTCGCCCAGCTGGTCACCTTCGACATCACTCACGTCGACGAACTCGAGCAGTATGCGCTCGCGCTCGGCTACGCGCATGCGATGCGGCGGGCGGCAGATCTGTCGCCACTCGACGTTCGAGAGCTCGTGGGCAGCCTGCGGGCGACGCGCAGGCAGCTTTCGATCGATGCGCGGGCGCTGGCGAGCCGTGGGCTGATCGATGGAAAGCGGCTCGCGCGACTGAAAGGGGGTTCGGGCTATCTGGCAGTGGCGCTTGATGTGGTTGGGCTCGTGCAGCTGATGCTGGACAACTGGGCCGCGATTGCTGGCAAGACCGGGACGAGCGCGGCGGAGCTCAGGCGGGCGCGGGCGGATGCCAATCGGCTGGTGCTGGCGGTGGGGCGTCGCGGGCAGCTCGAGCGGATGGACGATCCCGACGAGCTGCTCTATCGGCAGTGCTACTCGCTGCTCGTTCGGGCTTACTCGGAGGTACGGGCAGCGCTATGCTTCGTGCGCCGCGCTCAGGGGGACGCGAACAAGATCGCGCCGTCGGCGTATCCGGGTCGCGCCAAGCGCTCCAAGAAGAAGCGTGCGGCTCGGGTGAACAGCGCGGCTTCTAGGGTTCGCTCTCGAGAGCGGTCAGGGACTAGTGAGCCTTGATTAATCTACGACAACCACTCACGGTGTCCCTCCCGTGTGTCTGCGGGAGCAGCGCTCCGAGCACGGCGATGTGGGCGTCGCGCACGAGGCACCCGACACCTGGATCCCGAGTTCGAGCAGCGTGCAGTACTCTGTCGTGTTCACATCGCCTTTCAGTTGCCCGAAGCAGGGCCGTTTTCATCCCGATCTGCGCCTGCGGCTCAGATGCACTGCGCGTCTCGCTGTCACCATAGACAGCGGAAAGAGTGGACAAGACTCAGTGCACACGGTCTACTCCAGCCATCGGTGGTGAACGGTTTTGCCAAGCACTGTGGGGGACGAAGCCTGAGCGCAACCATCGCTCTGGTGACGATGACGTGTTTCGCCTCGAGCGCGACGAGCGGTTGCGCGTGGGTGGTCAAGGGCTGGCCAGACACTACGTCGCGGCATGAGTCCAAAGTGTTACCCGCGCCCTCAGCACCTGAGCCCGAGCCCGTTCAGGTGCCACACATGCCTGCCCCCTCCGAAGGGGAGGGTGTCGTAGTCATTGCCGTAGACGACCCGGAGGTATCGGTTCAGCTCATCGGTGCCAAGTCGACGATGGTGGTCGAAGCCCCAGGTCAGACTCAGGTCGTGGGCGTGAGAAACCCCGACGGCTCGGTTAGCGTCGTCGTCGGCCAAGAGCGAGTGAGCATGGTCGGTGTCGGCGTGGAGTCGAGATTGTTGTGCGCGCGCACTCCCTGCGCGGTAGCTTTGCCCGCGGGCGCGGCAACGTTGAAGTTCAATCGCTCGGCGACTGACGAAGGGCGCCTGACAGGTGATGAGTACAGAGTCGATGTTAACCCATCTCAACCGCAGCTAGTCACTCACACCATGAGTCAGTCGCGTTCGGAGGTCCTTCAACAGCGTCGAGAGGCGAGCGGCGAGTTGGCGGACATCCTGCTGGAAACTGCCGGTTGGTCCGCGCTTCTGATTGCACTCGCTTTTGCTTCCGGGGGTGGGGACGAAGGGCCAGGCGCCGCTCCGATTTGGGGTTTGGGCTTGGGGGGAGCTGCCATGATTGGTTTGGGGGTGGTGCTCTACGATCCGGGCGCCCCCGGTCGGACGCTGGACGTGCGGGCCCCGTCGGCAACGAGCTTGACGCCGTACCCACCGTGACCAGCGGCGAGTGACCGCGCGCGGGTCGACGCCTCAGCGCCGCTTCAATTGCTGGGACTCCGAGGGGTCGATGGTCGTGCTGCACGCGGGCTTGAAGCCGCGTTCGTGACACAGTTGCGTCAGCGCATCTCGCGCCCAAACCGTGTCTGGGTGCTCAGCGCCGTAGAGTTCGGTTCGCACCTTCAGCACGAGCTTGAGCGTCAAACTCGCGACGTCCAACCTGCCCATTTCGACCGCGACGCGAGCGCCGCTCGCGGCAGCGTCGGCCCAGATGGGGTGGTTCATCCCATACGATTCCTGACACAATCGGCTCACCTTCGTATACCAGCGAAGCGCAGTTTCGCCGTGGCCGAGCGCAGCGTAGGCATGAGCGACCTGGAGCATGGCTTGCAGCGTGCGTGGATCGGACGCGCCCAGTTTCGGCTCGAGGATCGCGAGCTTGGCTTCGAAGTGCTCGAGCGCTTCCGCTGGTCGGTTGCCGAGCAATCGCACCATACCAAGATCGCCCAGCGAGATGGCGGTCTCCTCCGACTGTGCACCGAGCAGTTCTTTTCGGATGTTCAGCGCGTCGGTGATGTACTTCTCCGCCGCCGAGTTGGCACCCGCACTCAGCCGTATCAAGCCGAGGATGCGCCACGCTGCGGCCTGCCCCAACCCGTACTTGGAACTCGTGGCCTCCGTCGCCGCGCGCTGGGCCAAGGCCTCGGCTTGTCGATGATCACCGAGGTCGAATGCGACTCGGGATTGCATCACCGCCGCGTCCACACTCAACGCTGGTGACTTGGCTTCGGACGCGAGTCGCCCAGCATCGGTAGCGGCCTCCCGCGCCGCTTCGAGCGCGCCCAGATCCTTGAGCACGGCAGCCTCTGCGAGGCGGGTGCGAACGCTGCTCTCCACCTCCGCGTGCGCGTTGTAGTTCGTGTACACCGCTTCTCGTTGGCACTCGTTCAGATCGCTCGCGATTCGCGCGATGGCGCTGTCTGCCTGCTGCACGAGCTGGGCGTTGGGACTGGTCAAGGTTGTCGCCAGCATGCGCTGACCGACGAGCGCCGAGCGCAACACGCGCTGATTTGCGCGTAAGCCTCTTTGGACAGCAAACCCCGCTCCAGGCAGTCTTTGCACACGCTTTCCTGCATCATCACCCAGCCGCGAGTGATCGAATCCATCTTCGTCACTACTCGCTCAGCGGTCTGCTCGGCGGTCGAGCCACCCGCGGAAAGAATGCCCGCTCGAACCTCCGTGCGCGTCGAAGATGACCAGTAGCGTTCGACGTCCTGCTCGAAGTCGCGGCACTTGCTGCTCGAGGACGTCTCTGGGCGAGGATGGGACGCATCCTCACCCGCGCTTCCGCCACAGGCTAACGGGACGGCTCCGAGCAGTGCCAGCGCCGACAGCAACGTCAGCCAGCGCGATCGGGTCGGCATCTCGGAGAACCGTCGCGTCAACGGCACTGTTGAAGCTCCGACTCGAGCCCGGCCATCGCCGCGACGCCGGCGTCCGCGTCGTGTTCGAGCTGTGTCAGGACGAGCCGCTGGCGACTGAGGATGCGGTCGAGGCAGCTAGCTCTCGCCTGATAATCGCTGGCAGAGCCAATCCCACGCTTGAAATGATCTAGACAGACGGAGCGCCTGAGCATGACCCAGTCGCGTGCGATGTTGTCCATCTTGGTTACCACTTCGCGCGCGCGCGTCTCCGCGGTATCCACCCCTAGCTGGCCTTGCCATTGGCCCATGAGGTCGGCTTCGACCTTCGTCTTGGACTCCTCACTCCAAACTTCCTGAACATCGAGCTCGAAGTCGCTGCACTCGTCAGTTGCCTGAGCGGTCGACGAAGGCTCTGGGGGGCTGCCGCACCCCACGATGCACATGGCGAAAACGAGCTTGCGACACTGGGCCATCATGTTGTTCTCCCTTACCACCGAGCCCGCGGCGCGTCCCTGGAGGCCGAAACACGCACGGACGACTCCCCTTGAAGTAGCCCGTCGGACGACGTCAGCGCAACAAAAGCGCGCCTTCATCACTCGGCCACCCCTCGCGCCGAAACGACTCACTCAGCGCCCAGCGCCAAGAGCAGCGCGGGCGCGACCAAGCACGACGAAAAGTGTGCGCACTGATTCAACTCGAGATCCCCCTTCAGTCACCTTCGATCATCACTGTTCCAACTAACGTCGAGGTTTCCGCGTCGTCGGCGTTCTTGCCGACGAGGATCGTGTACTCGCCGCTGTCGACGATCCAGCGTCCGCTTTCGGCACCTTCCCAGCGACGTAAGTCGCGGATGCGTAATGGCAGCTGTGCGGTCACGGTTTGCCCCGCGGGAACGGACACGCGCGCGAAGCTCTTGAGCTCTTTCCACGGGCGCTCTCCCGTGACGCCAGCGGGCTTGGGCGGTGGCTTGACGAACAGCATGGCGACTTCGTCACCGTCGACGTCGCCTGTGTTCGTGATGTCGACGGTGACGTCGAATACCGCGTCTTTCGCCGCAGACTGACAGGGGAGAGACAGGTTGGAGTACTCATACGTCGTGTAACTGAGGCCGTGACCGAAGGGGAAAACGACGTCGGTGGGGGCGCCTTCGAGATACCGCCGTCGGTCGAACTCGCGGTAGCCGAAGAAGTAACCCATGTGCGTTTCTGTTTCGGAGTCCTTGAACGCCGGGAGCTCGGTCTCCGTGGGCCAGGTCATGGGCATCTTGCCGGAAAAGTTTGCTTCGCCGAAGATGAGCTTGCCGAGGGCTAACCCGCCGCGCTGTCCTGGGTAGCCCGCCCAGATGGTCGCTTGGTTGCGATTGGCGTGGTTTAGCCAGGGGAGGTTTACGATCGAGCCGGATTCGACGACGATCACCGTCGGTTTGTTCAGGTCGAGCACGCTGGAGACGAAGTCGTTCTGCCCCTCGGGTAGGTCGAGTGAGCTGCGGTCGCCACCTGATGCGATGGCGAATTCTTCGCCTTCGTCGCCTGGGGTGTAGCCGACGATCACGACCACGACGTCGGCGTCGGGGGCTATGGCGATGGCGAGAGTGTCATCTACGGGCGTTGCCAAGGTTACCGTCCGGGCACCCGCTGCGGCTGCTATGCCGTGGTACGGGCTAAAGCTGCGCTCAGGGTCGGCGTTGACGCGGCTCGAACCCCGATCGCCCAGAGCTGCGTCTGTGGCGTAGTTGAACGTGCAGGCTCGGGTGACGGGCTCGAGTGGGTCCTGAACACCTTCCGTCGGGTGGTAGCCGCACATCTTCGGCACCGACGAGCTAATCAGACTGAACTCCTGACGTGGCCCGGTGACCGCAATGTGCGTGGCGCCAGTGAGCGGTAGCACGGGGTTGCCATCCAGTCCGTTGCTCACCAGTACGGCGGACTTGATCGCGGCTTCTTCGGACAAGGCCTCGTGGGTTTCGTTTGGTGTGATGGAGCCCTCTGTCAGTGTGGACGTCGGCGGCTTGGCGCCCCACGGGTCGGTCGTCAGCAGCGTGTTGAACCTGAGCTTCTGCGTCAGGATGCGCTTGACAGCATCGTCAATCAGCGCTGGGTCGACGTTCGTGAGCGTGGTCTGGTTGTAATAGAACGTCCACGGCATTTCGACGTCGAGGCCCGCGTGCACTGCTTTCGTCGCGACATTTTGAGCGAGCGGTGCGTCTCTGGGGGCGGTCTGGTCTCCGGGCAGGGCCCACCAGTCAGAGACCACGAAGCCTTCGAAGCCCATGCCGCCGCGTTCAACAGGCGCTTTCAAGATGCCCCGTAGCAGATGTTCGTTCTGGGTGGCTTTGATACCGTTGACCAGGTTGTACGACGCCATGACGCAGCCGACCGCCCCATCTTGAACGACCATTTCGAAGTGACGCGCGTATACTTCCCGCAACGTCTGCTCGGTCATCGTGGCGTTTTGGGTAGAGCGCCGGTCTTCGATGTTGTTGCCCAGGAAGTGTTTGGCGCAAGCGACGACATATTCTTGTGCGCCGACGGTGAACGCGGTTGCCATGCGCCCGAGGTGATACGAGTCTTCGCCGTAAGTTTCTTGGGTGCGGCCCCAGTATGGGTGGCGCACGATGTTCATGGTGGGCGCGAGGAGCACGTTGTTGTAAGAAGCTGCCGTCTCGTCACCGATGGCGGCGCCGACGCGCTTCTCCAGATCCAGATCCCACGACGCCCCGCGCAGGGACGGAGTGGGGAACGCGGTCGAGAAGTTGTTGTTGTCGTTGGGGCGGTTGTTTTGCCGGGAGTCGAGGTTCACCCCGCGCCCGGCGTCGCGGTACCAATACCCCCGAACGATTCCAACCCCGGGGACCTCGACGTCGTCATGGCGATAGAGGTCCTGCCAGTTTCTGTCAACTCCGCTAACGCCCATCATTTGGCTGAACTTCTCAGCATGGGTCATCTGTGCGAGCAAACCGTCGACGTTTGCGGCAACTTCGGGCGCGATTTCGTATGGGCGCATGAAGTCTGTGTCGAACTGTTGCGATGCGGCTGCGTCGCATACCGACGAAGGGGCGTCATCTTCTCCTTCGCTCACAGCAATGGGCGAAATGGGAGCTGAGTCGCTCGGGCGGTTGCTCCGATCGCGGCCACCGTCGGAACTCGAGCTGCCACAAGCCGCAGCGAGCGCGAAGAGCAGCGCGGGCGCGACGAAGCAAAACGTAAAGTGTGGGCACTGATTCATCTCGAGATCCCCCGCGTCGTCGGCGTTTCCGCTAATCAGCACGGGCGCAAACGACGAGAGCTTGGGAACGGCTGACTGACGCATTGCGATATCTCCCCAAATCGTCGCTCACCGTGACGGTGCCGATCAGCATGGAAGGTTTACAGGCGTACCTGCCGACAGATGGCAAGTAGCGTGTTGGTGTCAAATAGATGCCGCCTCGAGCGCGCGCCAATCACGAAATCGACTGGAGGCTACGTTTTCGCGATTGTTGACGACGAGTGAACGTTCTGGAACTCCGGGCACGCAGTTCGCTTTGGCCAGCGAGTGGCCGAGTCCTCCGAGATGACACGCTGGCTCCGAACCTTTCCCGCGACGCGATTGTCGACGCCCTCGATCGAGCAATCCCCCAACTGGTCCCAGAGCGCTGGCCCAAAGGCATGGGCCAACGGGTGGGACGGATGGAGTGCTTTGAGTTAATGTGTCCGCAGGTAAGGGGCTGGAATCGCTGAGTACCCCCGAGACGATTCGAACGTCCGACCAATGCTTTAGGAAAGCACTGCTCTATCCTACTGAGCTACGGGGGCGTTGCCTCGTGCGCTTGGGCACTTCGGCGGGGCAAGACTGTAATGGTGCCGCGCAAAGATCAAACAATTTGGCGTCGTCGTGTCGCGGGTTGGGTCTGCCATCACGTCCAGCGGGGGATGGCGGCTGACCGAAGGGCCAGCTTTCACGCTCCGAACAGCACTTGGGCGGCCTCCGCGAACCCTGCCGAACGCTCGCCGCTGGTGATGAAGCGAGGGGTAATCGAAAAGTTTCCGCGCAGGTTGGCGACGCCCACGCTGGTGTGGAACGCAGCAAAACACGCAGCGTCGTTCTCACTGTCGCCGATGAACGCGAAACGCTGGCGCGCCAGCGTCGGCGAGATGCCGAGGTGCCGACTCAAGAAGCGCAAGGCGCCGCTTGCCTTGTCGTCGTGATCGAGTGACAGGTGCAGGTGTACGCTCGAGCGAGTGCAACGGGCGCCGAGCTGGGTCGCCAGTTGGATGACTGCGGTGACCACTGCAGAATCGACACGGCGATTTTCGCCAATGTCGAAGGTGTAGTCGGCGACGCGGCCCGCGCAGTCGTCACTCGGGTGTAACTCTGGGAAACGTGAGTGCACGCGTTCGACGATCCCAGCCAGACGTGTCTTGGCGCTCGTCCGTTCGGCTACGCAGAGTCGATCATTGGTCACGACCGTGCGACCGATTCTTCGACAGCTGATCAAACCGTTTTCGGTGATCACCGCCAGCACGGGCCACTGCCGTGCGAGCACCTCACCCCAGCTCGTCGGTCGTCCCGTTACTGCCACGAGTTCGACGCCGCGTTCTGCCAAGCTGCAAAGCGCGTGGAAGCCACGTAGCGTGAGGGAGCCGTGATCGAGCAGCGTGTCGTCGAGGTCGAAGAGCAGTCCACGCAGCTGCGCGATTTCTGTTCGATCGATGCTGGCCAGCGCGCGCACGGCCGCCTTCTAACTCAGCGGACGCTGTGGGCTCGCCACAAAACTCGCGGCCACGGGCCCTGGGCTGAGAGCGCGATTTTCGCTTGAGACATCGGCAGCCGGCCTGGCTATGCTGGGCGCCATGCGATTCCTTCGCACGCTGCTGCTCGCGCTCGCGTTTTCGTCGTCCCTTGGTCTGACGGTTGGGTTGGGTGTCGCGCAGCAGGCCGAGCCGCAAGGCGCCGAATCTGCGGAACAACAGGCGCGGCGCGCGCTGGAGCTAAATCGCGAGATCATGAGCCCGTTTTGCCCCGGGCGCACACTGGACGGCTGTTCCAGCGGCCAGGCCGCGGTATGGCGCGACGAGGTTCGGCGTCTGGTCTCCGAGGGCAAGAGCAACCAGGAGATCAAACAGCTGCTCGCCTCGCGCACGGATCACGACTTGACCGGGGCGCCCAGCACTGCGATGGACGCCGTGCTGCCCGTGGTCGTGACGGTTGCGGCGTTGCTGGTGTTGATCGCGCTGCTCCGGGCGTTGGTCAAACCCGACGCTGCGCAGCCGAAGCCCAAGAAGAAACCCATCGGAAAAGGCAGTGCCCAGAAAGGCGACGAAGACTACGAGCGTCGCCTCGATGACGAACTCGCCGGCCTCGATGACTGAGCCACCCTAACGAGAGACTTTTCATGCCCAAAACACCCGAACCTTTGCGTGACGACGTACGGACACTCGGTGCCCTGTTGGGGGACATCGTCAAGGAACAAGCGGGGAGCGCGGTTTTCGAACGCGTCGAAACCGTGCGAGCGCTGGCCAAACGCTCCCGAGCGGGTGACCAAGAGGCGGGCAAGCAGCTGACGGAAACGTTGGCTCAACTGCCCGTTTCCGACGCGTTGCCCGTGGCGCGAGCGTTTGCCCTGTTCTTGACTCTGGTCAACGTCGCTGACTCGCACCACCGCATGCGGGAACAGAATTCCGTTCGCACGCGCGGTCCCGGTAGCTGTCAAGACGTGTTTGCCCAGCTGATTGCGCTCGGTGTCGGCAAAGATGAACTGCACGAGGCAGTGTCCAAGCTGAACGTGGAGCTCGTGTTTACTGCGCACCCAACCCAAGTCTCGCGTCGCACATTGCTGCAGAAGCTGAACAACTTGGAAGCGTTGCTTTCACGGCGCGACGCGCTCAGCGTCGACGACGAAGTGCCCCCGCAAGAGCTACGCGAAGGGCTACGCGCGGAGATCACGGCGATTTGGGACACGGACGAGGTGATGCGAGAAAAGCCCTCCGTGCTCGAAGAGGTGCGCGGCGGGATGGCCGTCCTCGAGCAGGTGGCGTGGACCGCGTTGCCCGTTTGGATGCGGCGGGTGGACCGTGCATTACACGAACACACGGGGCGCGGGTTACCACTCGATGCCGCTCCCGTTCGCTTCGGTTCGTGGATGGGGGGCGATCGCGATGGCAACCCCAACGTCAAACCCCAAACGACCTTGCAAGCAACCTGGCGTGGTCGCTGGACCGCTGCGTCGCTGTTCTCCGATGAGCTCGACAAGTTGCGATCGGAGTTGTCGTCGCGTTCATGTAGTGCCGAGCTACGCGCGCGCGTGGGCGACGCAGCCCGAGAGCCATACCGCGTGATCCTTCGCGACGCGCGTGCACGCCTGCGCCACACGCGCAAACGCATGGAAGCACTGCTGGACGGCCATGAGGTACCGACGGGCGACTGGTTCTCGGACGAGACCGAGCTCATGGACATCTTGCTGCTCTGCTACCGCTCGCTGTGTGATGTCGGGCAAGAAGTGGTGGCGCGTGGGCGCCTGCTCGACACCATCCGTCGCTTGCGCTGTTTCGGGCTCACGATGGTACGCCTCGACATTCGACAGGAGAGCGATCGCCACACCGAGGCCCTGGACACGATCACGAAGTACCTCGGCTTGGGTTCCTACGCGGAGTGGAGCGAAGAGGATCGGCAAGCATTCCTGCTTCGCGAACTGAGCGGGCGTCGGCCACTGATCCCTTGGGACTTGCCTGCGTCGGAGAACGTTCAGGACGTGCTCGACACGTTCCGGGTGGCGAAAGAGATCGGGCCACAAGCCCTGGGGGCGTACGTCATTTCGATGGCGCACAACCCCTCCGACGTGCTGGCGGTCGAACTGTTGCAAAAGGCGGTGGGTAACCCGCACCCGCAACGCGTGGTCCCGCTGTTCGAGACCATCGACGATCTGCACCGCGCTGGCGCGACCATGCGCACGCTATTTCAGATCCCCTGGTACCGCGGGCGCATAGGTGGTGAGCAGGAAATCATGGTCGGCTACTCCGATTCCGCCAAAGACGGTGGGCGTTTGGCCGCGAACTGGGAGCTCTACCAAGCGCAGGAAGAGATGGTGAAGGTATGTCGCGAGTTCGGCATTCACCCGACGCTCTTCCACGGTCGTGGCGGCACGGTTGCGCGTGGTGGCGGGCCTACCCACTTGGCGATCCTGTCGCAGCCGCCTGGGTCGGTTGCTGGTAGTCTGCGGGTTACCGAACAGGGCGAGATGATTCAGGCCAAGTTCGGTAACCCACGCCTGGCAGCTGACACCCTGGAGATCTACACCGCTGCGACCGTTCAGGCGACCCTCGCGCCGCAGCGCCAGCCAGAGCCGAAGTGGCGTGAGCGCATGCAGGAGCTGGCTGCGTCGGCGTGCGACCACTACCGCGCGGTGGTGCGTCGACAGCCGCGCTTCGTCGAATACTTCCGCTCGGCGACTCCTGAAGTGGAGCTCGGCATGCTCAACATCGGCAGCCGCCCCGCTCGTCGCAAGAAGGGCGGAGGCATCGAGAGCCTGCGGGCGATTCCTTGGATCTTCGCGTGGTCGCAGAATCGACTCTGCCTGCCGTCGTGGCTCGGCATCGGATCGGCGCTGGCCGAAGCGTTCGACGCGGGTCACGGCGACACGTTGAAAGAAATGTACGCTCACTGGCCCTTCTTTCAATCGACCATGGACTTGATCGAAATGGTGATGGCCAAGGCCGACCCAGAGCCGTCGGAGTACTACGACGAGGTGCTGGTGGATAGTTCACTACACGAGCTGGGCGCGTCGTTGCGCGACCGCTTGCGCGAGACGACGAGCAACGTGATGCGGGTGACGGGACACCAGAAACCCCTCGAGAACTTCCCCGAGATCAGGCACGGATTGATACTGCGTAACCCCTACATGGATCCGATCAGCCGCTTGCAGGTCGAGCTGCTGCGCCGCCTGAGAGCACAGCCCGAGCCCGAGGTAGGGACGATCCCTCACGGCGAGGTTTGGGAAGCGTTCGTCGTGACCGTCAATGGTATTGCGGCGGGCATGCGCAACACTGGCTGATCGTAGGTCAAGCGAACAACGACAGGTCGACTGAGTCGGCCAGCGCCTGCAGCCCCGCAACGCTCAAGTGCAAGTGATCCCCACAATCGTACTCGGGGCGCAAGCGGTCGGGTGTTGCGGGATCGCGAACTGCCGCGTCGAAGTCGATGACGGCGTCGAACGCACCCGACGTGCGCACCCAGTGGTTCACCCTTTGGCGGGCGGCCTCGTTCGCTCGGCTTTCGTACTGTGAGCCCGCAAACGGCAATATTGGTGAGCCGTAGATCAGCAGCTCCCGCGCGTGGGCGGCTGCGATCAGCCGCTGATAGCCGTCGATGAGCGCACTGGCGACACGTTCGTCGTCGGCCGCGCCGATGTCGTTGACGCCTTCGAGTACGATCACCCAGCGCACGCCATCTTGATCGAGCACGTCCCGCTCGAAACGTTGCAAGGCGGTTGGACCAATGCCGCCCGACACCAGGGCGTTGCCACCGATTCCTTGGTTCAGTACGGAGATGTCTGCGCCTGCGGGAGTGCGGGCAAGGCGGTTGGCGAGAGCGTCAGGCCAGCGGTTGTTTTCGTCCGTGGTACTGCCTCGTCCGTCGGTGATCGAATCCCCGAGCGTCACGATTGCTCGTGACTTCGCGTTGCGTTCGACGTCGACGCCGCTCAGCACGTACCAATGTTCCGTGCTGGATTCGGAAAGCGATTCGGCGTGTCCTGTGTGGCCGCGCTCGATGAACGAAGTCGCGCGGGAGCCCGGGTGCCCGGTGAGCGCACCTGGCACATCGCCAAACTCGACGCTGACGGCGATGCGGTCCAGCGCGCGAGTGGGGAAGTCCACCGCATCCGACCAGAGCCGTTGACCCGCCGAAAGGGTCAGCGACGAACGTCCCGCGAAACTCAACGCTCGCGTCGTCTCAGGCACGATGCTACTGCCGACTCCTGCGAATACCGCGACGTAGACATTGCGCAGCTGCAGCGGCGCGTCGCCAAATTCGTTCGAAAGCTCCACCCGCAGCCGCTGGCCTGCCACGGTCAGTCGCACCACTTGCCGTAGGGTATTGTCGCGCAACCCGGGGGCGGGTGGCATGTTATCGGGCTCCACGAGCTGCTGCGCCGAGACCCAGCTGCGCGCCCAGCTTGCGGGGTGCGTGGCGTGCGGTGCATCCACGGGTCTCGGGGGGCCAGAGGCGTCTTCGCTATCGTCGTATCTCACGTTGGATCGGGTCTCTGGGTGAAGTTCAGTTGCGCACGCGTGCTCGTCGCGTCGCATCACTTTCGGAAGTGAGCCTTGTGCCGCCCAGCTCAGTCGAGAGCTTGCAACATTGCGCTCGCGTAGCGGCGACCCAGCTCGCGCTGCCCCTCCGCATCGAAGTGATACTCATCCTCCGCCGCCAGACCTTCGGCGGAGACGACATGCGCGTTGGGGATCGTGTCGGGCAGCTGGTTGATGATGTCGTTGTGGGACGCGCAACACCCCGAGTACATCAGTTCGCCCGCGATGAACGGTACGTCACTGCCCAAGCCCAAATCTGCACGCAAGTCCGCGACGATCTCCGTGACCTTGTCGAGCCAAGAAATCTGTCCAGTGTCGGACTCCCCCTGGTGAAAAATGATGCCGCGGATCACGCCTGACTGCTGGGCGAGACGCGCGCGCTCGATCAGCATCTCGTAAGCGCCATCACGCTGATTGTCGGGCGGGATCTCGAACTCGCCGCGTCGAGTGGACACCACCGACTTGCGAAAGAAGTCGATGTCCACGCCAGAAATCGCGGCGGGCACCAAGCCGATGGTGGCTTCGGGCCACGCCTCGGCCATCGCCTTGCCGAAGTAATCGCCCGGGCCCAGGCCCGCCCAGCAGCGATGTAGCGGGGGCGTCGCCACGTCCCACTGGTTCCAGCGGCGACCATCACACGTGTCGTAACCGAGCACCAACACCCGCTCGTTCGGGGTGAGGTCTTTGCTCGAAGGTTTGGGCACTCCCTCCATGTTGGATTGTCCGAACATCAAAAACAGCTGCATCTCGCTTGGGATCGAGGTCATCGTCGTGTCAGCTCCGAGGGTGGCGTCTTTGGTTGCGCTCGCGGCGTCGTCGCCGTTTTTCGTCGAGCAAGCCTCAGCCATCACTACCAGCGCCAGCAGGGGCATCAGTCGCGCGAGCGTCCAAACCCGGGTCCTGTTCTGGCGTTTGTCCATTGGCGCGATTCGGCAGCATGCCCCAAGCGTGGAAGCGATTCCACGAATTTGTCCTCGAGCCCACAGCGACCCCTCGCTCGGACGGCGATGCGCGGCGAAGTCGTGCGCCAACGAACGAATGTTACAGGCGTCAGACGCTGGAACCGGGCCCACTGCGATCCTTTTCGAAATCTGTCCTGGCAGCGTTTCCAACGAGCTTGCGACGCTCCGCACAGCCCCGTAAGAATCGGCAACACTACGACCGTTGGCAGTGGCGACATTCGTCTCCACCCCCCACCTTCCTTTGCCCAAATCACCGCCAGACCAATCCACCCCGACCATTCGAACGGTCGCCAAACATGCGGGTGTGGCCGTGAGCACGGTCTCGCGCGTGATTAACGGCGGCTCTGCCAGCAAGAGCACACAAGAGCGCGTGCAAAAGAGCATCGCCGAGTTGCGTTTCACGCCGACGCCCGCTGCTCAAGGGCTGGCGACGCGCCGCGCGTCGACAGTCGGTCTGGTCGTCAACTCCACGCGTGGCTCCTGGTTTTCGGAACTCATCGCAGGCGTCGAGGAAGCGCTGGGCCACAGTCGTCGCAGCGTACTGATTGCGAGTTTGCAGCTCACTGGTTCGTACAACCAGAGCGTCGTGTCGAGTTGGATCCAAGAAAAGCGTGTGGATGGCTTGCTCTTCGTGCGCTGTTCCGATCGTGAGCGACCGCTGCTACGTGCTGCCGCCAAAGCGAAAATCCCCGTTGCGCTGATCGCACCCGACGTCGTCAGTCGCGCTCAGGTGGTCGTGCGCTGTCGCAACATCGATGGCGGCGTTGCGATCGCCCGCCATTTGCTCGAACTGGGACACGAACGTTTTGCCTTCGTCGGCGGTCCCGAAGGGTCCCGCGACACCATCGAGCGCTATCAGGGCGTCAAGCAAGAACTCGAGCGTCACGGCGTGAAGTTGCCGAGTTCTTCGGTGTGGTTCGGCAGCAACTACTATTCGGAAATGGGCGTCGAGTACGCCAAACGTTTCAGTCGACGAAGCGTGGCGACGCGTCCGACCGCCGTGATCTTCGCCAACGACGCCATGGCACTCGGGTTTTCCAAGGCCGTCCTCGAACACGGCCTGCGCGTTCCCCAAGACGTGTCGATCACGGGTTTCGACGACTCGCCCGAGGCCGCGTTGGTTTGGCCAGGCCTGACGACGATAGCTCAACCCAGTCGTCGGATGGCAGCAGGTGCCTGCCACGCACTGCTCAAGCGAATCGACGACGACGGGCGGCAGCGTGCGGAGAGCTTCACCTACGACGTGCAGCTGGTCGTACGCGAGAGTTGCGCGCCACCAGCCCGAAGCAACTCTGGCTGAACACTCTGCCCGGTCCAAGCTGGCTTCAACACTGTCTCTGCCGCCAGCGTTCGCTGAGGTGCGTCGCGGTCCGCGCGTCTGGCGTTTCGGGAGCGCCTTACGGCGCTGTCTGCGAGGTCCCTCGAGGAACCGACGGGAAATTTTCCTGCCAGCTGCGGGTGTGGGGTTGATGAGCAGAAACACCCGACATGGGTGATGTCGTCAGTGTCGCAGGTAGGCGTGTGCGACGAGCGCCGTGGGGGCAACGCCACTTCGAGCGAAAGCCCACGCGAACCCCTGCACGAGCGGCTCTCGAAGCTTCGAGGTGTTATCCTTTGGCGGTCGTGCTCGCGTTGCGGCAGTGAACCTTCGAGGGACGTCGGTGTCCAGCGTCGGTGAACCTGCTGCGGCATGTGGGGTGGTTGTTGCGAGGCAACGTTTTTCTTGTGGCCTCGATCTTTCGACGCTCTAGTCTTTCGAGCAGGAGGCCGACCATCGTGGCATTGATCGACGCGCTCTACGCACCCATAGCCAGTTTCGAACAGGCTCAGCCGCAAGCTTTCGAACGCGCCAAGCTAGTGCCGCCGACGGAGTTCGACGCCACGGGCGATAGCACTGCGAACCTCATCCTCACCGCCAGGCAAGGAGCGGACGCGACCGACGAGGCGCTGGACCGAACCAGCGTATTGGAGGTGAAACGTGGCGCCTGGCCAGACATGTTCGACGAGGGCGCCAGCGTTTCGAGAAAGTCGGGGACCAAACTTCGCAGCAAACGAGCTGAGGGCGGTGGGTTCTCGAAACCGCCGACCTCGGCGTTCGAAGCGTGTTTTCGAGTTGATGCAGACGATGAGTCGTCGGTGCGTGCCACCAGGCCAGGCGACACCGAACGAACGAATCTGGAGGATGTGAAGCTCGAGGCGATGCAACCCAAAACACGAACAGCCAAACACCCAGGCGCACGAGCGGAGGCCAGTCCCGACTCTGAAGCAGCGGACCTGGGGTGGATCGGCGACATTTTCGAGGACATGTGAGTATGGGGGCAGCGATCAGTATCCCGCCGACCTCGCGGCGGAGCCCAGTGCAGCAGGCGTTCGATCGGGTGGGCGACGAACTCGTCGCGATTCGGCGTGAGTTGCTCGCCAGTGCACCTCAGGTTGCTGACTACGTCGTCGATCAGTGGGTGGTCGATCAAACGCGTCGTTGCATTCGCGAGATGCGCGGCGGTCTCGAGGGCAGAAGGCAGCAGGCGCTCAACTACATCGCAGGGTTCGACGGCGAACGCGCCGAAGATCGCGGCGCGCGTCACCAAGCGTTCTTCATGGCGGTGGACCCCGACCTGCTCGAACAGGAGCTCAAGAGCAAGGAGCTGCCCGACAGCGTGTGGGCTACCTACAGCCACGCGATGGGGGAGCTAGAGCGATGTTCGGCATATGGCCGCATGCTGGCTAGGTATCGGCTACCCGAGAAAGTCGTCAAAGAACTGGTCTCGCAGGCACTCGAGCCAATTTCGGCAGCGGAACCAGCGTTTCGAGCTCACGAACGGCAAGTGGAAGCAAATCGGGACTACATCCGCGGTCTCAGTGCAGGCGTCGGCGACGTTTCGCAAGACACGGAGCGGGCATTGCGTCAGGTTCATGCCACGTTCGAACGGATCTGCGCAGCCGTGACCGAGGCACGGCGCAACGTCGAGAAGAACTTGCGCCTCGTGTTCATGGCGCTGTACGCGGGTAGCGTTGCGCGTTTCGCGTCTGACGTGAGTGCCTTGGGGCGTGAGCTGGTAGCCATCGATTACGACGCACCACTCCTGCAGGTGAAGCTGAACGTCACGGAGCGAACGACGTTCCGCAACTGGGCGGACGACGTCGTCGAGCGTCTCAGAGCGCTGGAAGCTGCTGGGGAGTGGGTCGAACTGGCGGCGACCAGTAGCCAAGCGCTCGAGTACACGGTGCGGGATCCAGCGCGTCGCGCTGACAAGTCACCCGACGATACTGTGGCCTATGCAGTTCACTTCGCCCGAGCACGAGCCCGAGCGCTCAACCACGAGGCAGATGCGGCGTGGCAACGTGGAGACGTGCTCGCCGCAGCGCTGCTGTATCGTGCACTACTGGACGGAGTAAATTTAGCCTGGGAACTCGGTGCCGGTAAAACGCCCGCGAGCGAGTCGACGGCAATCGCTGGAATGAGGCTGGCATTGGTCTGCTCGTCCAAAGTCGGTCGCCGAGTGCCGAGTCCAGAAGCTGGCGTCGGCGCTTTGGTCGCCCATGTGCAGCAAGCGCTGTTGCGACTCGCTGAGAACGCGCCCGAACGATGTGTTGCAGGAGAGGGTATCGATCCGCAGAGTGTGGCGTGCGCGCGGGTGTTGGCCGCCTACTGCAGTCATGCAGAAATCCCGCTCATTCCACCCTCGGGTTTACCTGCAACCCTACAGGCAAAAGTTGCCGAGCTGGGATGGACCGAAGCCTCCGCCGCGCCGCTGCTCGCCGAAACGAGGGCGCTCGTCAAGCAGATTGGCGGAGTCGGTGTGCAGGACAGCCGCCTGCTCGCGTGGCTGTCCAGCAACGTCAATCGGCGGCGGCGGCACCGCTTGCTGCGTGCGCTGAAGTGGGCGGCCATCGCCGTGCCGCTGCTCAGCCTCGCGGTGTGGACGCACATGATGTGGCCGAGTTGGAAGGCGGAGTACTTTCCGACGCGGATTGCAGGTCAGGTCACGCCGCCGCAGGAGGTCGAGCCCGGGCCCAGCTGGCAGACGCTGTTCACCCATCTGACGCCCAGCCAGCACCTCACTTATGCGCAACGCTTGTGGTTCGAAGCGTCTAAACTGAAAGAGAAACCGCCGCTCGCACGACTCGACGAACCGCGGCGGCATCTGAAAGCCATACCGCTCCACGCGCCCGAAGCCGAGAGTGCGCTTCGACTGCTGGCCAGGATTGAAGAACGTTACATCGATGCGCGCACGGAGTTCGTATCGAACCTCAAGCTTCCTGACATGGGGGGGCGGTACTCACTTCGACTCATGGGAGTCGAGAAACGTGAGCTGCGCATATCCAG
This sequence comes from uncultured bacterium, assembly GCA_965651905.1. Lineage (GTDB taxonomy): Bacteria > Myxococcota_A > Polyangia > Polyangiales > Polyangiaceae > SZUA-265. The sequence continues at coordinate 88,671 of CBFGUG010000007.1, read as the reverse complement.
CACCAAGTGCGATGAGCAGAGCGTGAAAGGTGTAGTCGACGAGTTCGGCGGCAAGTTGAACCAGTTGGGCTTCACGGAGATTCATTGCGATCAGTGGGGTAAGTCGACGTGGAAACACGAATTATGAGTCATCAGGGACGCGTATCGGCTCGACTGCTGACTGTGGTGGTCGTGGCAGTTACGAGCCTCGCTTGCAGTGGCCAGTACGTGCGCGAGTGTAACGCCGTAAAAAGCACGGTTGAGCCGATCGTGTCGCGGATGGATGCGACCTCGGCGCCCAACGACGTGGTCAGACTGTTTACTCACGTCAATGACAGGGTTCAGGAGTACGACACGCTGGCAGATCGGTTGGAGAAGCTATCCGTTCGCACGCCCGAGTTGTTGTCGTCAGTGCAAGACTACGCGAAGGCGGCGAGGAGCTATGCCCGCGAGGCAGAAATGTACGCGATCGGTTTGGATCAACGTTCGCCCGAGAAGATGGAGGTCGCGCGGGCGCGCGCGACCGTCGAGCACCGCCAATTGGTGGCAGCTTCGAGAAGTGTGGCAACTTGGTGTGAGCCATTCGGCCCCAAGTGAAAGAAGTGAAAGCCGGCCGCCAGCCGAATCGACTCACGGTTCCGAATGGGGCCATTCGCTGATTCCGTCAGGCCGAACGCTCAGGTCCAGATCGGACGAAATGCTAGGCTTCGACGATGGCTTACTTGGGCACATTGATGCGCCGGGGGCAGGTTATCGGGTCAACACTGGCAGCCTGGGCGCTGCTGGGGGCGGCGTGTGGGGACCGCTTCGGAAGTGACGATGCTTCATCGAGTGACGCGGACGTCTCGGGAGAACGAGAGGGCGGCGTGTCGGATGACGGCGACCCGAGTGATGGTCCGCTTGATGGACTGGACGATCTCGGAAGTCCCTTGGACGATGACGACGCAGGGAGTGACGACGATGCCACGGGCGATGGCGCCGACTTGCTCGATCCGCTGGACGGGCTCGTGGGCGGAGACGACGATGATTCGGAAACCGATGGTTCGATGGATCAGGGCGCCGACGACCAGGCGGACCCCGATTCGGATGACGCGCCCGTCGATGACGCGGACGAGCCTGGCGGCGACCAGGACGTTGCCACGACTGACGACGGCGCTGCGATGGGAGATGAACCCGCCACGCTTGATGACGACGCGCCAAGCGTCGAGCCCGACAGCCTGAGTCTCCCCGAGCGCTACATCAGTTCGCGTTCGGACACTCGTCTCGTGTTCGAGATCGACTCGGTTCCCGGGATGCAGCCGCGCGCCCAGTCCGAGCAGGATCTGATCGCGCGCTTTTCGGCCTTGCTCGACAAACCCGACGGAATCGAGATTCGCCACGACGACAGCTTGGAATCGCGTGGGGAGGACTACGTGTGGACCGATGACGAACTGTTCGCGCTCGCACCCGACGTATTCGATGACGATGAGCCGTCAGGCACCGTCACCATTCACGTGATGTTCCTCGATGGAAGCTATGCGTCGGATTCGGGAGGCACCGTGTTGGGGGTTGCCTGGCGCAATCGTCACATAGCGATGTTCACTCAAACCATCGATCGCAGCTGCAGCCAGGTGCCTTTGCTCGGAGGGTTGAGTGATGAAGCCTGCCGGGCGTCCGAGTACGGCGTTTGGAGTCACGAGGTCGGGCACGTATTGGGGTTGGTGAACGCTGGGCTACCCATGCAAACGGATCACGAAGATGCAGAGCACCCGAAACACGACGCGCAACAAGGTTGTCTGATGTATTGGGCCTACGACGGCCCGTCGTTCGTCGACACCACCATCACGCGACTCGGTGCGGGGCAACAGGAGATCGATTTTTGCGAGCCGAGCCTCGACGACATTCGCGCTGTGCGGCAGCGCTGAAGGGGTTCGAAAGCTCGCCGTGTGTGGACGGGCGTCAGGTCTCGAAAAGCGGCTTTCGAAAGGGCCGCTGCGTTGCGGCTGCTCGCATCATTCGCTTCTGAAGAAGTCCCACACCGCGTCCGCCGCGTCGATGTCCTGGTTGCGGAAGCCCCAACGTTCGATCATCCACGCTTCAGTGTCCCCGCCGGGGTTGGGCCAGAAGTGACCTGCGGCGTCGAACACGAGTACCCGCAGCTTGGCGCTACTCGAGCTGTGGTCCAGCTGGGTGACTCGGCTGTCTCGGGTGGCGAGGGCCGCAGGACTGGTGCCCTGGTAGTCTTTGCCCTCGACGATTTGGTCTGGGTGCTCGAGCACGATCGGCGAGTCGAGCTGCTCGTTTGAGAGCCCCAGCGCCGTTCCCAATCGGCGGGGCAGTGTACTCAGCACCTCCGTATAATCAGCGTGCATTCCCGGATCGCCCGGCGCGTAGCCGAACAGGACGCGGTCGAGCGGCGTGTCCGTCAGATCTGGAATGGGTGCGGGCTGGATGCCGTCGAACGGCATCAGCGGCGCGATCCCTGCAAACAGCTCGGGTGCCTCTCGCGCGGCCTGGAGCACCATGCCGCCTCCGTTGGAGATCCCCGTCAGGTAAACGGAGTTTTCTCCCGACGTCACGCCGCGTCGCTGTAAGTCCGCGAGCACGAGCTTCAAGTACTCGACATCGTCGACCTGTCCGTCGTCGAAGTAAGCTTGTCGCCAAGCGCCCGTGTTCGAGAAGTAGGGATCGGGATCCGTGTAGCGCCCTGGTGCGGCGTTGCCGTAAACGACGATGAACCCGTCGCGCTCCGCGAGTTCGTCGAAACGTCCCGCGCTCATTTCGCGCTGCATCGACTCCGCATTCGCGCTGCTGCCATGCAACGCGATCAGTACGGGTGCAGAGCTAGGAGCACTCAGCGCATTGGGCACATAGCTGAGGTAACGGCGCTGCAGCGTGCCACAATGAGGCGTTTCTTGTTCGAAGACGTTGACGCTCAGGGACTCCGAGAGCGTGAAGTATGTGAACTCGGCGTCGAGGTTCGCGCTGGCGGGGGCACTTCGAAGCGGACAGCGCGCAGGGCAGTCCTCACCTCGAGCTGACGCGCCGTCATCGGGTTCGGCTGCGTTGCCGCCCGTGTGGAAGCTGAGGTCGTCTAGCCAAAGCTCGGTGCTACCACCTTCGAGCCTGAAGTGGATGGCGCTCAGCTGGGTGGCGTCAAATTCCTGAGGCGCGCCCGACCAGCCTTCAGCGAGCATCGCGCAGAAGTCGAACGAATACGTCTGCCAGTCGGCGCCGAGCGTGACCTTGGCTTGCGGCCAGTCGTAACACAGTTCACCCTCGAGCGTACACGTGCCGCCGATCTCCGTAGGCGTCATCGATGGCGTGGCCAGGCGCAACACCACCACACCCGTTCCGCGTGCGCGAAACTCGACGCCTCGGTACGCTGCTGCGTCGTATGCGCACTGTCGACTCATCGTCGAACTTCGCGAGAGCGTCGTGCCGAAGCCACTTCCCCAATCGGAGTAACCCGTGGAGCTGACGTGCAATGCGCCGTCGCTCACTTCCGAACGTTGTTCTCCGCCAGTGCCGTCGTCGTAGTAGAACCAGCGACCACCCCGCTGCTCATCAGGTGGGATGAGTCCGCTGGCATCGTCGAAGCCATCGATGGTTGGCGAGCTGCCCGTGGCTCGGGCCACCACACAGTCTGACGCGTCGTTTGAACTCGATGCTTCGGCCGTGGACTCCGCGGGGCCTTCCATGTTCGAACCCGAGTCTCCTGGAGTGCGCCCCTCGCGAGACGATGTGCCGTTGCAGGCGAAGAGCAGCGCGCCGAAGAGCACGCTTGTGGCTAGCAGTATATGAGACATCCTCGTCCTCGTTGGTTCGTGCGTCGAAATCACGGGTTTCCCCCCACACGATGTCCAGGGGGCTCGGGTTCCGTCCGCAGCCCGTGACTTTCGGCGCGGCGACCGGACACGAGCCATTTTCTGACGACGCCGAGGATGGTGGACGTCTATGGCGGACATTGCCCTTTGCAGGACCGCATGAGCGCCGCCCACACTCCCCACGCGCGATTCGCGCGCATCGCCGAAGAGAACTTGGATGCGGCTTGGCGGGTGGCGAGGCGTTGTGGCGTGAGTGCGGATCAGCTGGATGACGTGGTGCAGGAAGCGTTCATCGTCGTGTCGCGGCGGCTCGACGAAATATTGGTGGGGCGCGAGCGCGCGTTCGTCGTGGGCGCAGTCGTGAAGATCGCTGCCAACTGGCGACGCAGCCAGCGCCGTCGCCATGAAGATCCAGTGAGTGACATCGCCGACGTGAGCCCCGCGCACGCTGCGACTCAAGAAGAGTTGGCGGTCTGGCGCGAAGAACGCCGCATTCTAGATGCGGCGCTTTCGTGTATGACCGACGCGCAGCGCGAGGTGTTCGTGCTGACGGAGCTCGAGCAACTCACCGCGCGTGAGGTGAGTGAACAGCTGGACATTCACGAAGCGGCAGTGGTTTCTCGACTGCGACGCGCGCGTGAGACCTTCAAAACGTTTTGCGACGAGTGGCAAAGCCGCACCGAGACCGAAGCTGCAGCTCTCGCAGGAGGCTCGTACGATGTCTGACGAACGACGTCCGGATCGCAAGCCGCGAGCGTCCTCGGGGGTGAATCCCGTGGACGCAGACACGCCGCGACGGGGGGCTTCGGGCCAGGCGCCGCGCGCAGCCTCCGTCGATTTGGAGCGGATCCGTCAGGTTCATCTGGGCGACGTCCCGCCCGAGGCGGCGCGCATCGTGCTGTTGGAACGTGTGTTGCGGCTTGCACCTTCTATCGAGTCTGCAGGGGCAGAACTCCCCCAGGTGCAGCGTACGCCGCCTGAAGGCACGCGATCTGTGGTCGTCGGCCGAAATGACCCATCGGGAGATCGTGCAGGCGCCCGAACGGGCGGGGGTGGCTCGTCGCGGGCGCCCAGTTGGGCGATCGCGGGTGTGGGGTTCGGCTTGGCCGCCGCCGCGGGTGTGGCGCTGCTCTTCGGAGCCGACGATGGCCCAGGTATTCACCCTGAGCCAACCCAGGCCGCCAAAGTGAGGGAAAGCGACGTCGTGCAACCCACGCGAGGGCCGTGCACGGTGGCGCGAGGCAACGCGGGCGCCGTCGCCAGCTTCAGCGAGGCTGTGCAGATCCCGCCTGCAAGCTACGGCCCAGGTGGGAACATGGGCCCGAGCGCGTTTGCGATTCCTGAGCTCGATGGGCGTCGCGGGACGTGGTTCCACGCGCGAAACAGCGTGGGTGAGGTGGGAGTCCCCCAGGGGCTGAGCATCGCCATCCCACCAGGCAATGGCGATGAGCGATCACTCGCGATCAATGCTGCGGGACCTCCGCCAGTCGGATGGGGGGCGAACTTCGGCGTGCGTTTCGAGCCTTGTTACGATGCGTCGGCTTACGCTGGGGTCGAGGTGACGATGCGCGGGTCGGGCGTGATCTTCGTCGGACTGCAGACCTTGGATAGCGTTCCCGTCGAGTTTGGAGGCCGCTGCACCACGCGTTGCTGGTTTACGGGAGGGCGCCACATCGCGCTGACGGACGAGTTCGTCACGCACCGCATTCGTTGGGAGGACGTGTCGCCGCCTTCGCCCAGTCGCGGCATCCCCAGCGAGCTGGACCAGATCATGTTTTCCGTGCAATCGGGGCCCGAGCCTTACGACATTTGGGTGAGCGAGCTGCGCTTCATTTCCCAGGAGTGAGTAGGGGCGGACGGTTCGGCGTGGCTGCGGCGAGGATGGGTGTGGTTGCATGCGTGGCTCACGGCGACGCGGGGCGACTGGCGGCGCGCGGCGCTTGGCGACGGATCGGCGTGGCTGCGGTCTAAGTAGGTGGCGGCAGGCGGAGACCGCAGTGACGTGGGGTGCCTGACGGCGCGCGTCGTTCGCGCGGGGGACCAAAACAAAACGCAAACGCGGTCACTCCCAGGTTTCGGAAGCGACCGCGAAACGGCGTTTCGTGAGATTCAGGCGTGTGAACCTCTGGGCGTTAAGCTCAGGAGGCTAGCAGTTGACGCAACATGAACTGCAGGATGCCGCCGTGGACGTAGTAGTCGAGCTCTCCTGCCGTATCGATTCGGGTGACGGCTTCGAAGCTCTTGCTCGAGCCGTCTTCGGCGGTGGCCGTGACCTTCAGCAGCTTGCCGGGCGCGAGCGCGTCGGCGATGCCGTCGATGGCGTAGGTTTCCGTGCCCGTGAGGCCGAGTTGTTCGGCGCCTTCACCGTCTTTGAACTGCAGCGGGAGTACGCCCATGCCGATCAGGTTGCTGCGGTGAATGCGTTCGAAGCTCTGCGCGATGACCGCGCGAACCCCGAGCATGAACGTGCCCTTGGCCGCCCAGTCACGAGACGAGCCCGTGCCGTACTCTTTGCCCGCCAACACGACGAGCGGCGTGTTGGTCGTCTTGTACTTCTCGGCGGCGTCGAAAATCGTCATCTGCTCGCCGCTGGGCTGGTGTTTCGTCCAGCCGCCTTCCGTGCCGGGGGCGAGTTGGTTGCGCAGGCGCACGTTGGCGAAAGTGCCGCGCATCATCACTTCGTGATTACCGCGGCGCGCGCCGTAGGAGTTGAAGTCCTTTTGCGCGACGCCATTGTCCGTGAGGTACTTGGCTGCGGGTGAATCTTTGGCGATCGAACCTGCGGGCGAGATGTGATCAGTCGTGACCGAGTCGCCGAGCAGCGCGAGCACGCGCGCGCCTGTGATGTTCTTGGGAGCTGACGGCGTTTTGGGAATGCCTTCGAAGAAGGTCGGGCGGCGGACGTAAGTGCTGTCCGGGTCCCAGGTGAAACGGCTGCCCTCGGGTACGTCGATGGCGCGCCAGGCGTCGGGGCCTTTGAACACGTCGGCGTACTTGCTGCGGTACATCTCGCTCGAGAGTGACTCGGCGATTGCGGTCTGCACATCTTTGGGCGAGGGCCACACGTCCTTGAGGTAAACGGCCTTGCCGTCCTTGTCGGTGCCGAGAGGCTCTTTTTCGAAGTCGAAGTCCATGCGGCCAGCGAGGGCGTAAGCCACGACTAAAGGCGGACTCGCCAGGTAGTTGGCGCGCACGTGAGGGTTGATGCGTCCCTCGAAGTTGCGGTTGCCGCTCAGGACGGACGCCACTACCAAGTCGCCGCTCTCGACGGAGGACGCGATGGGGGCGGGCAGCGGACCGCTGTTGCCGATGCAAGTAGTGCAGCCGTAACCTACGACATGGAACTTGAGTGCTTCCAAATCTTCGAGCAGGCCCGCTTGCTTCAAGTATTCGGTCACGACCTGTGAACCTGGCGCCAAACTGGTCTTGACCCACGGTTTGACGCTGAGGCCCTTGGCGTGGGCGTTACGCGCGAGCAAGCCCGCACCCATCATCACGCTGGGGTTGCTGGTGTTGGTGCACGAGGTGATGGCGGCGATCACGACCGAGCCGTGGCCGAGTTCGAACTTCTGCCCGGCGTATTCGGTCGAGACCTTGGCTTCCGGATCACCTTTGCCCGACTTGCTCAGTGACAACAGTTGCTCGAGGCTCGAACGCCAAGTCGAAACGATGTCGGACAGCGCGACCTTGTCTTGGGGGCGCTTGGGGCCCGCCAAGCTGGGAACGACGGTGGACAGATCGAGCTCGAGCGTGTCCGTGTAATCGGGGTCTTTGGTGTCTGCGCTGCGGAACAGACCCTGTGCCTTGGCGTAGGCCTCGACGCGTTCGGCTTGTTCGTCGCTTCGTCCCGTGAAGCGGATGTAGCGGATGGTCTCGTCGTCTATTGGGAAGATGGCGCAGGTGGAGCCGAACTCGGGCGACATGTTGGCGATCGTCGCTCGGTCGGCGAGGCCGAGGTGATCGAGCCCTGCGCCGAAGAACTCCACGAACTGGCCTACTACGCCCTTGTCGCGCAACATCTTGGTGATGGTCAGCACGAGATCGGTGGCGGTCGCGCCTTCGGGCAACGCGCCGCTCAGCTTGAAGCCGACGACGTTGGGCACCAGGAGCACGATGGGCTGCCCCAACATGGCTGCTTCGGCCTCGATGCCGCCCACACCCCAGCCCAGCACACCGATCCCGTTGATCATCGTGGTGTGGCTGTCGGTGCCGACCAGCGTGTCCGGGTAGGCGACGCCGTCTTTGTCGAAGACCACGCGAGCCAAGTACTCGAGGTTCACTTGGTGCACGATGCCCGTGCCCGGCGGCACGGCGGCAAAGTTGTTCAGCGCGTCTTGTCCCCAGCGCAGCAGCTGGTAACGCTCTTTGTTGCGCTCGAACTCGAGATCCGTGTTGCGGACGAGGGCTTCGGCGGTGCCGTATTCGTCGACCTGTACCGAGTGATCGATGACCAGCTCGGACGGAAACAGCGGGTTGATCTTGCTCGGATCACCGCCCATTTCGGCCATCGCGTCGCGCATCGCGGCGAGATCGACCACAGCGGGCACGCCCGTGAAGTCTTGCAGCACCACGCGCGCTGGATGAAACGCGATCTCTTGGTTGGGCTTGGCTTTGGCATCCCACTTGGCGAGCGCCAAGACGTCTTCTCTGGAAACGGCCCGCCCGTCTTCGCAGCGGAGCAGGTTCTCCAGCAGGATGCGCAGCGCGAACGGCAGGCGCTGGACGTCGACGCCCGCAGCCTGTGCGAACTTCGGCAAGCTGTAATAGCTCAGGGTAGCGTTTGAGAGCTTCAGATCGCTCTTGGTAGCGAACGAGTCCAAGGATTGGCTGGGCACGGGTCCTCCGATGGGCAGCGAGTCTGTATTGTCAGGGTGCGGCGGCACTTGCCGCGACAGCGCCAGATGCCGCTACCACTGTGGATCGCGCTTGTCCACTGCAGATCGCCGCGCCCATCCCGCCCGGCTGCGGGGCGAAAATTGGCGCGGCCGCTGTGTTACCTGACGGTGTCCAACTCGACCGAAAACGGCGTGATATCTACGCTGAGCGGGCTGGTCGTGATGATCGTGGCGTTGGCGATCCCGGGCGTTGGCGACTCGCCCACCGACCCGACGTTGACCACCCGGATTTCACCCAGCTCTCGGACGAACGGCACGTGGCTCGCGCCGCACACGATCAGATCCGCGGGGTCGTCCGCGATCAGTGCGTTGAGCTCGTCGTCGTCCATGTCTGCGGTCATGGCTTCCGATGGGTCGCTGGGGCTGCCATGTACCACTACCATTTCGTGGCCCGACTCGAGCGGCAGCCGCGCGGTTTGGTTCAGCCGCGCCAAACGCGCGACGATGATGTCGCCGAGTCGGTCATGAAAGTCGAGCAGCTGGTCGATGCGTCGCTGTTGATCGTCGTTTTCAGCTTTCAGGTCGTTGGGCTCGACGGTACCCACGGCGCGGTCGGTCAAGCCCTGCACGCACAGCGCTCGGTGTTCGATCAGTAGGTTCCAGGTCTCCAATGGATCGGGCCCGGGAAACAGTAGATCGCCGCACGCGACGAGCTGATCGAAGCCGCGGGCGGTGCCTTCTTCGAGGACTTTGCGCAAGGCCGCTGCGTGGCCGTGGATGTCTGAGATACACAAAAATCGCACGAGGCAGGCACCCTACACGGCTTTGGCGGGTCTGGGATCTCCAACGAGTGATCGAGTCGGCTTGCTGGCGTGACCCTTTCGAGAGGGCTGGAGGTCGGGGCCTGGACGAGCCGCCGGTCACTGCCCCGGCCGCGGCTTTGAAGGTAGACACGCGGCGGGGTTCTGCGAAAACGCCGGTCATGAGGTGGAGTACTGGCGCCAGCGCCCTGTCCGAATTCCGAGCCCAGGGACTACTGTCTCAACTCACCGCTCTGGCGCCCGAGCTGACCGCGCTGAGCGCGCGTTACATCCACTTCGTCGAACTGACTGGAGAGCTCGACTCGGCTGGACAAGAGGTGCTCGAACGCTTACTCGACTATGGCGACGGCGAGGTTTCAGAGCCTGCTTCGGGTGAACAGGCGAGCCTGATCGTGGTGCCCAGGTTTGGGACTATTTCGCCGTGGTCTTCCAAGGCGACGGACATCGCGCGGGTATGTGGCCTTTCCGCGGTCAAGCGAATCGAACGTGGCGTCGAGTACACGCTTTCGTCCAGTGCGCCGCTCAGCCCGACGCAGCGCGAAGCAATCGGCGCCAAGTTGCACGATCGCATGACCCAAGTCGTGGTGGCAGAGCCGTCCGCGGCGGCTCCGCTGTTTGCCGAGCAGGCTCCGCGGCCCCTGCGTACCGTGCCCCTCGAAGCAGGGGGCCGAGACGCGCTCCAGCGTGCCAACGTCGAGTGGGGCTTGGCGCTGGCTGACGACGAGATCGACTATTTGCACGAGGCATTTTCGGCGATGGGGCGCGACCCCACGGACGCCGAGCTGATGATGTTCGCGCAGGCCAATAGTGAACACTGTAGGCACAAGATATTCAAAGCGGACTGGGTGGTCGATGGCGTGCCCGACTACAACTCGCTGTTCGACCGCATCCGTAACACGTTTTCGCAGCATCCAAGCGGCGTGCTCTCGGCTTACAGCGACAACTCGGCGGTGATGCGCGGTTACGCCAGCGCGCGGTTTTGGCCGAACGAAGCTGGCGTCTACGAACACGTCTACGAAGACGCACCGATCTTGATGAAGGTCGAGACCCACAATCACCCGACGGCGATTTCGCCTTACCCGGGCGCGTCGACGGGTTCGGGCGGCGAGATCCGTGATGAGGGCGCGACTGGGCGCGGCAGCAAACCCAAGGCTGGCCTCACGGGGTTTTCCGTGTCCAATCTGCGCATTCCCGGGCACGAGCGCCCCTGGGAAGTCGACTACGGTAAGCCCGAGCGTATCGAGAGCGCGCTTTCGATCATGTTACAGGGACCGATTGGCTCAGCGGCGTTCAACAACGAGTTCGGCCGCCCTGCTATCGTCGGCTATTTCCGAAGCTTCGAGCAGGAGTTCGACGGAATCGGCGGGCCTGCGGTTCGCGGTTATCACAAGCCCATCATGTTGGCGGGGGGGCTCGGTCACATTCGGCCGCCATTGGTGAACAAGCGTCTGTTCGGCGACGACTGCGTTTTGGTGGTACTTGGTGGCCCCGCGATGTTGATCGGGCTCGGGGGCGGTGCGGCTTCGTCGATGGGTTCGGGCAGCAGCCACGAGGACTTGGATTTTGCCAGCGTGCAGCGCGACAACGCCGAGATGGAGCGCCGCTGTCAGGAAGTCATCGATCGTTGTTCCGCGATGGGCGTCGAGTCGCCGATCGAGTCGATTCACGACGTCGGCGCGGGGGGGCTTTCGAATGCGTTTCCCGAGCTGGTGCACGATGCGGGCCGCGGGGCAACGTTTCAACTGGAGAAGATCCCCAACGCCGAGCCTGGGATGAGCCCGATGGAGATCTGGTGCAACGAAGCGCAGGAGCGCTACGTGCTGGCCGTTCGCGAAGAACGGCTTGCCGCTTTCGAAGCACTTTGCGAGCGTGAACGCTGTCCGTTTGCCGTGGTGGGGCGCCCCCACGACGACGAAACGCTGAGACTCGAACACGCGGGATCACCCGAGCCGCCGATCGAGCTGCCATTGTCGGTGTTGCTCGGCAAGCCGCCCAAGATGACGCGGACCTTCGACCGCGCGTTTCCAAACACCCAGCCGCCAGCCCTGGGGGCCATCGATCTGCGAGACGCCGTGCAGCGCGTGTTGCAACTGCCGACCGTCGCAGACAAGACGTTCCTAATCACCATCGGCGATCGCACGGTCACTGGTTTGGTCGCGCGGGACCCGATGGTGGGGCCGTGGCAGGTGCCTGTTGCTGACGCAGCCCTCACGCTGGCCGACTACGACGGCTACACGGGCGAAGCGATGTCTCTCGGAGAACGCACGCCCTGCGCGCTGTTGGATGCCAAAGCTGCAGCTCGAATGGCGGTCGGTGAGGCCATCACCAACATCGCCAGCGCGCCGATCGCGTCGCTGGCCGACATCAAGCTGTCGGCGAACTGGATGGCGGCGGCTGGGTACCCTGGTGAAGATCAGGCGTTGTTCGATGCGGTGACGGCGGTGGGCATCGACCTGTGTCCTGAACTCGGCCTCACGATCCCCGTGGGCAAAGACTCCATGAGCATGCAGACGCGCTGGCAGGCCGAGGACGGCGAGCGCAAGGTGGTCGCGCCACTGTCGCTGATCATTTCGGCGTTCGCGCGGGTGCACGACGTGCGCCTCGCCCTCACACCGCAGCTACACCCCGATCCAGAAACGCTGCTGCTCGCCATCGACTTGGGCGCCGGACAACATCGCTTGGGCGGTTCCGCACTGCTTCAGGTGTACAACCAGCTCGGAGACGTTGCGCCAGATTTGGACGAGCCCGCGCTGCTGCGCGGCCTGTTCGACGCGGTCGGGCGCCTGGGGCGTGAGCGGCGAATTCTCGCCTACCACGATCGCTCGGATGGAGGGTTGCTCGTCACGCTCGTGGAGATGGCGTTTGCCGGGCATTGCGGCCTGCAGATCTCACTGGACGAGTTGGGCCTACTCGAAGCGGGTATCGATCCACTCGCGGCGTTGTTCAGCGAGGAGCTGGGGGCAGTCGTTCAAATCGCCCGAGACGACTTGGACGAAGTCTTGTCCGTGCTGGAAGAACACGGGCTCGAAGCGGGGCTGCACGTTCATGTGATCGGCCGCGTGCGGCAAGAGCCGGAGGTGGAGATCACCCTCGAGGGTAACCCGCTGTTGGTCGAGCGCTTGCATCAACTGCGACGTTGGTACTCGGATACCACGCTGCGCATGCAGAGCCTGCGCGACAACCCCGAGTGTGCGGAGCAGGAGTTCGAGCGCAACTGCGACATGTCCGATCCCGGGATGTCACCGGTCGTGACCTTCGACATCGAGCAGACGATGGGTGTGAGCGTTTCGAGCGACGAGCGTCCGCGAGTTGCGATTTTGCGAGAGCAAGGCGTGAACGGTCAGCTCGAAATGGCGGCCGCGTTTGATCGCGCGGGCTTTTCGTGTGTCGACGTTCACATGACGGACGTGATTTCCGGCAAGGACGACTTGCAGAGTTATCGCGGCGTCGTGGCGTGCGGCGGGTTTTCGTACGGCGACGTACTCGGCGCTGGCGGTGGCTGGGCGAAATCCATCCTGCACAACGCGCGAGCCCGCGAGGTCTTCAGTGAGCACTTCGCGCGTGAAGACCGCTTTTCTCTGGGAGTGTGTAACGGTTGCCAAATGCTCAGCGGCCTCAAACAACTGATCCCGGGCGCCGAGGCGTGGCCACGTTTCGTACGCAACGCCTCGGAGCAGTTCGAGGCTCGATTGTCGATGGTTCGCATCGAGCGCAGCAGTTCGTTGTTCTTCCGCGGGATGGACGGATCCGAGCTGCCGATCGCCGTGGCCCACGGTGAGGGCCGGGCGCTGTTCGATGGGGAGCAGGACGAACGTCAGGTGGCGCTACGTTTCGTCGACAACTTCCACGCGACCGCCCGCAGTTACCCGAGTAACCCCAACGGATCGCCTGGCGGCGTCACGGGCTTTTCGTCCGACAGCGGGCGCGCGTTGATCATGATGCCGCACCCCGAACGCGTGTTTCGCGCCGTGCAAATGTCGTGGGCGCCCGACGCCTGGCAGGGTGACAGTCCTTGGATGCGCATGTTCATCAACGCGCGGCGCTGGGTCGACGAAACGTCGAAGTGAAGTCTCAAACATCGCTGACGCGGCCTCCGACGCCCCCGACCGCCATTGCGGAGCGGGACGCGCGCGGCGATCAGTCCGACGGCCGGCAGGGTGACGCGAGCATAGCCGCAGCTTTTGCCGATCGGGCGCGCTCGGACGCCTCAACCAGCCGATTGTTCAACCGTCCTCGCCCCTTAGGCCCATCGTGATAGGCTACTCGGGTGCGCAGGAAGCCCGCTGACCGATGCCAACCTGAAGCTCACGTCGAGCTGGGGTCGGCGGGGCGCCGTTTCGTAGTCGACGCCCGCTTGCGGCGACCGATGGCCAACGCGCGGAGGGGCTGATTCCCAAAATGTCACTCAAGATCGATAGAGACCACTCCCGCTTCAGGCAGATCGTGCGCGGCAAGATCCGTAAGAATCTTCGCGAGTACATCAGCCACGGCGAGTTGATCGGGCGACAGGGCAAAGACGTCGTGTCGATTCCCATCCCACAGATCGATATTCCGCGCTTCGTGTACGGCGACCAGCAGACAGGAGGGGCGGGTCAGGGTGACGGAGAAGTGGGGGACGGCGTCGGTCAGGGCCAACCGCAGCCTGGCGGCGGTGGCAAGGCGGGAGAGGGAGAAGGTGAACACTCGATCGAAGTCGATGTGGCGCTCGATGAACTCGTCGACATCCTGGGCGAGGAGCTGGAGCTACCCGACATCGAGGACAAGGGGCAAAACCGCATCCGCGCGGTGAAGGAACGTTACACGGGCATTCGCCGCGTCGGCCCTGAGTCCTTGCGTCACTTCCGACGTACCTATCGCGAAGCATTGCGACGAGCGATCGCGTCGGGCACCTACGATCCACGTCGACCGATGATCATTCCACAACAGGAAGACAAGCGCTTCCGCTCGTGGAAGGAGCAGAACGACCCCGTCGCCAACGCGGTCATCATCTACATGATGGACGTTTCGGGATCGATGGGTGAAGAGCAGAAGCAGATCGTGCGTATCGAGAGCTTCTGGATCGACAGTTGGCTGACTCGCCAATACAAGGGGATCGAGCGGCGCTACATCATCCACGACGCCGTGGCGCGTGAGGTCGACCGTGAAACGTTTTTTCACACGCGTGAATCGGGCGGCACGATGATCTCGTCCGCCTACCGCTTGTGCAATCAGATGATCGATGCGGAGTATCCCGCCGATCAGTGGAACATCTACCCCTTCCATTTTTCCGACGGCGACAACTGGTCGATGGACGATACACTCGTCTGCATTCAGTTGCTGAAGGAGAGCATTCTGCCTCGGGTGAACATGTTCGCGTACGGGCAGGTGGAAAGTCCGTACGGCTCAGGTCAGTTCATCAAAGACCTGCACGAACACTTGAGCGCGGACGAGCGCGTCGTGACGAGCGAAATCCCCGACAAGGACGGCATCATGGCCAGCATCAAAGACTTTCTGGGGAAGGGGCGCTGAGTGGCACGTTTTCCGACCAAGATGCGTTTGCCGCGTTACCTCGCGGTGGAAGCGGAAAAAATCGAGAAAGTCGCGAGAGACTTCGGGCTCGACTTCTTTCCGACCGTCTTCCAGATGCTGCCCTACGATCAGATCAACGAGATTGCATCGTATGGAGGGTTCCCGACGCGTTACCCCCACTGGCGCTTCGGCATGGAGTACGAGCAGCTGAGCAAGAGCACCGAGTACGGGCTTTCCAAGATCTACGAGCTGGTCATCAACAACAACCCTGCGATCGCCTACCTGCTCGAAGGTAACAGCCTGACCGACCAAAAACTCGTGATGTGTCATGTGTACGGGCACGTCGACTTCTTCAAGAACAATTTCAGTTTCCGTTCGACGGATCTCGACGCTGGTGGCTCGGTGGTGGACCCCGTCAGCGTGGCGGAAGGCTACGACCCGGATCGCAAGTGGGTCGACAAGCTTGCCAACCACGGCTCAGTCGTGCGTCGTATCATCGATCGGCACGGTATCGATTCCGTCGAGGAACTGATCGACGACTGCCTCTCGCTGGAGAACTTGATCGACCCTTGGTCGCCCTTCGTCGTGCGGCAGACGCGCACCATCGAGGACGAGGAGTCGCCCAGGGAAGTTCAGGTGCCGCGCCTTCGCGCCAAAGAGTACATGGAGGCGTTCATCAACCCCGAGTCGTACATCGAACAGCAGAAGGAGAAGGTGCTCGCCGAGCGCGCTTCGTCGCAGGGCAAGGTGCCTCAAAAACCAGTTCGCGACATTCCTGGTTTCTTGATCGAACACGCTCCCCTGCAGAAGTGGGAGCGCGCGATTTTATCGATCATTCGCGAGGAGGCGTACTACTTCCTGCCGCAGATGCAGACGAAGATCATGAACGAGGGGTGGGCGTCGTACTGGCACTCGAAGATGATGACCGAGAAGGTGTGCGACTCGACCGAGATCCTCGACTATGCCGACAACAACGCCGCGGTGATGGCGACCAGCGGACAGCGCCTCAACCCGTACAAGCTGGGCGTGGAGTTGTTTCGAAGTATCGAGGATCGTTGGAACAAGGGTCAGTTTGGCAAGGAGTGGGAGTCGGTCGACAACCTCGATCGCAAGAGCGACTGGAACCAGCGCCTGGGCCTGGGGCAAAAGAAGATTTTCGAGGTGCGTCGCCTATACAACGACGTGACGTTCATCGACGAGTTCCTCACGCCCGAGTTCGCGATGCGTCACAAGCTGTTCACCTTCGAGTGGAGCGCAAGAAATGAACGATTCGAAATCCACTCGCGCAAGTTTCAGCAGATCAAAGAGAAGCTGTTGTTCCAACTGACGAACATGGGCAACCCCTTCATCTACGTCGAGGATGCAAACTACGAGAACCGCGGAGAACTGTTGCTCAATCACGACCACCGCGGCGTGGACCTGCGGCTCGACTACTGCAGCAAGACGATGAAGTCGCTGTTCCGCTTGTGGAAGCGCCCCGTGGTGTTGATGAGCAAACGTGAAGAGGCGCCGATCTTGCTGCGGTATGATGGCAAGGAGCACAAGGTCGTGGAGGGTGAACCCCGCGCGGAGGCCAGCACCGAGAAGGAAAATTGAAGTGGCCCGGCGGTGTGATGGTGCTCGGCGAGCGCACAGCTCGAGGCACATCATCGGTGCACTGGTGTCGTGTGCTCTGTCGGCGGGCTGCGCCGCGCCTGAGCCCGCTGAGGATCCCAGTGGCGTCGAGGCGGTAGCGCCCCAGCAGCCCGCGGAACCCGACTTCCACGGCGCGGATGAAGGCGTCAGCGCTGACGAAACGCTGGAACGAATCGACTCCTACATTGCTGACGCGAGCGCGCGCGATGCCAGCGCCGCGGCGAGCAGGCCGAAAGCTCCCCGCAGCCTGACACGGGGCAAAGGGGACGAAGCAGATCGCTGGATCGCACTCGGGGAAGCAGCGCTCGAACGTGGTAACTTCGAGCAAGCACGACAGCATTTTCGCAAAGCGCGGCGTTTGATTCCCGAACACCCGGCCCCCGTCGTGGGGATCGTCGAGGCGCGCTTCGGCAGATTGGGGTTGGCGCTGGAGTTCGGTGCGGCGAAAGGCGACCGCAGAGTCTCGGAGTTGCTCGCGCTACTTCGCGAAGGTCAGCGCCTGCAACCCACTTTCGCCCCAGCTCAGCTTCTCGAAGGACAGCTGCACTTGGCTTTGGGGGATGCGCAGGCGGCAGAGCCGCTGCTCTCAGCCGCACGGTCGGCGTTAGCTGACGACGCTGAGGCGCATTCGGCCTGGGGCGTGGCGCGATTGGCGCAGGGAGACAAGGCAGGCGCGCTCGAAGGGTTCTCCGAGGCCGCCCGACTAGATCCGAACAACCCAGAACGTTTGTCGAACCTCGGTACCGCGTGGTTGATGCAAGCGGAAGTCGAGCAGGCAGTGGTCGCACTGGAGAAAGCGGCCAGGCTAGCGCCGACGCAACCGCGGACGCTGGGGGACTACGGCACGGCCTTACTCGCGGCGGGTAGGGTGGACGAAGCCATCGTGCAACTATCCAAGGCTCACGAACTCGCGCCCGAGCGAGCGACCTTCATGAGTAATCTGTGTTACGCGTATCGGCTGCGTCGGCAAGCAGAGGTCGCTCGACGGTGGTGCGATCGAGCCATCGAAAAAGACCCGAAACTGACGTCCGCGTGGATCAACCTCGCCACGATCCACGCGGCGAACAAACACTACGACTTGGCGCGGGAAGCGCTCGAGAAGGCCAAACGTCTAGATCCGACGGATCCGCGGGTCCACGCCAACCTCGACGACTTGGCGCAGCTCACACGTTAGGAGCGCCAACTCGCGTCAGCGCTCACCTGCGGTCGCGACGCTCGCCGCTCATCGCCGCCGAGCGTGCTTTCTCGTAGACGAATCGACTGGTGCCTTGGCGTACCCGAATCAGTCTCGGGGTTTTCGCCCTGAGTGCGCGGGGGGAACGCTCGTGTTCTGTATTCGCAGAGTCGTGCTCGTCGCCTGCATCATCTGGCCCGGGGCGTTCGTGGGCGGCGCCTATCTCGTCTTCGACGTCGGGGATTTCGCCCTCCTCCGTCGCTGAATCGTCTCGCTCGGAGTCATCGTCAGGCAGCGGTAATCGGGCGGTCACGTAATACAGCCCAGGCGCAGAGAAGACTTCCGCGTCACAGAACTCGGCCAGTCGCACCGTCATCGATACGTCTTTGCCGGGTGCCAAGCGCTGCATGTTCATCTCATCGGGCGAGCGGTAGCTCTCCTCGGGTTCGCACTCATGTCTTCCTGTCGGGCCACGAACACTGAAGCTCAGCAGCTCACGGCGCAGAAAAACCGTTTGCGTCTCGCGGCTGTGATTCTTGACGGACACTTCTACCCAAGCCGTGTTTCCGCGATCCACATCAGCGCCCTGGTCGATGCTCAAGCTCAGGGCTGCGTCGTGCGGGCGCACGTCCACACCCTTGATGCGAGTCTTCGACCAATCGATGTATTCGTTACCCAATGCCACGCCCGTGGACTCGAGATCCTTGAGGCCGTCTGCGGTCTCAGCTGAAGGTTTCGCGACGTATGGCGCCTTCTGGGTCAGACGCAGGCGGCGCAGTTTGCCTTTGTCCCAGACGAAGCGCCCATTCGTTTGCCAACCATAGTGCGCCCTGACGAACGCCCCCGGTACGAGAATCGAGGTGTCCGTGCTTTCGAAACAGTAAAATCGCGGATCAACCTGAAAACTGAAGCCCTGCCCAGGTTCGAGTGCGGTACGCGATCGATCTCGTGCGACCTTGGGCAACATGCTGTCCGGCAGTTTGCAGTACGTGGGTTTGCGCTTGCCGGGGACGTTGGCTTCGAACCACAGCAGGCGTACGTCTTTGAAAACGCGAACGGGTTGTGCTCCCACGTTACGTACCGTGACTCGCCACGGTTCATAGGGACCGCCAGCGTCCAGCTCGAGAGTAAGCGTCTCGCTGAGCCGCTGTTCGAGCGGCGTGAGCGGAACGTCCTTGTAGACGATGACCTTGGGCTTTTTCGGTGTCGTCTTCGGCTTGGAGGCTTTGTCCTGCTCTTTGCCGGCTTTTTCGGTTTTCTTGGGTTTCTTCTCTTCCTTGTCGGTCTTCTTCGCCTTTGCTTGCTCGCGTTCGGCCCGCTGCGCTTTGAGTTTGGCGCGCCGCTCCGCCGCGGTCTTGCGTTTCTCGCGCATGATCTTGGCGTTGTTCTGCACGCGCACCTTGTTCGGATGAGCGACGTTCGCTGCTCCCGACGGGGGGCGCTTGGGCTTAGCCTCCTCGGCCTCTTGCGCGCTGGCGTTGGGCAGGAGGTCCGTCGCGCTGGCAACCCCGAGCGAACAAGTGACGAGCGCGAGGCTGAGCCAGGCCGTTGATGACAGTCGCGTCATGCTGCGGTTATAGCGGGCGTCTTCCAGGGACGCATCCGTTGGACTCCCGTCTCAACCCGGAAATTCACGGGACGAGGAGCGGCTCGATGCCGGCTGGCGGAACTTTTTGCCATCGAGTTCCAACGGTCGCGCGCGTGTCCCGACTTTGGCCGTACGCTCCCTGGGCCCCATCAGCCGCACGCGTTATGGTTGTGACGTGAACGGAATCTATCCGATCGTCGACGTGACCCAATGCGCTAGCCTGGGAGTCGACCCCATCGAACTCGCGAGGGCTTTGCTCGATGCGCGACCTGCAATCATGCAACTTCGAGCGAAGGACTTGGGCGCCCGCGAGGTTTTGGCAATGCTCCGGGCTCTTCGTACTGCGTGTGACTCCGCACAGACGTTACTTTTTGCCAATGATCGACCCGACCTTGCGCTCGCGGCGGGGTGTGATGGTGTTCATCTGGGGCAGGACGACGTGCCGTTGGAAGAGGTCAGGCGGATCGCGCCTAGTCTGCGCGTAGGGCTGTCCACTCACGACTCTCGACAGTTCGAGAGTGCGCTCGCGATGACTCCCGACTATGTGGCGCTCGGTCCACTGTTTGCGACTCGCAGCAAGCTCAATCCCGATCCCGTCGTTTCGTCCGCGACGTTGAGAGCGGCGGGCGAGGCAGCGCGGCGAGCGGGAATTCCATTGGTGGGCATTGGTGGCATCACTGGAGCTCGGCTGGCCCGAGTGGCTCCCCACGTGAGCATGGCTGCCGTGATCGGCGCCATCACGGGTACGCCGTCGCTACAGCGCGCGCGACTGAGTGAGCTACAGCGCGACTTCAGGCTCGCACAGTAGTCAAACGTAGGCTCCCCGCAGTTCCACGATCAGAGATTCGACGGTCAGAGCCCCGGCGGCGTTTCGTTCGAGCCCGGCGACGGACTGCTGTACCAGGGCGTATTGGTGCGCGTTTCGCTCAGCGAGGTGAGGGGCGCGTTGGCCTGCTTCCCGCCCCGCAATCGCAAGACGTTGCGCGAATGCCAATAGCAGTCGTTTGAGCTGATGACGGTCGCTTGGGAGCTTGGCCGCCAGCGTCAGTGCCGCACCCGAGTCAGGACTCGAGAGAGCCGCGTCGAAGGCTGTCACGAACTCGTCCAGCTCCTGACGCTGGTCCTCGTCGGCGAGTTGCAGCGCGGCGCTGACACTGCCCTGGGCGAGCGCCACCCAGTCGCTGGGCAAGCCGCGCTGATGCAAGACTCCCGCGACCACGTCATCAGGCAATGGGCCGAAGCGTACAGGCAGCGTGCGGGAGCGAATCGTGTCGAGCAAGCGATGCGGTCGGCTCGTGAGCAGTACGAAGTGCACCCGCGAGCGTGGCTCTTCCAGCGTCTTGAGCAGCGCGTTGGCGGACGAGACGTTCAGTTCATCCGCATCCCGCACGATGAAGATCAAGTTGCGGGCCTCGTGAGGGGCGTACCCCGAGCGAGCGAGCACGACACGCCGCACTTGCTCGACACTGATCCCCGTCGCTTCCTTCGTTCCGATGAGCGACTTCGGATAGATGCCACGTCCGACGAGCACCACGTCGGGGTGCTGCGGGATGTGCGGTTCCTCGGCGCTGAACGTGACGGCGCGATGGCACGCGGAGCACTCGCCGCACCCTTCGTCGACCCGCTGCGTACAGACGAGCGACTGCGCGAGTGCCAAAGCAGCCTGCTCCTTACCCACGCCTTCGGGCCCTTCGAATCGGTAGGCGTGGTGAACGCGACCCCGAGCCAGCGCGCGCCGCAGAATCTGCACCGCGGGCGCCTGCCCCAAGATCGCGTCGAATACCACGGCCTAGATCCGTGCCGTTGCAGACGGGGTGGGAGTGGCTCGCCGAGCGTCGAACGAGCTCAAGAGGGTGCGCCGGGCTGCGGCGGGGAGTCGAGGTTGGATAGACCCGCGCGGAGCAGCGATACGAAGATTTCGAACGCTTCCTGCGCTTTCGCCTGCTCGCCTTCGACGTATTCGCACACGGTCAGCCCGTTGAGGACGCTGAGCACCAAGGTGCACAGCGATTCACGAATACGCGTGGGATCGGCACCGAGCATGTCTGCGATGCTACGCGCCACGAGCTTGCGCTTCTCTTTCTGCAGGGCAGCAGCGCGGCGCTTCAGCTCTTCGTCGTTGCGCGAGGCGCTCCACACCTCGATGTTCAGGCCGACGTTGCCGTCGCCGGCTGCGTCCCACAGAGCAGCGATGCCTTGGGCAGAACGCTCGCCGGGCGGAACTTCCGCGCGTACGGCGGCGCGAACGCGCTCCAAGTACTTGTGGTACGTGTAGCTCTGCACCTCGTGAATGAGCGCGGCTTTGCTTGCGAAGTAGTAGTGGACGATGCTCTTGCGCAATCCCAGCTCTTTGCCAATTTCCGCTAGCGTGGTGGCACTGAACCCCTTGCGGGAGAAGCACTTGGCGGCGGCCTCGAGAATGGCGGCAACGCGCGGATTGTTCCAATCCACGGTGCGGGGGGTGGGGTCGGTCTCGTCGACGTGCGGTTCGGGGTGGTGGTGGTGCGGTACAGCGAAGTCTTGCGTCGTCATTAGTCGTCTCGGGTCAGTCGACCGGCGCGGGCTGCTCTGAGGAGCTGGCCCCGCAGGGTCAAGATGCCGTCATGGCTAGGTAACGGCCGGCCGGTGCCGGCTGTGCGGGCCCTAATACAACCTTTGCGTGAACATTGGGAAGGACCTTGTTCCGTGCAACATCAGGCCGACTGGAAGGTCTTTGCTTATGTGTTGAATATGAAAGAAGAATCAGCCGCAGTGCCAGCTGGATCAGCGCTCTGAGGTTCCAGCTCGGGCCCGCATCCAAGCTGCTACAACCGCCGTGCTGTCTCGTCAATTCCGCTCGAAAACGGGCATGCCAGCCTGCGCGGTCCAACCGGCGTTACCGTATCGGCCGGGCTCTCGGCGCTCGTTTTGCACGGGGCTCTTGGAGCCGTCGTCTCGCATCGAGGTGACGACCAGTAACTCGTCGGCGGTGTATTCGCCGTGGGGGTCATCGAGCGCTGACTTCCCGCCCTCTGTTGCAGTCCCGACACGGATGATTTGGGTGGTTGGCGGGTATAGCGCGTCGCGCACTTCACGTTCGGCGTGCGCGCCCTGTCGAACGATGCGGTACATCCGCACTTTGAATCCAGGCACGCCACGCTGACCCAACACTCGTTCACCTTTGGGCAGTCGCGGATCTGGACGTTCGACCTCTTCGTAGGGGGTCGCTCCCAGGATGCGACGAATGAGTGTCACCGTCTGGTCGGTTTCTGGACCCAGAATCTCTGCACGAACCGAACCATCTTTGACGGTCTGGTGCAGCACGACCGGGAAGTCGTATGGATTGGCGAAGCGGAAGTTGATCGTCGGGTAGACGACCGTCGCGTCGAGACCGAGCTTGATGTACGAACTCGGACGGGTGTGCGGGTAACGCTCGACGATGTCGAGCCCTGCGAAGAACGCCGCGCCATGTAGCGTGCCCGAGATCTGACAAGTACCCCCGCCGATGCCGTCGACCAGCTCACCTTGCGCGATCACGGGCGCAACCTTGTAGCCGTTGGCTTCATCGCGAGCGCCGACCGTCTGGTTGAAGTCGAACGTTTCTCCTGGAAACAAAACCGTGCCGTCCAGCTTGGAGGCAGCCAATCGCAAGTTGAACGTGCGCGCAGCGGCTTTCATCGAACGATCGTATGTGGTCTCGAAGGACGCCAGCACGTGGTCGAAGCGCACGTCGGCGAGTTGTTCCGTGCGGCGGCGAGGCGGCACCTTTTCGAACACCAGCGCCGCCTCGGTAGCGCCTTCGCCGAGGGCTTGCTCGATCGCGCGCAAGCTGGCGTCCACGTCGAGCAACATGCCCTCGACACTTTCCGTCACCTGTCGACGCTCGAGATCCAGGCGGGCATCGACGCTCGGTCGATCGAACTCGTCCTTGATCGATAGCAGCAAAGGCAGTGCGCGTTGCACGTCGACGCGGAGTGGAACGGGCAAAGCAAGGGGGGCGGTGGACGCGACGTCGTTCCGTCGGCGCCACCGCGAAAGCGGGCTGGTGTAGTCCACGGAGTCACGCAGCAGCTGAGCCAGCCTCGCCTTGTCTATCTCCACGCCGAGATCGCCGTAGCTCACTTTCTGCGTGCTGCCGTGGCCCAGGGTCAGCGAGAACAGCCCGCCCACGCGAGCGCGCAACCGTTTGACGGCGCGCGAAGGCGCTTTGCTGTCGAGCTGCAGCGGCTTGCCAAGCAGGGTCAGTTGCGGCAAGCCTCGTTCGGCAGGCTCCGCCGTGGCAAGTTGGGCCATCAACAATGCGGCCGATGCGCTGCCTGAGATCGCCGCGGCGGCGATCCACCACCAAGATGATCCCGGCAATCCATTCAACACGCGCCACAAGCCGCTGCGGCTCTCGTTGGGGGGCTGGGAAGTTCGAGACGGTTGGTCCAACGTGATTGACGGGTTGAGCGAAGAGCTGAAGGGGAAGTTGGACGCCCTGGTGGCCAAACCTGGCGTGTATCTATTTCGGGGCAAGTCCGATCAGGTGCTGTACGTCGGGAAGGCGAAGAGCCTGCGCTCGCGGGTGCGCAGCTACTTTCAGGCGGGCAGCAGTGACGAGCGCATGTACTTACCCGCGCTCGTGCGTCTCGTCGAGGATTTGACCACCATCGTCACCGAGACCGAAAAAGAAGCGGCGATCCTCGAAAACAGTCTGATCAAAGAGCACCAGCCGCGCTTCAACGTCAAGCTTCGCGACGACAAAGAGTACCTGAACCTGCGCCTCGACAGGTCAGCTCGATGGCCACGCCTGCAGTTGGTGCGTCGCTCCAAGCCCGACGGCGCCAGGTACTTCGGGCCTTACCACTCCGCCACGGCGGCGCGTCGCACCCTGCACTTGGTCGAGAAGCACTTCAAGTTGCGCACGTGCTCCGATCGCGAGTTGGCTTCGCGCAGGCGTCCGTGCCTGAAGTATCAGATCAAACGCTGCCCCGCGCCCTGCGTGCTCGAGGTGGATGCTGCGGAATACGCCGAGCAGGTTGGTGCTGTGGAGCTGTTTTTGGACGGCAGACACGACGAACTGTCAGCAGAGTTGCAACAGCGCATGACCACCGCGAGTGAGTCGATGGCGTACGAACTCGCGGCGAGCCATCGCGACCAGCTGCGCGCGGTCGAGAGTATTCGTCAGACCCAACGGGTAGTCAGCGTGGACACCCGTGACCAAGATGTCGTCGGGCTGTACCGCGAGGGTGACTTGGTCGAAGTGGCGCTACTCACCGTTCGAGAGGGCAGGGTCGTCGAGGCGATCAGCTTTTCGCAGCGACAAGTGAACATTTCAGATGATGAAGTCGTCGCGGCGTTGCTGCGTGAGCTCTACGGAACTGCTGGGCAGCGTCGCATCCCCGAACGGATCTTGCTCCCAGTCCTGCCCGATGGGGCAGCGGGAGTCGAAGAGTGGCTTGCCGAGCAACGCGCCGAGCAGCATCGAGCGCGAGGCTCGGTGGCAGAAAGTGACCCCCAAAAGCGAGCACCCAAGAAGCACTCTCAGCGCGTCGCGCTCGAGTGTCCGCAGCGTGGCGCACGCAGGCGGTTACTCGAACTCGCCCAAGAGAACGCTGCCCATGCCTTCGGCGAGAAGCGTCGCGCTGCAGAGGACATCGACGCCAGGCTCGAGAAGTTGCAGCAACGACTGCGCTTGCCCACGCTGCCACGGAACATCGAGTGCACGGACATTTCACACTTGGGTGGGCTGGATACGGTTGGTTCACTCGTCGCACTGACCGACGGTGAGCCAGACAAGTCTCGCTATCGCACCTACCACGTCAAGACCAAGACCGATGGCGACGACTACGCTGCGATGTACGAAGTGCTTTCGCGACGGTTTCGTCGTGGCCGCGCCGCGAAGGTGGACGCGGCTGCGAACGCCGACGCTGGATCCGCAGACTGGGAACTCCCAGACTTGTTCGTGGTGGACGGTGGACGCGGACAGTTGGCCGTCGCGGTCAGCGCAGCACACGATTTGGGACTGTTCGAACTACAGATCTGCGGGTTGGCGAAAGAGCGTGAGAACGTCGCAGGGGACAAGTTGGTCGACCGCGTCTACTTGCCGGGACAGAAGAACCCCATCGCGTTGCGGCCCAACTGCCCGGAACTATTCTTGCTCGCTCGCGCGCGCGACGAAGCCCATCGTTTTGCCAACCGCGGGCGCTCGCGCTTGGGCAAGGCTCGACGCTTTCAGTCACGGCTCGACCAGATCGCTGGTATCGGACCCAAATCGAAAGAGGCGCTGCTGCGCCACTTCGGTACCGTGGACAACGTACGTTCCGCCTCGCGGCAGGAATTGCTTGCTGTCGAAGGCATCAACAGTGGGCATGTGCGCGCGTTGGAGCGGTATTGGGAAAGCGAGGAGTCGTCGCGCGGCGAAACCTCGCTCTCTGACGAGCCTGGCCCGCCGTCTAGCTCCGACGCGGCGCCTGCCACTTAGGTTGACTACTCACCCGCGCGGAGCGCCAACTTAGTTGTCTGTCTGCGCTTGTTCGGACGGCGTTTCGATCGAGTAACGACACTGGCGCTCTTCTTGCAGATCCCTTGATCCACGGATGCCTGCGATCACCCCACTCGCCTCCAGAATTTTCTGTGATGGCCGCACCTTAGGCCGAGAATGTCAGTTTCCCGGCGCGCCCAGACTGCAGGCGTTGACGGGGTTTGCGGCGCCACCTAGTCTGCCGCCCGGCTGCGACCATTTGCGGTTTCCGCGATCCCTTCGTGCTGCTCCGATTTTCGTTCAAGCTGACAGGAATCCCGACGTTCGGCGGCGTTTCTAGAACCACTCACCCGCGAAGCTGACACCACTCACCCGCGAAGCACCACTCACCCGCGAAGCTGACACCAGCTGCGCAGATACCCGCAAGGCTGACACTCCCAAGAAACTTGGCACCCGAGAAGCTGACCATGAAACCCACATCCCTCATACGAATCCCATCCCTGCTGAAGACGGTCTTGGCCGGCTTGGTTGCGTTCGGTGCGGCGGCAAGCACCTCAGGTTGCTTGGATCGTCCCATCGGTCGTGAGCAGCCGCGGACCACCAACGTGCTCGTCGATGAGCTCGTGCAGTCGGCGGTCGACAAGATCGACTTGCTGTTCGTCGTCGACAACTCGATCTCGATGGCGGACAAGCAGGCCATTCTCGCGCAGGCACTGCCCGACTTGGTCGACAGGCTCGTCAGCCCGATTTGCGTGAACGCGGATGGCGTGGAGGTTTCTCACCCAGCCTCCGCTACCGAAGAGTGTCAAAACGGCTCCGCGCGTGAGTTCAACCCGATTGACGACATTCACATTGGCGTGATCACCAGCAGCTTGGGCGGTTACGGCGCGCTCTACGACTGCCAGCAGAACGACGATGGTGGATCGGAACAGCGAGTGGACATGGCGCATCTGCTGGGTTCACTGCCACGTGGCTCAGCAGCAGCACCCGCAGCGAGCGCGACGGGCTTTCTCAGTTGGGAGCCGGGCAGCCAGCGAAACGACTTCGTCCAGGCGTTCTCCAATCTGGTTCAGGAGTCTGGTGAGTTCGGTTGTGGTTGGGAAGCGACGCTGGAAGCTTGGTATCGCTTCTTGGTCGATCCTTACCCGTACACCAAGGTGGTGCGTCAGCCGTGTAACAGCAGCGACACCAACAACTTGTGTGCCGGACCACAGCTCAAGCCCGGCACCAACGAGCGCGAGATTGATACCGTCATCATCAATCAGCGCGCGCAGTTCCTGCGGCCAGACTCGCTGCTGGCGATCATCATGCTGTCTGACGAGAACGATTGTTCGTTCAAGGCTAGCGGGCAAGCCTGGCGTCTGGCGCAAACGCAGGACGAGGACAAGCAAACGACCGCGTACAGAGCAACTTCCGCCTGCGACGCTAACCCGAATGACACCTGCTGTCATTCCTGCGGTCTACAGAACGTCCCCGAAGGTTGCCCGACTACCACGACTGCTGATGACGACGCTCGTGTCGTTGGGGCTGGCTGTGAGCAGCCGTTGTATTCCTTGGCGGGACCTCCCTACGAGGACCATCCGAACTTGCGCTGCTTCCAGCAGCAACGTCGGTTTGGTGTCGACTATCTGTACCCGGTTGAGCGTTACAATCGCGCGCTCACTTCCAACAAGATCTGCCCGTTCGCGGACGACTTGGACCCGGCATCCAATCGCTGCCCAGATGGCGATGGCGTGCAGAACAACCCCCTCTACCTCGACCTGACTTTCGACCCCAACGTGGAGGGCGCCGTGCAAGCGTTGCCTCGCTCGCAAGATCTGATCTTCTTGGCGGGTATCGTGGGCGTTCCCTGGCAAGACGTCGCCATTTCGCCGAACGTCGCCGACCCGCTCAAGTACCGCGTCAACCGTCAGGACGTGCCAGAGGAAGAGCGTGTGGATTGGTCACTGATCCTCGGCTCGGAAGATCCACCAGGTGGTATTCCCGACCCGCTCGACCCGCTGATGATCGAGTCGATCGAGCCGCGTACGGGAACGAACCCCGTCACAGGGGAAGCGCTGGTGGGGATCGAAGGTGGGTTCATGGCGAACAGCATCAATGGTCACGAGTGGAACATCGAGGCGCACGACGATCTGCAGTACGCGTGCATCTTCCCACTGCCGAACGAGGTGGAGTGTGAAGACCAGGCGGTCGTGGAAGCGCAGCTGGATGCAGGCGAGGCAGTGCCCAACTGCGACTGTAGCGAGTTCGGTGGCGATCTCTACAAGAGCCCACTGTGTCAGGCACCCAACGGCAGCTACGACCAGACGCAGCGTTACGCCAAGGCCTACCCCAGCCTGCGGCAGTTGCAGGTGTTGCGCGACTACGGCAAGAACTCGATCGTCGCATCGATCTGTCCCAAGGAGACCGACGATACTGGCGCGGCAGACTACGGTTACCGCCCGGCTGTGGGCGCCATCATCGACCGCTTGAAGGAGCAGTTGGCTGACAAGTGCCTGAATCGTGAGCTAGCGGTCAGAGACAATGCGGAAGGCGGTAGAGAAGCGGCCTGCATCATCATCGAGGCCAAACGACTGGCAGCGGGTGATGCACCGAACTGCATGAGTCAGGCTCGTGAACCCATCGACCAGGAGATTCGCACCATCGTGCTGAGTCAGCTGGAAGAGTCGGAACAGTGCAGCGGACCTGCCGACTGCGCGAGCTTCCAGCTGTGTGAGATCACGCAGCTGACCGCCGACAAGGACCCCCAGGGTTACCAGTCTTGCCTGAGTAGCGAAGTCGCTTCGGGCAACGGCTGGTGTTACGTCGACCCCGCCAAGGACCTGGGCGAGGAGATCCTGGTCGAGAAGTGCCCCGTGACGGCTCAGCGCAAGTTGCGTTTCATCGGCACGGGTACGCCAGACGCGGGAACGGTGACGTTCGTCGCTTGTGCTGGTGCGTCGTTCTGAGTCTTGAATGAAGGGTAGGGTGTCGTTCGGGCACCCCACCCTCCTCGATTCTCGCCGCCCCCAGGCTCACTGGGTGGCGGCGACGACATTTTGTGGGGCTGTGCAACGCACCCGAAGCTGGGTTTGGAAAACGGCTTTCTCTGCTGGACGCCTGCGCTATCGTCGGGGTGAATGCGGGAGAGCAGGACCATTCTCGTGATCGAAGACGAGCCTCACATCGCGCTCGGTTTATCTGACGCGTTGGAGTTCGAGGGGTACGGCGTCGTGACCGCTGACACGGGCGCTCGAGGTACGGAGCTCGCGAAGACATCCCAACCCGATGCCATCGTGCTCGACCTGATGCTTCCCGACAAAAATGGCTACCAAGTCTGCGAGGAGATCCGACGCTTCAACGGCCAGGTGCCGATCATCATGCTCACCGCACGCAGCCAAGAAGCTGACAAGATTCGTGGGTTCGACGCTGGCGCGGACGACTACGTCACCAAGCCGTTCGGTGTGGGTGAACTCGTCGCTCGCTTGCGCGCGCTGTTCCGACGTTTGGAGCGACGTCCGTCGGCAGAGACGTTTCACGTCGGCGCTGCGCTCGTGAACCTCAGCGCTCACTTGGTGGAGGCAGGCGGGCACAAGCATCCGCTGTCCTCCTACGAAGTGGAGCTGCTTCGCTTCTTGCATGAACGCTCAGGGCACGCCGTGAGCCGCGAAGAGATTCTGGAGCACGTGTGGGACAGCACGAACCCGACGAATCGAACGGTCGACAACTTCATTCTGAAGTTGCGCAAGAAGATCGAACCGCGCCCAGAGGTGCCCGAACACATCGTCACCGTTTACGGGCACGGCTACAAGTTGGTGCTCTGAGTCGGTGGAACGCAGCTGACGCGCCTGGGCGCGCTCGGTTTCACTTCAGGCGCAGCAGATTCCGGGGGTCGGTGGGAATGCTGCGCTCGCTCGACCAACTCTCGATACCCGCGCTCAGCGTTTCGCCGGGTCGTAGTTGCCGAGCCAGTAGACTCCAGCGTGCCTGGGTCTCGAGCCGCGTCGTGGAGGGGAGCGGAGAGCCAACTGTCAGCGCAGATAGTCCACTCACGCCGTGCAGCAGTACGAGGTATCCCGGTTGACTGCCTGCGTCCGGCGTCGCGAAGCCCAACAGCAGCCACCCGTTGGCTGCGTCGAGCGCGAGCACGCGGGGAGCGGCCGCTGAATCGAACGCCGCCGCGTTCAGAGCCATGCCAGCGTCCGTACTGAGAGTGAGCATGGGCCCGCTGCTGTCCACGTCGTTCGCTCCAGGTTCGAGCGCTGGCAGAGGCGAAGACGCGCGAGGTTCCGACGAGACTTCGGCAGTTCCTGGCGTCGGGAGTTGGTACTGCGTCAGATCGTTCGGATGACCTGGCAACAGTGGCACCCACGCGCCCTCGTGTGACGTCGACTCCGCGGTGTGGGTTTGCGGAACCGGGACGCACACACCGTGGTCTTCCAGGGTACGGGGCCCGCAGCGTACCGACGGGAGCGGCGCCTGGTCGACCACGCTCACCTCACGACCAGACTGCGAAACGGGTGCGGGCGTCATCAGCAGCACGATGACGGCGACCGCCGTGATCACGGCGCTGGACCAGGCGAGCGCTTGGGACACGCCGCTAGCATACGTCAGACAAAGCGCGCTGTCGGTGATTGTTACTTCAGCCTTGGCTTGGGGTCGGCACCCCTGATAGCTCTACTCGGGTGCAGAG
Source organism: uncultured bacterium (assembly GCA_965651905.1). Lineage (GTDB taxonomy): Bacteria > Myxococcota_A > Polyangia > Polyangiales > Polyangiaceae > SZUA-265. Next base: position 58,208 of record CBFGUG010000007.1, on the reverse strand, counting down.
CGACGTCCTGACCCCCGCCGAAGTGGCCGTGCTGGAGACGTTCGTCGTGCCTCGCTACCTCGCTGCGTTTGGCGCAGTGGCGCTCGACATGATGCTGGTTGGGGAGGGAGCCAACGTGGTTCATCTCGGCTGCCGTACAGGGTACCCCGATCGGTTGCTGATTGAACGAGTGCCTGCCTGCCATGTGATTGGAGTGGACAACTCGGCGGCAGCCATCGAGTTGGCGCGCAACAAGGCCGCAACCTTGGGGCGAGAGGGACTTTCGTACGTGCTCGCCGATGGCTACCCGACGCAACTGGCGCCTGGTAGTTTTTCCCACGCACTCACGCTCCACCCCGTTGGAACGGTGTTCGAGCGCACGCAGCTGTTTTCCGAGATGATGCGCCTGGTTTACAGTGAAGGTCAGGTGCTCGTCTCCATGCCGCTGCGAGGCTCGTTTCAGGAGCTCGGAGATCTGTTTCGGGAGTTCGCCCTCAAACACGATCAAGGAGAGTTCGGGCAGGCGGCTGAATTGGCGATGGCCTCGCGTCCGAGCATCGAAACGTTGTCCGAGGAGCTGGAGAGTGTCGGACTCGAAGACGTCGACGTCGAGGTGGTGTCCACCGAGCTCACGTTCTCGGGAGGCCGCGCGTTCATCGAGGATCCGACGACGCGTCTATTGATCATCCCCGAGTTGCAAACTTCGCTCGGAGACTTCGAGCTGAGTGAACCGCTCAGCTACGTTTGCGACGCCGTGGATAGCTACTTCGCTGAAGGCGACTTTTCTCTGACCGTCAAGATCGGTTGCGCCAGCGCTCGCCGCCCGTAGTTTGGCGCGCTGACGCCGTCGTCAGATAGTCGGGCCGCGCCATGGTGCGCGCAGTACGATGTGGCTAGAGGGTGCTGGGCGTTCGCGAACGCTCAGTACCGATACTGCCAAAGCAGATCGACGCTACCTCCCGTCGTGCCAACCTTGGTTCGCAGAGACCAGTGACTGTGGAAGCGGTAGTCGACCGTGCCTGACAGAATGTCGCTTTGGTCTTGGTTCAACGTGTTGTCTTGGCCTCGCTGATAGTTGGCTTCGAACCACAAGTCGTCGTCGATTTGAACGGCCGCAGTGTAACTCGACTCGACCTCTTCCGACTCAGTCGCGGAGTCCACCCGCAGTTGCACTGACTCACCCAGCAGCTGGTTCACGCCCAATGCTTGAACACCGCCGCTGAGGGCTGCGCCTGCTCCTCCACCCAGCAGCGCTTGCAGTTCGTCAGGTGCCGGATCCGTGCGTGGCTCTTTGAGTGTGCCGCCGATGTGAAGATCCACGGGTTGTCCCTCGGTGTTTCTCCCGTTTAGTGTGATGTCGAGCGTTGGGTTGGAAGGCTGTTTGGGATCTAGGCGCAACTTGCCGTCCACCACGGTAAAGACGTGTCCGAAGATCGGGATGCGACCACCACGCTGCAGCTTCAACGTACCCCGCATCACCGACTTGTCCGTTTGATCGATCTGTAGCTTCCCGCCTAGCGGGATCTCGAGATCCGCCAGGTTGAACGTCGCGCGTGGTCCGAGGTCGACGATGACTCGCAGCGGGAGCAGGTTGGGGTCGACCTTTTCGGCGACCTGTTGCTGCACCACCACTATTTCCTTCGGTCGGTCGAGTTCGATCAGCTCCCTCGAGGCTGATGGCGTGGCACGCATTTGCCAGTCCAGCAGGTCTACGTTTATCTGGAGGTAATCTCGTCCCATCCATCGATCATCGCCGTCCCAGGCTTGTTGACGAGACGCTTTGATTAGCGCCTGTCCGCGGGCCTTGCCCAGGTTGAGACCCTGCAGCGTGATCGGAACGGAGCGCAAGCGTAACCCTGCCGTGCCAGAGACCAGACGCGAGTTCTCGAAGTTGAGCTGCCCTTGCCCTTCGACGTTGACGTCATCCGAGCGCGCTTTCGCTTGGATTTGAGAGAGTTCGATCTCCGTGCGGTCGCGGTCGGCACGCGCGGTGAGCTGCACGCTCATGTCGCTGAGCTCGAGTCCCAGGCTGTCGACATACGCGCTTGCGTTGCTGAGCGACGCTTCGCCAGTGAGCGCGCTGTTCCAGTGGTGTGGTGTGCCGGGCGTTACAGACGTTTCGTGGGTTAACGAGATCGTGAGGTTGGAGTCCAAGTCGCCCGAGAGCCGCGCGAGCACGTCCTCCAACAGCGGTCCCAACGCACCTGCGTCCAAGCGGCGAGTCTGCAGCTCGAGTTCGACGTTCTCCAGCTGGGCTGGCATCGGAACCTGTTTGGTCTTGGCACTGGCGCTGGCGCGTGCTGTGAGCAACCGTTCGCCATCTTTCAAGGTCACGGTCGACAGCAGTTCGCCCGGACTGCCTTTCATCGTCACGACGCCACTCCCCAGCACGGCTCGTCCCGACGTCAGACGGTCTACGCTGAGGTGCGCCAACATCGATGACTCGTCGCCCTGCGCGAGTTCGAGCTGACCACTGACCTCCCCCGTCAGCTGATTGTCCACGAGGGGCGATAGAATGTTCAGCGGCAGTCGATCCAAGAAGAACCTTCCGCTCAGGTTCCACCCCTCACCTCGATCGATGTTGACCCAGGGCACGTTCCCCTGTGCCTTGCCCAGCACCAGGCTTCGTCCCCGCCCCGATCCAACCAGTTCGATGTCGACGTCACCTGCTTGAGGAGCGTACGAACCCGTCAAGTTGACGGCCAGATCCGCGTCCGCGGTGACGTTCGGTACGCGCAGCTTGCGAGCAGAAACCTGCAAGGACACGCGCGGATCGATGAGAGTGCCGTACACTGCGACCTGACCTTCGACGATGCCGTCGGTACCTTCCAGCTGCGCGCCCGGAAAGTGGGACAACCAACGCTGCGGAACCGAGGCCGTCACACTCAGGTCCGACTTGCGGAAGTCTCTCAGCGCTTCCACTGCATCGTCGAGCCACGCTCGTGGTTGGACTTCGAGACTGGAACTCACACTGAAAAGCTGTCCGTGGAGGTCGCCCGCGGTGGTCACGCTGGTCAATCGCTCGTTTGCCGCGTCGAAGGCGTTGTTCATGTAGAGTTCGACGTCGCTCATCTGAGTCGGCGATTCCCCGATGTTGAGGGTCGCGTGTTCGATGGAGGCACCCACTTCGACGAACGCGTTGGGGAAGCCCTCCCGCGAAGTGCGTTGGAGCAGCGTGCGCACTCCGAGCTTCCCATCGATCGAGGACAACACGTCGTTTGGGATCGCGAGCGCCAGCGGAGCTAGGTCGACCCCCAGCACGCCAAGCTCCGATGTTCCCGTCACGGCGCTCCAGGCTTCCGCAGTCAAGGGATGTCCGCCGAGTTGCGCGTTCCAGTTACCTTGTACCGTGAACCCCATCTCGTCCTTGCCGTTGATCGTCCCCGCAAACGCGTGTCCGTCTAGATCGGCGGTCACGGAAAGGTCCGAACGTCCCCAGTTCATGATCGAGACCTTGCTTGCACCCGCGCGCAACTTGGCGTGCTGGACGTCCTCGCCGATCGAGACGTCGGCTTCCACGTTCATGCTGCCAGCCACAGGGATCGAGCCGAGGCGAAGCTGACTCGTCAAGCGTCCGAGGTCCAGGTTGGTTGCCGACAGCTGGCCCTGCACACGCCCAGGCGCGAAGTCGACAGAGGCTCTGAGCCTACCCTGGGGGCCGTCGACTTCGATCATGGGCGCGTCGATCACCGAGCGTTCGAGATCGAGGTGCCGCACCTCAGCACGCAGCTCAAGCTCGCTTCGGGACAGCCTCAGTGTGGCGTTTCGAATCGCGAGGGTATCGATGAACACGCGTCCTCGAGCCGCCACCTGTCGTCCGTCGTCTGCGCGAAGGTCGAGATCGACCAATACGCTGTCGGCGTTGCCGCTCGCGCGAACCTGGCCTCGATCGAATCCGTAACCCGAAATCTCCGGGCGTGTGACGCGAGCATCGACCTCGTATGTTAGTGACGCAAGGTCGGCCAGCGGCGCGCTGATCTGCGTCTCGAACTCCACCCGAGCGACTGTCAGCGGGCGAACCGCGAGGTGATTGATACTGCCACTCGCCTCGAGTTCGAGCTGCTCATCATCCAGCACGAGTTTGGCATCCAACGCGGTAACCCCCGAGATCCCTCGCGGGACTCTCCGCTGGGTGTTAAGCGATGCGTTGGTGACGTGGGCGTCGAGGGTCAGCGTGCCATCGCGGTAGCTCCCTTCAGCCGTCAAGGGCGCTCCTGGTTCCTGCAGGTGAACATTGCCGGACACGCCCAGTTCGTCAACCGCCAAGTCGAACTCCGTAGCAGGAACCTCGACGCCCCCGATCTGTGTCGCGTCGGTGGTGCCGACCAACGCAGCGCTCGTTGCCTCGCTGGATAGTTCCAGCCCGACATTGCACCGAGCAGAAATGCTCGTGCTGGGAGCATCTCGGGCCAACGTTTGAAGGTTGAACTCGGACACTTCTGCGTCCACCTGTACGGTGACTGGCGTGGAGAGGTTGACGATTCCAGAAAGTTCGGCTTCGCCTCCGCCGTCGACCACCACGTTCGCGCGTGTGTCGAGCTGAGGTAACCGACCCTGTGCGCTCAAACGCAGGCTGAGCGGATCGAGCAATGGCCACTCGGGTACCAGCTTGCGGAACATTTCTGGACGTACGCGGGGTGCAGTGACTTCGAGGCTCGTTACGTCACCTTCCAGGCGGGCATTGGCCTGTACTTCCGAGTCGTCGATGCGACCCGTAAACTCCACCTGCATCGGACCGGGCGCACGAAGCATGTAAGTGCCTGTTCCACGAATCGTGCTGTCTGATAGTCCCGTGATGTTCGCCCCGAAGCGATCCACGTCTACGGCGATACCCTTGGGACTGAAGAGCAGCTTGCCGCGCACGCCGGCGAGCAAGATGCCGAGTTGCTCCCAGCCCTCAACGCCGACTTCGCCGTCGATTACTCCCAGTTCGACGAGTGGCAACCAGACGCGGACATAGCGGTCGCTCGACTCGTCGTCGCTCGGGTCGCGTTTGGGACGTGGTCTCGGAGTGAATGCTCGTTCCAGTGTCAGCTCTCCGTCAGGAGCGGGAATCATGCGCACGACCGCGTGTTCCGCACGGGCATGGGAGATCACTACGTTCAACGTGCTTTCGTCGAATAAGATGTCGGTCAACAGCGAGATGCTGTCCAATTCGATACGTACCGTTTCTAGTTCGACGACTACGTTGCCGAGCTCATCGTGCAGTTCGACCCGTGTTAGCTCCACAGCCTTCATGGAAAGCGCTGTGATGCGTTCGATTTCAACCCGGCCGTAGAGAGCGGTGGAGAGCAGTGCATTGGCTCGTTGGGTGACGACACTGCGGACCGGGGAAGTGTTCGCGTGCAGTACGATCGCCATGCACAGCGCGAGTGAGAACACGAGCAGTACCGCGAGAGATGACAAGCCTTGCCTGGCGATTCGTCGCGCCCACGGTTGGTGGGGCTGGTCGCTCAAAACGCTTCTCCGAGAGTCAGGTGAATGGCGATGGGTAGTCCTAGGATGTCACCAGGTTCTGGGTCGTATGGACCCTCTCCAAAGTCTTGAGCGAACTGCAGTCGGTAGCCGACGTCGAGTCGAACGGGTCCGATTGGCGTGGCGTAGCGCAACCCCATGCCTGCAGACAAATGTGGCGCGAGGAAACTCAAGGTCAGGTCGCGACCCACGTCGCTACCATCGAGAAAGGTGACGCCGCGCAGTGCAGACGCGATCGGAAAACGTACCTCTGCACTGGCTTCCCACAGCGTGACGCCTCCTAACGGCCTGTTGCAAGTGAACGACGCTGGAGCGGCGACACAGTCCACATTGCGCGTGAGGAAGCGGACGTTTCCATGGGGGCCGACTTCTCTCAGCGGGTAGCCGCGGTTGGAGTTGGGGCCGCCAGAAAAGAAACCGCGGAACAACAGCTTCTGCTGGTCTCGAGCCAGCTCCGCGTCGCTGAACTGTGCTTCGTCTTCCCCGAGCGTGTCGCCATAGTTGTTCGTGAACAAGAATCCCGTGGCAAACCGAGTAGCGAACGTGACGGACTTCGAAATCGGTACGTAGAAACGTGCTTCGGGGCGGACGCGCGTGTCGCTCACATCGCTTCCGAAAAATTTGGCAGCTGTCTGTAGGTTTACGCTCAGTAGGGCACCCTGCGTCGGGTTGAGCCTGTCGTCCCTGAAGTCCAGGTTGGCGACGATCTCTGGAAAAGCGATCACCAGATCTTCGAGCAGTTCGTCGTCGGCGGCAATGCCTCGTCCCAGGGTCAATTGGCTGTAATCGACTGGCAGTTCCAGTTGCCAGTTGTAGGAGGAGGTGACGAACAAGTGATGCTCCCAAAACGCCCGCTCCAAACCCGTCGACGCCTTGAGTTCGCTGAAGCCGACGATGCCTTCGTCGGGATCTCCATCGGAGTAGAGCAGCGGCTGAACGCTGAAGCTGCTGCTCACGAACCCGGCCGTCCTGCCTTCGAACATCGCGGGCTGATGCAGCCGCGCCTTGAGTTCTTGGGTGAACAGGGCGCGGTCCGGAGCTTGCAGATTTCCGAAGCGAGTGGGGTAGTAGATCAGGCCGGGTTTCGCATCGATGCTGAACCTTCGAACGCCGCCGAGAAAGTTGCGGTCCTCCCAACCGACGGTGGCGTGCGTTGCCAACTTCAGCGCGTCGAGTTCGACGCCTCCACCAGCTCTCACGGTTCGGAGACGCGCTTCCTCGACGCGCACCACGATCGGTACCTGTTCGGCTTCTGGTGAACCCTCTTCGATCCCCACCGCCACACTCGAAAAAACGCCCAATGCGCCCACTGCGCGACGAGCGTCGTCGACGTCAGCTTGGGAGTAACGCTCACCTGGCACGAGGTCGAGGACCGCTTCGACCTTGCTCCTCGGGACCTCATCCAGGCCGACTATGCTGATCTCACCATAGCGAGTCATGGGTCCGGGCCGGACTTGGTAAGTGACGTCTGCGGTGTGGTTGGCAACGTCGACGACGGCCTGACCTTCGACCTTGGCGAACGCGTAGCCGGCGTTGCGCATCGCCGTCACCATGTTCTTCTTGGACGCCGCGTAGTCGCCTTCGTCGAAGGGACTGCCGACGCTCACCAGGTTACCGCGCAACGCGTCTGTCGCAACGTCGATGGACAACGTTTCGAGCCCGCGTGGGGTCACGCTGCGAGTCAACACGGGTGCGCCCTCGGTGATTCGGATCTCGACGCGAACGCGGTGTGCGTCTTCGGGGATCACTCTGGCGGCGACGACCTTCGCCTCATAGTAACCTTTGGCATGCAAGTAGCGTTCGACACGCTGCAAGTCCTTCGCCAACAGATCCGGATCGTAAACCTCGTATTCGAACGCGACGCCGTCCCAAATCCCCAAGAACCGAGGCGACTCGACGGTTGCTAGGCCGCTCAGGAGCCCCCGAGTGTCGGCGCTTTGCTGACCCTGCAGGGTGATCTGGCTGACCACGGGCTGTGGTGGGTAGTCCTTACGAAGACATCCGAGCAGCAGTGTCGTGCTCAGCAGTATGACACTGGTAGCGAGCCAGGCTGCCGAGGGCAAACGCGCCATACCAATGAGGTTTTTGGGTGCCGAGTTCACTGCTGGTGGGAGCTTAGAGCAGATCCCGCTGACGGTCTCGATTCGCTTGGAACACCTGCGTTGGGACCTCCGATCGGGCCGTCCTGCCTGCAATTCGAGCTGCAAAATCGCGAAAGGCGCATCACCGAGTTGGGATGCGCCTTTCAGACGGCCGCCGCTCGACTACGCTGCCGTTCGTCGGGCCGCGTGGTCGTCGGTTGCTCGACTATTTCATGCCGGGCAGGGTGGCCTTTTCCTCTGGCTTCTCCAGATACTCCATCTTGGTGTACGTCAAGATCCCCATGATCGGGTCGGCTTCTGCGCCTGCGCTGGCCTTGGTGAAGGTGTTCTTGTACTGGCCTTCGACAGTGACCTTCGCGCCCTTGACGGGGAGTGGATCCGGGATGGGTACCATCCAGAAGCCGTCCATCAATGGCTCCTTGTCTTCATCCTTGAGGTTCTTCTTCTTGTCGCGCTTCTCGAACTCTTCGATCGCGTTGTAGATGTTGGCGTAGTTGGACGCCCAACCCATCACCTTGATCGAATCTTTCTCCTCAGCGTTCGGCGTGTCACCAACCCAGAACGTGGGAATTGGGGGCTTGCAGTCCTCGGGGTCTTCTTTGCCCATCTCGTGCACGGCGCACTCAGGCGCGTCGGGCAGATTGGTCTTGGTGATGTAGCCCGTGAGCTTGATGTCTTTGCCCTTGATCGAGTCTTGGTGGACACGGCTGCGCAGGTGGTAACTCGCGCCCCAAACCGTGTAGGCGTCACCCGCCTTGATCGGATTTTGCGGGACGTTCGGCATCGGCGGCAGGCTGGCCTTGTCACCAGTGTAGGCCGGTTTGGGCGTGTATTCGGCTTCTTCTGAGCCGCAAGCGCTGAGCAGGTTGGCGGTGAGCCCGACCAGGCCCAAGCAGAGCAGATTGCGGATGAACTGGCTTTGCATGATTCAGCTCCCTTTTGCTGGGAGAGCATCGCTATCACCAAACTCCCGACCGCTGCAAGGGTTATCCGGCGACGCCCGATGGCCGCACCTCGCGCCGCGTCCGCGCTGACCTTCGGCCAACGCGAGGTGCGTCGCGAGCCGCATTTTTCTGGGGTCCATGCAAACCTTGGTTCGACCTCGCGTGTTCGCCGTGCACCGTTCACCGCCCGCACATGGGGTCGCTGGCTGCACGACGTTTCAGACCGTCGTCTCGATGATGGCAACGTTCCACAGCCGCGGTCAGTTCACGTCGTTGCGCGGGCCTCACGCCGTCCTGACTACGGTCCGTTGGACCCGGAAAATCACGGTTCGGCCAGAACCTGGCTGCCCGCGTGGCCGACGCATCCAGCACCAGCATTTCGAGGCCGGCCTCATTCTGTGCGTGGGCTCGGTGTCTCAGGCCTGAAGATCACGGTGCGTGCCAGTCGCAGGGCGCGCAGGCTCGAGGCAGTGTCACTCCACCACGCGAGTTGGGAGGCGTCCACCTCGACCCCAGCTGCGGTCTTCGACAACACGTCAGCCATCTGGCTCAAGTGAACACGTAACTCGGCGGACCTCAGCGATGTGGCGATGGTTCCTGTGGCCAACGCTTCCAGCCGAGCCGCCTGCAGACCGACGTCGTCAGGGGGCGGCAACGCTCTCAGTTTCGCGAACAGGTTGGCGAGGTAGTCGCGAGTCGTCGGGGTGGCGGCGCGGCTCGCGTTGCGCAGGACTGCGCCAGCCAGCGCCCACTGCTCACGACTCAGTGCGGCGTTGTTTCTCAGCAGCAGCGTAAGCCTGGCTTGAGCTCGGGCTCGCGCTGCATCCAGTTCGCTCACGGAGTCAGGCGTGCGTCGTGCACCTTCACGCACGAGCAACGATCGCAGCTCGAGTTGTCCGGCGATCGCTGCATCCGTCGTCGGACGCACCTCGAGCGCGCTCGCAGCTTGCCACGGAGCAAGACTCTCGCTGGTCGCCCCACTCTGAAGCAACGCCACCGCCAGCCCGAGTGAATCCACGGCACTGTCGGCGCCGCCGTCAGCCGTCCCTCTCACGGCTGGACTGGTGGCTGGTGCCGACAGGGCTTCGATCAGCGCGTTGCGGGTGCGCTCTGAAGCGTGCGGACCCAGCGCCCTCACCAACTCCAGTTGGATCGCGGTGTCGGCATGCGTGGCGTCGTCTGCTGCTGCTATCGTCAGTTGCTGCTGCAACTGCTCGATGCGTGAGTTCAGCGTCGCTCGCGACAAGCTGAGCTTCGCCTCATCATCGAAGTCATCACTCGAGGGACGTGCGCCGAACCGCCGTGCGCCCGACTTCGCCGCGGGCTCGTGCGCGGAATTTGTGCCCTCGGAACTCCGGGAGGACCAGAACGGCCAACTGAGGAGTCCGAGTAGCCCCAGCAGCGCGGCTGCCGCCAACCAATGGGACCTATTCCTCAGCACCAGGCTAGGTAGTATGACCGATTCGCAGTCGTGTCGAAGAAAAACAGAATCATCGCCTCACCCCTGACACCGGGACTCCTCGGGTTGAGCGCTGCGGAGTCGCGCTACGCGACGCGCGTGCTGCGTATGCGAGATGGCGAGGCTTGCGAGGTGATCGACCCATGGGCTGTGACGCAGGGCCTCGGCACCCTGCGGGTGAGTGGCCGTGCGGTGTCCGTAGACGTATCTAACGTGACTGCGGGTGAGTGCCTGGGGTTTCCTGGGCTCGTGCTGGTGCAAGGTCTGGGCAAGGGAGACAAGACCGAGCGAGTGTTGCGGAGTGCCGTTGCGCTGGGGGCGGGGGAAGTAAACTTCGTCGAGTCGGCGCGCAGCGTGCCGCGGCGTGTCGACAAATCTTCGGGCGACGACCCGCGCTTCGAGAGCGTGCTCGTGGATACTGTGCGTCAGTGTGGTCGTTCTAATCTCCCCGTAGTCCGCGGTCCCATCGCCTTTGACGCGATGTTGAACGAAGCGGCGCGCCGCTCAGGCAGTGATGTCATATTGCACCCCAACGCCCGGGCAGCGCCGCTGCTCACTGTACTCGAGCAGTGTACGCTCGCCGCACCCGGAAACGGCTTCAGCGCTGATCACCCGCTGCGGCTCTGGGTCGGCCCCGAGGGAGGACTGAGTCATGAAGAGGTTGCTCGACTGGATGCAGCGGGTGGGCTCCGAGCCGATCTCGGTCCGCTGGTCCTGCGCACGGAGCTGGCCGCCGTGGCCGCGCTGGCGATCGTCGCAGCCTGGCTACAGAAGGTGTCGTCTGCGAAGCCATCGGGACTCTCCCAGACGACCACAGCGCTGCTAGAATCAAAGCCGTGACCGCCGAGCGCAAGAAAGTGCCCATTCGTGTCCTGGTTGCGAAGCCCGGGCTGGATGGCCACGACCGAGGAGCGAAGGTCGTGGCCAGAGCGCTGCGCGACAGCGGTTGCGAGGTGATCTACACGGGCCTCCATCAAACCCCTGAAATGATCGCGCGTGCGGCCATCGACGAAGATGTGGACGCGGTCGGTCTTTCGATAATGAGCGGCGCACACGAGACGCTGTTTGCGGCAGTCATGGACGCACTGCGTGCGGAGGCGGCCGACGACATTCTAGTGTTTGGTGGGGGCATCGTACCCGATGAGGACGCTGAGCGACTCAAGCAGCACGGTGTGGCCGAGATCTTCGGACCAGGCACCGAGTTGCAGACGATAGTGGACTGGGTCCACACCAACGTCGTGCCGCTCGACTGACGGCGACGGCCAGCCGAGCTCCCCAAGACCCGCGACGCGCACGACGTCCGTCGGCCTGCTTTCGCGAGGTATCGCTGAGCGCCTCGGCGCCGGAACCCGTGGCGCGGGCTCCGCCCACCGTCGCAGCATCTCGGGATGGCCTCACCCCTCGTGATTTCGTGGCTCTAGCGCACTTATCGAAGTGGTTAGTGGTGTGAACGCGCCGGACGTTTCGTCACTGAACGTCCATGATGTGGTTGTGGGTGGTTCGCACAAGTTGTTGAAATGATGTGACTATCATTCGTGCGCCAGACGTTGACACGAGGCGGATGGACGCCGTAGGTTGGGGCACCAAGTGGGACAGAGTGGCGGAAAGTGGATCAGGTTCCCGTCAGCAGCTCTCAGGTTCAAATTCCTTCCGTAGTTTCAGCGTTGGCTTCAGTCGTGAAGAGCAAAGATGTTTCGCGGTCAGTTCCTGCACAGCATCGACAAGAAGGGGCGGCTCAGCTTGCCTGCTCGCTTCCGCGAGAAGCTCGAGGCCGACGACCAGGGTCGGGTGGTGATCGCTCCCTGGCCGTTCGACGAATGCCTGCACGTCTACCCGCTATCGGGGTGGGAGGAGCTCGAGGCCAAGATTGCTGCGCTGCCTCGCTTGAATACGCAGATCAATCAGTTCCGCCGCATGTACATCTCGCGCGCCCAAGACCTCGACATCGACGCTTCGGGACGCGTGCGGGTTCCCGCCGACCTGCAGCAACACGCAGGTTTGGACAGCGAGGGATTGTGGGCAGGCATGGGCTCGCACATCGAGCTGTGGTCGAAGCCGCGGCTCGACGATGCACTGCGCATGGACGAACGGCAGCTGAGCGAATTCCGAGACAAAGTTGAGGAGATGATTCCATTATGACGGTGGCCGCCTTGAGTATCGAATCGAACAACCGCCCACACCTCACGGTGATGCGCGATGAAGTCGTCGACGCGCTGTCGTCGGTCGGCACTGGTTTGTGCGTGGACGTCACGTTGGGTTACGGCGGACACAGCGAAGCGGTGCTCGACGCCTACGATGGGATGTGTGTCGTGGGTTTCGATCGCGATGCTGATGCGCTCGCATCGAGTCGTCGTCGTCTGGCTCGCTTCGGCGAACGCGTGCAGTTCGTGCACGGAGACTTCAGCCAGCTGAAGGCGTGGCTGTTCAAGCAAGGAGTGTCCAGGGTCGATGGCGTGATCGCCGACCTGGGCGTGAGCTCCCCGCAGTTGGATCAGGCGCACCGCGGCCTGAGTTTTCGCCGCGAAGGTCCGCTCGACATGCGCATGGACCCCTCCCGAGGCGAAACCGCGCTAGAGCTGATCGGGCGGCTCTCTCAAGAAGATCTTGCTGATCTGATCTTTCAGCTGGGCGAGGAGCGCTGCTCGAGGCGTATCGCCACTTGCATCAAACAGGCGATCGACGACGGCGAAATGCAGACGACCTTCGATTTGCGCCGCGCCGTCGTGAAGGCGACGGGGGTGCGTCGCCAAGCAGGCATCGATCCCGCGACGCGCACCTTTCAAGCGCTGCGCATTGCCGTCAATCGTGAGCTCGAAGAGATCGCGAGCCTGCTCGGCCAGTTGCACGACGTGGTTCGTCCGGGTGGCGTTGCGGCGCTCATCAGCTTTCATTCCCTCGAAGATCGTCTGGTGAAGCGCTGTTTTGCCGAAAGGGCGCTCTGGAAGCGTGTTTCGACCAAACCGCGGCTGCCTTCGAGTTCCGAACTGGACGACAATCCACGTTCGCGTAGCGCAAAACTTCGTGTTGCGGCGCGGACCGCGCTAATGCAGGTACCACCCCCGACGCCGGAGTGGGCCGATCCATGGGACACGCGAACCTGAAAGCTGGAAAACGCCCCTTTTTGGTGCTTTGGACCCTCGCCGTGGTCGCATCGACCGCAGCGTTCACCTTTCATCTCTCGATCCGTGTGCAGGCCGTTCAGCTCGGGTACGAGCTGGGCCGAGCCCACGCTCACGTCGGGCGACTGCGCGAAGTGCGCCGAGTGCTCGAACTCGAGATCGCGAGTCACAAGACGCCGGAACGCGTCGACTTCGTGGCGCGCACGCTGCTTGGGATGGAAGCCCCGTCTGAAGATCGCATTTTCCCCGGGGGGCCGATGCCGACGGTAGAGGAAGCCGAGGTCGAAGGCGCAATGAACTTGGCCAAGGGGATTCAGTGAAGAGCGTCCGAGTGAGAAGTCCGTCCGATTCCGAACGCGTGCCAGGGGTGAACCGCCCCGTGGTCAATCGCATTTGGCTGCCCGAGGGCAAGTGGATCCGCATTCGTATGGCCATGTTGTGTGGTGCTCTGGCGGCAGGCTTGGGCGTCGTCGTGGCGGCTGGTTACCACCTGACCATCGTGGATGGTGCGGCTTGGCGTGACATGGCTGAGAAACAGCGAGAGCGCCGCCTTCACGTCGCGCCCAAACGCGGTACGCTCTACGACCGCAATGGCAGCGCGCTTGCCGTCAGCGTCGACGTGCCCAGCGTCAGCCTCGACGCTTACGAGTTGCTACGCGGCGTGACTCCCCAAGATCAACCGCGCGCTGCGCGCGACGCCGCCAATCGGATCGCAGCCGCACTTTCCCTCGACCCTGCGCTGGTCGAACGCAAGATATTGCGCAAGCGCCGCTTCACGTGGCTCAAGCGTCGCATTTCGCGTGAAGAAGCGGACGCCGTGCGTCAGTTGATGCGCGGCACTGATGAACAGGAGCGCATCCGCGGTCTGATCGTCGAGGGCGAGGGGCGTCGTTACTACCCGCGGCGTGAACTCGCTGCGCCCCTGCTGGGTTTCGTGGCGCCCGACGGCGAGGGCAAAGACGGCATCGAGTACTCTCTCAACGACGAACTCAAAGGCCATGCGGAACGACTGCGTGGCCTACGTGATCGCAACGGTCGATTGATCTTCAGCGAGGGCATGGATCAGGACCGCGCCTTCACTGGGCACAACATAGAACTGAGTATCGACCAAGGGATTCAATACGCCGCCGAGCGCGAACTGGCTCTGGCTGCGCGCACCTACGAAGCCAGCGGCGGATCTGTCGTCGTGGTAGAACCCGCGACGGGCGAGGTGTTGGCGATGGTCAGCTGGCCCGGCTACAACCCGAACGACTACCGCAACAGTGAGGCGCTGCAGCGCCGCAACCGCGCGGTCAGCGATCGTTTCGAGCCGGGGTCCACCATGAAGATCTTCACGGTTGCAGCCGGGCTTTCGAACAAGGTGATCGGGCCCACCGAGCGAATGTACTGCGAGAAGGGCCGCATGCCTGTCGACAACGTGGTCATTCGCGACACTCACCCGTCGGAGTGGCTTACGATATCTGGTGTGCTCGCGCATTCGTCGAACATCTGCTCCGCCAAGATCGGGCTGAGCATGGGCGGAGAGAGTCTGTACGAGGCGCTGCTGCGCTTCGGATTCGGGCATTCGACGCAACTGCCGCTGCCGGGCGAATCCTCTGGCGTGTTGTTGCCTCGAGAGCGACCCTGGGTGCAGGTGGAGACCGCTGCTGCGTCATTCGGGCAGGGCATCAGCGTGACCAACCTGCAGATGGCCATGGCCACTGCCGCATTGGCCAACGACGGCAAGCTGATGGAACCCATCTTGATCAAGCGGGTTACCGCATCGAACGGTGAGGTCATTCGCGAGGCGCAGCCGCGCGTGCGACGTCGCGCCGTGTCGGCCAAAGTCGCGCGCATCGTCAGCGAGATGATGGTGGCCGTGACTGAGGGCGAGGGCACGGGGACCAGCGCCGCGCTCGAGGGATTCGCCGTCGCGGGGAAGACCGCTACCGCGCAGAAGACGGACCCCGCAACGGGGCAGTATTCTCTCGACAAGTACGTGGCCTCGTTCGTCGGCTTCGTGCCCGCGAAGAATCCCATCGTCGCGATCAGCGTGATGGTGGATGAGCCAATGGTCGCCCACTCAGGCGGCGAAGTGGCCGCACCAGTTTTTCGGAAGGTGGCCGAAGCGGCGCTCAAGTCGCGCGGGCTGACGCCTTCGGGGACCGAGCACATCGACATTTCCGAGCTCGCGCAACAGGCCGATCCAGCGAACGCAACCTACGCGCTTTTGCGCAAGGCGGAGGGCAAGGCACCAACCGTTCAGGAGACAGTCGTCGCTACTGTGAAGCCGACGGGAGATCAGATCCTCGTGCCCGACATGACGGGCTGGCCCGTGCGTCGCGTGGTGCAGAAAGCAGTAGAGTTGGGCGTCAAACCACGAGTAGTGGGCAGCGGCTTGGTAGCGAAGCAGACGCCACCTCCTGGGCAGGTGTTGGACAAAGGCGCCGTGATGGTCGTCGAGTTCGGCCCAGCTTCGTGAGTAGTGCCATGAAGGATGGCGTCGGCATCGAGCTCACTCGGCTGGCTGCGCAGCTAGAGGCCCATCTCCCCGTATTGAATGGCGACGGCAGCGTCGTCGTGAGCGACGTGTGTCAGGACTCGCGTGAGGTGACTCCTGGCTCGTTGTTCGTCGCCCGTCGGGGTGAGCGTTTCGACGGGGTGAGGTATGTCGAACAAGCCGTGCAAGCTGGAGCGACGGCCGTCATGCTCGACGCGAGTGCGCCGCCGCTCGAGACTTCCGTTCCGCAGGTGCGTGTGACGGACGTACGCACCGCACTGGGCCCTGCCGCCGAGGCGGTGCACGAGAATCCCTCGAAGCAACTGCGATTGGTGGGCATCACGGGCACCAACGGCAAGACGACTTGCGCCAGCTTGGTGCGCCAATGCCTCGACGCGCTCGGAAAACCGACGGCGCAGCTGGGCACACTGGGTTGCGATTTCGGCACGCTGACACTGCCCGCGAGTCTAACCACACCCGAGCCCGATCGGATCTCGCGCTTCCTGGCGGCGGCGCTGCGAGCAGGCGCCGAACACGCGGTGATGGAGGTGTCGAGTCACGCGCTCGCTCAAGGTCGCGTGGATGGACTGAGTTTCGGCGTTGCGGCGCTGACCAACCTCACGCACGACCACCTCGACTACCATGGCACCCTCGAGGAATACCAAGCAGCGAAGGCGCGTCTATTCGAGGTGCTCAGTCCCGCGGCGCGTGTGATCAACATCGACGACTCTTTCGGCGCAGCCCTAGCCGAGCGAAGTCACCACGACTTTTTGCGCGTGAGCCGAATGCACTCGAGCGCACAGATTTTCGGTGAGCGATGGGACCTGTCCATCGACGGAGCGAGGGTCAGTGTGCACACGCCGCAAGGTGAGTTCGAGTATCGCACTGGTTTGATCGGTGAGCACAACGTCGACAACTGGCTCTTGACTTTGGGCGCGCTGCACGCGCTGGACGTACGGCTCGGCGATCTCGTCGACGTGGCGTCAGCAGTACGTGGAGCGCCCGGCAGGATGGAACGCTGCGAAAGCGAACAGGACGACATCACCGTGTTGGTCGACTACGCTCACACGCCTGATGCCCTGGAGCGGGCACTCACCACCACGAAGCGACTCTCGGCTGCTGCCCGTTCGCGTCTGATTTGCGTTTTCGGTTGCGGCGGCGATCGTGACCGAACGAAGCGGCCCCTGATGGGCGGTCACGCCGCGCGATTGGCAGACGTTGCCATCGTCACCAACGACAACCCTCGTGGCGAGTCCCCCGAGGACATCGCGGAAGAGATCACCGCTGGCATGGGCGGTAGCAACGCACGCGTCCACACGACGCTCGATCGGCGCGCCGCGATCTTCGACGCGGTGATCGGAGCGAACCCTGGCGACGTCGTGTTAATCGCTGGGAAAGGACACGAGGACTATCAGATTGTCGGTGACACGCGCCTCGACTTCGACGATCGCGTCGTTGCCAGGCAAGCCCTAGTCGAACGCAGGGGCGCCTGATGGCCACCGAGATCCCGAGCAACGCCGTCTGCTTCGAGTTGGGAGAGATCGCGAGCATCGTCGGTGGCAAGCTCTTCGGAGACGGCAAGCTGCGAGTGCGCGGCATCTGCACTGACTCTCGGCGCGACTTGCGAGGGCAGCTGTTCGTCGCTCTAAAAGGTGAACGATTCGACGGGAACGCCTACGTCCCTGCCGCGATCGAGCAGGGGGCAGTAGCTGTGCTGGGACAGCAGCTTGGGCCTGGCGTCGCTGGGGTCGAGGTTGACGACTCACTTGCGGCACTCGGCGCGCTGGCGCGAGCGCATCGACAGCGCTGGGGAGGGCGTGTGGTCGCGGTCGCGGGTTCAGCGGGGAAGACTACAACGCGAACGTTGATTGGAGCACTCCTGACCCAGCAGCTCGGCGCGAGCGTGCACCTGACGCAGGGCAACCTGAACAACCTGATCGGCGTGCCGATGGTGTTGTTTGGCGTAGGGGAAGACCACGACGTTGCGGTGCTCGAACTCGGTACCAACCAGACGGGTGAGATCCCGACTCTGGCAGACATGACGAGCCCAGACGTTTGTGTGCTCACGTTGATCGATCTGGAGCACAGCGAAGGTCTGGGCGATCTCGACGCGATCGAGCGAGAGGAAGCAGCGATTCTGCGTACGGGGGCCGCGCTGCACGTCGGCAACGTGGATGACACGCGCGTCGCACGGCAGCTTCTACTGAGCGCGGCGAAGGAGAAGCTGGGAGTCGGCGCCTCCCCCGAGGCGGACTACCGCATCGTCGACGTGACGCTGATGAGCGATTGTCGCAGCAGGGTTACAGTGTGCAGACCCGATGGGACTGAGCTCGTATTTTCGTCGCCTTTCTTGGGGCGGCCAGGAGCACTCGCCGTTTGTACCGCCCTGGCAGTGAGTGAGCACCTCGGGAATTCTCCCATCGACGCACGAACACTGGAATCGGCGTTGTCGCGACCGGATGCACGTCAACCCGGACGGCTCACACCCTTCACGATGGACGACGGGACGCTCGTGATCGACGATACCTACAATGCCAATCCCGCGAGTGTCCGCGCAGCGATCGACGTCGCACGGGAAGTTGCACTGCTGCGAAAAGCTCGGCTGCACTTGGTCCTCGGCGAAATGCGCGAACTAGGCGAGTGGTCGGCGTCGGAACACGAAAAACTCTCGGGCTACGTCAGCGCTGCGAACGCGGCAACCACGACGGCCATCGGCGGCGACGCCATCCGAATGCTCAGTCGAGCACCCAGCCATCGCTTTTTCGAGACTTCCGCACAAGCGGCGGGCCCTGTCAGCCAAGGCATTTCGCCAGGTGACGTCGTCTTGGTCAAAGCCTCCCGTGGAGTCCGCGCTGAGTTGGTGGTAGACGCGCTGCTGCGAAGAGAAGGTATGCCCGAGTGATTTACGAGCTATTGTACCCGTTGAGTCAGCAGTTCGGCTGGGCCAGCGCACTGAACGTGCTGCGTTACGTGCCATTTCGTCTAATCATGGCGGTGATCACGGCCATGCTGATGTCCTTCGTTCTGGCGCCGTGGTTCATTCGAGAACTGCAGAAGAAGCAAATCGGTCAGGTCGTCAGAGACGACGGCCCCGAGTCTCACTTCACCAAGGCGGGCACGCCCACGATGGGCGGCGCGTTGATTCTGCTCAGCGTGCTACTACCCACGATCTTGTGGGCCGATGTCACGAATCGTTTCGTCATCGCGACTGCGGCAGTGACGGCGGGTTACGGTTTGATCGGGTACATCGACGATCGGCGGAAGATCGTGGCCAAGAACAGCAAGGGCCTGTCAGGTCGTTACAAGCTACTGGGGCAGACGATCATTGCCAGTATCGCGTTGTGTT
The DNA here is from genome assembly GCA_965651905.1 of uncultured bacterium. Lineage (GTDB taxonomy): Bacteria > Myxococcota_A > Polyangia > Polyangiales > Polyangiaceae > SZUA-265. The sequence goes on along the minus strand of CBFGUG010000007.1, from coordinate 39,305 downwards.
ACGTGTTCCTGGATCATGGACAGGTGCCTGATGGCTGGCTCGACCTGCGCAATCGCTTGGGCCTACCATTCTTGGCGTTTTCCAAGTACCCGCTGGAACTGCCGACTTGGTTGACGATTTCTTTCGCGGTGTTCGTGGTCGTCGCCATGAGCAATGCCGTCAACCTCACGGACGGTCTCGATGGATTGGCGATTGGCCCCGTGATGATCAATGCGGGCACCTACATGGTTTGGGCTTACATCGCGGGCGCCGTGCTCTTCGGTCGTCCGCTCGCCGCGTATCTGGACGTTCCCGGTATCGAGGCAATGAGTGAACTGTCGGTGTTCGGTGCTGCCGTGATCGGCGCTGGCGTGGGCTTCCTCTGGTACAATACGTATCCCGCGCAAGTGTTCATGGGAGACGTGGGGTCGCTGTCGCTCGGTGGCGGTCTCGGGATGATGGCGGTACTCACGAAGAACGAGCTGCTCAGCATGTTGATTGGCGGGATTTTCTTCGTAGAAGCGGTCAGCGTGATCACGCAGGTCGCCTGGTTCAAGATGTTTGGGCGGCGCATCTTCCTGATGGCGCCTATCCATCATCACTTCGAAAAGAAGGGTTGGCCTGAGCCGAAGATCATCGTCCGCTTTTGGATCATCAGCGTGCTTTTGGCGCTAGTGAGCCTCTCGTCGCTGAAGTTGCGTTAGAAATCTCGATCATGAGCACCTCTCCCGCGCAACTCGATCTCGCCAGCCGTACGGTGGCAGTGCTGGGCCTGGGACAAAGCGGTCTGGCTGCGGCGCGACTTTGCGCCGAGCGTGGCGCACGCGTGGTGGGACTCGACGCCCGCAAGGCTGACCAACTGCCCGAGACCGTGACACGCCTGGGTATCGAGTTGCGTCTAGGTGAACACTTCGATTCGAGCTTCGAAGACGTCGACTTGGTGGTCGTCTCGCCGGGGGTACCGCAGCTCGCCGTGCTGGACCGAGTGGAGGCGCGCGGCGTTCCCGTGATCGGCGAATTGGAGCTGGCGTCGCGCTACATCAGCGTTCCCATAGTTGCGGTTGGTGGAACCAACGGGAAGAGCACCACCACCGTACTGACGGCGGCGATGCTCTCCGCGACGGGCGAGCCCACCTTCGCTGGAGGTAACTTAGGGAAGCCAGCGTGCGAGGCAGTTGGTCAAACGACGGGCTACTGTGTGCTCGAGGTGTCCAGCTTTCAGCTGGAGCGCGCGCCCACGTTCAAGCCCAAGGTGAGCCTGCTGCTCAACATCAGTGAAGATCACCTAGACCGCTACCCCGACTACGCGGCGTACGCGATGGCGAAGGGTAACGCTTTCGTCAACCAGGACGCTGATGACGTTGCCATCTACCCAGCCTCGGACTCGGCGTGTGAGGAGCAGGTTGGACGGGGGCAGGGCCGCAAAGTCCGTTTCGGTAAGGGGGGTGAGTACACGGTTGACGGCACCAGGCTGACGGAGCTCAGTACTGGAGAAGGGTTCGAGCCTGGCTTCGTGAACTTGCACGGCCGACACAACCTGAACAACTTAGCCGCCGCGGTCGCCGCCGTGCGTTCGCTCGGGCTGGGGTGGTCGGAAATTGCGGCGGGGTTGCGAACCTTCCAGCCCCTGCCGCACCGCATGCAGTTGGTGGCCACGATTGGGGGCGTAAACTACTACGACGATTCCAAAGCGACCAACGTGGGTGCTGCCGTGACTGCGGTGCGGGGGTTGAGTGAAGAGCGATGTGTGCTCATTGCCGGGGGACGAGACAAGCTCGGCAGCTACGAGCCTCTCGTCGAGCTGTTGCAGGAGCGCGGTCGTGCGTTGGTGCTGTTGGGCGAAGCTGCAGATGCGATCGCGGAGGCTGCCGAGGGCAAGGTCCAAACAGAGCGAGCGGGGGACATGGCGGAGGCCGTTCGCATTGCGGCGCGCTTGGTTCAAGCGGGGGATGCCGTTCTGCTCAGTCCGGCGTGTTCCAGTTTCGACATGTTCGCGAACTACGCCGAACGGGGGCGTGCGTTCAGCGAAGCCGTCAATAGCTTGTCCGATCCGTCGCCGTCGTGACATTGAGCAGGCATGAAGGAAGCCATCTTGGGGTTCTTCCGCCCGATGCCTCGCAGCGGACCCGTCGACACCGGGCTGGCAGCGCTGGTCATCGGCCTGCTGGGGTTCGGCGTGGTGATGGTCTTCTCCGCCAGTACCGTCGATGCCACCGTCAACTTCAACGACCCCTATCACTATCTCAGGCGTCAGGCGATCTTCGCGACTGTAGGGCTCTTCGTGCTCTACTCCGTTTCGCGGATCGACTATCGGCGCCTGCGCTCCGTGACCTATCTAATTTTGGGCGGGGTCACGCTGCTCATGATCGCGAGTGTGACTGGCCTAGGCCACTCCGGAGGTGGCGCGGCGCGCTGGCTACGTCTTGGTCCGATACACATTCAGCCATCGGAAATGGCCAAGGTCGCCTTGGTCCTGTGGCTCGGCTACTCGTTGGCCAAAAAGAAGGCGATGGTGAAGAGCTTCAAGATCGGAATGCTGCCGCACTTGGTGATGGCGGGCATTCTGATGTTGTTGTGCCTCAAGCAGCCCGATTTCGGTGGCGCCGTGGTGCTGCTGTTCCTGACCTTCACGCTGCTGTTCGTTGCTGGAGCGCGGCTCTACTACCTTCTGCTCGTCGCTGCGGCCGGGTTTGCTGCGGCAGCCTGGCTCGTCAGAACCGCGGACTATCGCTGGGAGCGCATGCTCGCGTGGCGCCACATGGCGGAACATCGACAGGACCTCGCGTATCAGCCGTTTCAATCGATCATGAGCTTCGGTTCGGGCGAGCTGTCAGGTCTCGGTCTCGGCAAGGGATTTCAAGTCTTGTACTTGCCTGAAGCACACACCGACTTCATCGCCGCGATCGTCGGCGAGGAGCTGGGGTTCATTGGAATACTCGTGCTTTGTGCGGCGTACCTGGCACTGGTAGCGCGGGGCGTGCGTATCGCCCTACATGCAGCGGACGAGTACGGATCTTACGTGGCGTTCGGGATCAGCACGCTGTTCGGCACCCAAGCCTTGATCAACCTCGCAGTGGCGATGGCCATGCTGCCGACCAAAGGGCTGACGTTGCCGTTCGTGAGCTACGGTGGTTCGTCACTGCTCGTCAACGCGGCGGCGATGGGCATTTTGCTCAACATTTCTCGTTCCAGGGAGGCTCAACGGAACGTCCGGGTGGCCACTTCGTCGGAAGTCGAGAGTTCGGTCGTGGTTGCCAGTGGTTCTTCCTTCGGGTCACAACCCCAGTCCACGTGATCGCAAGCTGTGCCAAAGGCCCTCAACGATTCAATGACCCAAGATAGTATCCTGCTCGTCGGGGGCGGCACTGGTGGCCACGTGTTCCCGATGATCGCGGTCGCTGACGAGCTGCGTCGCATCGCGCCTTCGGTCAAGCTGACCTTCGTGGGTACGGAGCGCGGTCTCGAGAGCCAAATCGTGCCCGAGCTCGGTTATCGGCTGGAGCTGATGAGCGTGGAGCCGATTCGAGGGAGGGGGGTTTGGGGTGCGGTCAAAGGGGTGCGTCGCGCCGCGGCGTCCATTCCAGAAGCTCGGCGAATGCTCGAACGTCTGGCTCCCAAGGCGGTGTTTTCGATCGGCGGCTACGCTGCTGGGCCATTGTCGTTGGCGGCGCGTTCCTTGGGGATCCCTCTAGCTCTGATGGAGCCAAACAGTGTGATCGGTCTTGCCAACCGCTTGATCGCCCCGTGGGTGCAGCGCGCCTACACGTGTTTCTCGGAAGTCGAGAAACACTTCCCCGCTGCCAGCGTCCTGCGCACGGGGGTTGCCATCCGACGCGGCTTCGACCCCACGGAATACGGCTACGACGGCGAAACCTTGCGCGTACTCGTGTTGGGCGGAAGCCAAGGCGCCAAGTCGTTGAACGAAACCGTCCCTCGTGCGTTGCGCAGCTGCAAGGCGCGACTGCGAGTGACGCACCAGGCGGGCAAGGGGCACGACGCTCAGGTGCGTGAACTTTATGCACAGCTTGGCGCTAGCTCTGACGCCGCGCGGGTCGTGCCGTTCATCAACGACATGCCCAGTGCGTTGGCGGCGGCTGACCTCGTCGTGGGGCGTTCGGGGGCTGGCGCCATTTCCGAAGTCTGCGCGGTGGGGCGACCATCGCTGTTAATCCCGTACCCGTATGCTTCGGGAGATCACCAGTTGAAGAACGCACAGAGCTTGGTCGCTCAGGGGGCAGCCCGTTGCCTGCGGACGGAAGAAGCCAGCGTCCCGCGGCTCGCTCAGGAGATCGATGCATTGGCGTCTGATGCAACGCTGCTGCAGAAGATGGCAGAAGCAGCCACTACGTTGGGGCGCCCCGATGCAGCCGAGATGGTTGCCCTCGATCTGCTCGAGCTGGGCAACGTCCAGCACTACGACGAAGACGACGAGAGCGAGTTCGACGAGACCCCGGGGGATGCCTCGCCTGCGCCGTCCGAGGTGCACTGATGTTCCGAGGTCGAGTTCGTCAAGTTCACTTCATCGGTGTCGGCGGCATCGGCATGAGCGGCCTAGCCGAAATCTTGCGGACGTTGGAGTTCGACGTTTCGGGATCGGACTTGCGCGACGGGGAGAACACCAAGCGGCTTCAGCGTTTGGGCGTGAACCTGTTCGTCGGGCATCGCGCCTCGAACATCGAGGGGGCAGACGTCGTGGTCTATTCGAGCGCCATTCCTCACGAAAACCCCGAGGTGCAAGCGGCGCACGCGCGAGGCATTCCCGTCATCTCACGCGCGGAGATGCTCGCCGAATTGATGCGCGTGAAGTACGGCGTCGCGCTCGCGGGGTCGCACGGCAAAACGACTACGACGTCACTCGTAGCCACGGTGTTGCGAGCGGCGGGGCTCGATCCGACCGTGGTCGTCGGCGGACGTATGGCTGCACTGGGTAGTAACGCCCGTCTCGGCGGCGGCGACTTGTTGGTGGCGGAGGCCGACGAAAGTGATGGCTCGTTCTTGCGCTTGACGCCAACCATCGCTGCCATCACGAACATCGATCCCGAGCACCTAGACCACTACAAGAGCTACGAGGCGCTCAAAGACGCCTTCGTCGATTTTGCCGAGAAAGTACCGTTCTACGGCCTTGCCGTGTTGTGTCTCGACCACCCCACCGTGCAAGAGATCTTGCCCCGCATCAACCGACGGCACGTGACCTACGGGGTAAACCCACAGGCCGACTACTCAGCGCGACAAGTCGCGTTTCATGGCAATCACACGACCTTCGAGGTGGTGGCTCGCGGTCGTGCTCTGGGCGAGTTCATGTTGAAGATGCCCGGGCAGCACAACGTGCTCAACGCGCTGGCGGTCGTCGCTATCGCGGACGAGCTGGAGGTGCCGCTAGACGTGATCAAAGATGCCCTCGCGACGTTTGGGGGCGTGGCTCGTCGCTTCAGTATCGTTGGCACGCCCAACCGAGTCACGCTGGTGGACGACTACGGGCATCACCCCGCTGAGATCGAAGCGACGTTGTTGGCGGCGCGTAACGCTTACAACAAGCGCATCATCGCGGCATTTCAGCCCCACCGCTACTCGCGCACCAAGCACCTGTTCGACGAGTTCACACGCGCTTTCAATCACGCGGACGTGTTGTTCGTAACCGACCACTACGCCGCTGGTGAACAACCGATCGAGGGGATCACGTCGGAGCGTTTGGTCGAGGAGATCCGCGGGCACGGTCACCACGCCGTACGCTTCATCGAAGACCGTCAGGAACTAGCCGTGGCCTTGGCGGAGGCGGCGAGCCCGGGTGACGTCGTGATCTCGCTCGGGGCGGGGGATATCAACAAGGTTTTGCCCCTCGTCGAACGAGAGATCCTCGCACGGTCGGGAGCGCGCCAAGACGACGAGGCTACGTCGAGTTGACGCACGCAGTCCGACCTGACCGAGCCAGGTAGCGCATCGAGCGACTCGGCGGGCGCCCGTCAGGTGCGACGTACGCCCACGCGAGATACTGCTTCGAGCTGTTCAGAGCAGAATGCGCTGCTCGAGACCAGCACGTGCTTGGGTGACTCGAGTGAGCTGTCCCGTCTCGGCCAGCTTGTCCAGCATGACGTCGCGGGGTTTGGCGCCTGCACGAACAGCTGCCGCGGCTCGCGATACTGCATCGCGGTCGAGGGTGGCCAGCTGCTGGTCCTCGTCATCGCGCACTTCCAGGCCCCCGTCGAAGGTCCCTCGCACGGTGGTCAGGGTACGCCCATCGGCGTCGAGGATTCGAATTTCTGAATCGTTCACTTTTTCCGCGTAGAGAACGGCGATCTTGCGGTCGTTTTCGTACAGTTCGTGGCGGATCACGTTCGGGTCACTCGTGCGAGTACTCGCGACGCGGGTGGAGCCTTCACTGCGTGCCACGGGATTACTGCCCGTCCAGAACTCGATCGAGTTGAGCACGACCGCGTCCACTAGAATCGCGATGCCGTACACGGGCAAGATCACACCGATGGCGAGAAAGAGCAGCCACCTCAGCCACTTGCTGCTGATGCCCGCGTTCCAGTCGTATAGCATACCCGTCAGGTTGAAGCCGCCGAAGCAGCCAGTCGTTCCCAGGGCTGTGGCGCTGCTTGCTCCAAGGACGAGCGCCCTGCGTGTGATCGATGATTTGTTATTGGTCATGATGCCTCCTCTACTGGCCGAATGGGCGGGGGGCCTTGCGCCCCCGGGCCATGAGTATCGCGTCGGGAAACCGTTCACAACCCGCTACGGCACGGGCCGCTGAGGTCCAAGCTGAGCGAGGGGGGCGCGCTACTCGTAGCGCTGTTCAGCGTGACTGTTTTCTGCCGCTTTGAGGCCTTCCTGCGGGGCGAAAATGATCGTTCGCGAAATCACGATGGTCCACTAGGATTGCGCCCGATGAAACGCTTCTGTCTGCTAGCCGCAGTTGCGGGCTGTACTTACTTCGCTGACCTGTCCACTGCCCACGCTACCGAGGTTGGTAACGGTCGAGACTTCGGTTTGGGTTTCGCGTTAGGGCGGCCTTCGAGCCTCGTGGGTAAGGTGTTCTTGGGCGGAGAAAACGCCTTGGACTTCGGTTTGGGCTTTTCGAGCTTCGGATCCAATTGCTGGGATCGAGATGGAGATCGCTATTGCGACAATCGCTGGCGCTTCAATCACATCACTGCCAACGTCGACTATCTGTGGCAGGACGAGATCGTGCGCGGCACGGGCGCGAAACTCGACTGGCACATTGGGGTTGGAGGCCGCATCTGGCTCTATGAAGACGGGTACAACGACGGCCTTGCCCTAGCCGCGCGTATGCCGGTCGGCCTCGACCTCACCTTTCCGAAGCCAGACTTTCTCGAGGTTTATCTGGAGCTAGCTCCCGCGCTTTACGTTTTCCCCTCGGTTGGTTTGGACCTGGTGGAAGCGCAACTCGGCGTTCGCTTCTACTTCTGAGGCCAACCGGGCGAGGGCTCCGACCCACGCCGGAAAAAAGAACCCCCCACGCTGCACGGCAGGGTGGGGGGCAAGTGAAGCGCATTGCGCGCGCTTCAGGGGCGTAGATTACTGCACGACGGCGGTGAATTCGTTGACGGTGGCGCCCTGGCCTCCGCTCCAGATTTCGAAGCCCGCGAACACGTCGCTCAGGTACCAGCCCGTGTTGAAGCCGTGGTTGGCTACCGCGTCGTCGATGAACGCGTTCAGATCGAACGACCAGCTGTCGATGGTTGTGGTCGCGACGTAGGAGACCACGGGCGCATTGGAGAACTGGCTCCCGTCGTTGCGCGGCCCTTGCCACACGTCGAACGTCTTACCGTCGAGGGTGAACTGTCGCTGGATGCTGCCGATCGGGCTGCGGTTACCAGGCTTGTAGTACCAAACCATCAAGAAAGCCGACTCACCTGTCTCATGGGTGTCCACGGAGTCGTCGGCCTTGAACCACACGTCGTAGGAGACGTTGTAGTCGCCGCCGCCGCCGCCCCAAGAGAGGGTGGTTGGGATGCTGTTGATGGCGCTGATTTGCATCGGCAAGTTGTCGTTCGCCGTAGTGCTGAACGAGCCGTTGGAGTTGCCGTTCGAGCCGATGTAGATCGACGGGAACGACGCGGGTTCGCCGTTGCCACCTGCTCCGCCCGTCTGTTGGGTGACGGTGAAGCTGTTGCCCGTGTACTCGATGGTTTGGCTGCCGGCGTTGGGACCCCAGTTGTTGTTCTGGATGATGTACGTCTTGCCGTCGGCACTGACTTTAGCGCGACCGAGATCTTCGGTGATGGTGCCCGAGATCGGACCCGAGGTTCCACCTTCGGGGGCGTCGTCGACGCTGGTGCCCTGCTGGAAGCCGTTGATGCAGTAGCCGAACTCGATGTCGTCTTCGTTGCGGCCAGGAACGAGGAACACCACCGCCGAGATGGGCTGACCTGCGTAGTCCTCACCCTCGCCACCTTCCCAACACTCGGTGTTGAAGTCGGCGTATGGAGCGTAGGCGACGCCCAACGTCGGGTCTTCGATCTCCATGCACCAGCGATCGCTATCATCGGTCGCTCCGTCGGGACCCTGGATCTGCACTCGCAAAATCGACCCGACGCTTTGGCTCAAGCTGATCGCGATGCCTTCGCTTTGCCAGTTGGGAATTTCTACGGCGGGCAGAATGGGCGCTTCGCCGTCCATGTATGAGCAGTCGGCGGGGCCTTCCTCGGCGATGTTGAAGCCGAGCAACGAGACGCCACGGTATTCCTCGTCGGCGCCGACGGTACCCGAAACGCAGTAGGGCTCGTCTGGAGATTGGCTTACGAAGTCTTGGGGCATGATCGTGGTGGCACCGTAGTCGCCCACGCCCGTCCAGGTGCAGCCGTGCCAGTCGTTCGACACCCAGTACCCTTCGCCAGCGGTTCCCGGAGTACCGCCGCCGGGATCACCAGCGCCGGGATCACCGCCACCCGGATCGCCAGCGCCGGGATCGCCGCCGCCGGGATCGCCAGCGCCGGGATCGCCGCCGGGATCGCCACCTGGCATCGCGGTGGTGCCACCGGGCATTGCGGTGGTGCCGCCGGGCATTGCGGTGGTGCCGCCGGGCATTGCGGTGGTGCCGCCAGGCATTGCGGTGGTGCCGCCAGGCATTGCGGTGGTGCCGCCGGGCATCGCGGTGGTGCCGCCGGTCGTCGCACCAGGCGCTCCAGTGCTCCCTTGATCCGTCGCGGTTCCGCCAGGCACGACGCCCGTGCCAGCACCCGCACCGACACTCGACGCGCCAGTATTGCTAGAAGAGGCAGCGCCCATCGCGCCCATCGTGGGGTCGTCGGTTGCCTCAGCGCAGCCCGCGAGGGCGGCACAGGTTGAAACGGCGATGAGTGTGAACAGGGGTGAGGTTCGAACCTTGGGCATTCAATGGTCTCCTGGTGTCAGCGAAGCTGGGGTGCGGCGGCCGTCCGACGGGGTTTGGTTTCTGAGGCAGAACGTGTTCTTCGGTGCCTACCGAAGCCCGAGGTGCCCAGTGAGAAACGCATGGGTTTCGGTTTGTGTTGTCGGTCCGTATTGTCGGGGGTTTATGGGGGCCAGCCGGGCAGTAACCCCGGCGTTCGTGCTCGTTGCACGACATGTCGCACAGCAGGCACGGAACCTAGAGGGACTTGTGGGGGCCGGCAACTGAAGACGGACGCCCTTCCGTGTGAGTGCACGAACTCGTTCTGGGCGGAATCAAGCGCACGTCTTCGACGCGGTTTGCTTTGTCTGGATCGCTGTTAGCAGCGTGATCTGGGCCTAAAACCAGCGGGCCTGTTCCACCGTTGTCTTGAGCCAAGCAGCTCCGCGCGCGCCGCTCTGGTGATGAGGTCATGGAGGGTCGCGGAGGGGATGACCTCGGTCCTGGAACGATAGCGTCACGCCGCTGCTCCACAGGCCGTGGGGGTAGAACACTTTCGATTTTCATGGAGGTGGAAGTTCAGCCGAACCACGAGCGGTATCGGTTGATACGGAAACGTTTCCGTGAGAGACGTGGGAGCGGCGCGGCCCAGGTCCTGGAAGCTCCAGGGCCACGAGTCCGCGACGAGAGAAGGGAGACAGCATGACAACACTAGGTCCTCGCAAGTGGTGCGTGAAGGTCGGCGCCATCACAATCCTGGTCGGCTGCAGCACTGGTAACTCAGGGCCGTTCACCGAGCAGCCAGCCAGCGATGCAGTGGTTGGTCCGACAGCAGCGCAGCCCAGTAACCCAACCCCGAACGCGTCTGACAGCGAGCGTCGACTCCAGGAGGTTCACCCGGGGGCCCGACTGCAGGTTGAAGGTAATCGGGTTCGCCGCATCTTCGGTCGTACCGTTACGAGTGAGCTGCCGGAGGTTTCTGCAGCCAACTTCCTGCGCGGTACTGCCGCCGCCCTCGGGGTCGAACCCGAGGATCTGGTGCCCGAGCACGTCGAGCCAGCTGACAGCGCCGGGTCAGCTAGCACTCACACGGGGCCCGCCGTCGATCGCGGTATTGGTCTGATGTACAATCCCGCCACGGGGCAGCACAAGTTTCGCCTGCACCGCTACCAGCAACGACGTGATGGGATCCCGGTGTACGGGGCGAGCCTGCGCACGCTCGTGCGTGTCGGAGATGACTATCCTGTGGTCTGGGCGAACACGGAGCTCCGTCCGGTCGGCGACTTCCACCCAGAGGTCATCGAGCCACGACCTGCCGACCATGAAAAATCATTGCGAGCCCTCGAGGCCAGTAAACTGCTGGCAGAGCAACATTTGTCCGCGCCCAGAACGTTGACCGACTTCTCGACGCCCACGCCAACCGTCTTCGCTGGCGTCGGGGAAGAGTTCACAGCTCCCAAGACGGCGATGCAGTACACCGCCCGTGATGCCAACGGTCCCGGGATGTGGACCTTCGTCGCCGATGCTGAGACTGGAGACATCTTGCACATCGACAGCAACGCGCATTTCGACGTCAGCGGTAGCGTCGAAGCTCGCGTGAGCCTCGGGCAAGACGCCATCGGTTGTGCGCCGCTCGGCGTGGTGCCAATGCCGTACGTCAACGTGAGCTCGAGCGCAGGTGACGTCACGGCTGACGCAGCGGGAAACTTCGACATCGAAGAATCGGGCAGCGGCACGGTGACCGTCACATCCGACCTGGAGGGCGAGTACTTCGTCGTGCAGGATCCTTCTGGCACGAACTCCATTTCGCTGAATGTCACGCCGCCTGGACCCGCGAGCTTTCTGCACGAGGACCCCGCGTCGCCACCTGAGCGGGTGTTGGCGCAGCTCAATGCCTACAAGCAAGCCAACGAGATCCGCGACATGCTGCTCGACTACGTGCCGGAGTACCCGGCCATTGCGGGGCAAGCGGGCTTACCGCTCAACGTCAACGTCGAGAGCGTGCGCTGCGACAGCATGGCGGCCTGGTATTACGACGCGACGTCTGCCAGGAGCCTCAACTTCTGTCCCAGCTCGGAGCAGCGTGCCAACGGGGCGTACGGGAGCATCGTCCACCACGAGTTCGGGCATCACATCGTCGACTCCGGCGGTAGCGAGCAGGGGGAGTACGGTGAAGGCATGGGGGACACGGTAGCCATGCTCTTCTCGAAGGATCCCAGGATGGCGCTGGGCTACTACTTCGACTGCAACGAACCCATCCGCACCGCCGACAACGACTGCCAATACGACCCCATCAGCTGCTCGTCGTGTGGGGAGGAGATTCACGAGTGCGGCCAACTGCTTTCGGGCACCATCTGGGACATCTGGCAACAACTCGACGTGACGGAGCCGGAGAACTCCGACGACATCATCCGCTCGCTCGTCTTCAACTCCGTGCTGTTGCACATGGACACCAGCATCGATGCGTCGATCGCCATCGACTTGCTCACGTTGGATGATGACGATGGTCTGCTGGAGAATGGGACGCCGCACTACGAAGAGATATGTGCGGGCTTTGCCGCCCATGGCATGGACTGTCCCGCGCTCGCGACCGGGTTGGTCGTAGACGGAATCGACCTGAGCGCCGAAGGCCCCAGCGGCGGGCCATTTGCTCCGAACAGTGTCAGCTACACGCTGCACAACGTCGGGCCAGAGGCGAACCTGGACTACTCCGTGGTCACCCCTTCTGGGGCGCCGTGGCTGAGTGTCGACAATGCGTCCGGATCCATCCCGCTCGGAGAGTTCACGACGGTCACTCTGTCCATCGACCCAGCTGAAGCCGCGGCACTCGCCGATGGCCAGTACAGCGCAGATGTCGATTTCGTCAACGAGACCACGGGCGCGGGTACGGAGAGCAGAACCGCGAGCTTGTGGGTCAATGCGCCGCTGCCCATCTACACTGCGACGTTCGACTCCGGGCTCGAAGGGTTCACTCCTGGAGATGAACTGGATAACCTCTGGCACCAGTCGACCGCTTGTCGGGACAACCTGCCAGGGCACTCGGCGCCCGGCAGCCTGTACTACGGCAAGGACGCCACTTGTGACTACGTCATCGGCACCCCCATTCGCCATACCATCACTTCGCCGCCCATAGAGATCACCGAAACGGGCGTGGTGGAATTGGGGTTATCCTACTACCTGCGTACCGAGAACAGCCCGGACGCCGATCACGCCGAGATTCTCTTGTCGGCCGACGGCGGCCCGTTTGTCGTCGTAGCGAGCAACGACAGCGGCGGCGTTCCGTTGAACGAGGGCAACGCGTGGCAATCCGTTCGCTTCGACGTCTCGGAGTACCTGCCAACGACCCGTCCCACCACCATCGAGATCCGACTGGCTTTCGAAGCGGTGGGGCTCGATGGGAACACCAAGACGGGCTTCGTCGTCGATGACATCACCGTTTACGCGCAGGCGCAGGCGTCGAGTTCCGAGGGTGTACTGGTCCCAGCGTTGATCGAGGCGGAAGACTACGTCCGCTACCACGACACGACGGCGGGGAACGAGGGCGGCGGTTGCGAGACGGGTGACGACGTCGACAAGGAAGTCACTGGCGACAGTGCTGGCGGCGGCTGCAACGTCGGTTGGATCGATGCAGGCGAATGGCTGGAGTACGACATCAGTGTGGCCAGCGCCCAGACTTTCGACATTCTCACGCGCGTGGCGTCAGCCCACGCGGGTAAGAGTTTCCGTATCGAGGTGGATGGCGTGGACGTCAGCGGCGCACTCAGCGTGCCCGCCAATGGTTGGCAGAGTTATTCGGATGTGGTCGTGCACGGAATTCCGCTGAGTGCGGGCGAGCACGTGCTGCGGCTGCACATGCTCACCAACTACATCAACGTCAACTACATCGAGCTGTCGGCTTCCGCTACGCCGTACTGCGGTGATGGCGCGTGCAGCGCTTCGGAGAACTGCGGCAGCTGTCCAGAAGACTGCAGCGATTGTTCGGGTGTTCTGGTCCCAGCGTTGATCGAGGCGGAAGATTACGTCCGCTATCACGACACGACGGCGGGGAACGAAGGCGGCGGTTGCGAGACGGGTGACGACGTCGACAAGGAAGTCACTGGCGACAGTGCTGGTGGTGGCTGCAACGTCGGATGGATCGCTCCAGGTGAATGGCTGGAGTACGACATCACGGTGGCCAGTGCCCAAACCTTCGACATTCTGACGCGTGTGGCGTCCGCCCACAGTGGTAAGAGTTTCCGCATCGAAGTGGATGGTGTGCACGTGAGCGGCGCGCTCAGCGTACCCGCCAATGGTTGGCAGAGTTATTCGGATGTGGTCGTGCACGGAATTCCGCTCAGTGCGGGAGAGCACGTGCTGCGGCTGCGCATGCTCACCAACTACATCAACGTCAACTACATCGAGCTGTCGGCCTCCAGCACTGCAACCTGCGGCAATGGGACGTGTGATGCCTCCGAAGACTGCGGCAGCTGTCCACAAGACTGCGGCGGGTGTTCGAGTGGCTGCACGTGTCCGAGCGGTTGCGATGCCGTGGTCGATGCGAGCGTGGACTTGGTTCGCGACGGAGCAGTGGACGTCTGTTACTTCTTTGGAGATGGCGCGGGCTCGTACATCAACAGTTGGAACATGAATCAGGTGAACTTCAACGGGCAGCCCATCACCAACGCCTGGATCGGCTCTGGGAACTACCCAGCAGTGGTCGATGGTGGGTACTACTTGTACGTCGAAGGCGACTACCCCTGGTCTCACATCGAAGTACGACAATGAGCGAGGCCGCGCGCACAGCCCCGGGTCACGTGGCTCGAGTGTGTTCCCGGCGCGGGATCACACTCGCTCGAGGTGACTCGAGACGGTCCGGGGCGGGGCCTACCGTCGTCTGAGGTGGCCCAGCGCCGGTGCGGGGTTCGACCCCCGCACCGGGGCGGGTCCAGGGGGGCTTCGAACCACAGGTGGACCCCGTTTCAGCCTATCGATGGGCTGCTCGGGCGAGAGTCGAGTGCCGCTGGAGGCTATGGCGTAGTGCCTTGGGCGGAAGTCGAGTGCCGCTGGTGGACATGGCGTAGTGCCTTGGGCGGAAGTCGAGTGCCGCTGGAGGCTATGGCGGAGTGTCCGGAACAGGGTTTCGACCCCCGCTAGCGGCTATGGTGGAGTGCTCTGGACGGAAGTCGAGTGCCGTTGTTGGCTATGGGGTAGTGGTTTGGACGGAAGTGGAGTGCCGCTGGAGGCTATGTCGGAGTGTTCGGGGCAGGGTTCGACCCCCGTCAGTGTCTGTGGCGTAGTGGTTTGGACGGAAGTGGAGTGCCGCTGGAGGCTATGTCGGAGTGTCCGGGGCAGGGTTCGACCCCGTGCGGGCAGCTCCGGCGGTCCGCAGGCAGCCTAAAACTTGGCCGATCCACGGCGGGTTCGGAACAAGAGGGCGGTGAGTGAGCCGCCCGAGGGCAAAGCCCCCAAGCCGCGTCGCCAGAAGACGGTCGTGGCTCCCGACGAAGACGCCCTGCCCGAACACGAGGGCGTCCGCGCTCGGCGCGGTGCGGGTTGGGCGCTCGGGGTGTTCAAGACCACGTGTTACCTCGTCGTGCTGGCGGCGGCGGTGGGCGGGTTTGCGTTCGGCGCCAACCACTTTTTCGTGACGACCCAGCGCTTCGGCATCGAGCAGGTCGAGACCGAGGGCAGCCGTCGCTTCAGTGACGAGCAGCTGCTGTCGCTGGCGGGGGTGGCACGCGGCGACAATCTGTTTGCGCTCGATCTCGAACAAGCCGAACGTCAGCTGTCGGCCAACCCGTGGATCGCCACCGCGAGGATCACGCGCCGCATCCCCGACACACTCACCATCAGTGTTTCCGAACACGTGGCGGTGGCGCTCGCAGCGATTGACTCGACGCTCTATCTGGTCACCCGTGACGGCCTGCCGATCAAAGCGCTCGAATCCGGCGAGCAGAGCGACTACCCGATCGTGACGGGCATCGACGCCGAGGCGCTCCGCGTCGACCGCGCACGCGCGCTGGAAAGAGTCGCAGCAGGGGTGGAGGTGCTGGCGCGTTACGGGCGGCTACCCCTTTCCAAAGGCTATCCCGCGCAGGAAGTGCACATGGCCGACGACGGCGCCGTGTCGCTCGTCGTCGGCAATAGTGGGATCACGTTTCATCTCGGCAAAGGTTCCCTGCGCCAGAAGCTGCTGATGGCGGCGCGCGTTCTGGCCCGGGTTGGAGCGCGCAAGCAGATCCCGTCGATCGTGTTTCTAGACAACGAAGCCCACCCCGAGCGCGTCGTCGTGCGATTGCGTTGAGCACGCCGACAGGGCGCGGGACGCTGTGCCGCGGTGGCAGCACGCATGCGGGCAGAAATTTGGCCGCTCCCAACGCGTCGTGGCAGCGTCTGACACGCGCGGGCTTCCCGCCCGGGCGTAGCGTGAAGACACGGACAACATGAGCGATTTCAGCACTTCCGAGATTGTCGTTGGTTTGGACGTCGGCAGCACCAAGGTATCCGCCGTGGTCGGCGAGGTCGATGAGGATGGCATCACCATCCTGGGCGTGGGCAAGGTCCCGTGCCGTGGCCTGCGCAAGGGCGTCGTCAGCAACATCGAGTGGACCGTTCGCGCCATTCGCGACGCCGTCGAAGAAGCCCAGTCGATGGCTGGCGTCGAAATCGGGACGGTGTATCTCGGCGTGGGCGGCAGTCACGTGCGCGCCCAACGTTCGGATGGGGTGGCGGCGATCGCGGGGCGTGAAGTGACCCACGCCGATCTCGAGCGCGTGCTGGAGGGAGCACGCGCCATTCCCGTCGACGCCGACCGCATGATCCTTCACGCCCTGGCGCGTGAGTACATCGTCGACAATCAGGACGGCGTGCGCGACCCCGTGGGCATGAGCGGCGTGCGTTTGCAGGCGCGCGTGCAGCTGGTTTCTGCGGCCACCTCGTGCGTGCAGAACGCCGAACGTTGCGTCGAGCGTTGCGACTTGGAGGTCGCCGACGTGGCGCTCGCGTCGCTGGCCAGCGCCGACGCAGTGCTGAGTGACGACGAAAAGGAAATTGGCGTCGCGGTGCTCGACTTCGGCGGCGGCACGACGGATCTCTTGCAGTACGTCGACGGCGGCATCGTCAACATCAGCGTGATCCCCGCGGGCGGCAACAACATCACGAGTGACGTCGCGACCGGGCTGCGCACCCCGATGGGCGAAGCTGAACGTCTCAAGCGCAATCGCGGCTGCGCGCTCAGCCGCTTGGTCGCGGACGATGAGGAGATTGAAGTGCCCGGCGTCGGCGGTCACGCGCCGCGCAAGGTCGCGCGCCGTGTGCTGAGCGACATCATCGAGCCCCGCGTGGAAGAGATCTTCAGTGAGGCGCGCCGCCGCATGGAGGAGGCGGGCCTGATCGAACAGATGAGCTCGGGTGTGGTGCTGACGGGCGGAGCCGTGCTGATGGAGGGCATGGTGGAAGCCGCCGAAGAGATCATCGGGCTGCCTGTGCGCTTGGGGTTTCCCGTGGGCGTCAAAGGCATCGTGCAGCTCGTGCAAGGGCCGCAACACGCCGCGGGCGTGGGCCTGGTGCGGTACGGCGCCGAACGCTTGATGGCAAACTCGGGTGATGACGACATGAGTGACGTGCCAGAGATATTCGAAACCCCGGGCGCCAAGCGCAGCATTTGGGGTTGGCTACGCGACGCGTTCTGAGCTCGGCAATCGTTGTCGGGCGCGCTGACCGAGCTTCGCGCCTGTCGCTCGCGGCGGGTGGAGTCAGCGAACGCGGGCGGCAGATACAGGGCGTTAGGCCCGCTTTTGGTGCTGGGGCTGGGGAGCCGCAGCATTCGAGGGGCGCGAACGCTGGAGCGTCGAGGAGTTGGGAGAGGGAACGGAGCAGCGTCCCATGGAGGCGCGGGGGCTCGCGGAGGTCTCGAGCGTCGATTGGCGTTTGGACAACGACGGGACGTTGGCGCGAGTCGAGGGGGCGTGGCTTCGCGTAAAAACCGATCCACTTATTTGGCCGCGGCCCGCGTTGAGCGCTTTAACGAAAACGCGCCGGGACCGAAGAGGCAACTTCCCCCGGCAACACCAAGCATCGACGTAGCGCCCTTGGCGCGCTGGAGGAAAACATGAGCTTCTCGATTGAGTTTGCGGACGACATGCAGCCGTACCGCGCCCACATCAAGGTCATCGGTTGCGGTGGGGCTGGCGGCAACGCGGTCAACACGATGATCCAGTGCGGCCTGGAGGGTGTGGAGTTCATCGCGATGAACACCGACGCCCAGGCGCTCAACGAAAACCTGGCGCCCGTCAAGTTGGCGATCGGGCAGAACGTGACGAAGGGGCTCGGTGCTGGTGCGAACCCCGAGGTGGGTCGCAAGGCGGCGCTCGAAGACGTCAATCGCATCAAGGAAGCCATCTCGGGTGCGGACATGGTGTTCATCACCGCCGGCATGGGTGGCGGCACGGGTACGGGTGCTGCTCCCGTGGTGGCGCAAATCGCTCGTGAAGAGGGCGCACTGACCGTCGGTGTCGTGACCAAGCCGTTTGCTTTCGAAGGGCGGACGCGCACGATGCGCGCCGAGTCGGGGCTTTCGATGCTGGGTGACAACGTCGAGACGCTGATCACCATTCCCAACCAGAAGCTGCTCGCGCTCGACGCGGACATGTCGCTGATGGATGGCTTCCGCAAGGCCGACGAAGTCTTGTTCCAAGCCGTGCAGGGCATCAGTGACTTGATCACCAAGTCCGGCTACATCAACGTCGACTTCGCCGATGCACGCAAGATCATGGAAGAGCACCACGGCCGCGCGCTGATGGGCTCGGGTTGCGCCAAGGGCGAAGGCCGCGCGCGTCTCGCCGCTGAGCAAGCCGTCTCGTCGCCGCTGCTCGATGACATCTCGGTCGAGGGCGCCACGGGCGTGTTGCTCAACATCGTGGGCGGCATGGACGTGAGTCTGCGTGAGATTGAAGAAGCCGCTTCGTACGTGCGTGAGCTCGCTCACGAGGACGCCGACATCATCTTCGGCGCGAGTGCCGACGAGACCATGAACGATCTGATCAAGGTCACGGTCATCGCCACGGGTTTCGAAAAGCACCAAGAGGACGGTCTGGAAGAGATCGCCATCGGTCACAGCGAACCCGCGCGCAGCTCCGCGCCCGCACGCAGCTCGACGCCCGCGTCGCGTCGTGCGCCTCCGCCCCCCATGCGCGAGAGCATGCCCGCGCCCTCCACCGTTCACTCTGCGCGTGTGTCCTCCTCACAACCGCGCGCTAGTGCCGCATCGCAGACTTCCTTGCCCATCCGCGACGTTCGCTTTCCGAAGACGAGCGAAGCGGACTGGGAGATCCCCGCGTACCAGCGCCGTTCTCACGGCTGAGTCTCGAAGCGAAGCTCGGGACGAGGCGAAGTTCGCCGACTCCCGGGTACTGCTCGGACTTTCTCCTCCTGTTCGTTCCTGCAGCGCTGCGACGCTCGCGCATGTATGAGTCGTCGTGGAAGTCCCACCCCGCCGTAGTCACGCCAGTGCTGCGCGCGGGGTGAGTCTTTTCGGACGGGTGTCGCTCGAAGGTTAGCGCTGACTGGGTAGCGTGACCGGGGCGAGCGCCAATCCCCCTTCACGCGGGTCGGCGTAGCCGTAGAAGTCGGAGCCGACGATCACGATTTCGTTCGCGTCGCCGATGGTTCGATGTGGCGTGCCGATCTGGTGGCCGAGCTTGCGCAGGGCATCCAGAGTGGCTTGGGGCGGAGGGCGCAAGCGCTCGTAGCGGATCTCGTCGGGGACGAAGCCGTGGTGCACGCGGGGCGCATCGACCGCGGCAGCTAGCGATTTATTGCCGTCCACGAGCTGACTCAGGACTTGTACGACCGTGTTCGGGATGCTGTCGCCCCCAGGTGAACCCAGCGCCGCTACTACGCGCCCATCGAACGACACCAGGGTCGGGCTCATCGAGCTCGTCATGCGTCGCCCGGGTTTCGGCACGTCTTCGCCCACCGTGCCGAAGGCCGCCACCGAGTTGTTCATCACCAGCCCGAGCTCACCGATCACGTAGCGCGCGCCGAAGCCGCCCGACAGTGTCGTCGTACAACTCACGACGTTTCCTTCGGAGTCGACCACCGAAAAGTGTGTCGTTTGGTCGAGCTCACGCATCGCGGCCGCGTACAGCGGGTGCAGGCGCGAGGCAGGCGTGACTCGGTCGTCTGCAATCGGAAAGCGTGCGAGCCAGGTGTCGGGGTCGTGCCAGCGCTGGCGTCGAGCCGCGGCGTCGTAGTCGTCGACGCTGTCGGGATCGACGACGCCAAAACGCCGTTCGGCGTGGGCGCGTTTGGCGATTTCCGCAAACAGATGCAAACCCTTCGGCGTCGACAGGTCCACGCCGTCGGGCGCGGTGCGACTGAGCATCTGCAACATCTGCAGCACGGCCACGCCTCCCGCCGACGGGGGAGACATGATCTCGACGTCGAAGCCTCGGTAGTTCGTCTTCAGCGGTTCGCGCAGTTTCGCGCGATAGCCCTTCAGATCGTCTTTGCTGATCCACCCGCTTCGTTTCGTCATGTAGTCGACGATGGCGCGCGCGGTCGGGCCTTCGTAGAAGCCTGGATTTCCCTGCGCGGCAATGCGCTCGAGCACCCTGGCCAGCGCGGGTTGCACCAGTTGCTGGCCTTGTCGCAGGGGCCTTTCGCGATTGCCGTAGAGCGCTTTCGCGGCGGGATCCCGTTTGAGCGCAGGCCAGGTCCAGCCCAGTACTTGGGCTTGCCGTTTGCCCAGAGCATGGCCGTTTCGTGCGAGTTGGATGGCGGGTTCCACGACGACGCCTAACGGGAGCTTGCCGAAACTGCCGTGCGCCAAGTTCAGCCCCGCGACGGTTCCGGGGATGCCGCTGGCCTTGGGTTCTCGCGCCCCGCGCGCGATCATGGCGTCGAAACCTGCTTGGGTGAGCGCCGCGGGAGCTTGCTCCCTGAAGTCGATCGCGACGGTCTTTTCACCTTTGCGTGAGATCAACATGAAGCCGCCGCCGCCGAGGTTGCCTGCACTGGGGTGGGTTACCGCCAGGGCGTAGCCGACGGCCACGGCTGCGTCGATCGCGTTTCCACCCGCTTCGAGCACTTGCACTCCCGCCCGCGTCGCGTTTTCTTCCACCGAGCTGACCATGCCCAAGCGGGAATGCACGACGCCGGGCCCCGCCGGCGACAGTGGTGGTAAGCGAGGTGCGGGCTTGGGAGAAACTGACGCGCGATCTGCGTTGGCCGTATCGTTCCGTGTGGAGGGGCTATTCGTCGTTGGGCTGGCGTTCGTCAGCCGGGGCTGTTTCGGCGCGGATTGGCTACTCGACGCTTGGCTGGAGCTGGGAGATGCGGACTTTTTGGTGCACGCGGGGGAGCCAACGAGCGTCGCGCACGCGATCAGCGCTCCCCAGTATCGTGCTCGAGCTCCCATGACTTCAGAATTCTCCAATCTGGAGCGGCGTCAAGCTGGTTGACGCGCTTCAATCCACATACACTGCGCGCATGTCCGAAAATCAATTCGAAGCCGTCGGGGTGGCGGTGCTCACGGTCAGCGATTCCCGGACGTTGGAGACGGATACCAGCGGGGGCACGATCGTCGAGAATCTCGAAACTGCGGGGCACCGCGTGGTCGAGCGAAAGATCATGCCCGACGACCGCGCGGCGCTAAAGGCTCAGTTCGAACGCTGGGTCGAGAGTGAAGACGTGCAGGTGGTGATCGCGACGGGAGGCACGGGCATCACTCGCCGAGACGTCACGCCGGATGCGCTCGAGCCGCTGATCAGCAAGCGCATCGAAGGCTTCGGCGAGCTGTTTCGGATGCTGAGTTTCGAGGAGATCGGCGCAAGCACGATTCAGTCGCGTGCGCTCGGGGCGATCTGCGGTCGGACCCTGGTGTTTCTGCTGCCTGGGTCGACGGCTGCGGTGCGCTTGGCGATGGATAAGATTTTGCTCTCGCAACTCGACCGACGTACCAAGCCGTGCAACTTCGTGATGTTGTTCGATAGGCTCTGACGTCAGCGCGCTAGATGCGCGAGTCGCGGGTCGACGATGATGCCCGGATCGCGTGCGGCCCAGCGCGCGACGTCACCGACGTTTGCCGTCCACACGCACGTGCCCAGTGCGCGCGCCTCACGGATCACTGTCGGCGCCCCTTCACTGAGCGAGGCCGTGACCAGTGCGTCTGCTGCACAAATCCAGCCCAGGGTTTGGGGTCGCGGTAGCTCGCCCAAGAATTCCGCTTCGGGGTAGCGGCGTGCGAGCTGAGCGCGCAGCGGGCCGTCGCCCACCACGACGCAGCGGACGCGAGGTGCGAGGGTTGCGGCAAAACGCAACGCATGTTCCACGCGCTTGCCCGGAATCAGCCGTCCAACGATCAGCGCGACGAATTCGCGGTCTAAAATACCCAGCTTCGAGCGTTCCTGCTCGCGTTCCAAGCGGGGCACGTCGATTGGACTGGGCACCACGGTACACAAGGGAGTGGCTGCGGCGCCCACGGCCCCGCGGAATTCGTCGCGAAGTGCATGGGAGACGAAGCGCAGGACGGTTCCTCGTTCGGCGAGCCGACGAGAGACGCGTCGCAAGGCGCTCCGCGTGAAGGGTCGAAGTGCAGGCGGCTGAAGGAACAGGCGCAGATCGCTTCCGTGCACCACGACTTCGGTAGCTGCATCCAAGCCGCAGAGCAGCGGACACGCGACGGGCAAGATCCAGTGGCCGATCACCTCGTCGAACGGAGCCGTGCGCAGCGCACGTCGCGCTTGCACTACGAAGCGCGACAGCGGCACCACGCGCCACGGCGCCGCCCGGAGCCTGGGTAACACGCCGGGCGCTCCGAACGCCGAGTGTCCCGTCAGCCAAATGAGTTCGGGATTCCCCGGCTGGGTGGGTTCGCGAGCGTGAGGTGCGAACACCGTGACCTGATTGCCCGCGGCCACGAGTTCTTCGACCTCTCGACGCACGAAGTGCCCGCCCGCCTGCTCTGCGTCGAACGGGTACGAAGTCGAGACGACGGCGATCCGCTTCACGGCTGCTCGGGCTTTGATGGCTGGTGCTTCTACCCAGCGCTCACGACGCCGCGAAAGCACTACGCGGAAAACTCGGGTGCACTTCAGGCAAACGGTCGCCGTGTTCGGCGAATAGCTCAGACAAGCTACGCAAGTATTCGAAGCTGTAAATCCCAGCGCTGTGCGAGTCACCCCAGGTGACGCTCAGTGCGTAGTTGCCGACGGCAGTGATCTCGCGCAGCTCGCAGTCGTGGCCCGAGACGAACTCGATGCTGCCACCGTGCCCTTGGCAGGTCGCGCACGGACAGTAGCCGCGCAGGATGAGCGCGGGCAGACGTTGGCGAAAACCGTCCGCCCATTCGATCTCGAGCCAGGGCTCGCCGTGAGGAGCTCGCAGGGCGATCACGGTAGTTGCAGGACCAGGCATGAGTCGGAGCGTACACGCTCTGTCGTCATCGATAAGTGCGAGAATTTGGCAGCGGGAAAGCCGGGCCGGTAGCCTGGCAACATGCCCAATCGCCGTCGTCAGCCGTCCGAGACCCCTCAACCCGTGCGTGAAGTGCGCGCCAAGGGCGGGTTCCGACTGCGCCACGCGCTGTTGTTGCTCGCGCTCGGGGGTGTCGGCTGGCAACTGGCGCCACGCGCCGAAGCGGCATGGACCCTGCGCGAGCGCGCGACGCAGCTGGCGGACTACGCGTTGTGCATGGCGGGCCCTACGGGGCCGACCGCGCTGCGCGATCAGCCAGAGGTGTTCCGCGACCTGATTCGCCGTCGACTGCTCTCCACGGGCGCCGAGAGCGCGCCGTTCGAGGGCTGCAGTGACCTGGCGGCGCAGCTGACGGGTGACCCAGCGGTACGTTCCGCGCACTACGCCCGGGCTCAGGACTTCATCGAGTACGGCGGCCGCGCGACGCGATTGGTGCGTGGGGGTGAGGCGACGCTCGACGACGTCGGGGTCGTCAGTTTGGACCAACTCGACGTCTCGACCCGACCCTTGGCGGACCTTGCCAGGGCAGCCTGGCCGTTCGAGCGAGATGGCTACACGCGTTTGGTCAAGCCTTCGAGTCATGCCAAAGAAGCGCCGCACCCGCTGGAGTTTCCGAGAGTGGCGATCGGCTCCGGGTTACCAGCGACCCCCGCACTCTACGAAGCGAGCTGGCAAGACGCGGACCGCTGGTTGCTAGCCCGCGGCGCTGCCGACGGGCTTTCGCTGTTCGAGACCCGAGACGGCGGTTTGCGTTGGCGAGGGGTGTCCATCAATCAACCGGGCCTCGAATCGCACGCCGGGCGCTGCGCCGCATCAGATTCGATCAATGCGTTCACCTTCGAGTCGCTGCCAGCCGCCTCGGGGTCAGAAGCGGGAGGTATCGCCGTCAACTCGTGGTTTGGTGATCAAATGCAGCATGCCGCGCGGCTGTCCGAGGTCGAAGGCATCGTCGCGGCCTCGTGTGACGAAGAAACCGCGCTCATCGCCGTCGAGCGCAAGGGGCAGCGCTCCGTCGTGGCATGTCGCCACGCGGGCACGTGCGCGCCCGTGCCCGTGCCCGACGTGTGGCTCGAAGGGGCGTTCGATCTGGCGCGAGTCTCGGGCATCAACGTCGTGGCCAGCGTGGAGTTCGGCATCGTGCGTGTTCGCTCGTCGCGCGACAACGGTCAGAGCTGGACACCCGCCACCGTCGCGTTCGACTCCCAGGCTGGGGCAGGCGGCAGCGTTCCTTCGAAACTCACGAAACTGGGACAGCGTTTGATCTTGCGCGCGCGTGAAGACTCGGCGGGTGGCTACGCGATGCTCGTCTCCGACGATCACGGCGCGAGTTGGCGAGCTCCTGCAGTCACTCCCCAGGCTCCGAGTCAAGCGCAGCCTGTCTCTCAGCGCTGAGTTCGAGGCTACGGGGCTAGAGCTGTAACATCGCCTCCGCCGAACCCGCTTGGGTCTCAGCTGCTTTGTTCGAAGGCCTTCACGAAGGCCTCGTCCAGCATGAAGTCCAACAGGTCCTTGGCATGGGGGCTCTGCATCAGTTGGGTGAGCTCTGGCTGCGTGTGTTCGACGTTCAAGGTCCCGTCGAGCACCGCCAGGGCCGTCATCGCTGCAGTGGGGTTTCCGCACGCCAGCAGCGCGCAGCGGTTGATCCAGCGGCGCACGGCGTTTGCCAAATCGGGTTGCGCCTCACGGTAAGAAGTGAGCACCTCGAGCGCCAGGACGGGTAGGTCGTCGTCGAGGGTCTTGGGTAAACGCTGTGATACACGCAACCGCGTCGTTTCGTACAGCGTCCGAATCGGCGGTGCGACTCGCACCTCGACGAAGCAACTGAGGAACGCCAGCAGCACGGTTGCCATGCGATCTTCGTCCAGCTGCGTGAACAAGCCGACGCGCGCCTGATCGGCTTTCAGGCAGCGCCAGGCGAGAAAATCGAGCACGCCGGGCGCTGCTCGCTCGACCCAATAGGTTCCGAGCACGATGCGCGACGGGTTACCCGTCACCAGCGCCAGGCTCGGCTCTTTGCTAGTGACGAACAGCTCTGGCAGACTACTTCCCATGGCGCGCGCCTTGACCTCGAAGGCTGTCCGCACTCGTTCGTTCGTGATCTGTCGCGGGTTGAGCGGGGCCAGGTTGACTTCCAGCGCTTGATCCAGGATGCCTCGCGTTTGCATCAGCAAGATGCGTAGCGCACTGGAGATCTCGGTAGGTGCCAGCAGGTTGTCGAGATGGCGCGACGTCGCGCGCCCAGCCGTCGAGTCGAAGCGCGCCGAACCAGTTTCGAGCAACGTTCGGACGCACGCAGTGAGCTTGGCCAGGGCGTGATCACCCAGCACCTCGGAAAGGATGCCGATCGCCAGCAGGCCAGTCGGATCGCTGGTGGTTTCTCGAAGTTGCGTGCGTTGCTGAGCTAGCAAGCGACCTCGCCAGTCTCTGACCGTCTGTTCACGATCGGTTTCCATGTAGTAGGTACCCGCTGCGCGCAGCACGCGCTCGTCGGCGGGCCAGCGCGCGAGCAGATCCGTGAAGGTTTGCTCGGCCGCGTCGCGAGTGCCCGTCGACATCGCCTGAAGTCTTGCCGAACGCAGGCGAAGATCGATGCGCTCGTCGTCGTCACGCACGTTGCCGAGCTTCTGTTCGAGCATTTCCAGCGCACGCTCCGATTGGCCAGCATCCGCGTACGCGCTCACCATGGCGTCGAAGGTTTCTTCGTCCTCGGGTCTTCGCCGCAGTACTTCTTGGTGGCAACGCAGCGCGCGTTTCGGGTTGGCGAGGGGGCCTGCGTACAAGCTTGCCAAACGACGATACACGTCCGCCTGCACGTCGGCGTCAGTATTTAGTCGCACCAGCTGCAGCAATGCGTGTTCGGCGCTGAGCGCGTCGCCGTCACGTTCGCTCAAGTCTGCGAGTGTGGTGAGCGCCTCGACATTTTCGGGGCTGGCCTTGATCACCGCGAGCAGCGCCTGACGAGCGGGTTGGCTGCGGCCAGAAGCGACTAGAGCATGACTCTTGGCGAGCTGCAGCGCCGCCACTTCGTCACGTTCCGTAGTGACTGCGAGGCGTGCGTCGATCAATGCCTCGAGCTTTTCGAACTGTTGCGCTTTGGTGTAAATCTCGCGCAGTTTGTCGAACACCGCGGGGTGGGTTGGGTCGACGCGGCTGGCGTGTTGCAATGCGTGCAGTGCGCGATCCGAGTCACCTACTTCGTCGAGCCAGAGCTCTGCGGCGCGGTGCCAGTGGCTGACCTGGTGCGCCACCACGCGACTGCGCCTCGCTAACAGTTCATAGGCTTCTGCCGCGCGCACCTGGTGCCCAGTTTCACTCAGTACCTGCGCGTAGGTACTGAGCGCAGGGATGTAGCCTGGGTGAATCGCCAGCGCGTCTCGCAGGTGTACGAGCGCTTTCTCTTCGCGGTCCAGACGCAATGCCAGCTCCGCAGCACGCAGACACAAGATAGCCTTGTCGATGGGCTGGCTGGCGTTCGTCTGCAGCGCACACGTCATGTCGTAAGCGACTTGGTTCGCCCCCAGAACTCGGGCGTGGGAAAGTAGATGACGCGCGATGATGGGCGGAGTCTTGGGACCACGGTTGCTGCGTTCGAGGACGGGGTAAGCAGCGTTCCAGCCGTTCTCCAGCCTTTCGAAACGGGCAGCCAGCAGCGCGTGTGGAACGGCGTCGTCACCTTGCAGCTGGTTCATGAGGCCCGTCGCTGCGCGCAGCGCGTGTGTGTTGCTGTTTTCGGCGAGCGCCTTCGCTTCGAGTTGGGCGAGCGCAACCAGCGATTTGGGCGCATGGTCTACCGCGCGCGTCAGCAACTCCAGTTGTCGCTGTGGATCACCACAACGCGCTTCGAAGTCCGCCAGTTGTAGGCACGAGGCCGCGGCGTGGGTGGGGGAGCTGGCGCTCTCGATTTGCTTCTCGAGGGTCGCGCGCACGTGGGTCGCTTGGTGTTGACCAGCAGCCGTTCGTAGCGAACACAGTTGCGCCAAGGGTTGCGTCGCTTCGGCTTTTTCGGCTGCCGCAGCTGCTCTGGCCCGGTCGCCCGCATCTTCGAACAGCCACGCGGCTTCGAGCCAGAGCTGGGTGCGGGTCACGTCGTCAGCGGCGAGCGCCGTCAATTCACATCGGAGCTCGGCGCGATCCGCGGGCGAGAGTGTCTCTTGCGCGTCGAGCAGTCGACCCAGGGCGATGTCCTTGGGCCAAAGTTCCCAAGCGGCGACGATGCGTGCCGTGCGCTTTTCGGCAGACTTTTCCAGGAGCGCGTCGCGGAGCAGCAGCAAGCAACGCTGAGCAGGATCTCGAGTTCGAGACAGCTGGCGTTCGATCCAGCGTTGACGTTCCTCCAGATCGTTCGCTCGCGCTGCGCAGCTTTCGCCGAGATGTGAGGTGAGCGCCAGGCTGGGGTCGGCATCGTGAGCCGCTCGACACAGGTCCTGTCGTGCTTCATTGGATGTCTCGCAGAGTGCGGCCTCGAGCAGCAACAGAGCTCGGTGTTCGCTGTCGCTGACCTGCGTGGCCAAGGTCGACAGCAGCTGGCTGGCGCGCTCACGCGGGAGACGTTTCATCAGCGCACGTGCCGCGGCTTCCCCGAAGGTGTTGGAGCGCAAGGCACGACCGTAGTGCTGATCCGCCAACTCCGACTTGCCGAAACGTTCGTACAGCAGGCCAGCGGCGTAGTGAGCCTGGTGGGGATCGTCGTTGGGCGCCGTGGTGGGGCCGTTTACGAGTGCCCGAGCAATGGCGTCGATGTCCTGCCGCTCCAGGGCGGACTCCAAACGAATCAAGTGCAGCAGCGGGTGCTCGTTCGACGCGTGCTCGGGGCGTGCGCTCTCCAGCAGCGCGTCCAAGGTTTCCGACGTGCCGAGCGCGTTGCCCAACGCGAGCGCCAATGCTTCCTCGCTCGGATCTCCCTCGACGGGGGCGCTCTCGCGATCGGCGAACCCACTCGAGATGCGTTCGACCAATTCATCGGTCGAACTCTCGTCACTCGGTGAAGCGTCGACGCTGCCTGACGATGGCGCAGGTGCGGTCGCGCTGTAAACACTACTCGTGTTCTCTCCGCTCGCGCCGCTGGGGGCGCCGTCGGCGAGTGGCTGGGATGGGGCGGCCTGGGTTTCCCGCACTTCAGTTGATTTCAGGCCGAAGGCGGACGTGACGGCAGCCACCAGAGGCCCGAGATCTTCCTGCTGTTTCGCAGCATCCAACCAAGTGCGCAGCAGTTCGGGCTCAGCGCCGCACAGGGCTCCGATCGCGATGTGATCTGCCGCGGTGAACGCCAGATCCGCGTTCTCGTCTGCGCTGTCGTGCTCGAGTGCGAGGGTCGCAGATCCATTGTCGCCCAACTCTAGTGCACGGGCTGCGAGCACTCGGCGCAGTGCGGCGCTGCCCTTTTCTTTGAGCAGGTCCGAAAGCAGACTCGCCGAGCGGGCGCGGGTATCCGACGATTGCGCTAGCAGTGCCGTAGCCAGCCAACGCGCCGCACGCGAAAACTCTGGCTGCTGTGCGAGCTGGAGCAGCAGGTCGGCTGCTGTCGTGCGTTTGCCTTCGCGCAGAGCTCGCCCAGCGGCGATGAACGCTGAGACGGGGCGGAGTGGGTTTTGCTCCGAGTTGCGCGGAGCCTCTCCGCGCGCGACGGCCAACTCCGCGGTGGCTTCGCTCAGTACGCGATGCTCCGCGTCTTCTCCAAAGCGCAGGCTGGGTGCACGTCCACTGCCACCCAGTTGTTTGATCAGTTTGAACAACTGCGGGCGTAAGTCCTTCGGTGCTTGTTTGGCTCCCAGGTCCCAGTACTTGAGCGCTGCACTGCTGTCGTGGGTGCTCAGGCGAGTGACTTCAGCCGCGTAGAAAGCTGCGTGGGCCCGCGCAGCTGTGGTGTTGGCGGCCACGGTTTCCGCGCCCAGCGCGCCGAGCACGGCCGCCGTGTTCCCTGCACTCGCTGCCAATTGACGTGCTTGGCGCTGACCCACTGGAGAACCCAGCTTCGCCGCGCGCGATGCAGTTGCCGCGGCCTGTTCGGTGTTACCAGCCATCGCCCACAGTTCGCTTGCTACAGTCAGCGTGCGCGCCTTGCGTTTGACGTCGTGATCCGTCTCCGCCTGGTTTTCGAACCACTCGGCACGCGCGGTCCAATCGTCTAGGCGTTCGCCGTCTCTGAGGTGTGCGGCAGCTGAACGCTCGTCGTTGTTCTCAGGGGTGCTGCTCGGCTCACGCGGTTCGTCGAGCGACGCAAAACCCTCCAAGGGCTGTGTCAGCTCCACATCGGTCGCCTCGTTGCTGCCTGCGTCCGTCGAGCTATGGCTCGCCGCATCCGAATCGACGTCTGCAGACGAGACTCCCACGGCGTCATCCAAGTCCAGGGGCGCAGTCAGATCGTCGTCAGTTTGGGCCGCGCCAGAGGTGAGCGTCGCGTGCTCGAACTCGTCGCCCGAAACGGCGGCAGAGTCGGTTCGCTTGTCGTCTTGTTCAGCGCTCATCTTATGGTCATCCCGAGACGGTCTCTCAACTTGGAGAAGGTGGGTGAAAGCACGAAACGCAGGAGGCGCCAGATTCGACGCTCCGTGGCCTCGCTGAAGCGGCGCTGTTGAGTTTCCCGCTCCTTGGGAGAAAGCACGACCCGCGAGACGTCTCCGATGGCTACCGCCGCGGCTCGATCGAGGCTGGAGCGTGCCGAGCGTGCCCATTCGAGAAGATCTGGAGCCTCGTCCTGAATCTGGCTGGTGATCTCGTGGAGGTCTTTTCTGATCTTGCGCGGTAGGTGCTTGTCCAGCGCGCGAGCAAACTCGTTGGTCATCGCGAAGCTGGGACCCGGTAGCGGGGTCTTGGCCAAGTTGCAGGCAGCCGCTGCCAGCGCCGCCACGTCGACGTCTTCGCGCTGCAAGAGGATCTGAGTCCCGGATGCCAGCGCCAGTACCTGTTGGGCAACGGACCAACGGTGGTCGGCGGACAGCGGGGACGCGACGTCCGGGCCGACGACGAATGCGGGAAGTTTGGGATCCGCGACCACCCGGATGCCACGCGGGTCGGTACCACCGATGTACAATTCGAAGTCCCCGAGACCGAACGCTCCAGCAAACGCCGCCAACTCTGCGCGCAACTGGGCCGCGGTGGGCGGCTTGACGCGCTGGCGCCTGCCGACCTCGAGGGTCTTCAGATCGGGTCCGAGCACACTGCCCAAATAGGGGCCGATGGTTTCGAACAAGCGACGCAGTGCTCCGCGGTCGTTGGGGTCGAGGACGCCCGAGGCCTGGATGTCGTCGAGCACTACCCGAGGTACGTGCTCGGAGCGCGCATCTAGTTCGTCGAGCTCTTCGCGTAGCTCACGGCTGTTGACGCCGAGTGTTACCAGCGCGCCGACAGCGGCTTGGCGCAGCGCTGGGTCGTCGAGTTGTTCCGCCACCCGCGCGATCCGGGCGACCTGTTCGGCGTCCAGATCTTCGATTGGCGCGTTGAGCAGTGACTCTGCCACGCGCGATAACAGGGGCGAAGGCGTGTCGTCCGTCGAGTCGCTCAGCACGTGATCGACCGCCTCAGGGTCGGTTGGTGCGTGCGACAGCAACTTTTCACAGGCCGCCCGCGCTCGCGCGGGTTGCTCCAGCTCGTCGCGGTAAATGGCCAGCAGCAGTCTCGCTGCATCGATCTTGCCCGCCTTGGTTTCGCGCTGACCCAACAGCTCTTCGAGCAGGCGAGCAGCGTCACCCCAACGCTCTGCCTTCGCCGCGGAACGTGCCAGTCGTTCGCGCACCGCAAGCGTGTCGAGGTTTGCCGTTTGCAGTTCGTCGAGCACCTCGAGTGCCTTGGATAGATTGTCGAGCTTGGTCTCGTAGAGATCGACAGCGGCGACGCCACTCATCAGACGCTGTTCATCGGGAGCGTTGTCGAGGGTTGCCAGATCCGCCAGTTCTTTCGCGGCTTGTTCGAAGTTCTCTTGACGTATGTAGATCTCGCCGAGCAACGCGCGGGCACCGACGTGTCCCGCGTCGAGCAGAGTGAGGTTCTTGATCTCGTCGAGCGCGAGTTCGAGCTCGTCCATCGCTCGAAATGCGCGAGCGCGATCCCAATACAGTACGATCAGCTCGGATACACTGTTGGTCGCTTGTATGCGTCGCGCGAGCAGGTCGACGATCGGTTGCGGCTGGTTGCGCGTCTTGAGCACCGAGTACCAGCGTTGAAAGCTGGCCTTGTGCGTGATGTCCAGTGTCGTTGCTCGTTCCAGGGCGCGATGTCCCCGGTCCTCGTCCGCCAAGTCGTCGAGCAACAAAGTTGCCGCTTCTCGAAAGAAGCGAGCCGCGACCTTGGGCTGACTGGCGAGTTCGCCGAGTTGTAGGCAAGCTTCGGCTTCCACGTCTCGCTGTTCGAGAGCGCGCGCCGCCAGACGCAAGCCTTCCCAGCCTGGTACGTCCCCGGGAAGTGCAGTGACCACTGCGCGAAAGCTGGCGGCGGCTTGTTCATAACGCTGTGCCAACAGTTCGTTGTAACCAGCCATGGCCAACATCACTGGTTCACTCTGTTCTCCCAGCAGTTCACCTGCCCCAGCGAGAGCTGACCCTCGCCTTCGCGGATCACATCCTGGCGGAGATATCTCGACGTTCACCAGGCGTGTTGCGGGTGACGGCGAGTCGAGCAGTTCGGGGAGTTCAGACGTGGTGAGCAGTGCGACCAGGGCCGCGCCTGCGTCACTTTGGGCGCGGGCCTCGCCCTCCAAGTGTTTGGAGATGGCGTGGCGTGCGTGTCGTTCAGCGGCGTGGTCCTTGTTCGCCACGGCTGCGCCGAGCCACTCCAGCGCCGCACTCAGTGCGCCCGTGCGACTCCACGTTTCGGCGAGCTTGCACAGCTCCTCGGGGTTCGGCATCGCGTGGCTGCGTGTTTCCGAGAAACGCACCGCACGCGCGATCTCCTTGCCGAGATCCGAGTGGGCCTCCAAGTGTCCGAGAGCGGCGCCGTGTTGGCGGCTGCGACGCCACAGGGCGCGTGCGAGCTGAACGGCTTCACCGCTCTCGCCCAGCGAAACTTCGTCGGCCGCATCGAGCCCAGCCGTGGCCTCGGGATAGGGCGACGCGTCGCCCAGGCCCAGCGCAAACCGCTCGAGGGCGTAGACGTCGGTGTCGCCGTTGCTCTCGAGGCCGACCTCCAAAGCCTTGCGACGCGCCGTGGCGTCGTCGGGAGATGCCGCGCGAAGTGCCCAATGGTATAGCGTGGAACTGGCATTGCTCGCCAACTTGCCCGCGTTCTCGAAATGGGCGACGGCTTCCAGGCGCTGGTTACCGAGCCAAGCCATGATACCCGCTTGCAGCTTGAGTACGGTGGCGACCTCGAAGTCTGCGACTGCATCGCCGCTCTCCGCCAAGACGCGTGCTGCGTTTTCCGACTCGCCAGCCTTGCGTAGTATCTGCGCGAGGTGCGCGGCCACGGTGACGTTGGCAGGATACTCGTCGTGGAGGTCGTTCAACATCACGCCAGCTGCGTCGAACTGACCCGCGCGCTGATGACGGTGAGCCACGATTTGGCGCAGGGCTGCGTTGACGTCGCTGGGGGCGACTTCTGCTAGTTGTAGCAGCGCGTCGACGCCAGTTGCTGGTTTCGGATTAGCTCGCGGATCGTTGGGCGCCTCGGGCTGGTACGCCATCAGCAATGCCGCGAGCCACGCTCCTTCGGATTCGGAGCCGAGTCGGTCTAGGGCGGCGTTGGCAGCCTCGGGTTGCCCACGCAACCATGCGGCACGTGCCAGTTCCAGCCACGCGCTGTGTCGCTCCTCGACTGCTTCTATCTTGAGCAACCGTTCGGTGGCTTCACGTTGCCACGGGAGGTTATCACCGTGTCCGGCGAGTAAGCGTCCGAGTCGCGACGCGGACTTGGGTGACAGTCCAGCCCCACTGGCGAGTGCCAATGCCGATCGAGCCGCGTCCCCTTGACCCGGAGAACGACTCCACGCGAGGGCTGCAAGCGCGTAATATGCCGCGCGCGTCGTGTCGTCTTCGGACTGGGCCGCGATGCCTTCCAGACAATCCGCGAGCGGCTGCTGATCGCCATTTTCGATCAGCAGGTTGAGCTGAAGGGCGCGGGCAGGGAGCGCCTTCGGATCGGCCTCGAGGGCGCGCTGCAGCAGCGCGATGGCTTCGTTCGGATGATCGCGGCGGGCTTCGGCGTGGGCCGCCGACCACAACAACGCCGCGCGCCCGGGGCCTGCGATTTCGTGAACCTGCAGTAGTCGCCCAACGGTTTGTCCCAGGCCAACGGCGTTGCTCGCGCGCGCGTACGCGTCGACCAGGCCATGAAGCACCGCAGGGTTGTTCTCCAAGGCACGTTCGGCCCGAGCCAGACTCGCCAGCGCTGCGTCGTGATCGCCAATCTCGTCGAAACAACGCGCGGCGCGCACCCACAGCTCAGCAGCGGCCACGGCCGCGGTATGAGGCGTGCACATGCCCGAGAACAGTTCGCTCTCGCCCTGCTCTCCCAACTGTGAGAACCACTGGGCGCGACGCTGACGCAAGAGCGCCACACTGCGCTTGTCACCCGCGCGCGACGCCTGCTGTTCGAGGGAGAGCAGCGCCTGGCCGCGTGCCGGGTTACGACTCTCCGCCAGTTGCTCGAGAAGGCGCAGACCCCCTAGTTCGTCACCTGCTTCGATCGCCGCACACGCTGCCCGATAGGATAACAGCGCGCGATACTCCGCGTTTTCCGTACGGCTTGCACGCGCCGCGATGACCCGTTGCTTGAGCGCAGCGTCGTTCTGACGCCCCGCCAGGTGTTCGAGGCTGGCCCAGGCCGCGGTGGGTTGAGCTCCAGCACGCTCCGCGTACTCGTATGCCTGGCGCGCGGACTCGTCGTCTTTGCGTTGATCCGAAAGGAAATCTCCGCGGGCCAACTGTGCGCGCGCGATCTCTTCGGGGGTGGTCGCGACGCGGCCCAAGCGATCGAGCAGCTTGCCGAGGTTCTGAAAGGAGTGACGCCGTTCGACTAACGCCACGAGCGTTTCCAGTGGCTCGCGCAGCGCGGAAGCGGCATTGACGGCGCCGAGTAGGTCTTTGGCTGCAGCGTGATCGTCGCGATGGAGTTCTTCCAACACACCTATCTCGTGCAGCAACAGCGCGCGCTCTTCAGGTGAGCTGACCTGTTCGAGTTCAGCACGCAGGCCCTGCACGGCCTCGAGCAATTCGCGTGCGCTCGGGGGAATGGAACTGGGACGCAGGGACAGTCGCATGGGGGTCGGTACGCCGACAGCGCACAGCGAGAGCCTATCCTTTTGTTCGGGTTGGCCAAATATGCGGCAGGTCTGTGAGCCGCTCGAGGGGGCGCGGATGGTCTGTGGGGACAGGTCGCGGGCGAGCGAAGATGGCCCCGCGCTGCGTGAGCTATGTGGTTGAGTGTGCGCTGCTGAGGCTCGTGCCTTCAACCGACGACAGAGTTCGAACGAGCTTCGGCGGACTGCGGGGGCCTGTTGGTCGTAACGACCGCGGCCGAATTGCGCTGGTATTGGGTGGTATGCGCGTCGTGCTGCGCGGCGACCAAGAGATACCTGCGAGGCGCAGTCGCACACCCCACGCCACGGGCGGGTCGATGTCGTCGTCGTCGGGGCGGCCGCAGCCTCCAGAAAGTTGGCCTTGCTCGCGTCGACATGCAGCATCGGCTGCACGACCGACAGTGCTCCCGAGATGCGGACCTAGCGAGGCCAAGAGTTGGTACTTCCCGAAAAGATCGTGGCCAATGGAGCCTAAGCTTCCAACTTTGGAGATACACTCCGCTGGCACCGCAGCGACCGAGGGTTGATGTTCAGAGTCCAATGCCCCAAATGCCACGCACCCTATCAAGTTGACGAACGCCGAGTTCCCGCGGCGGGAGTGAACATGCGTTGTCCGAAGTGCACCACGCGCTTCGTCGTACACCCGCCAGACGACCCCAAGGGAGTGTCCGACGCGAGAACGGGAACGATTGCGGGCACGGGCCTCACGCCGGGCCGCCGCACCGATTCCACGACGATGATCGGCGTGGCCGCTCCCGTGCGTCTGAAGGGCCCGCCAACTCAGCCAAAACCCGGTGAATCTGGTGTGGACCTGCCGTCACCCAAAGGTGAGGCGCAGAAAACCTCAGACACCATGGTCGGGGTGCCGAGTCCCGCCGTGCGACACTCGGATGATCCACCTCCGCTCAGCAGTACGTCTCGGAGTAACCCTGCCCTCGAGCTCGACGACGCCGAACTTCCGAGCCTCACGGATGACGCGCCAGGGCTGCCTAGTGTCGTTCCAGGGCGACGTTCATCCAAGTCCCCTTCAGACGATGACGTCGGGCTGCCGAGCCTGTTGCCGCGTGGGCGTCAAGGCGCAGCTTTGCCCAGTTTGGCGCCTCGACCAAAGCTCGGGAACCCAAAGGGCAGCGATGGTCCAGGAGCTGGCGCGTCTGCTTCCGATCCACCTACCGTGGTTGGTCCAGCGGTGACCGTCCCGCGCCCGGCGGTGCCCAGGCCGACCATACCGAGGCCCGCGATTCCAAGGCCCGGGGGCGCCCGCGTTCCGCGGCCCGAGCCTGGACGACTGACGCCAGCTCGAAAGGAGTTGGATACCATCGTCGACGTCGACGACGCGAATACCATCGTAGATGAAACGTCGTTCGCGGATCTGAACTCCAAGCCGCCGCGCAACGCGATCTCCGATGAGACTTCTTTCGCTTCGCTCAACTCGGACCCGCCAGCGGCGGCGGGTGAAGACGAGACTTCTTTCGCGTCGCTGAACTCCGAACCTCCCCCGCGCACGAACGACGACGAAACCTCCTTCGCGGATCTCAACTCCCTACCGCCCAAGCCCGCAGCGGACGCCAGTGTCAGCACTTCGATGTCGTTCGGTGCGTTCACTCTGGACGACGAAGACCTTCCCGAAGCAAGCACGTCGGGTGAGACGCGTGCCGCGGGCTCCAGCAGGGCACCTGGCGGGGGAAGCAATACGGGTCTGTCGCTCGGTGGGTTCTCGCTCGATGCCAAGGCGCCCTCTCCGCGGAGCGGTGGGACGAAACCCATGGGCGGGCTTGCGCTCGGTGGCGAGGATAGCTTGGAACATGGCCCCGCCGTGCCGCATCCTGCGACCAAGCGCGTTCCCCTTCCGACGTCGAGTCCGCCTCCCGATGACGATTTGGGCGAGGCCTTGCCTCCTGCAAGTGAACCCGCGGAAGAGCTGGAATCGATAGCTCCCATCGGCGAGCCCGTCGACGAAGACGATGGGTTCGACTTGGGTGCCATCGAGCTGCCGTCGCCAGCCGAGGACTTCGACGAAGAGTTGGCCGCGATGGCCGACGACAGAGAGTCAGGCGACTTCGGGCCCGAGCCCGCACCTGGCGCTCCGCCCGTGATCACTGACAAAGCCGACGACGATCTGCTGCGCGTGCCTCGCCCGGCTGGATTTGCGCCCCCACCCCCGTCGTCCAAGGGCGCTGCGTCGTCCAAAGGCGCTGCGGCAGCCACTGCCACGTCGATGCCCGAGCTTCCCGAGTTGGACTCGGTCACGTCTTCGAGGCAAGACACGAGCGCGAGTTCGCAGCTGGGGCCTCCGGATTCACAGTTTTCTGCGTTCTCCACCGACATGTTCAGGCTGGACTCGGTGCCCCCGAGTCGCGCATCGAAGTCGAGTCAGGGGCGACCTGCCGTGCGCTCGGGAGAGCACGATGATCCGTTTTTCGACGACGGCGGTGACGACTTTGCCGCGGGTAGTTCTGGGCAGCAGCTGCTCGGGATGCCTGCGGAGTCCATGGCAGGAGCGCTGCCACTGTCGGCTGACGCGGAACCTGTCGAACCCGAAGAGGACTTCTCCGTCGGAGGCACCGAGTACGGAGAGGTCGACTTGGGAGAAGCCTCAGCCGAGAGCGAAGAGTTCGATGAAGCTGACGACTTCGGGGAAGCTGCAGGTGACGGGTCAACAGCGGTCAGTGGGAG
This sequence comes from uncultured bacterium, assembly GCA_965651905.1. Classification (GTDB taxonomy): domain Bacteria; phylum Myxococcota_A; class Polyangia; order Polyangiales; family Polyangiaceae; genus SZUA-265. Next base: position 2,637 of record CBFGUG010000007.1, on the reverse strand, counting down.
TGACTTCGCCGAAGCGGAAGGCGCAGAGTTCGGGGCCATTCCCCAGGAAGAAGACGACGCGCCCGCATCAGTCGGCTTGGAAATGCCCGCAGCGCCTGCGCCTGGAACGGTCGCCCCGGGAGTCGATCTGGTCGAACCAGGCAAGGCGCGCGTCAAGCCGAAGCCCAAGAAGAAGTCGAAAGCGGGGCGGATCGCCTTGGCAGCGATCCTGCTGCTCGGGATCGCTGGTGGCGCTCTGTCTTTGGTTCCGTCCCTCGGACCTTTTGGCATGCACTTGGTCAGTGACTTCCTCGACAGAGAGAAGCACCAGGCCTTGCTCAACCAAACCGCAGAGAAGGTTTTGGCGCTACGCCACCAAGACAGCTTCACCGCGGCGGCCGACGTCGCAGCCTTGTGTCAGCGATCTCGAACCCAGGCTCCGCGTTTCAAGCCCCTGGACGCGTACTCTGCGTTCGCGCACTACTCGTGGGTTGCGCGTTTTCCTGGACAAGCCGACATGCAGGCCAGCGGCAAAGTACTGATGCAGGGCTTGTTGGACGCTGGTGGCGACGAGTCCGTCAAGTACTTCGGACACGCCCAGGCGGCAGAAGCGCTCGTGGGTGGCGACTTTGCTGCGGCAGGACGTGCCTTGGAGCGCTTGGGCGATTCGGTCGAGGTGTTTGCCTTACGCGGTGAGTTGGCCTTACGCGAGGGGCGCGTCGAGGATGCCAAGCTCGCTTGGACCGCGGCAGTGGAGCGTACGCCGAGCGCCTGGACGCTGTACGGGCTGGCGCGCACGGTGTTTCAACTCGGTGATCTGAAGGCGGCCAAACAGCACGCCCAGAAAGCCCTGGAGCAGCAACCGAAACACGTCGGAGCGCGTCTGATGGCGGCGGAGATCGAGTTCAGCGAGAGCAATGAAGAGGCGGCGATGAAGCTGCTGGATCAAGTGCTGGCCGAGCCGCAGCTGCTCAGTCCCAAAGAGGTGATGGATGCGCATGCTCTACTCGGTGACATCCATCTAGACCGCGGCCGAATCAGTCGCGCGGAGGCGGAGTACGGACTCGCGCTGAAGGTCGACCCCAAAGCGCCGCGCCCTCTACTCGGGTTGGCGAAGACGTTTTCGACGGCTGGGCGGCACGCCGCGGCCTTGGCGCGATACGAAGCTGCGGCAGCCGAACCCAACGCTCCCTTGGAGGCGCAACTCGGTGTGGTGCGTTCACACATCGAGCTCGAGCGCAATGACAAGGCCAAGAGCGCTCTCGTGCCACTCAAGCAGTCGCACCCCGATCACCCCGAGGTGTCGTATTGGTTTGGGCGCTTGGTCGAAGGCTCGGGCAAGAACGACGCAGCAGAGAAGGCCTACCAGCTTGCCGTCGAAAAGGGCGGAGACGCAGAAATTGCAGTCGACGCCACGGTGGCGTTGGCCAAGTTGATGACCAAGGAGGGGAAGCTCGACGAAGCGGAGAAGCTGCTTTCCGAGGCTCAACAGAAGTTCCCCAAGTCAGTCTCGCTGCGTAACAGCGTGGGGCAGGTGGCGTTGTCCCAGGGGCGCTATGAAGTCGCGCTCGAGGCCTTCGAGGAAGCACGCAAGTTGGACCCGGGAGATGTCACGGCGTTGTTCAACAAGGGCTCGGCGCTGCGTCGCTTACGAAGGGCGGACGAGGCCTGGGAAGTGTTCGACGAGGTGGCCAAGCTCGACAAGGAGCTGCCCGGTTTGCCGCTAGAACGTGGCTTGTTGCTCGAGCAGACGGGGCGCGGTCAGGAAGCACTGGCCGAGTACGAAAAGGCCCTTGCCAAAGATCCGAACGATCCCGATCTCAAGTTGCGAGTTGGTTGCAGTCGGGTCGCGGCCGAGCAGGGCAAAGCCGCCGTCGAGATTCTGGAAGAGGTGGTGAAAAAGCGCAGCCGTTCATCTGAGGCGCTTCACTGTCTGGGGCGAGCGCTATTTCTCGAAGGCAAGTTCATGGTCGCCATCAAACGCTTACAGCAAGCGATCGAACTTGACCCCTCGCGCGCCGAGTATCACATGTACGTGGGCTGGGTTGCGAACGATGCGGGACAGGTTGCGTTGGCCAAAGAGTCACTCTACAACGCGCTCAAGCTAGACAAGGGGTTGGCTGACGCCTACTGGCAGCGTGGGCGCTTGAGTCTGAGTCAGGGTGGCCCAGGGGATGCGATTGTCGACTTGCGTAAAGCTCTCAAGTTGCGCCCTTCGCGCTATCAAGCTCACGCCGATCTAGCTCAAGCGCTGTATCAGATGGGGCAGAGGCAAGAAGCGCTGCGCGAGTGGCCTCAGGCGTTGGCAGAGGAGCCCGACAACCCAGTGTGGCTCTACCGCTACGGCAAGTTGTTACATGCGGAGCACCGTGACGCTGACGCCGCACGTCAGCTGGAGAAAGCCATCAAGTTGGTCGAGAAGGAGGAGATCCCGCCGAGTTGGTTGTGGGAGGCGCACCACCTGGCGGCAGCGAGCCTCCCTGCAGGCAGTCGCGCCAACGATCATTGGAGAAAGTTTCTGGAGTTGGGTCCTCCAGACTCGCCGTATCGACGCGACGCGACACAGGCGTTACTCGATGCGGGAGAGGTCTGGCGCCCACAACGCCCCTAGAGCGACAAACGGTTTGAATCCGACGCGATGTCACTGGTTTACGCTGC
>CBFGUG010000006.1:0-164489 GCA_965651905.1 uncultured bacterium | reverse complement strand
CAGTCCTGAAAAGCCCAGTCCTGAAAAGCCCAGTCCTGAAAAGCCCAGTCCTGAAAAGCCCAGTCCTGAACCCCTGGACCCAGCCAGCAGTCCAAGAAATCTCGGGGGTAGTCGTCGAGCATTTCGTCGTCTGTTCACTCAGAAGCTCCAACTCGCTTGCGCATACCCGCCCGCTGGTCCTACGCCCAGCGTGACATCCGACGCGCCTATCGCGCGGCTGGCGCTGGTGCCTTCGTCGTCGTCCGCGCTGAGCCACAGGTAGGTGCCCAGCCCGATGCCGACCACGGCCACTCCCGACAGCACCGTCGACGTCAGCGCAAGCGTGTCGCCCGTCGACGTTTGATCGTCGGTGCAACTCGGGCTGCAGCTGCTCTTCAGTTCGTCATACTCAGCTTGCGCGCCAACCCCCGTGATCAGTGCTCCAACCCCGGCCAACGCGCCCACACTCATCACCACGTATGCGGGGAGCAGATTGGGTTCATCCGCGGGCTCTGGGACAGGTGGTTCGGCCTGACGCGGCTCGGGTGCTGGCGTTTGCGTGGGCTCGGGGGGAGGGGGAGGTGCCGCGGTCACCTGCTGCTTGTCCTCGTCGGCGCGCTTTTGAAGATTGTCCCGCCGCAGACGGATGGTCTCGATTTCTGGGTCGGACGGATTGGCCGCCATGTATTGGTCGAGGGCGTCCACCGCACCTTGGTGGTTTCCGAGACGCTCCTCGACGACGGCGATGTTGAGCAGGATCTGAGGACGCTCGGAAAGTTCGTGAGCCTTGCGGAAGGCGCGCAACGCTTCTTCGTACTCAGCCTCGGCGAAGTAGGCGGCCCCCGACTCGAAATGACGTCGCGCCAGCTCGTCCTTTTCTTGCGCAGCAGCGGGAGCGCTCAGCGAAAGTGAACAGAACAAAGCGGCGCAAGCCCATAGGACGGCCATCCCGCTCGCCCTCCTGTTCTGCGATTCCCACAGCCCAGATCCCAGCATCGGAGGTCTTGCTTACCACAACGCCCCAGAATGGACTGAGTTTTTGCCGTACTCGGCGTGGCGCGGGTGCGTTGTGGACGCCGAGGCCGGACCCCCGAATTACACCAGCAGCGTTTGATGGCGGAGCCTCGGCATCGGGCTGGGCCGGGCGCAGATTCGCTCCACCGTGTGCTCGGCTGTGGTAGGGAGCGCGGTGGCGCTCAACCGGCGTCGCACAGACCATGCCGCGTAACGAAGACATCAAGAAGATTCTGCTCATAGGTTCCGGCCCGATCGTCATCGGGCAAGCGTGTGAGTTCGATTACTCAGGGACTCAAGGCGCCAAGGCGCTCGTGGAGTTGGGATACGAGGTCGTCCTCGTCAACTCGAACCCGGCCACGATCATGACGGATCCGGAGCTGGTGAAGCGTACCTACGTCGAACCCATCGAAGCCAATACGCTCACAGCCATCATCGAACGTGAGCGACCCGACGCGCTGCTACCCACCCTAGGTGGACAGACCGCGCTCAATGCTGCGCTGGAGCTTCACGAAATGGGCGTGCTGTCGAAACACGGCGTGCGCTTGATAGGCGCCCAAGTCGACGCGATTCGTCGCGCCGAGGACCGCGTGCTGTTCAAGGAGGCGATGGACAAGGCGGGACTCGAGTCGGCACGTTCCGGGTTCGCCAGGTCGGTTGCTCAAGCGCGCGAGGTGGTAGCTGAGACTGGTTTCCCCGCCATTCTCAGGCCCAGTTTCACGATGGGTGGTGCGGGTGGTGCCGTGGTCGAAGACCCTGCCGAATTCGACGCCAAGGTCGAGTGGGCACTCAGTCAGTCGCCCACGCACGAGGTGCTGGTCGAAGAGAGTTTGCTCGGGTGGAAAGAGTTCGAACTCGAGGTCATTCGAGATCGCGCGGACAACTTCATCGTGGTTTGCACGATCGAGAACATCGACCCCATGGGCGTTCACACGGGGGACTCGGTAACCGTGGCCCCGTCGATGACCTTGACGGACCGTGAGTACCAACGCCTGCGCGATGCCGCGCGGGCCGTGATGCACGAAATCGGTGTCGAGACGGGCGGCTCCAACGTCCAGTTCGCCGTCAACCCAGCGGACGGCCGCATCATCGTGATCGAGATGAACCCGCGGGTGTCACGCTCGAGTGCCTTGGCGTCCAAAGCAACGGGTTACCCCATAGCCAAAATCGCAGCCAAGCTCGCTGTCGGTTTCACGCTGGACGAACTGAAGAACGACATCACGGGGACCAGCGCGGCGTTCGAGCCAACCATCGACTATGTCGTCGTCAAATGGCCGCGATTCGCGTTCGAGAAGTTCCCTGGATCGGACCCCAGACTCGGAACGCAAATGAAGAGCGTGGGCGAGGCGATGAGCATCGGCCGCACGTTCCCCGAAGCGTTCCAAAAGGCTGCGCGTTCACTCGAAACGGGTAAAACGGGGTTCAGTAGCTTGCTCGACCGGGTCGACTACCGACAGCTCGCGCACGTGCAGGGCGGACGGGACCTGGTTCACGACGCTCCCCCCGAGGTGCGCCCGAAGCAGAGCTTGCCACCAGCTAGCAAGAACGAGCTGCGAGATGCCGTGCTAGCACAAATTGGCATTCCGACGTCCGAACGGCTATTCGCGGTTGGTGACGCGTTGCGCTTGGGAGTGAGTGCAGAGCAGGTGCACGATCTGACGAAGATTGACCCCTGGTTCGTGCATCAGTTCGAACGCATCGTGTCGTTCGAGCGAACCTTGCAGCAGGCCGAGAGCCTGGACCGCGACACCCTGTTCCAAGCCAAGCGTTTGGGCTTCAGCGACTCGCAGATCGCGGCGCTGCGCGGCACGACTGCAGATGCGGTACGTGAACGTCGCAACGAGCTTTCGATTCGTCCAGTGTATGGGCGCGTGGACACGTGTGCGGCGGAGTTCCCCGCGCTCACGCCGTATCTGTACTCTTGCTACGAGAGCGAGAGCGAGGCCGACGTCAGTGATCGGCGCAAGGTGATCATTTTGGGCGGTGGACCCAACCGCATCGGTCAGGGTATCGAGTTCGACTACTGCTGTTGTCACGCCGCGTTCGCTCTGCGCGAACTCGGCATCGAAACGGTGATGGTCAACTGCAACCCCGAGACCGTCTCTACCGACTACGATACCTCCGACCGCCTGTATTTCGAGCCGCTGACTCTGGAAGACGTACTCTCGATCTGCGAGGAAGAGGCCAAGTCGGGTGAGTTGCTGGGAGTGATCGTGCAGTTCGGCGGGCAAACGCCTCTGAAGCTCGCGGTCGCCCTCGAACAGCGCGGCATCAAGCTGTTGGGGACGTCGGCAGACGCCATCGATCGCGCGGAAGATCGCGAGCGTTTCGAAGCGCTGCTCAACAAGTTGAACTTGCAACGCCCGAGCGCGGGGATCGCAACGGGCGTCGAGCAGGCGCGCGAAATCGCCGAGCGGATTGGCTACCCCGTGCTGGTCCGCCCGTCATACGTGCTTGGCGGTCGTGCGATGATGACCTGCTGGAACAGCGATGAGTTGCAGGCCTACGCTGGACTGGCTATCGACGCGGCCAACGAAGCTGGCTCGCAGACACTGTTGATCGACAAGTTTCTGAAGAACGCCGTGGAAGTCGACGTGGATTGTGTCGCGGATGGGACCCGCTGCGTGATCGGCGGCGTCATGCAGCACATCGAAGAAGCAGGTGTTCACTCTGGGGACTCTACGAGCGTGCTCCCGCCGTTTTCGCTCGATCTCGACATCGTCGCGAGGATCGAGGAGCAAACGCGAGCGCTTGCCGTCGAACTCGGCGTCGTGGGCTTGATGAACGTGCAGTTTGCCATCAAAGATCGCGAGATCTACCTGATCGAGGTCAATCCCCGCGCATCGCGCACCGTGCCTTTCGTGTCCAAGACCACGGGGGTTGCTCTGGCCAAGGTCGCGGCTCAAGTGATGGTCGGTAAGACCCTCGACGACTTGCAAGTGTTCGATGGGCCGCTGCCGACCCACGTGGCGACCAAAGAGTCGGTATTTCCGTTCAACAAGTTTCCGGGTGTCGATACCATCCTGGGGCCAGAGATGCGTTCCACTGGTGAGGTCATGGGCATCGCCACCAACGCAGCCTTGGCGTTCGGAAAGAGCTTGATCGCGGCGGGGTCGTCGCTTCCGCGCAACGGTACGGCGTTCATCAGCGTGAATGACGACGACAAGGTGCAAGCGTGTTACGTCGCCCGCCGTCTGCGCAACCTGGGTTTTTCCCTGATCGCCACATCGGGCACGGCACAAGCGCTCGAGCGCGCGCGGATCCCCGCTCGTGTCGTGCACAAGATGAAGCACGGATCCCCCCATTGCGTGGATGAAATCGAAAGTGGCAATGTGTCGTTGGTGTTCAACACCACCCAAGGCAGTCAGGCGATCCGCGACAGTTACGCCATTCGGCGCAGCGCACTGCTCAACGGTATTCCCTACTTCACGACCATGGCGGCAGCCCTCGCCGCGGTGGAAGCCCTGGAAGCGTGGATGATGTCGAGTGGCGCGGCTCCTCAAGTACGCAGTTTGCAGGAGTGGCACGCGCGCTCACGCGAAGCGACGTCTTGAGCTGGAACGAATTCGACGCGGTGCCTCACGCACTGAAGCTGAACGGACCCAGACGGCGGCATTGGCGCGGAACTGAACCCGTCGAACGCGCTCGTTCGTTCGAGATTCGGCGCAGCGTCGCGCTACCAGCGTGAGCTCTCGCCATCGCCGGGGTGAGCGCCTGTGTGCTCAGTCTGGCGGGCGCGGATGGACCCCGGGTTCATGGGGGACGATCTCTGATGGTGTTCATTCGTGACCCGCCTAGTGTGTGTGGCCGCTGCGCAGCGTATCGTGTCGGTTTGCGTTTCGAGCGAAGAATTCTCGGGTAGCGTTTGGAATGTTGCGGAAGTGCTGGAACCCGGTGACGCGCACACCGCGTGTTTCTGAGGGTTTTTCTGCGCTGTGCCTGGGGCTCGGTGGAGCGGTTACAGCAGGTGACGAAGGCAGCGCCGCGTTCGGCGCCGCCTCGTATCGACTGTTTACACCCGAGCCTCGTGCTCTCGAAATCGGAGTGACCATGCACAAGCACTTTCAAGCCATCGCCAGCCTCTTTGCCCTCACCGCTTCTGCGGCCGTCGTGATCAGCTGCGGCGGTGGGGACGATGGTGACTCGACGGACTCCACGTCGGATGCAAACGAGATGGGGGAGATGTCGTCGGGTACGGACACGGCGGCTACCGGCACTTCTACGGGCACATCTTCCACTTCGGACTCGATGGACTCGTCGGGGGCGAGCGGCGCGAGCAGCGACGATGGAAGTAGCTCTCCTGGCGGAGAGAGCGCAGACGATGGAGCAGGTGGGGACGACGATGGAGAAGGTGGGGAGGACGATGACGATGACTCGTCATCGACGCCTGGCGGTGAAGCCATGGCTGACGACGCGATGGACGACTCGCCAGCGATGTTCGGCGGGGGCGGCATGGACGATGGCCCTGCGATGTTTGGCGGCGGTGGGGCGGCCGACGACGCAGCCGCGGATGACGCGGCCGACGACGGTCCGGGGATGTTCGGCGGTGGGGGCTTTGGGGGCGGCGGCGCCGCGGACGATGGTGCGGCCGATGATGGCCCTGGGATGTTCGGTGGCGGCATGTTCGGCGGCGGCGGTTTCGGAGGCGGTGACGACGGCGCGGCTGACGATGGCGCAGCTGACGACGGCGGCGGGTTCGGTGGTGGTTTCGGCGGCGGGGACGATGGCGCCGCAGATGACGGCGCCGCTGACGATGGTGCGGGTGACGACGGCGCAGACGATGGCGGCGGGTTCGGCGGTGGTTTCGGCGGCGGGGACGATGGCGCCGCAGATGACGGCGCAGCTGACGATGGCGCGGGCGACGACGGCGCAGACGATGGCGGTGGGTTCGGTGGTGGTTTCGGCGGCGGGGACGACGGCACCGCAGACGACGGCGCCTCAGACGATGGTGCGGACGACGCTGCGGACGATGGCGGCGGGGACGACGGCGCGACTGACGAAGGAGCCGCAGACGATGGCGTCGCGGACGACGATTCCGCTGATGATGCGAGTGACGACGAGGCTGACGACGATAGCTCGGATGAGGCTACCGATGATGCAGACTGAGGTCGGAAGTTGACGCTCCGAGGTCTACGCTAAAATACTTCTCGCCATCTCCCGCGCGCGCCAGCACGACGCCGCGCATGTCGTGCGGCGGCGTTTCGTACCCGAGTGTGATCCGCATGCGACCCGGACCCAACGGCGTGCTGCGGCAATCACGGTCGGCGTGACCAAACGCCGCCAGAGGAAAGTACTCGAGCGGCGTCAACTCCGCGGCGGTGGATAACAGTAACTCAGTGGGCGATAGGTTTCGCGTTGGTTCGGGCCCGCTCGGGAGCGGTTGAGGTAACCGCGAGAACTGCTGACGCAGCTCGGCGCTCGCCCCGGGCGCCAAATCCGCGGGCGAGAGCCAGTGTGTTGCACTGCCAGAGGCCCTCACACACACGTCTGAGCAAGCCAGCCAGGTTGCGTGGGCGCTGATCTCCGCGGGCTCGGTCCAGTCGGCAGGTGTCGAGAGTTGGGCGAACAGCGTTACCCGCTCTGCGTAACCGTACGCGACACTGCCGCGCTCCGCGCTGAATCGCTGGGGGCCGGGGTACTCGGTCGGCCCGACGCGAAAGCTAGGAGGTAGGTCGAACCGCACCTCAGTCGCCAATCCACTTTCGCCAGGGTTCTGCCAGTAGATGTGTGCGCCCGAAGGGACGCGGAACGTCGCAGCCAACCAGAGATTGTCGCGGGGTGAAACATTTGTGACGAAGCTGCCCAGCACCAGTTCGACGGCTTCGTCGTCCGCCACGTTGGCTGAGGGCGGCGCGCCCACGGGGGCTGGCCCTAGTATTTCGTCGTCGTGGACGGGTCGCGACGACTCCATGCTGTCTCGCGGCGAGTCGCGGCCGTCGACGTCAGGGGAGCGGGTGGGGGAGCTTCGAGTACAACCTGCTACCAGGAGCGCTGCGAGTGGCATGATTTCGATGCGTTTTGCTGCGTGTCGGCGCAAGCTGACGAGGCTGGGGTTCATGGCGGGCTCAGGGTCGCGAGGGCTCAGGTGCGCAGCGTGGATCGTGTCTTCGAGGCGGCCCCCTCGAAAACGGGGACTGGCGCGGAGCAGCGGATGTTGGTGTAGTGTAGCGGCTGGAGCCTTGGCACCGTGAACCTGATTCCAAGAAGCTGAGAAGAGAAAAACCATGAACACTTCCACCGTGATTCTGATTGCTTTCCTGACTTCAATCTTGACCGCCACTGGTACGGTGTTCGTCGTTCAGCGAACGAACTTGCTGTCGGGACAAGCAGAGCAGCAGATCGCCGTGCCAAATCTCAAGGGGCTGCCCGAAGCTGACGCGATGACGAATCTGCGTGCGGCGGGCTTGGTGATGATGATCAGCTCCCGGGAGCCTACGGCGGAGGTCAAAGCGGGCTCCGTGTTACGTCAAGCGCTGCCGCCAGGTCAAAGTGTGGCCAAGGGGGAAACGGTCGCGGTAACGTTGGCCGAAGCGCTGCCGACGGTTCCCGACGTGACTGGCCGAGCTATCGTGGAAGCGACGCTGCTGCTGGAGCAGGCTGGCTACAAGGTCCAACAGGGGGAGCCCGTTTCCGACGACAAGGTCCCTGAAGGCAAGATCGTCAAACAGGTGCCCATGGCGGGTACCAACCTCGAGAAAGAGAAAACCGTTCTCGTGCAGCTGTCGAGTGGCGCCAACTTGGTCGAAATCCCCAAAGTGGTCGGACTGACGCTGAGCAACGCCAAGGCGCAGATCGAAAAGGCAGGTTTGAAGGTGGGAGCGCTGCGCTGGGTTTACGCTGACGAAGCAGGATACATGGCCGTGCTCAATCAGAAACCTGCAGCTGGAGAGAAGGCCGAGCCTGGCGCCGAGGTCACGCTCTCCGTAAACCGCGACTGACGAGCACTTTTCGGCTTGCTCCTCATTAGAGTGTGGCATGAGGGGGCATGCGACGAATAGCTTGGGTGGCGAGTGCTTGTTGGCTGGTCGCTTGTGCGGACACCGCTAGCAAGCCAAACCCCGACGTCTCGGCCACGGTGAGAGACGCCGCACTCGAGGCGGGCGGTGCGGCGTTGAGCGATGGTGGAGGTGCGCCTAGCGCGCCCGCGGCCGAGGCGGGCACGAACGACGGACGTGACGCGAGTCTAGAGAGCAGCCCGCTGCCCCAGGAGCTGACTGATGCTGGCGTAACGCGTGAGGGTGCCGTTCCGTGGGACGCCGCGTTGGCACGCGAACTCGACGCATCCCGCCCAAACGCACTCGATGGTTCGGTGTTCGACTCGGGAATCGATTCCCCTGTCCAGGACTCTGGCGGCGGGGCGTTCGTCGTCGACGCCGCGCAGCCCGAAGCCGTGGACGCAACATCCGGACTTGCAGCATCGGACGCTGATACGCCCGTGTTGGTCAGCTCAGATGCGGGCACCGTAAAAGTCGTCTTCGCGACCAGTATCCGCTACACGGGCTCGCTCGGCGGACTGGCTGGCGCGGACCAGATCTGCGCCGATCACGCGCTTGCAGGCGAACTGACGGGACAGTTCCGCGCTTGGCTCTCGACGATCGACGAGTCGGCGGTCGAGCGTCTGGTTCACGCCACGGTGCCTTACGTTCGCACTGATGGAGTGATGGTCGCGAGTGACTGGAGTGATCTGGTCGATGGAACGCTTGCCGCCGCCATCGACCGTGATGAGCAGGGGCTTTCGGTTACTGGTGACGTGTGGACAGGGACGCTACCTGATGGCACGGCATACGAATCAGATTGCGCGGGCTTCGAGGAAGGCACCAACGCGGCTGTCTCGCTATGCGGTCGCGCCACTTCGGACTCGGCGGTTTGGACACAAAACATCGTGGTCGGCTGCGCCCAACCGCTGCGCTTGTATTGTCTGCAGCAATAGGTTCGAGTCTGTTCAGTCGTAGCGTGAGGCGCGCTGGCGTTTGCGTTCCGAGCGCTGTCGCTTGTCTTGCAGTCGTCGCTCGCGCGCGGCGCGCGAGGGTTTGGTCTTCTTGCGCGGAGAGAGTGGCACGCGAATCTGACGTACCATCGCTGCCAAACGCTCGCGCACGTCTTCGGTGTTGCGCAGTTGTGAACGGAAGCGGTCGCTCGTGAGTAAGAAGTCGCCGTCCTGATTGACGTGTGAAGGAAAGCTTCGCTCCAGTCGGCGCTTTTGCCATTCGGTCAGTGCGGCTGTCCGCGCCAGAAAGACCCGCAGCACGGCTTTGGTTGCCACTTTGTTAACATTCTGCCCGCCTGGTCCGCCGCTGCGCACGAACTTCAGTTCCATGTCAACTGCAGGCAACACCCAGCCAGGCGAGAGCTCCAAGTCGTCCATCGTGTGAGATCCCTGCTCGAACCCATGCCCGCGGCTCGAGTGGACGATCCGAGCACGAGTCCTGCGCGCCGTCGAGGCGTCGTCGCGTCCACCATAATATCCGTTCCCACGACGGGCAACGACGTGGAAGGGGGGGAGGCTCCGCCCCCGCGGGTGGGCGCCATGTGGCGGGAATCTTTGACGCCAGTGATGCCCAGCAGCGCGATTCCCGGGCCTTCGAAGAAGCACGGCCTGTGTTTGGCAACAAGTCGCGCGCCGACGTCATCTCCGCTAAGCTGCCCGGCGTGAAGCGACGGCAACTGGAAACTCTGAATCGTTTGCGGGAGGGTGAGACTGAGGCGAGCGCTCAGCAGCTGGGCCAACGCATGCAAGAGAGCACGCAAAGCGCACAGCGACTCGAAGCACGACGCGCCGACCGCGTTGGCGAGCACACTGCCCGCCGAGCCACGTCCGCCGAGCAGCTCTCCCAGGCGCAAGCTTCAGGCACCACTGCGGAAGCACTCCAGTACCTAGCTTCGTACGAACGAGCGTCGAGGCAGCGCGAGTCGGAGTTGGCGCAAAAGGAGCGGCAAGCGGAAGGGGAGTTGCGCTCTGCGCTCGAGCGCGAGCAGCGCGCAAGGGACATCGCGATCGCCGCCAAGGCAGAAGCGCGGGTCAGCGAGCGCGCGGTCGAACTACGACGTGGACGAGAACAGACGGCCCGAGAGCTGCGGGAGCAGGATGAGGCACTCGACGCCTGGAGTTCGCGAGGGCGGGAATGAGTTGGAGAATGCGGATCGGTGAGTGTTGGGGAAGAACCTCGGCGGTCGTCGGCATCGCGTCGTGTTTGCTTTCGTTTGGCTGTAGCGGATGCTCCGCCCCACAAACGGAAACGAGCACGCCTGCGTCGAGCGGGATGGGGATCGAAACACCGCTCGGTGTGCAGTCCGAGTCGGCGTCGGCGGGACAGGCCGCTGCGAGTGAACAGAAGCCCGAGGATCTGGAACTCGAGGCTTTCTTGCCTGTGTTGCTGGAGCCGCGGTTCGCCGAGGCACACGAGGCCCACGCACTCGAGCAGCACGTTCGAGCGCTACAACTCTTCTCGACTACCCTGAGCGATCACGCCACGGGAGGCGCCGCGCGCGACCCGATCTACACCTTGCAGCTCGGTTTGCTCCAGCTCGCCGCCAAAGACCGAAGCGCAGCCATCGCCAGCTTCTCGAAGGTGGCGGATACGAAGTGGAACCTGTCGGGGTACGCGCGGTATCTCGCGGGGCGCACCGCGCTCGCTCAAGGAGATCCGAAGCTCGCGTTGTCCCATCTCGAGCAGGTGCCCTCCGAGTTGCCCGTCGCCGCGGGGCTTCAACGAGGAGAGGCGGCGCTGCTGCTCGGGCAGCGGGCGCGAGCCGCGACCGAGTTGCGCACGTTCCTGGCGTCGGCAGAAAGACCGAACGGCTGGGTACGGGCGTCCATCCAGCTCGCGGAGGTACTCTCCAGCACCGGGGTCGACGGACCGAGCCCGACCCTACCAGAGCGGCTCGAAGCGTTGCGCCACGTGCGGCACGTCGCCATCCGAACTGCGGGCAGTGAATCCGCCAAACGAGCGGCTGAGCTCGAAGGAAAGATCCTCGGGGCGCTGCCAGCTGCCGAGTTCGAGCAACATCGCAAGCTGTCCATCGACGACCAGCTCGTGCGTTTGCAGTCGCTGGCCGACTCGAGCAAACACGAGGACGTTCTGATCGCCTCGGCGGAGCTCATCCGCGGGGCGACTGCCGAGCAGCGCTTTTCGGAAGCGGTGTGCGAGGCTCGAGTGCTACGCAACAAGGCGCTGGCTGCCAAGCGCGAGTGGGGCAAGGCCGTCGACGAGTTCTCGGACGTACTTCGACATTGCAAGGAACCAGACTTGCGCGCGCGTGCGCTGTTTCTCGCAGGGCGCTATGCCGTCAGCGACAAGCGTTACTCCCACGCGACTAGACTGTACGCGCAGCTGGAGAAAGAAGCGCCGACACATCGCTTGGCGGACGACGCGCGTTTGCGTGGCGCAGAGGCGTACCTGGAGTTGTCCGATCGGGCTCGCTACACGGCGATGCTCACGTCGATTGCCGAAGACTATCCGAACGGCGACGTGGCCCTCGACGGGACGTTCGAACTCGCGCTCGCACGCGTCGAGAAAGGCGATTGGGCGGGGGCGGCCAACGTGTTGGAACGCGGCATGGTGGCTGCCGTAAACGCCGACCAGAGTCGCGACCACGAGTGGGCGTGCCGAGAGCGTTACTTTCTCGCGCGCGCCTGGATCGAAACTGGAGAGAAAGCGCGAGGGCTCGACGAGTTCGCGCGCATCGCGACGCTGTGCCCGCTTTCGTATTACATGCAGCAGGCGTACTCGCGGCTGTACGCTGCGGACGAAGCGCGGGCCACCAAGCTCTTGGAAGACGTGCGGCAGCAGACGGAACAGCAGCCGTTCGGCTTCAGTTTCCGTCCCGAATTTGCCACCCCCGCGTTTGGTCGCGCGCTCGGGCTGCTCCGCGTGGGCAAAGTGGAGTGGGCAACCCGTGAGATCGAGTCGCTCGGCACACTGGATAATAGTAGCCCCGAGTTACTGTGGGCATTGGCGCTACTCTACGAGCGGGGTGGGAGTGCTCACCTGTCGCAGCAGCTCACGCGCGGGCGCTTGACGGACTGGCTCAGGCGCTGGCCAGTGGGCGACTGGCGCAAAGCCTGGGAGATCGCGTTTCCCAGGCCACACATGCCCATCGTCGATCGCGAGGCCGAAAAGAACGGGGTCGACCAAGCCTTGATTTACGCCGTCATGCGAGAGGAATCGATGTTCGACGCGCGGGCACACAGCCACGCGGACGCCTACGGGCTGATGCAGCTGATCGAGCCGACCGCGAAACACTTCGCGAAAAAGCTCGGAATGAACTACGTGCGCTCTGCGTTGTTCCGACCGAGCGTCAACATCGCACTAGGCAGCAAGGTGTTGCAGTCGTACAGCGAGCGATTTCCGAACGACCCGTTGCTCGGCATTCCGAGTTACAATGCTGGTCCCGGGCGGCCGAAACGCTGGCTCAAGGAGCGACCCAATTTGGATTTCGACGTGTGGGTCGAACTCATCCCCTTCCGTGAGACGCGACGGTACACGAAGCGCGTGCTAGCCAGCCGCGGCGTCTACACGGTCCTCTACGGTCCCGAGGACGCCAATTGGCGCTTGCCGTTACGCTTCTCAGGACAATGACTTTGCAGCGTTTCGCCGGCAGTGGGGCTTGTGACCACCATGCGCGGGCACTAGGAAGCGACGAATGGCGGGAGGCCGAACAACTGCTAGGAACTCCGACGTGAGGGAATCCGAACGCACGGGTGAGGCCACGGACACCAAACGGGGTGCGGACGGCTCCGATGCTCAGCTGAATGGTCCGAACACCCACACGGCAAAGCCTCGGGGCCCGCGGCCGCACGACACGGAGCCGCACGACACGGAGCCGCACGACACGAAGCCGCACGACACGGGGCAGCAGGCCAAGCTGGACGCCGTGCGCAAGCTGGAACGGGACCTGCAGAGGCGCGGACTGCGGCGCTGGTTGACACGCGGGATCTGGCTCGTGGTGCTCGGCGCGCTGGCGTTTGCGGGGCTGTGGTGGCGCAGAGCTAACGAGCCGCCACCTGAGCCGCGTTTTCTAACCAAGCCCATCGAGGTGCGTGACATCGTCGAGAAAGTCGAGTCCACTGGTCGACTCAAGCCGCTGCGTGAAGTGCAGGTGGGGGCTCAGGTATCCGGGCGCGTCGTGGAGGTGCACGTCGACTTCAACAGCCGGGTGAAGCGGGGAGACCTACTCGCCGAGATCGATCCTCAGCTATTTGGGGCGCAGGTGGGGCAAGTGGGGGGACAGCTCGCTGCGGCGCAGGCGAACCTCGAACGGGCCAAATCACAGGTCTCCGCGACGAACACGGAGCTCGAGCGTCTGAAAGCGCTGGTCGCCGAGGGCATTGCGACCCAAGCGGAGCTGGACCAGGCCAAGAGTGCCGCGGACGTTGCGCAGAGTGACGTTGCTGCAGCCAGTGCAACCATAGACGGTTTGCGTTCGCAGTTGCGCAGCGCGCGCACGACGCTCGCCTACACGAAAATTTACTCACCCATCGACGGACTCGTGATTCATCGCGAGGTGGAGCCAGGGCAAACCGTGGCGGCGAGCTTTGCTGCACCCGTGTTGTTCATCATCGCCGAAGATCTGTCCAAGATGCAGGTCCTCGCGGACATCGACGAGGCAGACGTCGGCAAAGTGGCCGAAGGGATGTCCGCGAAGGTGACGGTCGATGCGTTCATGGGGGAAGCGTTCGAGGGGCGGGTCACGCAGATCCGTTACAGTCCTACCGAGGTCCAAGGCGTCGTCACGTATTCGGCAGTGGTCGACGTCGACAACCCCGAGCTCAAGCTGCGACCCGGCATGACGGCAACTGTCGCCATCGTCACGCGAGAGGAGTCCCAGGTACTCGCCGCGCCCAACGCGGCGTTGCGTTTCAAGCCCGAGGACAAGGAGCGCGACTTCAGTCCACTGGAACACGGCCAGGCCCGAGTCTATCAGGTTTCTGGTGGTGCAGTCGGTCAAGAGGAGCTCGATTCGAGCGTCGTCGAAGTGGGCATCACGGACGGGGTTTACAGTAAAGTGCAGGCCGAGGGCCTGGCAGTGGGCGTACAACTCGTGACCGAACAAACCGACAAGCAGAAGGACAAGCGGCGCTTCATGGGGCTGTTTTGACCCGTGATCTGCTGAGCTCGCCCGAACGCGCCGTCGAGTCCTCAACGCGAAGTCCTTGCCATGTCCGCCGCTCCGAATCTGTCGCCGATGCCCGCGCTGATTGAGCTGTGCCACGTGGAGAAGAACTACGAGAGCGGGCCAGAAGTGGTTCGGGCGCTGCGCGGTGTGGACCTGCGGATACAGCAAGGTGAGTTCGTCGCCATCGTGGGTTCCAGCGGATCCGGCAAGAGCACGCTGATGAACATCGTTGGCTGCCTCGATCGCCCGTCGTCGGGGCGCTACTTGCTGGCTGGGGTGGACGTGGGAACGCAGTCTGCCGACGAGCGTGCCCTGGTGCGCAATCGGCTGATCGGGTTCGTCTTTCAGGGGTTCAACTTGCTAGCGCGCACGACGGCGCTCGAGAACGTGGAGCTGCCGCTGTTGTATCGAGGCAGCGGCAGCAAAGAGCGCCGCCGTGCTGCGCTCAGTGCATTGGCGGATGTGGGCCTGCTGGAGCGCGCTGGGCACACCCCGAGTCAGTTGTCGGGTGGGCAGCAACAGCGTGTGGCCGTCGCGCGAGCGTTGGTCACGCGGCCCCCGCTGCTGCTCGCAGATGAACCTACGGGGAACCTGGATACGCGCACGAGCTACGAGCTCATGGCACTCTTCCAGGGGCTGGTTCGCGAGCAGAAGATCACGTTGATCGTCGTCACTCACGAGCCGGAAATCGCGGCCTGCGCGTCGCGAGTGTTGCGCGTGCAAGACGGAGAACTCGTCAGCGACACGCGCCAAGAGTTCGTTGACGCCCAGGCTAGGCTTGATGAGTGGAGCACGGAGCACCACTGATGAGCGCTCTGTGGTCTGCTCTGCGTCTCGCTCTCAGATCGCTTGCACGTCAGAGGTTGCGCACGGCGCTGACCTCGCTGGGTATTCTGATTGGCATCGCCGCAGTGGTGGTAGTCGTGTCCTTGGGGCAAGGCGCGCGCGAACGGGTAGGCGACCAGCTGCAGACGCTTGGCGACAACATCATTTACGTTTTTCAGCGATCGACCGCCAAGAGCGGCGCTCGATCGACGACGGAAGGGCTGACGTTGAAAGATGCGCAAGCCCTACGCCGCGAAGCGAGCGCCGTGTCTGCCGTCACCGTATACAGTTCGATCCGTTTGTCTGCCCAGAGTGAGTTCACCAACGATCGCATCGACGTGGTCGGCGGGGATGAACACTATCTAGCCGTGCGAGGCTACGACCTGCTCGCTGGGCGAAACTTCACCCACGAGGAGACCGTCAGTAAGGCGAAGGTCGTGCTGATCGGGACGACGGTTCAGGAAAAACTGTTCGGAGAAATCGACTCCATCGGGCGGCAACTGCGCATAGGGCGCCACAGTTACCGCGTGGTCGGCAGACTCTCGAGCAAGGGACAGAGCCCGTTCGGTTCGGACCAAGACGATCGCATCGTGATGCCTATCACCAGTTGGCTCTCTCGCATCCAGCCTGGTGCGGGTGACCGCGTTCAAATCATCATGGGCTCCGCTAGGCAGGGAGACCTGGTCGAACAGGCACGTCGTCAGTTCGACGCAATCATGAAGCAGCAACACCGAATCGCGGCTGGAGAAGAACGCGACTTCATGATTCGCACACAACAGCAGTTCCAAGAGACGCAAGACGGGATCGCACGGGTGATCTCGCTGCTGCTGTTGTCGGTCGCTGGGATCGCGTTGTTCGTCGGGGGCGTGGGGGTGATGAATATCCTGCTCGTCAGTGTCAACGATCGAAAACGCGAGATTGGGATCCGGATGGCCGTAGGCGCTCAGGCGTCTGACATCCGTCTGCAGTTTTTGGTCGAGGCGATCGTCTTGACCTTGTTGGGCGGCTTGCTCGGGTTGTTGCTGGCGGGGGCAGTGATCTTGTTGATGCAGGACGCGTTTGGGGGCCTGCTGAGTTTCGATTACGCGTCCATCGTCGTTGCCCTGTCCACGAGCGCCGTGATCGGGGTGGTGTTCGGGTTTCTGCCTGCACATCGCGCCGCCAGGCTCGATCCAATCGAGGCGCTGAGACATGAGTGAACCTCAGACCTCTAGGCCCCGCAGCGACGTGCGCGGCTGCGGAAGTGACGGGGGCGCGTCGTGATTGGAACGCTGCGCTACCTGCTGACCACCCTGCGGCTGTCGTTCTGGTCTCTGTCGCGCTGGCCGTTGCGCGCCGCGTTGACCGTGTTTGGCGTGCTGATCGGGGTGGCGGCCGTGACGATCACGGTTGCCCTCGGCGAGGGAACAAAACGCAAGGTCTCTGCGCAAGTCGACCAACTGGGGTCCAACGCGCTCTTGATTCAGCCACGCGCCGACTCGCAGAGCGGAGCGGTCACCGAGGAGCGCATGCCATTGCTCACGGAGTCCGACGGTCGCGCCATCGCCCAGCAGGTTCCAGCGGTAGCCCACGTCGCGCCCATGCTCGGCGCGATGGCGCAGGTCGTGTTTGCCACAGGCAACATGAACGCAGAGATCGTGGGCACGACGGCGGAGTTCTTCGAAGTTCGGTCCTGGAAAACGTCCCAAGGGGTGCTTTGGGACGAACACGCCGAGAAAACTGGCGCGCGCGTGTGCGTCATCGGTGAGACCATTCGCGAAGAGTTGTTCGGCGGGGCTGATCCGGTTGGGCGCGTCGTGAGGATCGGCCGTCACCCGTTCCGCATCATCGGCTTGATGGAGGCCAAGGGACAAGACGCGTTCGGTCGGGACGAAGACGCGCGCGTGCTGGTTCCGATCAGTGCGGCGCGCTCGAAGTTGCGCCCCGTGGCGTTTGGGCAAGTGGACTCGCTACTGGTGAGCGCGCAGCAAGCGCAGGACTCCGAGCGAGTGCGTAAGGGGGTCACGTCGCTCTTGCGTCAGCGCCACGGGCTGGCTGAAGGTGTTCAGAGCGATTTTCGAATTCAGTCCCAAGAGTCGTTTCGCGAAGTGCAAGAGCGCGTGCTCGGAGTGCTGAATCTGCTGCTCGTATCCATCGCTCTCGTCAGCTTGGTGGTCGGCGGCATCGGCATCATGAACATCATGCTGGTCAGCGTCAGCGAGCGGACGAAGGAGATCGGGATCCGTCTCGCGGTGGGAGCACGCGCGCGGGACGTCCTCATACAATTTCTCGTGGAGGCGTTGGTACTGAGTGTGTCGGGGGGGCTGCTGGGCGCGCTCACTGCTGCGATTGCCGTCGAGTTGCTCGGGGGCGCACTCGACATTCCGATGGCCGTCTCGCTGCAAGCGTTGGGAGCGGCGCTCGCCGTCAGCGTTACCATAGGGGTCTTGTTTGGCTTGCTGCCCGCGAAAAAAGCCGCAGGACTCGACCCCATCGTGGCACTGACGACCGAATGACCACCGTCGAAAATGAGACGTGTTGGTGCGGGTCTCGCAGCTCGCGGGTCGTCGTTTGCTGCCTCGTCGTGTTAGCGTCGCTGCGCTCATGAGACTTTCACGGCACCCCGTTTCGGGCGGTTCGCGTTGGGCTATCGACGGTCAGCTCGTCGACACTTCGTTCGAGCTGTCGGCGCTGCTCACGCAGTCCGAGGCGGAGATGCAGACGACGCTTCGGGACTGGCCAAGAGGAGCAAACGCCCCGACGGCGACGCTGCCACCGATCGAAAGCTCGCAGGAAGTGTGGGCGAGTGGCGTGACGTACTTGCGTAGCCGCCAAGCGCGTCGAGCCGAGTCGGACGTGGCGGACGTATACGACCGCGTGTATTCGGCGGTCCGCCCTGAGCTGTTTTTCAAAGCGCCGGGCTGGCGGGTCGTGGGTGACGGTGCCGAAATTGGGACACGTTCGGACTCGGCGTGGCTCGTGCCTGAGCCCGAGCTCACGCTCGTGTTGAACTCGCGAGGGCAGGTCGTGGGTTACAGCGCGGGCAACGACGTTTCGTGTCGAGACATCGAAGGCGAGAACCCACTGTACTTGCCGCAAGCGAAAGTCTTCGACGGATCCTGCGCAATCGGTCCGAGCATTCGTATCGCAGTGGCCGCCGACTTGCTGGACTCGCCCATTCGGCTCGTGATTGAACGCGGGCAGCAGACCGTATTCGAGGGCAGTACTCGGACGTCACGAATCAAACGTTCACTCGACGAGCTGTCCGAGCACCTGATGCGGCATCTGAGCTTCCCACACGGAGCGTTCTTGATGACGGGGACAGGTATCGTGCCGCCCGACGATTTCTGTCTTCGCTCTGGCGACGTCGTGAAGGTCGCCGTCGGTGAACTGTTACTGACCAACCGTGTCGCCTCGCCGAACCTCGATCTCACGAGCAAACCACCGAAGAGTCAGGAGACGTAATGCACTCGATTTTGATTGACGGACAGTGGACTCGGGCAAGGTCACCATCCGACACCATCGTCGCGGTAAACCCCGCGAACGGAGAGACATCGTCCGAACGTTACCCAGTTTCTTCGTGGGACGATCTAGACCGTGCTCTGACGGTGGGAGCGCAAGTGGCGCCGCAAATCGCCGTCGCAGCTCCCGAGCGTTTGGCTTCGTTTCTCGAAGCCGTAGCCACCGAGATCGAGAGCAGGGCGGACGATCTCATCGCCGCGGCTGCGTGGGAGACAGGATTGCCCGAGACGCCACGTTTGCGAGTGGTGGAGCTTCCGCGCACCGCAAGTCAGCTGCGTCACGTAGCTGGCCTGTGTCGTGAGGGATCCTTTCGGCAAGCCGTGATCGACACCAAAGCCATGGTTCGCTCCGCGTACGAGCCGCTCCGCGCGCCAGTGGTAATTTTTGGCCCAAACAATTTCCCGTTTGCGTTCAACGCCGTCGGCGGCGGTGATTTTGCAACCGCGATAGCAGCGGGCAACCCCGTCATCGCCAAGGCGCATCCGGGCCACCCGAAGACGACTCGCTTACTCGCAGAGGCTGTCCACAAGGCGTTGTTGCGGAGTGACCTGCCCGTGGCGGCGGTCCAAATGCTGTATCACTTCGAAGCGGAGCTTGGTCTGCGGTTGGTGGCGGACTCGAGGGTCGGAGCCACCGCGTTTACTGGAGGCAGGCAGTCTGGCCTGGCGCTCAAAGCGGCGGCAGATGCGGCAGGCAAGCCCGTTTACTTGGAGCTCTCCAGCGTCAACCCTGTCTTCATCTTGCCGGGAGCGATGGCAGAGCGTAGCGTGGAGCTGTCTGCAGAGCTTGCGGGGTCTTGTGCGCTTGGGGCGGGTCAGTTTTGCACGAACCCGGGCATTTCGATCATCGTGAAGAGCGCGGAGTCTGACGACTTCGTCGCTCGCGTGGGGGAGGCGCTCCAAACCGCACCCAACTCGACGTTGTTGAACGCACAGGTACTCCGAGGCATCGAACAGGGGGTCGCGGCACTGCGCGAGGCGGGGGCGAGGTTACTCGTGGGTGGAGCCATGGAACGGGGAACGCCGCTGCGCTACCAGAACACCTTGCTCACGGTTACGGCGCAACAGTTCTGCGCAGCGCCAGCTGCACTTCAGCGAGAAGTGTTCGGCGCGGTTCACCTGGTGGTCGTGGCTGACGATTTCGAAGGCATGTTAGGTGTCGCGCGGCTGCTCGACGGTAACCTGACTGGCTGCATCTACTCGGCGCGGGAGGGTGCAGACGATGCGCAATACGAGCGCCTTTCCGAGATCTTGCTCTGCAAAGTCGGGCGTTTGCTCAACGACAAGATGCCGACGGGGGTAGCGGTATCTCCAGCGATGAATCATGGCGGTCCATTCCCTTCGAGCGGGCATCCCGGATTTTCGTCAGTCGGGCACTCGAGTGCGCTTCGACGTTTCACCGCGCTTCGCTGTTACGATGCCGTTCGGCCAGAACGCTTGCCCGCTGCATTGCGCGACGACAACCCGCTGGGCTTGCGTCGCAGCGTCGACGGCGAGTGGACTGACCGCGCGATTTGATCTCGAAGGCTGCGCAGTTGAACGGTCAGGGGGGCACGAATCGGATTTGTCTGGGAAGCCTGGCGGGCAGCAGGTGACGAATTGGGTCTTTCGAATTTCTCGTTGGCAGCTCGCGGTCAGCGGTCACCATCTCGGGTAGACTGCCGCCATGGACGAGGAACAAGCACGCGCGCGTCTGACGTTGCGCGCCGCGGAGCTCGAAGTGCAGATTCGAGCCGCCGAGGCGGGAGCGGCGCCCGTCGAACTCGACCCGTCGCGCGTCGGTCGTCTGTCACGCATGGACGCGATTCAAAGCCAGGCCGTGGCCGCGGACAGTCAGCGTCGGCGCAAGCTCGAGCTCACTCGCGTTCGCGCCGCCTTGACCCGGCTTGATGCGGGGGAGTGGGGGGCATGCTTGGAATGTGGCGAGCCCATTGCGCCCAAACGCTTGGAGCACGATCCGTCAGTGTTCAAGTGTATCGAGTGCGCGCGCGGAGGATGAAGGCTGCGCGCGGTCGCTTTCGCCCGCACTCAGCGGCACTGTTGCGCGAAGGCCTCTTGCGCTTGAAACGCTTCGGCTGCCGAGCGCTTGAAGATGTCGAGGTTCACGTCGTTGTCCGTGGAGATGGACTCGAGCTTGGTGGCAACCTCTTGTTTGGCGTTGTCGGCGCTGCGCCAAGTGACCTGCTGAGTCGCGAAAGCGCTTTGCAACAGATCTACCTTGTTCTCCATCACGGCCCAGTTGTCCGTATCGACGCCTGCCAGCTTGCGCTGGATCGAGGCTTGGTGAAGCGTCTGATACGCTTTGTACGCGTCCAGGCGAGCGCGTTCGCACTCGCGAGAGTCACAGCCGAAGAGCAGGGTTGTTGCTAGGGCGACCAATGCGATCCGAATCATGACTTTGTTCTCCATTTCTCGATAAGTCGGAATGCTCGCGACGACGGACCCGACGGTAGCTTTCCCCAGTAGTGAGTCTAGCACCCACATTCGAGTGCGCTCAGCGTGCTGTGATCTCAGGGCACTGTCACGCGGAATTTTCACTAGTGGCAAAGCGCGAGCGCTTGTAGCGCGACCGCAACGTCCCCGGAACGTCCCGCGAAATCAGTGGGTTTTTTTCGCTCCCAGCGTCTGAGAACCTCGGATCAACGACAAACCCGTGCGTGCCGAAGTTAGACGCTCGGGCGAATCAAGCAACGGATCAGCGAACGGTCCTGGACGCGCACTGGTTGGATTCCTCCACACCACAGATCATTCCCCCGGGGCACATCCCGCAGTCGACCGCGTCCCCACAACCGTCCCCGATCATGCCGCACTCAGCGTCGAC
The DNA here is from genome assembly GCA_965651905.1 of uncultured bacterium. GTDB lineage: Bacteria > Myxococcota_A > Polyangia > Polyangiales > Polyangiaceae > SZUA-265. The sequence continues at coordinate 143,234 of CBFGUG010000006.1, read as the reverse complement.
GTCCTCGCAGGTGTCAGGTGTACACTCGGGGGGCTTGCCGCATTTGAACGGCTCGTCTATGCCGCAGATTTCGTCTTCGGGGCATTCGCCACAGTCGACTGAGTCACCACAGCCGTCTCCGATCAAGCCGCACTCGGCGTCGATGTCCGAGCATTCTCGCGGCTCGCACGAGTCCGTCGGACCGCAACGGTTGGGTTCCTCGACGCCGCAGGCTTCGCCCTCGGGGCACTCGCCACAGTCGACCGAATCACCGCAGCCGTCTCCGATCAAGCCACACTCGGAGTTGGTGTCCTCACAGCTCAGCGGTTGGCAGCCCTCACAGCGGTTCGACACGCAGAACTGTCCGCTCGGGCATTCACCACAGTCGACGGCGTCGTCACAGCCGTCGCCTATCATGCCGCACTCGGCGTCGACGTCCTGACACTCTAGCGGCAGGCACGCGCCACCACATTTGTGTGGTTCTCCGCCGCCACCGCAGACCAGCGGCGGTTCACACTCGCCGCAGTCGATTTCTCCGCCGCAGCCGTTGGTGATCTCGCCACATTCGGCGCCTTCTGCAGCGCAGCTCGTCGGTTCACACGCGGAGCTACAAACTCCACCAGGTAAACAACTGTCGTCCCCTGGACACGAGCAGTTGACGACGCCTCCACAACCGTCCGGCAAGACGCCGCAGCGTCCCGTGCAGTCTGCTGCGGGAGTGCACTCTGGCCGCTCGGGCGCGCCCGTCGAGACGCAGTTGGCCAGGTCAAACAACATGAACGCCAGAATCTTCTCCTGGTTCGTGAGATCAGCATCCAGACCAGTGCTGCCATTGCAGTGGTCGGGGAACGTCACGCCACTGAACGCGGTCGGATCCCCACCGCTCGATACGTGAAAACCGCTGAACGTTACCCGCCCGCACAGGGCGCCCTCTGGCGCGCCGTAGGGTGTGTTGAAGGAAAACTGCTGGGCAGACGTGGATGCCGCGCCTATCTGCCGATAGATATACTCTTCTGATGCCACGCCGACACTGGCGGCGACATCTCGTGGATCGATCAGGTCGATTTCGTAGCTCTCGTTTGCTACGCCAGCGTCGATCAACCATCTCGCGAATTCCTCAACCCTCTCTGGGTTGGGGTTGGGGCGCCCCACGGAGACGTAGCCCGTGCCGAAGTCAATAGCCGTCGGGGCGTCTGGGTTCCAGGTTGCCGCTGCCGAGAGGCCAGTGTCGTAGGGATCGCTGGGGTCGTAGGCCTCGGTGCCGTTGTCCCACAGCCAGGTGTAGCTCAGGTGACTGGCGAAGATACGGCCGCCGCGGTTGACGTACTGCCGCACGCGGGCGTCGGACGTGTCGGTATCCTCGAAGCGCGAACCCTGGCAGTCGAACACGACCATGTCGTAACTCATCAGCCGGACTTCGTCCTCGTGCAGGTCCTCTTCGGGTGTGAACCCATCGGGAAGACGCGCGCCCTGCTCGCCGTAGAGGTGGATTCGCTCGGCGGCGGCTCCGTCGTCGCCAGGCTGCCCGAACTCTGCGGTGGAGATACCCATTTTCTCGAACACGCACTCCATCGCGTCTATTTGTCCGGTCACGATCGCGACCCTCGGGAGGTTCACGCCAATTCCGTCTTCCATGTCTCGCGGTAGGCGCGTGGTGAGCCTGGGCACTGCCGACGTCCCACAGGCGTCTTCAGGATCGACGGTGTACGGGATCGCCCGACGGAACTTTCCGATCTTGACCACCAGCAAGAACTCTTCACCCACAGGGATGTTGCCGCGAAGTGTGAACTCACCCAGCGCGTTTGCCGTGGCGCCCTCGAGCACGGGCCCCAGGTCCTGGTCGTTACACAGATCACAGGCAGCGCCTCCCACGGGAACTCCGGATGGGATAGGTGGGAGCGAGTCTGCGTCGTTTTCGCGTAGGATGTAGACGAACGCGTTGGGGACGCCGAGTTGATTCGCCTCGTCGGCGTCGTTCCGACCCGGAGTGAACACGCGACCCGTGAGGGTCGTCGGGGGGCGGTTTTCGCCGCACTGCGGGATGGCGTCGCAGATCTCGCAGTCTTCGGCGACCTCTCCCTGTAGTCCGCTTTCGCACAGAGCTGGTGCGCCAATCCCACCGATACAGGTTTCGAAATCATCGTCACACTCTCGGCCCTCGGATGCACAGTCGTGTGCGTCTCCGCAGCCATCCACCGCGATGCCGCACTCCCAGCCCAGATCTGCGCAGCTGTCTGCGGGAGTGCAATCAGGAGGCATGATCACACCGCATTGGAAGGGCTCGGAGGCTCCGCAGGTTTCGTCGCCGTCGCAGCCGCCGTTGAGTTCCGCGCAATCGATGACGTTCTCTGCGTCGCTGCCGCAGCCATCGTAGACGACGCCACATTCTTTATCGTCGCAGGCCTGTTCCGGGGTTCTTGGTTCGCAACCGCTAGGGGGCAAGTCGCACTGAAAGGCTTCGATGACGCCGCAGAGTTCTGCGCCGTCACACTCGCCGCAATCGTAGCTACCTGAGCAGCCATCGCTCACCTTTCCGCAAGCCTTGTCCTCACACGCGTCGGCCTCGGAGACTGGCGTGCACTCGCCATTGCCGCATTGTCCCGGCTGCTCGACGCCACACACTCGATCGTCGTCGCAGCCACCCACTTCGTCTTCACAGTCGATCAATCCGCCGCAACCGTTACCCACGAGGCCACACTCGGCGTCGACGTCACTACAACTCTCGATCTTCGCGGGACACGCGTCGTCGCTCAGCTCCAAAGCTTGCCCGCACTCGAATGCCGTCACGACGCCGCAGATCTCGTCGTCATCACAACTCCCGCAGTCGTAAGTTCCGCCGCAACCGTCGCCTTCGACCCCGCACTCTTTGCCTTCGCAAGCTTCCTCTTCGTCGATGGGCTGACACAGGTCACTCAGTCGAGTACAGACGTTGCGTTCAATCACGCCGCAGCGCTCGTCGTCGTCGCAGGCGCCGCAGTCGAGCAGTTTGCCGCAGCCGTCGGCGACCTTGCCGCATTGCACGTCGAGTTCCGAACACGACGTGGGTTCACAATTCCGCGATTCGTTTCCCGAGCCGAGCGGGGTTTCGTCGATGACGCCGGGTGGACCTGCGTCGCGCTCCTCGCGATCCTCGTCGCGTTCGTCTTCTACCTCGTCGTCGGAACTGGAGTCATCGTCTTTACAGCCCAAGGGGGCCGTGCACAGCAAGCAGGCCAGTAACAGGAATCGCTTCATGGCGGCGTATCTCTCGTGGCCTCTCCGATTTTGCGGCGAAGGCAGTGGATCGATTGTGGGTGCGATGGCTCAGGCATGTCCAGGCATTTGACGCACGGCGAGGTCGGTCGCGCGTTTCGTATGGCTCACGTTTGTGGAGACGGCCAATGGCCGCTCTCGACTCGTTCAGCCGGGGTGCTGGGGCTCTCTCGTACCGCTGACAGCTCAAGAATCCTTCAGGTTTGCAGCGCTTCGACGAGTCGGCGGCCGAGCTCTGGGTTGGGGTTGCCGCTAGTGGGCTGGCGCCGCGGTAACTCGCCTCCGAGCGCGCGTTCGAGTAGAGTTTGCAACGCGCTTCGACTGGCGTCGCAGATCAGGGCCTTGCGCTGCGCTTGCAGGTCCTCGGCGCGTGCGTGCTGGTCGTCTTTGCCCGTCGAAGCGAGGGGCACGATCACGGCGGGGGTGCCAGCCAACTCGAGTTCCCGTACGGTGTTGTAGCCTGCGTGGCAAACCACCACGTCCGACGCGGACATCAACTCCAAAAGGTCGTTCTCGAAACGAACGCGGGTCACTCTGGAGTCGCTTGGGGGGATCTCGCGCGGGTAATACGGACCATATACGATCACCCAGCGCGTGTTCCTTCGCTCCGCTGACGAAACTTCGTTCGCCGCGTCTAGCATCCGTTGGGACTCGGGGTAGCCCCCACCACCCGTAGTGACCATGACTAGTTGCTCGTCACGTGACGCGAAACGCGCTCGAACCCCCTCAATGCGACTCGGGTCCAACGTTTTCGCCACAGGCCCCAGGTGACGACAACGCTTGCGCCAGGATCGCGGCAGCTCGTCGAGCGGAGACTCACTCGCCTCGTGCGGAATCAAAAAACGTTCGACGCGGCGTATGCCCAGGCTGCGCCGATACTGCGCGATCGCTTCGGGGCGTTGCTTGCGAAAAACGAGTGCTACCTTGGCGTGTCGAAGGTGAACCTCACGAAAAAGCCGTTCATCTACTGCCAGATCCACCATGAAGACGTCGGGACGATACTCGTCGAGCAGGCAACCGAAGACTGACGCGAGATGAGAGTCCCGTGCAGCGCGACTGCTGTGATAGCCGAGTGTGTGATGGCGGTCCGGGATCTTGATGACGTCGAAACCCGAGGTCGAAACCAGCCCAAAAAACGGAGAACCGACTGCGAATCGAATGTCCATGTGTGGCGCGTGCTCGCGCATCGCGCGCGCCAATACCAGGGTACGGTTGAGGTGCCCCATGCCCTTGCCGTTGATGGCGTAGACGAGGACTTTCACGTCGGGACGTCCTGTTTCGGTAACCCGACGTTCAATGCGCGCTGCATGAGCGTGTGGGCGGCGACGGGTGCCACCTCCGAGACGACTCGCAGACGGACGCGGTCTCTCAAACCCAATACCCTGCGCAGTGCAGACGCTGCTGCGTATGGACGTTTCAGGCTCTGAGCGAGTCCGAGCTGAAGTTCGATGGGCCCTGCGAACTGCTCGTAGGCGAAGGCTACGACCTCCAGCAGTTCATCCGTGATGGCCCCGCTTGCGTAAAGCCTGAGCGCGGGGCAGTCGGGACGCGTCTCCAACGCCGACTGCAAGAGTTGGCGCATTTCGCCGGGCAACAGCACCACACACAGCGGAAGGTGACGCTTCAGTTCATCGAGTAGGCGTTGCGCGGGACCGAACCCTTTGAGCGCGGACTGGTCGGGTTGGCGCCAGTCCAGCGTGAGCTCGGCATCAGACGTGGTTTCGCTCGAAGTCAGCGCGATACGATGGCCGAAAGCTCGCTGCGTCGGCACCCTCACGCCGCGGGCCGAGCCGACGAAAACCGACACCGCCGGACGGTACATCGCGGCGTAGGTGTCCAGTAACCGCTCGCCAGCAAGGGACGGTACCCACCCCGCCTTGGGACCTCCGCGACTCGGTAGCGTCACCCAATCGGCGTAACGCAGTGGTGGGGGGTCCACGGGTGCTCGCTGCGTCACCAACAAAGAAAAGCAACCAAGAGCCGCGTCTTCCACCCACTGCGCAAGTGCCACCATCGGCGACTTGCGTCCCTCGATGGTGGCTGCGGAGTCAGCATGAATCAGTAGCGTCATGCAGCGCCGAAGTCGTTCGCTGGCTCAGAACTCGAACTTGCCGAGAGCGCCCAAGTCCTTGAACGCCTCGACCAGACGAGCCGCCATGCCCTTTTCGCCCAAGTGCGTCCAGCCGCGCGGGTCGATGTACTTCTTGTTGGGCACGTCCGGGCCTTCGGGGTTGCCCAGCTGCGACTTGAGGTACGCGTCCTTTTCGTCCATGTAGGTCTTGATTGGTTTCAGGAACGCCCACTGCGTGTCGGTGTCGATGTTCATCTTGATCACGCCATAAGAGACTGCTTCTTTGATCTCTTCACGCGTCGAACCAGAGCCGCCGTGGAACACGAAGTTCACAGGCTTGTCCTTGGTTCCGCGTTGCTTTTGGATCTCGACCTGGGAGTTTTTGAGGATCACTGGAGTGAGCTTCACGTTGCCAGGCGAGTAAACACCGTGGGTGTTGCCGAACGAAGCGGCGATTGTGAAGCTGCCGATGGGATTGAGCTTGTCGTAGGACGCCAAGACTTCGGAGGGTTGCGTGTACAGCTTGGAGTTGTCGATGTCACTGTTGTCGACGCCGTCTTCCTCGCCACCCGTCACGCCCAGCTCGATCTCGAGCAGCATGTCGAGCTTGCTCATTCTGCCGAGGTACTCGGCGCAGATTTCGAGGTTCTCTTCGAGCGGTTCCTCGGACAAGTCGAGCATGTGAGAGGAGAACAGTGGCTCCTTGTGTAACTCGTAGTAGCTCTCACCCGCATCGAGCAAACCGTCAATCCACGGCAGCAACTTCTTGGCGGCGTGGTCGGTGTGCAAGATCACGGGGACGCCATACGCTTTGGCCATCTGACGGACGTGGTTGGCGCCCGCGATGCCGCCTGCAATTGCGGCGCGCTGGCCGTCGTTGCTCAGAAACTTACCTGCATAGAATGCCGCGCCGCCGTTCGACAGCTGCACGATGATGGGCGCCTTGGCTTCCCGCGCAGCAGCAAGCGCCGCGTTCGCGCTGTGAGAGCCGATGACGTTGACCGCGGGCAGCGCACATTGGCTTTCTCGGCAATAGTCGAACAGTTCCGTCAGGGCGTTTCCAGTGATCACTCCCGGCTTCAGTTTCATCGTTGTCATGGGCAGTTCCTCGTGGCAGGAAAGAGTCGTCTCGTTCTTGTGGAGCGGAGCTGAAAGCGATCTGGGTGTGAAGCTGAAGGCTGAACTCGAGCTCACCCGCCGCCCAAACTGACGGTCACGGTGACCGCACAGCTCTCGCAGAGGGATCGCTGCCTTAGCACGACTTGAAGCGCCTGTAAGGGCTTTGTTGGTTTCGGGCTGGAAGCATTCGCCAGACTACATGCGCAGCCCAATGACGGCTCCGCCCGCAGCAAAATCGCCCCCTGCGGTCGCGCGATCTTCGGCCGCGCCCAACTCTTGCTCGGTCAGGAATCCGCGTTGAAAATGTGCATCCAGTTCGAGCACGGTATCGGCGTCGTCCGTGAGTGGTCCCAGATCGACCCCCACGCCTACCGAAATCACGTGACGATCCGAGTCGACGAGCACGGGGACGCTATCCGAGGCCAGCGGAGTTCGCTCATACACGTAGCCCGCGCGGCCCGACCAAGTAGCAAACCCCGACAATGTGGGCAGGCGGTATTCCAACCCGATGTGTGGCACCAGCCGCGACGTGAGTCGGGCGCGTTGTTGACTGGTCGGTTCGGGCAACTCGGGCGTCTCCACGATGAAACCTTCGGGGGGTGACACCTCGAGGTCTGCGCGGGAAGCACTGACCGGACTTTGGTACGCGCTCCACTCCACCCAGCGCATCGCGGCGTGTAAGTCGAGCGACTCGATGGGTGAGTAGCGCGCTCCCAACGTCCACTGTCGGGGCACGAAGGATTGGATGGTCTTCGAGAGCAGGGCGTATTCGATGGGAATTTCGATTGGTCCCCAGAGCACCGTGCCGTTGATGGTCGCGTCGACATCGAGATGAACACTGCCCTCACCGCGATACGTCAGCCCTAGATCGAGATCGTCGCGAGCTTCCCACGTCAGGCCCAGCAGCGGGTAGCGTGAGGCGCTGAGGTCCGCCTGCAATTCGTGTTCGAGCTGCGAGTCGTACTCGGAGATGCCGGCCACGGGTTGGACTACGTCGCCAGTTATCGCCAGCTCACCGTCCGTCGAGGTCAAGAACGCGATGCCTGCGCCGAACGACAGGTTGTCCAGTAGGCGAATCGCCAGGTTTGCTGTGAGAAACATCTGTTCTGGGCGATTCTCGTACAGAAACCAACGCTCATCATCTTCAGTGTAGGTCAGTACGCGAGATAATCTTCTGCCAGCCACTTGTGCCGCCACCCCGAACGCGATCGGTGTATCCAATACTTCACCTGGAACGATGAGGCCTGCTTGCCATGAAGTGAATCCGTGTTCGCTAGTCCGATCACCGATCTCCAGGGAACTCGACATCCCGACGAGCCCGATGCTCAGTTGCGTCGAGTCGCTAAACGCGAGTCCAGATGGGTTGTAGTAGTTGGCTGAGTAGTCCGTGACCTTGCCCGTGACCGCGCCGCCCATCGCGACCGAACGGCTGCCGAAGCCGAAGGTGTCAGCGGGGTTAGCGCGGGCGGCGCCGCTGGCGCTCAGCGCTGAGACCAACACACAGGTCAGAGCGACCCCGCGAGCACGGCTGGTGGTGCTGTCGTGGCGCCGAACCCGTAGCGCGGCGCGTACGACTGCTTCGTTCATCCAGCGCGACGGCATCAGAACTCCAGCTCCGTCGCGATTCCCAAACTCCAAATTTGACCTCGGCTCGTCAGGCTTTCGCGCTCTGGGGGCAGTTCGGGGGCGGTGCCCTGGAGACTGGCAACTGGGTCGATCGGCGGTGGGATCTCGACCTGGAAGTCGCGTTCGACCAGATGGTGCCACTGCACGGCGAGCGCGACGCGCAAGGCTGGAAGCGGGTGGTCGAGCGCGATCTCGTATCCTGCGCTCAATACGTGGCGCGGGTTGTCCATGATGCGGTGAGGTTGAACTCCCGATGGCAGGGGACTGGGTTCGTAGAAGTAGCCCGCTCGCAGTGAGGCTTGCGCAGCCGAGTGAACTCTCAAAGTGCGCTCGACGGCGAAACGCGGTGTCAGGGTGTTTCTGAGGCGCAATTGCGTGCCTTGCGGTGGCGTGCAATCGACGAGTGGCGTGACCTCGTCGCTCGGATCCGTCGATTCGGCTGCAGTTTCCGCACCTGGGTCTGCCGAGGTTTCAGCCGTCGGGCATTGTACCGTGGGCGCCTTGAAACTGCTCACACTGCTCCACTTTCGGTAGGTTGCTCCTGCAATCAAGCGCCACCCAGCGATCGCATGACTGTACTCGCCCGCAAGTTGTGCCGGGTCGACCTGGGCGATGCCGTTGACGTGCATCGGCGGGATCGTCAGCGCGCCCAAGTTCCGCACCGTGACGAGCAGATCGACGTTGCTGCGCAACTCCGAGCGATAAACCACTCCGAACGAAGGCCCGTCGTCGCGCGCGAACGCAACCCCGAACGTTGGTGCGGCAACGAGCTCCAACTCGTCGTCGGTGATGTTCTTCAGTGACCCGTCTTCACCTCCGCCATCTACGTCCACGCTCCCGGAAAGTGTTGCGAGTACCAGGGTACCAACACCGACGTGCACGTCGTAAGGAAGTCGTACACCCAAACCCACGCTCAAGTTCAGAGCTTCCGCACGCGGCCCCAGGAACGGAAACTGCGGCCGCGACTCGTTCAAGATGCGTACGCGCGCGATACTGTGAGTCGCGGTGCTCGCAGCCAAACCGAAACCGATCCGATCGCTGAGCGGATCGGGGAGCTCGAGCGGCGTTGCCAGGCCGAACTGAATCGCGTCAGCGTCGTCGTTGAATTGCCCGAGGTGAGCATCGCCCGCGGGGGGTAGATCACCGCTCGGGGCCATCAGGAACTGCGCGCTGTGCAGGCCGAGCGAGACGCGACGTGCTGGGAACGCCGCCAGCATGGCCGGGTTGGTGTAGGCGGCTGCAGGCCCCAGTTCGCTACTGACGCCAGCTCCAGCCAGGCTTTGACTGCGGGGACCATACCCGAACAGATCTGCGGGTGATGCGGAGGCGACGTGGTGATGAACGCCGACGAGCGCGAACGTCAAGCACGTCACCGCGGGCCGAGCCTTCCACCGCATGGCTTCCGTGTAACATCGCACGCGGTCATCTGGCGAGCATCTTGCGCACGGGTAGCAGCAGCGGGCGCATGCACCCCTCGGAGAAAGTGGTACAACGGTGAGCACGGCCCACATGAGCAGCGATGACGCCCGCATGAGTGAACCCAAACCGCCAGGTGCGAAAGCGCGGGAAGCGGTGCCCGAGGCTCCGAAGCGTTCGTTGCCGTTGGCCCCCTTCGCGTCGCCCGCGCCCCGTCAGCTCCCGTTGGAGCAGCACAGCCGCCCGATCGATCGACAGACGCGTCCGATCTACGCCGTTTGGGAGATCACGTTGCGCTGTGATTTGGCGTGCCGTCACTGTGGCTCTCGGGCTGGTCGTCAGCGACCCGACGAGCTGTCGACCGAACAGTGTTTTGATCTTGCGCGTCAAATGTCTGAACTCGGTGTCAAAGAAGTCACGTTGATCGGCGGTGAGGCCTATCTGCGTGACGATTGGCTGCAGATTGTGCGTGAGATCCGCCGCCTCGGGATGGACTGCACGATGACGACTGGCGGTCGTGGGATCACACCCGAGCGAGCGCGTGATGCAGCGAGTGCCGGGCTGATGAGCGTTAGTGTGTCGATCGATGGTGACGAAGCTGCTCACGACGAACTGCGCGGTGTTCCTGGCTCTCACGCGGCCGCGCGCGCTGCCCTGCAGAACCTGCGCGCCGCAGGCGTTCCCGTATCCGTCAATACGCAGATCAACCGCAAGTCCCAACAAGCGCTTCCCGACCTGCTGGAGCTGCTAATCGAGCACGGCGCACACGCGTGGCAGCTGCAGCTCACCGTGCCGATGGGGCGAGCCGTCGAACACCGAGAGCTCATGTTACAACCCTACGAGTTGCTCGATGTTTTTCCTCTTCTGGCGGGGCTCGTGCCGCGCGCCAAAGCTGGGCGCGTGAGAATCTTTCCCGGAAATAACCTCGGCTACTTCGGGCCGTACGAACACGTGTTACGTCGACACATGCCGACGGGGCACTCGGGTTCGTGTGGCGCAGGACGCGCCACGTTGGGCATCGAAGCGGATGGCACGCTCAAGGGCTGTCCGTCGCTCCACACGGCAGAGTGGGCGGGGGGTAACATCTTGGACAGCTCACTGCAGGACGTTTGGGAGAGGTCGTCGAGACTGCGTTACACTCGCGACCGCACGGTAGAGGACCTGTGGGGCTACTGCAGGACGTGTTATTACGCCGACGAGTGTCGCGGCGGTTGCACGTGGATGGCCCACAGTTTGTTTGGCAAACCCGGAAACAACCCATTCTGTCACCATCGCGCGCTGGAGATGCAGCGGGCTGGTAAGCGTGAACGCGTGGTGTTGACCCAGGCGGCGCCTGGTGTACCGTTCGACCACGGCCTGTTCGAAATCGTGGTCGACGACATCGCTTAGCCCGAGTTTCGTCGGGCAGCGTTCATTTCTTACCCGAAATCAACGCTGGTAGCTCAGGCTCGTAGTCCTGGGGCATGTCGACGAAACTCTCGAGCCAGTCGAGCCGTGCGCGAATTCTAGTCCTCACTGTACGATGGGGCGTGCGTCGGGCCTCGGTCTCCCACGACCACAAGTTGGCTGGACCAGCGTTGCCGGCGATGGCAATCGGAATGCCCGTCATCGGGTCGGTTTCGTAGATGAAGAACGAGTGAGTGTGCTCGTCGATCTCGTCCCAGGGGGTCATGCCCCGGATCAAGATGATGTCGGCGGCATCGAACTCGTCCACGTTCTTCAAAAGCCAGTCGAAGAAACGATCTTTGTAGCCCAGCTCTACTCGGTCATTTTCCGGGAAGCTGCGCACGTCGAACCAGTCCGTGCGTTCCTTCGCCAAGTTGACGAAGAACTGGGTGCGGCGTAGGTTATCGACTCCCACGTCGCCGAAGTCGAGCTTACCTCGGGTGCGCTCGCGGACGCCGTCTTGCTTGGGTCGATACCACGAGCCAGACGCGCGTTGAAACGTATCGACCATGTAGTCGATGCAGACTTGTGGCACCAGCGGCTGCCCTTCCTTGCCGAATACGGAGTAACGATCGTCGTTGAACTTGTAGCGGGTGCGTCCGTTCAAGTAGGCGTGGCGCCACAGTCGTCTGAGCTTGCCGTCTTCTTGTCCGAACTCCGTTTTCGGTTCGTCGAACGGTAACCCTTCATCGATGGCGGCTCGCATCGCTTCGCGAAGCTTGCTGTGCACCCGGGATTTTCGCCGCAACAAGTCTTTCGCGCTTTCGAACGTTTCGACATCTGCGGGGGCGATCTGTTCGTGCTCTACGGAGAGTGTGGCGCCTTCCCTACCGAGCAGTGTAGGGACCCACAACTCGCCATAGCGCAGATCGGCGACGATCTTTTCCTGGGTGATGCGGCGTACTTTTGCTCGGTCGAAGAAGTGCCGGTAGCGTAGTTCTCGAAAGTCGACGTGTAGCGGTTCGGGGATGGGGCCAGTTCCGACGCGATCGAGATGCAGGAGTCGGACACGCTTGTTTACCTGTGGCCCGTCCGTGTAGACGTAGTCACCTTCGCCATCCAGCTTGGCGTGAAAGGTTTGGCTGCCCCGCTGAATCCACAACGTCTCATCGTCGAAGAGTACGCCCGGGCGCAGTTGGCTGACCAGCGTGAAAGCGTGGTTGGGACTGTCGCTGAAGACGTATCCCTCGCTCAGAAAAAGCTGCCGAAGCACATCCTTCTTGCGCTTGAACTGTCGTTTGAGATCTCGCATCGAACGCCAGGCGAAGTCGGTTCGCTCGAATCGGAGTCGTTGCGCGGCAACCCCCTTGCTGGCATCGGGATCCGCCCCGGGGCGGCGCAGAAAGAACACTGGCTCACTCTTGGCTCGGGCCACCAGTTGCGCGCGGTGCTTCTCGAACTCGGGAGCGCCAGGCAACGCGGGTGCTGCGAGGGCTTCGTCGATCGCTCGCTTGGCTGACTCGAAGCGGGTCTGCGCTTCTTTCAGTTTGGCGTCCGACTTGCTCGGACTGCCGTCGTCGGTTTCGCGAGGACTGGTGACGACAGAAGCCGCAGGGGCGTTGGGAGGACTGCTAGGCTCGGGTTCTGGCGCAGGGTCGTTACACGCAGCAATCGCGAAAGCAGCGAGCAGCAACATCGTGCCAAGCCTCGAGCGCCCGGGTATCGCACAGCTCGTGGCTGGCTCGGTGAAGTTGACGCGTTGCGTGTGGTGAGTGAGGTTTTTCACGTGTACTCCCTGGATCAGCGTACCGCCGAATCGACAACTTTCACGAAAAACGAGCGAAAGTTTGTCGACCTGCTTGCTCGGCGTAAACACCGCGCGCGCCACGCTTCCGAGGGCGCGGCTGCTGATCACAGGTTACGCCACGGGCATGCGGGATATTCCTCGACGACGCATTGGGCGAGGGTTGGACTGCTGGACGCGCACCTCGACGTTCGCAATCGAAAACGGCTTCACCCGCCTGGTGTCGGGCGCCCTCGCGGAATGCCACGCCAGCGTTCGGCCGGGGTCGAGTCAGCGGGTGTAGGAAACCGTGTGAGTGGCGTGGCGAGGCGTGGGCGCGAGCCCGTATCGATACAGGTGGTTGGGCTGCTGTCGCGCGGGCTGCTGTGCCAGGTCGGGTCCCGTCAAGTCCGAGCTGTGCCCGTAGATGGTGAGTTGGCCATCTTGCCGCTGCAACACCGCTGGTGAACAGACATCACCTCTCGAGGGTAGGTCCATCACGAACCCGAACGTTCGTGTGGAGGGTTCGTAGCGCCACAACGCGCAGCGTTTGCCAGTGGTGAGCGCCTCGAGTTGATTGGACGCTGCCCGGAATACGCCCCAACCCCGTTTGGTGTCGTATTCGCCGTCGTCACTCAACTGGCGTTGGCCGACCAAGTGTACCGCACCATCGTAGGTGAATATCTCCGCAGCCCCGTAGTGTTTGGGGTCGTTGACGCAGTCCCAACTCGTCCAATCGTTGGAAGGCGCCATGCACACGGACGAGCCCCAACCAGAGGCGTCGCCAGCTTCGTTGCGCACGACCGCCAGCAGGTTTCCGTCGTCGCCACTCTGAAACGCAGCATCGTCGCCGCCGCCGCGGTACACGGCACTCTGCCCCGCGAGGAGTGGCCGCCAGCTGAGGCCATCACGCGTCGTCAACATGCGGACTTCGAGGGGGTCGTCGTCCATTCGGTACAAACCAGGTCGACCCACGATTGTGGTCATCAGCGGAGTCGAGGACACCAGCTTGAGCTGCGACAGCCGATGCTCGGGCAGGCCGACGTCTTGGGGTTCACTCCAGCCGCGCGCCGTTCGAGTCGACGCGTGAACACCAGATCCGTCTTCGCTCTCGCTGGATCCCGAGAAGTAAACGCGCAGCTGCCCGTCGAGGCTCAGCAGTTCTGGGCCTTGCACTTCGTGTTTCGCCACCCAGCTGAACTCTGGCGTCCAGTTTCGTTCGTCGTGGCTTTGGAACACTTGAACCCACGATGGCGTGCTTTCGCCCACGGGTGTACGGCGTAGTGCCAGGTAGACATGTGACTCGTGTTCCGTCACCGCGACGTCCCTCACGGACCAGCGTCGGTCGTCATCGGGCGTGGGGCTGAGTGCGCCAAGCTGTACCTCATGAACGCCGCGCAGTTCGGGGGCGTTGGCGGAGTGTTCGGTGACTGGGGCTGGCGGCGAGACGACACTGGCGTCGTCGGTAGTCACGTCTGCGTAAAGCTCCACGCCGTGACTCAGTAGCGCGCCAAGCATGGCGGGAGCGGCAAAGACGGAGAAGGCCCAGGAGTTGTTCACGAAGTTCCGTAGCTAGGGTCAGCCTTCAGATCGGCCAGTGCGCGCTCTTCTGAAGCTGACGGCGCTCGCAATAGTGCGACTCTTTCAACCTAGCGCAGCATTGGAGTCACGCAATTGTCGAACATCACATTTGAAATCAGAGCACCGAGACAAGTGTGCGTTGGCCCTCGGTTTTCGTGATGCTGTAGCGCGCGGCAGGCGCCGTGGAACCTTCATGTCATCGTCGGTCCGACGTGGCGGCAGGAACTCGCGACGAAGTGAGGGGGTTACCAGGGAGACCCGAACGTGAAACGAAAGCAGCCCCGCTCCTTGGGAGCGAGGCTGCTTGGAACCATCGAACGCGCGCATCGGCGCGCTCGGTTCGTGTTCGTCAGTAGCGGTAGTGCTCGGGCTTGTACGGGCCATCGACGTTCACGCCGAGGTAGTCCGCCTGGTCTTTCGACAGTGTGGTCAGGCGCACCCCGAGCTTTTCCAAGTGCAGACGGGCAACTCGCTCATCGAGCTTCTTCGGCAGCACGCGAACTTCGTTCTTGTAGTTGCTCTGGTTCATCCAAAGCTCGAGCTGCGCAATCACCTGGTTGGTGAATGACGCGCTCATCACGAAGCTGGGGTGACCCGTGGCGCAACCGAGGTTGAGCAAGCGTCCCTCAGCCAGAATCAACACGCTGTGGCCATCGGGGAAGACCCACTCGTCGTATTGCGGTTTGATGTTGATGCGCTGGATGCCCGGGACCTTGGCCAAGCCAGCCATGTCGACTTCGTTGTCGAAGTGGCCGATGTTCCCCACGATGGCCTTGTCCTTCATCTCGGCCATGTGCGCGGCCATGATGATGTCCTTGTTGCCCGTGGTGGTGATGAAGATGTCGGCCGTCTTGACGACGTCGCTCAGCGTCTTCACCTCGAAGCCCTCCATGGCGGCTTGGAGCGCGCAGATCGGGTCGATCTCGGTGACGATGACACGCGCACCTTGACCACGTAGCGATTGAGCGCAGCCCTTGCCGACGTCGCCGTACCCACAGACCACAGCGACCTTGCCCGACATCATCACGTCAGTAGCTCGATTGATGCCGTCGATCAGGGAGTGACGGCAACCGTAGAGATTGTCGAACTTGCTCTTGGTGACCGAGTCGTTGACGTTGATGGCGGGGAAGGGGAGTGTTCCGTCCTTCTGCATCTGGTACAGCCGCATCACACCAGTCGTGGTCTCTTCGGTCACGCCCTGGCACTTTTCGGCCATCTTCGTCCACTTGTCTTGCGTGGTCTCACGCACTCGGCTGAGGAGCTTCAGTACTTCGCCCCACTCCTCGGAATCCGAGCTGGGGTTGAAGGCGGGGATCTTGCCAGCTTTCTCGAACTCCATGCCCTTGATGATGAGTAGCGTGGCGTCGCCTCCGTCATCGACGATCTGATCAGGGCCGCTGCCGTCGGGCCAGGTGAGCATCTCGTTGGTGCACCACCAGTACTCCTCCAAGGATTCACCCTTCCAGGCGAACACGGGAATCCCCTTCGGCGCCTCTGGGGTGCCTTCGGGGCCGACTGCTACTGCAGCGGCAGCCGAGTCCTGGGTACTGAAGATGTTGCAAGACGCCCAGCGCACGTCGGCGCCTAGATCGACCAACGTCTCGAGCAGAACCGCGGTTTGCACGGTCATGTGGAGTGAGCCAGCGATCTTGGCGCCAGCCAGTGGCTTCTTGCCGTTGTATTCTTCGCGAAGTGCCATCAGGCCTGGCATTTCTTTTTCTGCCAGACGAATTTCTTTGCGGCCGAGTTCGTGAAGGGAAATGTCGGCAACTTTGTACGGGGGACGATTGGACATCGGTGTCTCCTAGGTTTCTGATTGTGAGGACCGTCACACGTGACGGTCGGGTTGGTCGGATGATGGTTGTAGGTGAATGGCTGGGCGATAGCGTTGACTCGTCCGCCCGAGCCGCGCGCTTGTTCTAGTTTCCTGGGGCTGCGACGGAGTACGCGAACAGGTCGGGCCCCGCTGATGAATGGTCAGAAGGTAACGGCGTGTAGCGGGGATGCAGCAAGCCGACCTCGCTCATCCAAGCGTCCAGCTGCGACGGGGCGAAGCCCAGCCAGTGGTGCCCCATTTCTTGCTGATACTCTCGACGCTGGTGAGGCTGCATGTCGACGATCACGAAGCGACCGCCGGGCTTGAGGATGCGTCGGACCTCCGTGAGCACGCATTGCGGCGCGTCCACGTAGTGCAGTACGAGCACCATCAGCGCAAGATCGACTTGCTGGTCGTCGATCGGCAAACTTTGGAGCGGGGCGCGGTGCAATTCGACGTTGTCCCATCGATCCAAACGGGCTTGCGCCGCGTCAGCCATGGCAGCGGATGAGTCGACGGCGAAAACCCGCGCCGCAAACGGTGCCAAGTGCTCCGAGAGCCGACCCGTGCCGCAACCCAAGTCGGCGACCACCAGGTCCGGCGCGAGGATCGCCGAGAGAATGCGTTCGTCGAGCTGCTGACCAAAAAGTTCCACGCGCAGCTTGTCCCACTGCGCAGCCGCACCTTCGAAAAAGGCCTGGCTACGAGTCTGTCGCTGCTGCATCACGAGTTCGAGACGCGCGTCGTCCGCACTGGTATTGCCGAGATTGTCGCGCAGAAGGCGCCACAGTTGTGCGCGGGCATCGGACTGCGTTTCGGAGGCCAAGCGATAGAGCCGACTGGTGCCGTCGCGTCGTGAGCTCAGCCACTCGTCGTCCGCCAGCAGCTTGAGGTGGCGACTGGTAGTCGATTGCGGCAGCTGCAACACGGATGCGATTTCACCCACACTCAGCTCCTGCCGCTCGATCACGCGCAGCATGCGCGCCCGCACGGGGTCGCCCAAGGTGGCCATCCATGAGAACATGCGATCCATCAGTCAATCCGGATTGATGGCTATATGTTGCTGGTGGCTGGGTCAACCCGCCAGCGACCCGATTCCCACGGCCATCGGGCGTGCTCTGTAACGCGCTGGAACTTCTCGCGTTTCTGCTTCCTATGAGATGGCCTCACGACCGACGGGCGCAAGGATCGCAGGGCGAACCCTGGCTCGGCTCGACGTGCCGCGCGCCCGTTCTCATTCGCTCTGCAGGGCTGCGAGCAGTGCCCGATGCTTACCTTGCAGCACGTTGTAGTCACTTTGCTCGAGGCCTAGTGCAGTCGTGGTCTGCCTGAGCATCACGACTTCGGCTTGGCTGAGCTCGCGATCGGCGGCGGCCACGTCGAGCAACATACCCAGCACGTGAATGCGCAGGTCGCGATCACCCAGCTGCTTGAGGGTGCGGGCGTAGCGCGGCGCTTCGACGGTGGAAATGTGGACGATGTTGTCTTTCAGCGCCGCCAAGATGCGGACGGCGTCATCTGCCCCTATGCCGACGATGGTCTGCAGGAGGTTTTCGACGAGCTTCTGCTCGGTCTGCGAAAACTCACGATCCGCGTAACTGACGCAGCCGAACAAGCCAGAGACTGCAACGGCGATGCGTAGCGTGTCCGCGTCCACATCTGGTAAACACGCCGCAATGACGGCATCCAGTTCGCTGTCGTGTTCGGGGGCGTGGGATTTCTTGCGAAAGAACATGTTCGGCGACCTTTACACAGTTCCACCGACGTTTCTGCCCGTTTCCTGCGTGATTTTCCGCAGGGTCTCCAACATCTGCGGCCGCCACTGGTCCCAGCTGAAGCGCCACGTCCAGTTGTGAGCGCCCACGGTGCCGGGCGTGTTCATTCGCGCCGCCGCACCCAGCCCCATGACGTCCTGCAGCGGGAAAATGACAGCGTCCGTCTGCCCTGCCATCAAGCGTTGAATCGCCGTCCAGTGGATGTTGGTGCCGTCCGTGTCGAAGTAGCGACGTACCCTGTCACGTTCGGCTTCGAGGTCCTCGGCGCTCATCAAGCCGTGTGTTTCCGCTGGGGTCGTGTACCAGCCGACGGTCGTGTCGTTGTCGTGAGTGCCCGTGTACGCGACGCAGTTGGTCGGGTAGTTGTGGGGGAGCAGCTCGTCTTCGCCAGAGAAGGAGAAGTGCAGCACGCGCATGGTGGGGAACGCGAACGCTTCGCGCAGGGCCACGACATCGTCCGTAATGATGCCGAGGTCTTCGGCGATCACGGGCAGCGGACCGCCGTGCGCGCGTTGCAGCGCCGAAAACAACGCGTGACCCGGGGACTCCACCCAACGACCGTTCATCGCCGTGGGTTCATGCGCTGGGATCTCCCAGCAGGCAGCAAAGCCACGAAAGTGATCGATGCGAAGTAGATCCGTGAGCTCCAGCGTGCGGGAGACGCGGCGCTCCCACCACTGAAAGCCCTCCCGCTCGTGAGCGGCCCAATCGTACAGCGGGTTGCCCCAGCGCTGTCCCGTTTTGCTGAAGTAGTCGGGGGGGACGCCTGCGACCACTTTTGGCGTCCCATCGGGGTTGAGCTGGAACAAGTGCTGCGCTGCCCACACGTCCGCGCTGTCGAGCGCGACGAAGATCGGGATGTCTCCGATCAGCTGAATCCCCTTTAGGTTCGCCATGCGGCGAATCGATTGCCACTGCTGTTCGAACAGGAACTGCTGCGCTTTGAACACGGCGATGGCACTGGCCAACTCCCGGTCGACTGCTTGCAGCGTCGTCGTCTCGCGGCGAGCCAAGTCCGTAGGCCAGGTCACCCAAGAGGATTGGCCTTGTGCTTCCTCGATCGCGCGGTAGCGCGCGAAATCATCAAGCCAGTAACCTTGCGCACGCGAGAACTCGTCGAAGGTGTCGCGACGCTCGCCGCGCAACTCCGCGAGGAATCGCGTCGCGGCCTTGCGCAGCAGGGGCCGCTTGTGCTGATCGAGCCAACTCGGATCGACTGCGCCCACGGGAACTTGCGCCCCACTCAACTCTTCTGCTGTCAGCAGCCCGTCTTCGGCAAGCCGCTCGGGGCTGAGCAACCAGGCACTTCCTGCAAAGCTAGAGCTGCAGTGGTAGGGCGAAAAACCACTGCCCACCGGGCTGAGGGGCAACACTTGCCAAAGGGTTTGCTGCGCCGAGTGAAGCAGTCGCACCCAGCTCACTGCATGCGGTCCGAGATCCCCTATTCCGTACTCTGATGGCAGGCAACTGGGGTGGAGGAGAACGCCGCTTTGTCGATTGAACATGTGCTGCAACTCGCAGCCCTACAGCACGGCTGGGCGTTTTTCCAGTGCCCGCGACCCAATCGCACAGATTTGCCGCGCTCTGGATCGGGGTTGCCCACTGGCAGAAGGGCGTTCGCTCCTGCCAACCACTGACAAGCAATCATCGTGCGCGGTCGAGCCAGCTTCGAAAACGTTGCTGCAGTGGTGCCGCAACGTCGTCGTTACCATCTGGTCACGCTTGTGGATTTCCGCGCGTTTGCCTAGCTTCGCAGGAGGGGGAAGCTAATACTCCCGATCCGACGGGCTCGGTATGCTGCAATTTCACGTTCTATCTTTCGAAGGTCCCGACCCGTACTCGCGGGCAGGCGGGATCGCTAGTCGCATTTCAGGTTTGGTGAGGACACTCGCCGACTCGGGGTTCGAGACGCACCTCTGGTTCGTCGGTGATCCGGACAAGCCAGGTCACGAGAGCATCGGCAACCTGCACTTGCACCGCTGGTGTCAGTGGATCGGGAAACACCACCCGGGTGGGGTTTACGATGGCGAAGAGCACAAAGCCGACGACTACGCGGCGTCACTCCCGCCGTACATCGTTCGCGAGCACATCTTTCAACACGCGCGTCGGGGTGGGCGTGTGGCGATCCTGGCAGAGGAGTGGCACACCGTTCACGCCGTGTTGCACTTGAATTGGCTGCTGTGTCGTGCGGGCGTGCGCGATCGCGTGCACACGTTGTGGAACGCGAACAACACTTTCGGCTTCGATCGCATCGACTGGCGTCGACTGGACGCTGCGGCGACGATCACGACCGTCAGTCGTTACATGAAACATCGCATGCGTTCACTCGGCGTGGACCCGCTGGTGATTCCCAACGGCCTCGACGAAGACGCGTTTGCCATTCCAGATCGAGCGGCGCTGGTCGAGATGTATCAGCGTTTTGCCGATCGACCCTTGCTCGTGAAGATGGCTCGCTTCGACCCGGACAAACGCTGGACGCTCGCGATCGACACCTTGGCCGAGCTCAAGCGTCGAGGACGCCGACCGCTGCTGCTCGCTCGGGGTGGGGTTGAAGCTCATGGCGCAGAAGTATTGTCGCGCGCCCGCCAGCGGGGGCTGCGGATCTCGGAGCGTCGCTTCGCGGAGTCTGGTGCTGCCGGGTTGCTCGGCGCCTTGCAGGACACGAACGACGTCGACCTGCTGATGTTGGACTCTCATGTCGACCCAGCCGCCAGGCGCGTGCTGTTTCGTTCAGCGGGAGCTGTGCTGGCCAATAGTGAACATGAGCCGTTCGGGCTCGTCGGGTTGGAAGTGATGGCGGCGGGCGGCGTCGCGTGCACGGGATGTTCGGGGGAAGACTACGCAGTGCCCGGGCAGAACGCGTTGGTACTGGAAACTAACGACCCTCAAGAATTCGTGCGACTCTTCGAGCGTCTCAATCCAGACGACGAACAGTCCATGAGGTTGGCCGGGCGCCATACTGCAACCCAGTACACGTGGGACAGAGTGATCGATCGCGCGTTGCTGCCGAGAGTGGACAGCAACATTCGCTTCGTTCGACCGCTGCCCCAACGTGAGCTGTCGCTGATGACGTCAGTCGACGAACAACCCATCTCGGGGGTGACCCCACGCGCAGGTCTGCGCACGGGCTGAGCCCGGTAACATAGCGAGACGCAGCGGTCTGCGTCGCAGGGGTGCCTCAGCCAGTCGGGGGCTCACACGCCTTCTTGTTCCCGTTCCGTTCGGACTCTACGAAAGTGATGCTGCTGACGCAGTTCGACTCGTCGGCGCCACGGTGACGATTACAGTCGGGTTTGTTCACACAGAGCAAGAAGCAGTAATTGACTCCGTCTTCGTGCGCCACGCATGCTGAACCGCTGGGGCAGTCCTCGTCCGAAGCGCAGTTCTCGACGCCGCAGTAGCCCCCCTTGAATTCTAGGCAAGCCTGGTCGTCTTCCTTGCAGTCTTCGTCAGCGCTGCACGATGCGCCCACTCCGCGTTCCACCGCTTCGTTCGCGTCGTTGCCGCAGCCCGCCGCGAGCATCATCGCCGCTGCCAGGAGTACGAGCTTCGCTTTCGAGTTCCAACCCATGATGAAGGTCTAACCGCACTGCCCAGATGGCACCAGGGTTCAATCGTCTTGGCGAAGGATCACGGCGCCCAGCGGGGGAACGGTCAATTCCACGCTGTGTGGTCGTCGATCGGAGTTGTGCTCGATGGTTTGCAGTGGGGCTCCGCTGTGCACGCCGCTGCCTCCGAACGCTTCGGCATCGCTGCAGAAGATCTCTTGCCACGACCCCGCGTCGGGAACCCCCAGCACGTAACCTTCGCGCACGACGGGGGTGAAATTGAGGACGACCAGCAGCGTTTCGTTGCCCGCTTTTCGCAGGTAGGCCAGCACGCTGTTGTCGTGATCGTCGAGGCGGATCCACTCGAAGCCATCTGCTTCGAAGTCTCTTTCGTGTAGCGCTGCTCGCTCTCGGTAGAGCCAGTTGAGGCGTTGGAGCAACTGTTGGATCTGGCGATGACGCTCGGCATCGGCCAGCGGCCAATCCAGACTGAAGTCGTGGTTCCACTCCTGCCACTGAGCGAGCTCACCGCCCATGAACAGCAGCTTCTTGCCTGGCAGCGTCCACATGTACGAGTACAGCAGGCGAAGGTTGGCGAACTTCTGCCAGTCGTCGCCGGGCATCTTGCTGAGCAGCGAGCCCTTTCCGTGAACGACTTCGTCATGGGACAAGGGGAGCATGAAGTTTTCGTTCAGTGCGTAAACGGCGCGAAACGTCAGCTCGTTCAGATGGTAGCGGCGATGGATGGGATCTCGCTGGAAGTATTGGAGGGTGTCGTGCATCCAGCCCATGTCCCACTTCATGCCGAAACCCAAACCACCCACGTCCGTAGGCCGACTGACACCAGCCCATGCCGTGGACTCTTCGGCGATCATCTGGATGTCCGGGCACTCGGCATAACACGCGGTGTTCACCTGACGTAGCAGTTCGATGGCTTCGATGTTCTCGCGCCCGCCGTAGCGGTTGGGAACCCACTCGCCCTCGTTTCTGGAGTAGTCGAGGTAGAGCATCGAGGCGACCCCGTCCACGCGAAGTCCGTCCGCGTGGAAGACCTTGAGCCAATAGATGGCACTCGACGTGAGAAAGCTGCGGACTTCGTTGCGGCCGTAGTTGAAGATCCCGCTGCGCCAGTCGGGGTGAAAGCCCTGACGTGGGTCGGCGTGCTCGAATAAATGGGTCCCATCGAACTGGGCTAGGCCGTGACCGTCGTTGGGAAAGTGAGACGGCACCCAATCGAGGATCACCCCGATGCCCGCTTGATGAAACGCGTCGATCAGCGCCATGAATTCTTGTGGCGTGCCGAAACGACTGCTGGGCGCGAAGTAACCAGTGACCTGATACCCCCACGAGCCGAAGAACGGGTGTTCCATGACGGGCATCAGCTCGACGTGTGAGAAGCCGAGCGCCTTGACGTACGGCACGAGTTTTCGCGCCATCTCCGTGTAACTCAGCGATCGTCCACCTTCGTCAGGAACACGCATCCACGAACCCAAGTGGACTTCGTAGATTGAGATGGGGGCGGTCAGTGCGTTGGCCGCCGCGCGATGGGCCATCCACTCGCCATCGTTCCAGGTGTACTCGTTGTCCCAGACGACTGACGCCGTTCGCGGCGGGACCTCGTGCATCACGCCGAACGGATCGGCTTTCTCGACTGGCGTACCGCCGCGCCGACTCTGAATTCGATACTTGTACAGGGCGCCTTTGCCCAGCCCGGGAACGAATCCGGCCCAGACACCAGAGCTCTCGACCGGGCGCAAGGCGTGTCCGTCGCCCCAGTGATTGAAGTCACCGATGACGGATACTCGGTAGGCGTTGGGGGCCCAAACGGCAAAGTGAGTGCCAGGCTGACCATCCACCTCCATGGAATGGGCGCCCAACTTCTGCCAAAGCCGACGGTGTGTCCCTTCGTTGAAGAGGTGCAGGTCTTGGGGCCCGAAGATGCTGGGTTTCGTCATCGTCAATTGCTGAGGGGACCACCGCCCGAAACATTTTCGCGTGGCGCTCGCCCGCGTCGCGTGGCGGTTTTCAGGACTACCATGGATGCTCCAGAAGCGATAGATACGGGCATGACCGGCATGAGCAGAACCGCCCCTCCGGTTTCCGGAACGATGCAGATTTGGCCTGGCGAGCCGTACCCACTTGGCGCGACGTACGATGGCGTTGGGACCAACTTCGCCGTGCACTCGGAGGTGGCCGATCGCGTCGAGCTTTGCCTGTTCGACGCGGATGGTCGCGAGACGCGCTTGGCGCTGCCTGAAGTGACCGCATACACATGGCACGGTTACGTGCCCGACGTACGTCCAGGGCAGCGATACGGCTTTCGCGTCCATGGGCCGTTCGCTCCCCAGTCGGGGCACCTGTGTAATCCGAACAAGCTGCTATTCGACCCGTACGCTCGCGCGATCGACGGTGAGATTTCCTACGCGGATGCGCTGTTCGACTTCGATCCCTCGACACGCGGCGAACGCATGTCTCGTGTCGATACGGCCGAGTTCCTACCCAAGTCCGTCGTCGTCGATCCGTACTTCGATTGGCGAAACTCGCAGCGCCCGCGCACGCCTTGGCATGAAACGATCATCTACGAGCTACACGTCAAGGGTTTCTCCAAGACGAACACCGAGCTGCCGCCAGAGATCCGCGGCACCTACGCAGGCTTGGCGCACCCCGCGTCGATTCGCTACCTGAAGGAACTGGGGGTGACAGCTGTGGAGCTGATGCCCGTGCACCACTTCCTGACGGAGCCATTCCTGGCCCGGCACGATCGCCGCAACTACTGGGGCTACAACACCATCGGCTATTTCGCGCCCCATTCGGCGTACTCGAGTAGGTGTGGCCCGGGACAACAGGCCAACGAGTTCAAGCTCATGGTGCGTGAGCTCCACGCGGCTGGCCTCGAGGTGATCCTCGACGTCGTCTACAATCACACGGCCGAGGGTGGCCGGGGAGGCCCGACGCTGTGTCTGCGGGGGCTCGACAACGCGCGCTACTACCGACTGAGCCCAGCCGATCGCCGCAACTACGTCGACTACACGGGCTGTGGCAACACCATGAACATGCGCGATCCGTACGTGCTCCAGCTGCTGATGGACTCGTTACGTTACTGGGTCGTCGACATGCACGTCGATGGTTTTCGCTTCGACCTCGCGTCCGCGCTGGCGCGTGAGCTGCATGCCGTCGATCGCCTCAGCGCGTTCTTCGATCTAATCCAACAAGACCCGATCCTACAAACGGTCAAGTTGATCGCCGAGCCCTGGGATCTCGGCGAAGGGGGTTATCAAGTCGGCAACTTCCCGCCCAAGTGGTCCGAGTGGAACGCGCGCTTCCGTGACAGCGTCCGCGATTTTTGGAGAGGGCAGGATCAGAGCCTGGGCGAGTTCGCGTTTCGGCTCACGGGAAGCTCCGACTTGTATCAGGGTAACGGGCGTAGCCCGCACGCGAGCATCAACTTCGTCACCGCGCACGACGGCTTCACGCTTCGCGATTTGGTCTCGTACAACGGCAAGCACAACCTAGACAATGGGGAGGGCAACCGCGATGGCGAGTCCCACAACCGTTCGTGGAACTGTGGTGTGGAGGGTGAGACGAAGGACCGCGCCATCTTGGCGTTGCGCGCCCGTCAGCAGCGTAACTTCCTCACGACGTTACTGTTGTCTCAGGGCGTTCCCATGTTGACGATGGGTGACGAAGTCGGCCGCACTCAACGTGGGAACAACAACGCCTACTGCCAGGACAACGAGCTGTCGTGGTTCGACTGGCAGAATTCCGACCAGACGCTGCTGGAGTTCACCAAAGCCGTGATTCGACTGCGGCAGCAGCACCCGATTTTCCGCAGTCCGCAGTTCTTTCATGGCGAGTCCATCCGTGGTTCCGATCTCACCGACATCGGCTGGTTTCGCCCAGACGGTGCCGAGATGACCGACGCCGACTGGAAGGCGCACTTCGCCAAAGCGATCGCCGTTTTCCTCAACGGGCATGGTTTGCGTCTGCGCGACAAGCGTGGTGAACGTTACCAAGACGACAGCTTCTTGCTGTTATTCAACGCCCACAACGATGAGTTGCGATTCAAGATCCCGCCGAGCCTGAACGAGCAATTTTGGCACGACCTGCTGAGTACGAATCAGGACTCGCCACCCCTGGCAAAGGCTGACGTCTTCCATGCGGGTCAGTGGGTTTCGGTGATGGGTCACTCGATCAGATTGCTTTGTCGCAGGGAGCGGCCCGACACGGCGACGACTCTGCCGACAGGGCCGAGCAAACGACGATTCAAGTTGTACAAGTACGCGCGCTGAGCGAGCAGCCTTCAAAGCAGCGTCATGCCGACGGCAAAGGCGACGACCACGCCCGCGCACAAGGCTGCGGCACGCTTGCCCGCCGTGTGAGTCGAGGTATCCGTGGCTGTCAGCTCGGCGCAATCGTGGCTGAACGTGGCGACCGTGATCAGGGGCACCCAGTCACTACCATCCCCGCTTCGAACCCAGTCCGAGCCTGACAGCTCACCGAGTCGAAGTTGCTGGCGGATTTCTTCCGTACTGCACAGCTTGGGGACGGTGTGTTTGAGAGTTTGAACCTGCCACATCGGAGAAAACGTCATGGCTTTGAAGACACTCCATCCCGCGCAGTTCTTGGTTCGCAGGTGTCGCGAATTGGGCGCTCGTAGCGGCGGCTTTGGACTGGATCCTGCGACGCTTTTGGGGTCAATTGCCGTGTAGCTGCCGGCCTACCCTGATAGGGTCCGTCCCCGTTCGTTCCGCTGGCCTGATCTCGCTGGAGTTGCCTTGATGACCGAGTTCCAACACCAAACCCTGCTGCCGCTTGGACCCGACCATACGCCCTATCGTCAGCTGACGTCGGAGCACGTGTCCGTCTCCGAGTTCAACGGTCGTGAGATTCTGCAGGTGGAGCCCCAGGCGCTGACGCTGCTCGCCGAAACAGCGATGCGAGACATTGCCCACTACCTGCGCCCCGGACACCTGAAGCAGCTGTCCAAGATCTTCGACGACCCCGAAGCCACTCCAAACGACCGATTCGTCGCCATGGAACTGCTCAAGAACGCCAACATCTCCGCGGGTGGCGTTCTTCCCATGTGTCAGGACACGGGTACTGCCATCGTGATGGGCAAGAAGGGGCAGGGGGTGTTCACCACGGGTGACGATGAAGAAGCGCTCGCTCGCGGCATCTTCAACACCTACCAGCAGTCGAACCTGCGCTACTCGCAAATGGCGCCGCTGACCACCTACGAAGAGAAGAACACGCGGACGAATCTACCCGCTCAGATCGACCTGTTTGCCACCCAGGGTAACGAGTACAAATTCTTGTTCATGGCCAAAGGGGGCGGCTCGGCCAACAAGAGTTACCTGTATCAAGAGACCAAGGCGCTGCTCAACCCGACGTCGTTGATGCGCTTCGTCGAGGAGAAGATGCGTTCACTCGGCACCGCAGCTTGTCCGCCCTACCATCTGGCGTTCGTGTTCGGCGGGACGTCCGCCGAAGCTACGCTCAAGGCTGTCAAGCTCGCTTCGGCGCGCTATCTGGACAACCTACCGACGAGCGGCAACGAGCTCGGTCGAGGGTTTCGCGATCTGGAACTCGAACAGCGGATCTTGGAAGTGGCCCAGCAAACGGGTATCGGCGCGCAGTTCGGCGGCAAGTACTTCGCCCACGACGTGCGCGTGATTCGCCTCCCGCGGCATGGTGCGTCGTGCCCCGTCGGGATCGGCGTCAGCTGCTCTGCGGATCGTCAGGCGCTTGGCAAGATCACCAAAGACGGTGTCTTCATCGAGCAGCTCGAGATGAACCCCGTGAAGTACATGCCGGAGATTTCCGATGCGGAGCTGGGGGGTGAGGTCGTCGCGCTCGATCTGAATCGACCGATGAACGACATCCGTGCTGAGCTGTCCCGCTACCCCATCAAGACGCGTTTGTCGCTGACGGGTACGTTGGTGGTCGCACGCGACATCGCGCACGCCAAGCTCAAGGAGCGACTCGACGCGGGGCAGGGGTTACCTCAGTACATGCTCGATCACATGGTGTATTACGCCGGGCCCGCGAAGAAGCCCGAAGGCTACGCGTCAGGATCGTTCGGCCCGACCACCGCAGGCAGAATGGACTCCTACGTGCAGCAGTTCCAAGCTGCTGGGGGCAGTCTCGTAATGCTGGCCAAGGGTAACCGCAGTCGGCAAGTCACCGAAGCGTGCAAGCAGCACGGCGGGTTCTACCTCGGCTCGATCGGCGGTCCTGCTGCGCGCCTGGCCGAGCACAGCATCAAACACGTCGAAGTCCTCGAGTATCCCGAACTCGGCATGGAAGCCGTTTGGCGGATCGAGGTTCAGGATTTCCCCGCGTTCATCGTCGTCGATGACAAGGGCAACGACTTTTTCGCCGACTTGCAGCCCGTGCAGCTGCGAACGACCAAGTGAACGAAAGCGAATGAACGAGTTCGGTCGCCTTTGGTCGACTCGAGCCAACCTCCACCAACTAGACTCAGCATTTGGAGCCACCCCATGACCCCCGCTCAACGACTCAGCTTGACTACCGACCAACTCCAGGAGATCCGTCGTGCTCTCGCCGACAAGATCACCGAAGGCTTGTCTAGCGACGGTGAGGAGATTCGGGCGTTGCCCTCCTACTTCGGCGCGCCCGATCGAACCCACTCAGGCAGGGCGTTGGTGATCGACACTGGCGGCACCAACATGCGCGCGGCCGTGGTGGAGGTCGACAAGGGGCGTGCCGCGGTCGTTTCGGGACCAATCAAACGCACCCTCCCCATGCGAGAAGGCAGCACCATCACAGCGGACGAGTTTTTCGCTGCGCAGGCCGCGTTGGCGAAGGAGTTGGCTCCACCCGCCGGGTTGCCCGTGGGTTACTGCTTTTCGTACCCGTCGGCCAACTCGCCCGATCGGGACAGTCGCTTGCTCAGGTGGACCAAGGGCATCGACATCCCAGGTGTCGAGGGCACCCTGGTAGGCAGTCGTTTGCACGCCGCTTTGGAGGCTGCCGGCGTTGCCCCTGGTCCCGTCCGCGTGCTGAATGACACGGTAGCCAGCATGCTCGGCGGCGCGCTAGTTCATGACGACGTCGCGAGTGAACGCTGCATCGGCTTGATCGTCGGTACAGGCAACAACATGGCGGGCTTTTTCGGCCGCGACGAGTCGAGCAAGGTGCCAGAAGATTTTTCGGGCAAGATGGCGATCAATCTCGAGTCGGGAAACTTCAATCCTCCTCACTTGACGGAGTTCGATGAGGCCGTCGACCGCGCCAGCGACAACCCTGGGTTTCAGCGTTTCGAAAAAGCCGTGTCCGGGTTTTACCTGCCGTTCGTGTTCGCGCAGGCCATGCCGAAGCTATCGGGCTTCGATCCCCACGGCGGCACGGGGCAGCTCGTAGAGTTTCGTGACTCCGAAGAACAACGTGACGCGGAGGCCAAGGCCGTGGCGTCGGCGCTGCTTCGCCGTTCTGCAGATCTCGTGGCGGCGTCGTTGGCAGGCGTCATCGATCATTATGCCGAGGGTCCGGAGTCGGTGGGGATCTTGGCGGAGGGGACGTTTTTCTGGGGAGATCCTCAGTACGCATCTGCAGTGAAGGAAACGCTGGGCAAGTTGCTCGGGCCGAGCAAGCGCGCGACAGTGCTGGAAACCAGTGAGGCCAACTTGATCGGATCGGCGGCCGCCGCGCTCGAACCCTGACGGGAACCCCCGTGGCTTGCCGAGGGCAGTCGGGCGTGCTGTAACGTCGGGATGCAGCAGCGTTGGCGCCCAGTTTGCTCTGGCTTGGCGCTGCTCGCGTGCACGTCCGAGCCGGGCCCGTCCGTCGAAGACAACGCGGGGAGTGAGGCGACTCGGGATGCGGGGTCCGTCAACGCGCTAGACGCAGCTGTCGACGTGGATCCGCCGCCCGGCGACGTTACGCGCGACGAGCCGACTGAAGGCTCGAACGCTGGCGGTGGGATTAGAGGCGACGACGAAGTCGGCGAGGCCGCATCGGGCGGTTCAGGGGACGACGAGCGCGACCCAGAGTCGACTGATGACGACAACAGTCCCGGCTCGGACGCGCGACCCGATGCTGGAGGCGGCGCGCACGACGGGGAGCCAGACGACCTCGAATCCGATCCAGCGGACGGTCGCGAACTCCCAGCGTCGTGTTTCGAGGCACCCCCGGGCGTGAATGAGTTTCCGCAACCAGAGGGCCCCCTCGAAGTTCAGCTCGGCGCACGTGACGCCACGACGGGGATCGACTGGTTACCACTGGGCAGCAACTGCGGCATTCCCATCGGAGGCATCGGTCAGGCTGGGCTCACTGCTCGCCTGGCCGTTCGTGTCCGTTCACCCGACGGAACCGTCGCGCGTGCAAAGCTACGCGTCACTTTAGTCAACTATCGCGATCCTGAGCGAGATCCTGCACCCAGCAACGGCCCAGAAGTCGTCCAAACCCTCGAGTGCCGTGACGATGGCTGGTGTTACCAAGTGCCCTTGCTAGTCGAGATCAGTCATCTCGCTCGCTTGCCCGAACTCGAAGGGACGCTGGTCACCTTCGACGCTAGCGCGGAACAAGAAGATACGGGGTTGACTGGCACCCAACAGGGCTGGGGAATGTTCGTGCTGGATGAGGGTGAGTCCCAGACGACGTCTTCAGGGTCTGAAAGCGACCAGTGACGCGGACGTAGGGCGGTTCAGAACAGCCGTTGAGAGTCGATCAGCAGGGTTACCGGGCCGCTGTTGTTCAGGCTTACCTCCATGTGCGCGCCGAACACTCCCGTTTGAACGACCACGCCCGAACTTCGGCATTTCGCGCAGAACAGGTCGAACAGCTTCACTGCGCGCTCGGGCTCCATGGCTGAGGTAAAGCTCGGGCGCGTACCGCGACGCATGTCGCCGAATAGCGTGAACTGCGAAATGGCCAGGATGGCGCCGCCGATGTCGAGAACCGAGCGATTCATCTTGCCCGCCTCATCCTTGAAGACGCGGGCCGACACGACCTTTTGAGCGAGCCACTCGCCATCTGACTCGGCGTCGTCCCGACCAACGCCGACCAGGACGCATAGGCCAGGCCCGACTTGGCCCGTAATCTCGCCCTCGACTTCCACTTTTGCCCAGTTGACACGCTGCAAGACCGCTCGCATTTGCAGCGATCTACCGCGTTCTCCTCGGCTGGTCTAGCGGCCAGCTGGTAACTCGCCGCTCGAGCCTAGGGCGTGCTTGGGGTAAATGGCGCACGTCGGCTCACAGACTTTCCGTGGCGTCACCTCTGGTGACCAGCGGACAGTCTGTGGCGACTTCTTCGGCTTTGGGCCGGGGAATGACGTGATGAGCGCCAGGTTGCATGCGTCGTTGCTCCGTCTCGGAAGCTCAGTTGGTCGCCGGCGGCAACCCGAAGACGACCTCTCCACCAATCTCGACGACGACGAATTCACACGGGTCATTTTGCAGTGGAGCGAACGAGTAGTGTTGATCGGTGTCGAAGCTGCCAGAACTCCGCGTCAGCGCGACACTCATGGCTTCCGTCGTGGCGTTTGCCGCGATGGAGCAGGGTGACCAGTCGGGGCAGCTCGCGCCAACCGACAACCGAGCGATGTAGTCAGCGCCCGTCGTCGGGTTCGGGTTGGCGATGACTTGACTCGTCACGTTGGACGGACTGGCGTTGGCACCCAGCGGTCCAGAGTAGACGACCAGGTTGAGATCGCCAACGGAAGCCGTATCGTCGAAGTAGTACGACACGGTTGCGTTCGACATGTCGAACGCCGAACTGGAGTTGTTGGTGAAGATGAACTGCAACTGCAGCGGGTTGGCCGCGTTCTCCGGGTAAACACAACTCACAGTCAGGTCTGAAGCGGGCACTCCCGCCTCGGGCTCGGGATCTGGCTCAGGCCCCGCTTCGGGTTCGACGCTGGCTTCAGTCTCGGGGCTGGCGTCCACTGCAGCTTCCATGGCCGCGTCTGGAGTGCTGGCGTCTACGGGCCCCGCCTCGGGGGCTGCATCACCCGCGTCGCCTGCGTCGCCCGCGTCGTAGTCGAGGGGAGGGAGGCCGCCTTCCAGCCCAGCGTCGGTCGGTCCCGCGCCGCCAGCGCCCCCCATGGCGTCGTCAGTCATGGTGTCATCGACCATGGAGTCGTCGGTGTCGTCTGCCATGGAGTCGTCGGTGTCGTCTGCCATGGCGTCGTCGACCGTGGAGTCGTCGGTGTCGTCGGCCATGGAGTCGTCGGCGTCGTCGGTCATGGAGTCGTCGACCGTGGAGTCGTCGGTGTCGTCTGCCATGGCGTCGTCTGCCATGGAGTCGTCGGCCATGGCGTCATCGGTGTCGTCTACCATGGCGTCGTCAGCCATGCTGTCGTCGGCCGGGGTGGAGTCGTCGGCTGGCGCACCCGTGCTGGTGGACGTCCCGGTGGCGGTGCTCGTAGAACTGCTCGTTGCTGACGCACTGACGGTCGTGGTCGTCGTAGCCGAAGTGGAAGCTGAGGCTTCCGGGCCGGGCGCGGACGATGCCTCGTCTTCGCATCCCCCCAACACTGCGGCGCTGAGTAAGAGCCCACCGCTGAGTAGTGCCGTAAACTTAGCGCGTCCAGCTGCTGCGGCGGGTGCAACCCGGCTCCACTGTTTGCTCGAGATCGTGTCGTCGAGGTTGGCGATCGCACGGGGGGAACGGCTCTTAGCCTTCGAATTGAGTCTCATCTCATCATCCTGATTCTGGTCGATTTCGCGCGGTCCGATTCCATGGTCCTGACCACGTCTGCCGCGAAATTACCGCTACGAAGTGTCACTGCGTAACGTCAAGGCGGGGTCAATTCAACTCCAGACGCGCCTCGATCCGCTGTCACGGCAGTGGCGTATCGAAACGCATACGCGTTGTCGTGCCGCGATCGCAGAAATCGCCGCGCTCCAGTAGTAGCCGTAGCGCGGAAACAGTCGTGGCTGAGCAGGCGGTGACGTCGTGACGGACTGCGCAATCGTGTTCAGCTCCGAGGAGTTTGTTTCAGGCCAGCGTGGTAGACAGCGAGCATCGGCACCCGCCCGGGCCACCCCCGTCGAGACCAGCGTGGATCTATTGGGACTGGTGCCAAAAGCAGCGTAAAACTCGCCTGTTCTCGCCTCCGAACGTGTTGTTGTCGCCACGGCTCGGAGATCTGATAGATCCGCCCCCGACCGCTAGGTCGTTCGGGCGCTCTGCCAATGTTGTTTGCCAGTCTCGACTTCCTGCTATTTTTTCTCCCCGTGCTGGCCGCCTACTGGGCACTTGCCAGGCGACCGCGGGCACGATGGATTCTGCTGTTAGCGGCCAGTTACTTCTTCTACTGCGCGAGTTCCAGGCCTGTTTCTGGCGAGTTGCCAACGCATTGGGCGTTCGTTGGTCTGCTCATCGGCTCGACGCTAGTCGATTTTTTTTCCGCGCTGTGGCTCGAGCGTGTGCAGAGCCAGGGCTCGCGACGTCTGGCGTTGGCGTTGAGCTTGAGCACGAACCTCGGGTTGCTCGGTTATTTCAAGTACACGGGCTTTCTCGTCGAGGCTGCAGGTGATGTCGCCGCATTGTTTGGGGGTGGTGCGCTAGCGGCCCCGCTTCGCGTCGCGTTGCCGATAGGCATCAGCTTCTACACCTTTCAAAGCATGAGCTACACGATCGACGTGTATCGTGGACGGCTCTCGGCCGAGAAGAGCCTGTTGCGGTTTGCGTTGTTCGTCGCCTTCTTCCCGCAGCTGGTGGCTGGCCCCATCGTCCGCGCCGCCGAGTTCTTACCGCAGCTTCGAGCGAAGCTCACGGTGGACGCGGAGGACGTGAACTTTGCGTTCCTGAGAATCACCAAAGGACTGATCAAGAAGGTAGTCCTCGGCGACTTCATCGCTGCGTACTTCACGGATATCGTCTTTTCGGCGCCCCAGGACCACTCCTCGCTCGAGAACCTGCTCGCGTTGTACGCCTTCACGCTACAAATTTACGCCGACTTCTCGGGTTACTCCGACATCGCCATCGGTGTCGCACGGCTGCTCGGCTTTCGAGTTCCCGAGAACTTCGACAGACCGTATCAGTCTCATGGCGTGGGTGAATTCTGGCGTCGTTGGCACATGACCCTTTCCACCTGGTTGAGGGACTACCTCTTCTTTCCACTGGGCGGTAGCCGTGGTAGCGAAGCGCGGACCTACTTCAACCTGTGGCTCACGATGTTTCTCGTCGGCATGTGGCATGGTGCGAGTTGGAACTTCGTCATCTACGCCAACCTGCAAGCTACGGCGATGGTCTACAATCGCTTCAACCACCTTCGAGCGAAACGTGAGAATTACTCGCTGGGGCAGGTTCTTGCGGTTGCGAGCGGCATCGGGATCTTGGCGTTTGGTCTCGGTAAGTGGGGACTCGATCTCGAGCTCGCGCCCAACTCGGTCTTGGCTGTAGGTAGCTTCTTGGTGGCGTCGGTGAACAGTCTAATCCCCAGTGCAACGCGATCGAGGGGATGGGCGTGGGTGCACGTAGCGCTGCTATTTCACTTCACTACACTCTCGCGAATCTTCTTCCGTGCCGACAGCTTGCCTCTAGCTCGCGAGATGTCCGCCAAGTTGTTGAGTTGGGATGGTTTGGGAGTGCGTGAGGGCATGTTTCGCATGCAAGGCATGCATTCGTGGGTCCAAGCGAAACTCGGTCTACTCGGCCCGCTGCAGTCACTGTTGCTCTTCGTCAGTGAACACGGGATCCTGGTCTTGTTGATCTCGGGTATTGCCTACCACTTCACGCCCGCGGACTGGACCGAACGATTCGGCGCCTCAATATCACGCAGACTCCCCGCCCCTGCGTTGGGCGCCGCCATCGCCCTGGTTGCTCTGGTGATATCGCAGCTGCTCTCGGGGCCCCGCGCCAACATCTACTTTGCATTCTGACGATGACGAGCGAACCGACTGAAGGCATCCTGGATGGTCAGGAGCAAGCGACCCGAGTCGCGCTCGAGAGGCGTGCGTCGCCAGTGATCCAGTTGCAGCGCGGTGCTCGACGGCGTCTACTGGGCGGTGCGATCACCCTGGTTCTGCTCATGGCTGGGACTTACTTGGTTCCCGGTCTCGAGAGTGTCCAACCTTGGCGAGCGGGAGAAGGGTACGTCCCGTTCTGGAACGTGATTGGTCGGGAGTTGCTCGGGCAAGGGGCCGCCGTTCGCGAGAAGGGCGCAGAACTGGCCGAGTTCGAGCAGATGGCTCGTGAGCAGGAAACGTCAGGACCCGCCGCTGGGATGGCGGTTGCCCCGCCCCGCGGCGATGGAGTCCCACCCAAGGTGGAAGGACCCGACGTGTTTCCGCCCTACACGACTCACGCGACGGATCCGTCGCCACCGAAGGTGGGGTTGGAAAACCCAGCGGCGCTCGAACACTACTTTGGGCAGTTGACCCTCACCGAGCTGCGTCGACCCGGAGCGATCACCCGAGCCAGTCACTGGGGCGATTCGGTGCTCGGCGGTGACGGGCTGACCCGGGTCATCCGAGAACGACTGCAAGCCCGGTTCGGAGATGCGGGACACGGCTTTCACGTGCTCAGCCGCTACAATCTGGCGTACCTGCACCGCGGTGTTCGTTACGCTGACCGCGGTGGGTGGTTCACGTGTCAGATCATCTTCAAGTGCGAATCGGACGGTCACTACGGCTACGCAGGTGTCAGCTCGCGTTCGCCAGCAGGTGGCACTAGTCGTTGGCGAACCACGAAGGAGGGATTTGGGAGTCGCGTTTCGCGTTTCGAGCTGTGGTACGCGACCCAGCCCAAGGGTGGCCGCTTCCAAATCAAAGTCGATGACGAGGTCGCGCGCGTCGTCGACACTGCGTCGGACGAACTGGGTGATGCCGTAGCGACCGTCAGCGTCGAAGATGGACCACACGGCTTCGAAGTGCGCGCCATCGGCGGTGGGTCGGTGCGGGGCTACGGCGTGGTGCTCGAACGCGACCAGCCTGGCGTCGTGTGGGATGAACTGTCGCTGATCGGCTCATTCACCCAACGCCTCGACTATCAGGATCCCGAACACATCGCCTGGCATGTGCGTCGCCGTGAGGTCGACTTGATGGTGTTCATGTTCGGCGGCAACGACGTACAGCGCCAGAAGATGGACTTGTACCGCACGATGCAGCCCTACGAGGATGAGTACAATGCAGTCATCGAGAAGTTTCGCAAGGGTAAGCCCGAAGCGTCTTGCCTCATCATGTCGCTCGTCGATCACGGCAAGCGTGTTGGCAAGTACGGCATCGAAACCCTGAAGATCGTCCCCAAGCTGGTGGAGTCTCAGCGCAAGGTGGCATTGGCACAGGGGTGCGCATTCTACGATACGTTTACGGCGATGGGCGGCGATGGCTCGATCGGGCGCTGGTACCACGCGAATCCTCGCTTGGCGAACGCAGACTTCGCGCATCCCACGATCAAGGGGCAAGAGGTCATTGCCGAACTGTTCACTCAAGCCCTGCTCTCCAGTTACGTCGACTTCCGCAAAGTCAACGAGGGTAAGCCGCTGCCCGCCTTGTCGCGTACCAGCGAGAGGCTCGACGCTGCGGGTAAGACCGTGCTGATGGGAGAGCCAAGCCCAGCCACCGACCAAAAGAGCAGGACGCGTGATCCGGGTTCGAACGACGCGGGACCTTGAGGTCGCGACGCACCAGATGGCGCGACCCGACTGGGACTGTTGGCGCTGCTACCAGCAGTTTCTGCTGGAGCGATGCCGAGGGGGCGTTCTGGGGTCCGCAGCAGTACCGCTTGGGCTCAGGCTCTCATTCGTTCTTGGCGGTCGCAGGGGGATCCGGCGCTACGTGAAATGCGTCGTAGGCTCGCATCAGCGCGTCGCCAAACGCCATGCCCATCTTGACGTACCCGCGCGCCGTGAGGTGGATGTGATCGGGAGAGCCCAGAGCAGGCTTGGCGGTGGCCCATTCGTGCATCGAGCCCTCCCCGCCCATGAACGCGAAAGTATCCCAGAACCCGCAGTTGTAGTCTGGTGATACTTTGCGTTGCACGTCGATGATCGAGAGCAACCGTGGCCGGGTCGACCAGTGGTCCCCGCCTCCAGCGGGAAAGTCGCCAGGACCGACCAACACGCAGCTGGCGTCAGGTAGGGTTCGGCGCAGGTCGGCAAGTACCTCTCGCAGGTCGCTCTCGTACTTTTCGATGGGCTGGCCGCGGTCCACGGTTTCGTTAGTGCCGTAGGCTAACAGCACTAGGTTCGGCGCTCGGCGGCGCAGGTGTTCGTGCCAGAAACGCTTGTCCCAGGTCAGCATGTTGGCGGCGCGCGTTCCGTTGATGCCCAGGGTGTCTACCACGACGCCCGGCTGGCTTCGTTCTACGCTCAGACCGAATATTCGAATCGGGCCATTCCCTGCAGGGCGCACCTGAATTTCGTGCCAACCTCTACCCGTCTGAAACGCTTCATACCGAGGCTCGGGCACATCAGCGCGTGTGCTGATGCGGATCGGCTTGTCATTCGAGATGCTGAGCTTGATGTCGCCACCCTTCGGCTCGGCAGAGTAGTAGAGCTCGTAGCGATCCGCGCTCAGGTCTAGGTCGGAATCGTTCTTCGGCGAGATTCGCGCGTAAGCATACGGGAAACGCCCGAGGGCTGAAGCGCCGAGCAGCCCGAAACGACTGTGGTCTGGAGGTTCACGTTTCTGCGCCCACTCGATGCGAAAGCCTTTGCTTTCGACCCTATGGTCGATGGGACGGTAGTATCGATTGATTTCCGCCATCTGCATGAAGCCCGGGCCGCCATTTCCAAAGCGACTCTGCAGGTAGTAGCGCAGGTAGCCCGTGTACAGGTCGCCTTGGGTGTGCGACGCGCCGTACGCCAGGATTCGCACCCTGTTTTCACGTCCCGTGGCCAAACGCTCCAGAGATTCGTGAAAGTGCTCGAGTGCCGCTTCGTTTTCGATACCCACGAAGGTCCCCAAGGAGTTGCCGTTGCGCCATGCCGGGCGACCGAGTTCGTCGCGCGGGATCGGTGAGAGTTCCACACAGGTTCCCGTGGCGTCCTCGATGATCTTGTCTTGACCCAGGACGCGCTGTTGCGCATCAGCGCGCAGTCGGAGTAGTTCCGCGTTGTAAACGGGCTTGTCGTCTGACCAGCTCTCGTCGTACCCCCACTTCGGGCCGCGAGGCTCGATAGCCAGCGCAGGAGCTGGCGCGGCTGTGGTCGACGCGAGTTCGGGCTGCTGTCGAGAGGTTGAGTCGGAGAGCGGTTCGATGCCAGTTGTGGCGGCTCTGGGGCTCTCCGCTTCAGGCCCGGCTAGGCCCCCCGAGGCGCAGGCGACGGCAAATAGCGTCGCGAGGAGCGAACGGGTCGTGGCGGCGCGCAGGACGAGCATCCCCTTTGGTAAAGCGCGCCTGTGTGCTGATGTCAAACTTGCGACCAACCTACAGCATCACACTACAAATCAGCGTGATGGCCAGTGCACCGAGCAGATTGAGGCGCAGCCCGTATCGCGCCATTTGTGCCATCGGTACGCGATCCGTTCCGAATACGACCGCATTCGGGACCGTAGCCACGGGTAACATGAACGCACAGCTCGCACTCAGCGCCGCCGGGATCATCAACAGTCGCGCGTCCATACCCGTGGAGGTCGCCGTAGCCGCGAGGATCGGCATCAGTAGCGTGGAAATCGCCGTGTTGCTGGTAACTTCGGTCATGAAAGTCACGCAAAGCGCGATCGCCAAGACCATCAGCGGCGTGGGCAGTTCGGTGAACGTCGCCAACGCGTTCCCCAATTCCAACGAGAGTCCTGAACTATCGAAGGCTTTGGCGATGGCTATTCCACCAGCGAACAACAGCAGCAGACCCCACGGAATCTTTCGCGCGTCCTCCCAGTCGAGCATCCGACTGCCTCGCCCATCGGGCAGGATGAACAACAGGCACACCGCGGCAAGCGCCACAGTTCCATCGTCGGCGCTCGAGCTTGGTACCAGCGAGGACCAGCCGCCCAGCGGCTCGTTGCGCGTCATCCAAAGCAGCGCAGTCGCGCCGAAAATGAGTAGTACCCGGCGCTCTTGCACCTCCCAGTGGCGGCGCCCCACCGTCAACGTCATGGGGCCCGTCTCCAAACGGCGGGTGAGGAGCCACCAGGCGATTGGGAGTAGCACCACGACCACGACCACGCCCATCTTCATCCACTCCAGGAACGTCATCTGGATGCCGATTTGCTCTTGGTACACGGCCATGAACACGACGTTCGGGGGCGTGCCGATGGGAGTTCCCAGCCCGCCGATACTCGAAGCGTAGGCGACACCGAGCAGTAGTGGTTGTTGGAGTTTGTCGTCAGGCTGATCGCGGATGATCGCGAGCGCGACTGGCAGCAACATGAGTGTGGTGGCGCTGTTCGAGACCCACATGCTGAGGAAGGCTGCCGTGAGCATGAACGCCAGTACGACTCGCCTCCCTCCGCCTCCTCCGATTGCGTGTATTAGGTTTATGGCGAGTTTGCGATGTGCTCCGCTGCGCTCCATCGCGGCCGAGAGTAGGAATCCGCCGAGCAGCAGCAAGATCAGTGGATGCCCGTAGGCAGTGGCCAAAGTCTTGGGATCCAGCACGCCCAGCAGCGGAAACAATGCGAAGGGCAGAATCGAGGTTGCGGGGATCGGGATGGCCTCGGTCACCCACCACGTCGCGCACAAGGTCGTGATCGCCGCGGTCCACACCGCTGCCTCTGCGAGATCAGCCCAGATCGACAGCGCTGCAACCATCAGCGCCAGCGCCGGCCCGAGGATCAGCTTGTAGGTCGAGGGCATGGCTCGTCGTGCAGCCTACAGCACGGCACCGACATTTCGAAGTCCACGGGTTGGTGGAGGCGGAGCGAAGCTGGACGGTACACTCAGCCTGCTATCATGGCCCGATGCCTAAGTTGATCGTCGAAGCGAGCCCAGTTGGACCCGACAAGGAAGTGGACGTCCCTGACGGCGGCGACCTGGTGGACGTTTCCGACGAAACCTTGCTGCCGATTCCGTTCTCTTGTCGTTCGGCGAGCTGCGGCACCTGCCAGATTGAAGTCGTCGAGGGGGCCGAGTTGTTGGAGGAGCCCGAAGAGGACGAGTCGGATCTTCTGGATCTGATTGGCGGCTCATCGCGTTCGCGCTTGGCTTGTCAGGCCCGGCTCAAACCCGGCCCAGGCTTGGTCCGCGTGCGACCGGTCTGACTGGGTTTGGGCTGCCGCGTCCTGCCCGCGACGACTCAGACCCGTAACTCGAGCGCACCTGGGATGACCTCCACGCTCATGGGAAGCCGTCCGGGGGTTTCGCCGTCGAGTTCGACGAGCGCTTCGGAATCGTCGAGCCAGGTCGTGATTTCGAAGCGCTGCCCGCGGCGGCTCTTGGCGCCTCGCAGCGAAAGGTGCGTCCCCGCGTACACCCTCGGGGTTTGCGCGATCGCGCTCAGCCTCGAGAAGTCGCCCAACACGATGCAGTCGAGCAGTCCGTCGTCGAGCAGGGCGTCGGGCGCGATTTTCATGCCGCCGCCGAAGTAGCGGCCATTGGCGAACGCGCCCAGGTACGTCCGCCCCTCGTGAAGGGGCGTACCATCGACACTGATACGAACTGGCACGTTGCGATAGCCCAAGGTCGCGCGCACGGTGGACCAGTAGAAGGTGGCCTTCCCTCCGAGTACCTTCGAGCCGCGGTTGACCAGACTTGCGACCGCACCAGCGATGCCGAAGCTGCCCACGTTGATGAAGCAGCGTACGACCGTCTCGCTCTGATGACCGCACAACGTAACGCGAGCCATGTCGATGGCGCGACGCTTTCCACGTACTATGCGCTGCACCGCTTGTTCGACGTCGTCGCCTAGCTCGAAGTTGCGGCGGAAGTCGCCTCCCGTTCCAAACGGGATCAGCCCTAGGGCTGGCCCTTCAACCGGTCGCCCGTCAGTGTCCACCCAGGCCTGCGCGGCTTCGCTGAACGTTCCGTCGCCCCCCATCACTGCCACGACGTCCGCACCTTGTGCTCGAGCTTCTCGGGCAAGTGTGCTCGCGTCGCACGGGCCCCGGGTCTCCAACACTTCGCAGCTCGCGCCCGCGCGTTGGAAGTGGCGCGCCACGTCTGCAATGCGCCTACTGGCGCGACCGCCGCCCGCTCGCGGGTTGGCTATGAGGTGTACTCTCATGCGGTGGTCCTACCGCGGGTGGGCGTTGGGGAAGGGGTCCCGCCCGTTGCAACGCTGTTCATGGTCGCGCGTTCTATCGTGTTCTGACGCGTCATGGCGCTGCTGCTGTTGGATTATTGTGATTACGGTTCCGCCGCGTTTCGCCGATCGTCGATCCAAGCACGGTTTGCCTCTGATCGCGTTTTGCTGTTCCCGGGCGCGCCCGGGCTGACTAGACTAGAGCACGCGATTGGGTCGCATTGCTCCAATCCATGCCTTCCGTCCGATGTCCATCAGTCAGTGTCCTGCCTCCCGCGCTCTGTGGCAGCGCCGCGTCGTCGCGAGCGGAGCGTGCTTGTCGGCCTGCTCCAGCCATTGGCGTCATCTCGCACGAGAAACGAAGAATTACCCAGCTTGTGCAGACGCAGTCGCTGGGTCTTCACTCGCTGGGTTTTCACTCGCTGGGTTTTCACTCGCTGGGTTTTCACTCGCTGGGACCCCACTCCCGAGGATCCAGTAACTACCTCAGCGGAGTGACGACATTCGAGCCCGGTGGACGGAATAGAGCTTGGTGAACGGAATAGAGGCAGGGAAGTCAGACAGTGGCTCAGCGGGCGCTCGAGGCATGGGTCAAACGATCAGAAGCGGCGCGGCGTAACGAGCGCGCACTGGAACGCGGACTCCCGAGGGTTCAGTCGGGGCTCCTGGAAACTAAGTTGAGCGAAAGAGAGAAACGAGGAAATGTCGGGCGATGACGATCGCAAGCTGTTCGTAGCCGGCTTGGCTGAAGCGGTTACGGAGGTGAGCTTGCGCGAGCTTTTCGAATCCACTGGCGGTAGCGTCGAACAGGTCAGTGTTCCTAGGGACCGAGCGACGGGAAGGGTTCGAGGTTTCGCTTTCGTGACGATGGGTTCGGAGGCAGAAGCCAACAAGGCTCGCACGCAGCTGGATGGCAGCATTCAGGATGGGCGATCGATTTCCGTTCGCGCCTTCCGCGGCGACCGATCAGCTGGACCCGCACCTCGGCACTCCTCGCCGCCGCCTGCTGGTGACGACAGCACGCTGTACGTGGGTAACCTGCCGTTTACGTGTACGACGGCCGAGCTCGAAGGCGTTTTCCGAGACGCTGGATTCGACGACGTGCGACGGATTCACCTGCCGACGGATCAAGATGGACGAGCTCGCGGTTTCGGCTTCGTCAGCTTGGAGACAGCGGATTCCGCCAGGCGCGCGGTCGATGAGATGGCTGAAGTCGCCATGCAGGGGCGGAGGCTATCGATCAGCGTCGCGCGAGCGCGTGGCAAAGGTGGGCCACCTGGTCCCGTTGGGCGAGGTCCTGGGCCGCGGCCTTCTGGTGCGCCTCCGGGGCCGCGTCCTTCCAGACCTCCTGGCGCGTGGGGGGGAAGCGGACCGTCGGATGCTCCCCCGCCGTTCCGCGACGACTACCCCCAGGACAGCTTCGGGCCACCCGCCCCACCAGCTCCTGGCGACGAATCGCGGCGTTCAGCTCGCTGGGAAAAGAAGAAAGAAAAGAAGCGCAAAGGCCGTCTCGGTGGTGATGAGTCGCGGGGACCCAAGCGCAAACGCGGCGACGGCGGCGGGCATTCTACTCGCGCGCGTGACTACGTGGACGACTGGGACGACGATCCCTGAGCCGACGCACCGTTCCGCAGCTCGGAAGGTGAGCTTGGGTATGGTGCGGCCGGTCGGCCTGTGTCTGGGTCGGTCCGCCCCTCGGGGGGTTGTTCCTACATCGCCCCCCACGCGGGTCCAAATTGCGCGTCGCCTGTCCACCGTGCTAAGCCGCGCGTCGGCTCGTTGCCTCGCGCTCCCACCCGCTCGTGTGGCTGAGTTCCCTCGGATCCGATGATTTTCGACTGGCTATATGGTCTTTTCTCCAACGACCTCGCCATCGACCTGGGTACGGCGACAACGCTGATCTACGTCAAGGGCAAGGGTATCGTGAGCTGTGAACCGTCGGTTGTGGCGGTGTCTCGTGATGCGCGCGGTGACAACCGAGTTCTCGCCGTCGGACGCGAAGCCAAGGAGATGCTCGGGCGTACGCCGAGCAACATCTCCGCGATTCGTCCGCTCCGCGATGGCGTGATCGCAGACTTCGAGATCACCGAAGCGATGTTGCGCTACTTCATCGCTCGCGCGCACAACCGCCGCACGCTGGTGAAGCCGCGCATCATCATCTGTGTGCCGTTCGGCATCACGGAAGTCGAAAAGCGAGCGGTCAAAGAGAGTGCGGAGAGTGCTGGGGCCCGCGAGGTCTACTTGATTGAAGAGCCCATGGCCGCAGCGATCGGCGCGGGGCTACCCATCACCGAGCCCAGTGGCAACATGGTTGTGGACATCGGTGGTGGCACTACCGAAGTAGCAGTGATCTCCCTCGCCGGCATCGTCTACTCCCAGAGCGTTCGCGTCGGTGGCGACAAGATGGACGAGGCGATCGTCGCGTACATGAAGCGCAAGTACAACTTGGCGATCGGTGATCAAACCGCTGAGCGCATCAAGGTAACCATCGGCAACGCCTACTCGCTGGACGAGCAGTTGACGATGGAAGTCAAGGGGCGCGACATGGTCGCTGGCGTCCCGAAGACGGTCGTGATCAACTCTGATGAGGTCCGAGAGGCGCTTGCCGAACCAATCCATGCGATCGTGGAGGCCGCTCTTCTCGCTCTCGAGCGTACGCCACCCGAGCTGGCCGCTGACATCGTCGACAAGGGCGTCGTGCTGACGGGCGGGGGCGCCTTGCTCAAGAACATCGACGTGCTGCTGCGCGAGGAGACTGGGTTGCCAGTGATGGTGAGTGATGATCCAATCAGCGCCGTGGTGCTGGGCAGCGGCAAGACACTCGACCATATCGAGCTGCTCAAAGAAGTTGCCATTGGCTGATTGAGCGGTCAGCCTGTGACGCGCTCAGTCTGCGAGATGGTGTATCGGAGCGGACTGCCCGCAACGAACCTTTCACCGTGAGGCCCAGGAATTGGCCCCGTTTCGCCGCTACCGAGATACCGCTTTAGTCGTCCTGCTGCTCGCGGTTCCCTTCTTTTTCCTACGAGCCAGCATCCGCAATCCCGAGCGGATGAACGTGATCGATCGCACCCTGATGCGGATTGCGGCGCCCGTGGAATACGCGGCGTCAGCCGCGGCGCGCCAAGTCAGCAGTCTGATCGGTGACTACGTGTACCTGGTCGACGTGCGGGCAGACAACGACAAGCTCGCGTATGAAAACGCTCAGCTGCGGGCTCGTGTCAGCGAGCTCACGGCGGTCGAGATAGAGAACAACCGTCTGCGCGGATTGCTAGAGCTTCGTGGCACGCTGGTGCCAGAGACGGCCAGCGCCGTGGTGATTTCGAAAGATACGACGGACTACTTCCGTGTGACCCGCGTCACGCTGGACCAACCGAATGTCACAGTCCGCGAAGCCATGCCCGTCGTCTCTCTCGGGGGAGTCGTAGGAACCGTACAGCGCGTCGCGGGTGAGAAATTGGACGTTCGACTTGCCGTCGACAGCGGTTTTGGCGTCGACGTCGTCGCCGAGCGCACGCGAGCGCGCGGATTCGTCAGGGGTATCGGCAACGAGGGTCAATATGTCGTGCACGTCGAGTACGTGCGTCGCGACGATGAGATCGACGTAGGCGACACGCTGCTCACTAGTGGCTATGGGTGTCGCTTTCCCGCGGGCATTCCCGTCGCCAAAGTGACCAACGTCGTGAAGCGAGAGTTCGGTATCTACCAGCGCGTGGAAGCCACACCGACTGTCGACTTCTCGCGCCTCAGTGAAGTGCTGATCATCCTGAGTGAACAGGACGACTGCACACCCGTCGAACGAGCGAAAGAGGAGCGGTAGGCGATGCGTAACGCCGCCCTGATCGCCATCGGCGTTGCTCTGTTGCTCATTCAGGGAAATCTCTTTCGATTTTTGGGACCGCTTTCGATTCACGGCATCACTCCCAACCTCGTGTTGCCACTGATCGTATTCTTGGGCGTACACGAAGGGGCGATGGCACGAGGGGCCCTGCTGGCGTTCGGACTCGGGTACGCGACCGATCTGTTCGCTTCCGCGCCGATCGGGTTGTTCACCTTCTCGTCAGTGGCGATTTGGTGGCTGTCCCGAGTTACCGCGGTTCGGTTGAGTGCTCAAACGCTGCCTACGCAGGTACTGCTTGCGGGGCTTTTCTCCATGATCGAAAGTGCAATGGTGCTGACACTGCTCGCGATCTTCGGCGTGGACTCCCAAAGGCCCGTGGAAATCGCAACCATCATCGTACCGCGAGCGATCGCGACGGGGCTGGTGTCGCCGCTCATTTTCAGGCTTGCCCAGCGTCTGCACCAGGGTAGCTCCCCCAGCGCGCGACCGACTGAGAGCGGGGCTTCATGAGGTTGGTCCAGCGCAGCGACGTAGGTGAGTTTCGCAAACGCTACCGCTGGATGGTCCTGGTGATGGTGTTGGCTT
The DNA here is from genome assembly GCA_965651905.1 of uncultured bacterium. Classification (GTDB taxonomy): domain Bacteria; phylum Myxococcota_A; class Polyangia; order Polyangiales; family Polyangiaceae; genus SZUA-265. Next base: position 98,363 of record CBFGUG010000006.1, on the reverse strand, counting down.
TCCTGGGGCTCGGGATCCGGGTGATCCAGCTACAGGTATTCGAACGCGAGATCCACAAGTCACAGGCCAGGCGCAACATCATCGGTACCGTAACCCTGGCCACGACACGCGGCGTGATTCGGGACAAGAACGGAAAGGTGTTAGCTGCAAACCGTCCATCGTACGATGTGTACATAGTGCCCGAGAAGCTGGACCTGGAGCGAACCTGGCCGCGCGTGGTGCAGCTGATGGGCCTGTCGGTCGCGCGTGAAGAGGAGCTGCGCGAGCGCATCAAGGAACAGACGGGCAGATTGGCCCAGCAGCAGATGTTGCTCGAAGTCGACGTTCCGCGTGAAGTGTTCGCTGCGTTGAAGACGCACCGCGATGCACTGCCCGGCGTCATCGCGACGCCTTCGCCCGTGAGATACTATCCGTTCGGAGAGGTTGGAGCGCACCTCATCGGCTACATGCGTGAGACCAGCCAAGACGATCTCGCGCGCTTGGGAGAGCGCGACTACCGTGCGGGAGATCGCCTGGGGGCGATCGGGGTAGAAAAGCGCTGGGAGAGTTACTTGCGCGGACGTCGTGGCTGGCAGAAGCGCGTCATGGGGCGACGCGCACGAAAGAACATCGAGGAGTTCGAAGAGAAGTATCTCGAAGAACCTCATCGGCTCGAGCCCGTGCCTGGACGTGACCTTTCACTGACCGTCGACATCGACCTCGAAAAGTCCATCGAGCGGGCCATGCGGGGCCAGCTCGCGGGAGCCATCGTCGTGGTCGATGTACGAACGGGGCGTTTGCTCGCCGCGCTGTCCAAACCCGGGTTCAATCCGAATGTCGTTTCCGGGTCCGAAGGCAAGAGCGCCATTCGGGATGCGTTTCGACGCATGTATCGTGATCCGCTCAGGCCATTGCTCGACAAGACGATCAGCGCGGCGTATCCGCCAGGCTCGACGTACAAGCCGTTCAGCGCGCTGGCTGGGCTGAACGAGCAGCTGATCACCCCACGCACACAGTTCGACTGTGGTGGTGGTTTCGAGTTCGGGCGACGCTACTTCCGCTGCACAGGCGTGCATCGACACGTGAACCTGTATGACGCCATCGTGCAGTCGTGTAATACTTACTTTTACAACCTCGGCGAGCTGATCCACATCGACCGCCTTTCTGGCATCGGAATGGATTTCGGGTTTGGCGTGAAGACGGGGATCGGGGTCAATCCCGAGTCGCGTGGTCGTATGCCCACTCGCGCGTGGTACGCCAGACGTTACAAGGGTGAAGGCTTCCGCGGCGGTTTCACACTGCTGTCGTCCATCGGTCAGGGGGCAACGACGGTCACCGTGATGCAGTTGGCGCTCGCCTACGCGGCGTTGGCGAACGGCGGCACGCTCTATCAGCCTCAAGTGGTTCGGTCGATCGAGACCAGCGACGGCACCATCGTGCAGGACTTTCCGCCGCGCGTGCGTCGCATCATCGACACGCCGCCCGAACGTTTACAGTTGATCCGCGACGCACTTCGAGGTGTGGTCGTCGATCGAGACGGCACGGCACACAAGGAGTTGCTCGAAGGCGTCGACATGGCCGGAAAGACGGGTACGGCTCAGGTGAGTCACGTCACGCCGCGAGGCGTCGATCCGAACAAGGTTTGGTACTTCAATCGCGACCACGCTTGGTTCGCAGGATACGCGCCGTCGTCGGCACCTGAAATCGCCATCGTCGTGCTGGTCGAGCACGGTGGGGGCGGTGGCAAGAACGCAGTGCCCGTGGCCATGCGTGTGGTGCGTGACTGGCAAGAAGCCAGGCAGCAACAGGACACTGAAGACGAACCAGGTCAACGACGGGCCAGGGAGCAACAGCTATAATGGCATACGTGCGCCGTGGGCTGCGGGTGCGCGAACACTTCGACTGGCCGCTGTTCCTCTCGATCTTCGCAATCGCCATGATCGGTTTGGTCAACTTGTACAGCGCGACCAGCCCATACATCGACGTCGAGAACAAGTCGGGCCTTGCCGACATTTACGTGACCCAGGTGTACTGGATCGTCGTCGGCGGTCTGCTGGGTATCCTGGTCACGTTGATCGATTACCGCAATTTCGAACGGTTGGCGTACGTAGCGTACGGCATTGGGATCTTCACACTGATACTCGTGTTCGTGCTCGCGTCCGACGTGCGCGGGGCCGCGCGTTGGATTCGCTTGGGGAGCTTCGCATTTCAACCCAGCGAGTTCATGAAGCTGGGCGTGATTCTGGCCGTGGCTCGTTTTCTCTCCGAGGATCCGAAGACCGAAGCTCGGACACTCATCGATCTCGCGCCGGCGCTGGGGCTGTTTCTGCTCCCCACCGCTCTGGTGATGATGCAACCAGACTTCGGGACGTCGACCATCTACGCCCTGGTGGTCGGCTGCATGATGGGGATGGCGAAGATCCGTGCGCGCAGTATCGTGACACTCTTGGTGACGACGTTGGCGATGGGACCGATCCTCTGGCAGTACATCCTGCGCGACTACCAGAAGAACCGCGTGCTCAGCTTCATCAACCCCGAAGCGGATCTCACGGGTACGGGTTGGCACGCCTTCCAATCCCAAACGGCGATCGGGAACGGCGGGATTTGGGGGTCAGGCTTCCGTGAGGGGACCCAGAACCAATTCGGCTTTCTTCCCGATCAGTTTTCCGACTTTCCCTTCAGCGTGTTCGCTGAGGATTGGGGCGTGTTCGGATCTTTGGGACTCCTCGGCGTGTATTGCTTCATTTGCGTGTGGTCTGTGAAGATCGCCAGCATGGCCAAGGATCGTTTCGGTGCAGCCGTGGCGATTGGCGTTGGTGCCATGATCTTTTGGCACACCGTGTTCAATCTCGGCATGGTACTCGGGGTGCTACCCGTAGTGGGTATCACGCTTCCGCTCTTTTCTTACGGTGGGTCGAGCGTGATGACGATCTTGATAGGCTTTGGGCTGCTGATGAACGTGTCCATCAGGCGGTAGTCCCCAAAGCGACATCACTCCAGTCGAAACAGCTCGTCCAGATCCGCCTTCGACAGCTTTTTGGATCCGCCTTCGTCTTCGCTGAGCACACTGGATACGAGCGCTCGCTTTTTCTCTTTCAGCTGCAGGATCTTTTCTTCGATCGTACCTTCGGCCACCAAACGGTAGACGGTGACCACTTTCTTTTGCCCGATGCGGTGCGCGCGGTCCGAGGCCTGGTCTTCGACGGCAGGGTTCCACCACGGATCGTAGTGGATGACGGTGTCCGCCGCCGTCAGGTTCAGGCCCGAACCTCCTGCTTTGAGGCTGATCAGGAAGGCCGTGATCGTCGGATCGTTCTGGAAGTGGTCGATGCGTTCGGCGCGGTCTTTCGTGCTGCCGTCGAGGTACTCGTGTTTGATCTTGTCTTCGTTCAGCGCCTCACGAATGAGTTTGAGCATGGAGACGAACTGACTGAAGATCAGTACCTTGTGACCACCCGACTCCGCCTCCTCGACGAGTTCGCGAAGCGCCATCAACTTGGCACTGTCTTCGTGGGCGTACTGACGCGTCAAGCCCAAGAGCCGCGGGTCACAGGCTGCCTGCCGTAGCTTGGTCAAGCCAGCCAAGATGTGCAGGTGGCTCTTGGCGATACCCGCTTTCTCTACTTCACCCATCACGTTCGCGCGCACTTCGCGCAACACCTGCGTGTAGAGCGCGCGTTGATCCGCTGCGAGATCGATGATCTTGTCCGACTCGATCTTGGGCGGAAGGTCGTCGGCGACCTCGATTTTGGTACGACGCAGAATGAACGGGTGAATGACCGCGCGGAGCCGAGCCGCGACCTTGGAGTCACCTTGATCGATAGGTCTTGCGAATTTCTCTTCGAAACGACGCAAGGGGCCGAGCAGCCCTGGGCTCACGAACTCGAAGATGGACCAGATCTCACTCAGGCGATTCTCGATGGGCGTACCCGTGAGGGCGAGTCGCCGATTGGCGTTGAGCTCGCGCGCGGCTTGGGCGGTTGCACTCTCGGGGTTCTTGATGTTCTGGGCTTCGTCCAAGATCGCGTAGTCGAGATCGAGCTTCGTCAGCAGGTCGATGTCTCGACGCAAGAGCGCATAACTCGTGATGATGACGTTGTTGCTGGAGAGTTCGTCTTCTTGTCCCCGACGACCAGCGCCGTGCCACAACGCCGTGCTCAGACTCGGTGCGAACCGTTCGATCTCACGCACCCAGTTGCCGACCACGCTGGTAGGAGCGACGATCAGCGTGCACAACTTCTTGTTGGCCTGTTTGACACTGAGCAGCAGCGCGATGGTTTGGATGGTCTTACCCAACCCCATGTCGTCTGCGAGCACCCCGCCCGATCCCAGTTCGTCGAGGAAGCGTAGCCATGACAGACCCTGCTCCTGATATGGGCGCAGGGTGGCTTTGAGCGTGCGAGGTTTCTTGGCTCGCTTGATCTCGTCGATGTCTTCCAGCTTCTTGAACAGCTGCTTCGTCGCGGCAGCTACCGTGGAGGATGCGGCCTGTTCGAGCAGCTCTTTGACGCGTCCAGCCTGGGATATTGGCACCTTGCCGCTCTTGCCCGCTGCGGCGATCAGCTCGAACTCCCTATCGATGGCGGCCTGCATTTTCGCGGGATCAATCGCGGCAAAGGAGTTGTCACTCAAGCGCACGAACTTCTTGCCCTCTCGCAAGCATTGTTCGAGCTCACGGCGGTCGACACCAACGCCTTCGCTTTCGTAAGAAACCTTGACGCTCAGCCAGTCGACGCCGCTCGACACGCGAGCCTTCATTTGTAGCGGCTTCTGTCGCAACTGCGCGCCTACCAGGTCGTCTGGGATGAACAGGTCCCAGTCTTCGGGCAGGCTTCCGACACCCTCAGCCCAGAAACGGATCGCGAGATCGCCTTTCGCGAAGAAGTGTTCACCCGTCTCGTCCTGTTGCAGTCCTAGGTCGCGCAGCAATTGAGCCGCGTCCTGTTGGGCAACTATGTCCGTGCGGACACACTTCGCGCGTTTCTGCCCTTCTGCAGGCGGTTGGATGATCACGGGTGGGGTGATACCGTCGGCGCGAACCTCGACTTCGAGATCGCCATAAGCGGCGCGCAAGGAGACCTCGGCCTCCACCAAGCTGCCCGACGCGCGCATCCGAAACTCGGGCGTCATGTCGATCACCTCGGCAACCTGTGACAAATCGGGCAGGTCTGCTCCGATCTCGAGTGCGACACGAGGCAGTCCGTCGCTGATGATGCTGATCAAGTCGCTGGCAGGTTCGGCAATGGTGGGGCTTCTGATGAGCCGTTTGAGGGCCGCGGGGGAAACTTTCTCGTCGATGGGTCGGGCGATGCCCTCGGTCGTGTCGATGTGCCAGCCAGGGGAGCCTTCGTACCAGCCGCCTTGAGTGAGTTGAAAGCGACGACCGTCTCCCCGATCGAATGTGGTCTTGGCTACGATCGTGTCCTGCCCGACCATTTCGAGGTCGAAGCGTGGTTTCAGCGGCTCGTCGCTAAAGCGTAGCTGCATCAGCGCGGGCTCCAGCAGCACGTTGCGTCCCTTGAGCATGGGTAGCAGCTCCGTGACGTCCTCTCCGCGAATGTCGACTGCAGGGTGTCGCGGGTTACCGCTCTCGAAGCGTGCGAGCAAGCGCAGGGCCGAACGATCGGCGGTCGGAGCGAGTTGCTGCCACGTCAGCGCAACTGATGGGAGTAGGGGTACGCGAGCATCGACGTCCAGAACCGTGACTGTCAGACCTGCGGGGCGGACGTGAACACGAAACTCCAGGCTCAAGCGCCGAATGGCGCCTTCCGGGGATAGCCACGCACCAATGCCCGTGGGACGCGCGGTGGCGTCTGGGGAGGGCAGGGTGACTCCTGGCGGCACGGCGAGTTGCTGCTGCTGTGCGCGGCGGCGCCGCTCTCGACGTCGACTGGACTTACTGTCGCCGCTGTTCGCCTGTTGCGGCTGCTGAGCGGGCTGCGCAGGACGGGGCATCTGGGCACGCGCTTGATTGCGCACGGTGATTAGAAGCGCGGCGATGTGCTTGCAGTGCTGGTTCGTCTTTTGGTGCGCAGGGCACGAGCAGTGTGCGTTGATACCGTCCCCTCCGAGCGTTATCTCGACGCGGTAAGGCTCGGGGTCGGAGCCTTTGACTTGTCCCGTCGAGCGCTTTTCTTGAACGTCGACGCCCTCGACGACGCCGCGTTTGGCGTAGTCGAGACCTCGTAGGAACGTACGTGAACCGAGCAGGCGCCTGAGGCCACGGTCAGATAGCGTCGACAGAGCCTCGGAAATGGTGGACACGACTGTAATTCTGCTTTCTTTCGTAAGGGGCGATGAGCGATGGGGTCAGAACAGGATCGAAGCGAGTACCAGGCCTGATGCCAGGACACCCTTGGTCACCAACGTGATGGCCGGGCACAACGTGTTGCCCATGAACTCGGCTTGGCTATCCGCCAACTTCAGATCGGAAGTGTGCGTTTCGTTGGTTGCGCGCGTGTGGCGACGAGTAGAGCTCAAGAGGCTCCAACTCCCTCCCGCGATCAGAGCAACACACAACCCTGTGATGCTTGCAAACGCCAGCAACGAAACCAACAGAAGTTGGACGTCGTGAGCGGCAGTCTGGCTGGCAGCGCAGAGAGCGAGAATACACGCTGGCGCGGCGAGGGCGCCGAGCGGAGAGTAACACCACGGACTCAGCGCGTGGGCTCCAGCTCGCGCCAGGGCTTCTCCATAGCGTGGCCGAAAGTCGGCGGGGACGGCGGCTTTCGCAGGACCGTCGCTGATGAACGACCGGGCTTGCCTGTCGAGGTCCGCGGCGGTCTTCTGGGCAGCTCGCGTTCCGTGTATCACGGCGAGACCAGCGAGCGTGAGCACCAAGGCTAGCCCGACGAGTCCGCCCAGTATCTCGAGACCAGTAGTCGCCGAGGTTGCTGCCGCTTCCCCGGCGAGCAGGTTCGACACCCACACGGTTGTGGGAAGCCCGAGGAGCCCGCTGACGGTGATGAAGTAGCCCTGTCCTGCAGACCCGCCGCTCAGCGCGGCTTGGTTGAGGCGTGTGGCTCGATGGTGCAGCTCGGGCCGCTTGGGATCATCCAGGGATGCCATGGCGCAGCCGCCATCCACGATGGGGTCCAGCAAGCTCAGCGCCTGTAGGTACGGCAGCGCCATGCAGAAGCCTGACACCAACAGCACGAGCGCCAACTCGCCGCCGATGACGCCGAGTGCTTCCGCGCCCAGCATGCTGGCGGCTCCAGCTGCAAGCCCGATCGCTGAGATTGGCAACCACGACGCTCTTAGGGCTGCGCCAATCGCTTCAGATGTCGCAAGCGTGCTCGAGGTTTGTGCGGTTTCACGTAGGGCCTTGGCCGCGGCAGTCCTGCGGTCTGCAAGCTGTTGCCGTGAGAAGACGACGACCAGGTTGGCAGCTAGACCCAGTGCACTAGCCGCAAACCACGGCAGCCAACCGTCGTTCCAGATCCAATAGTGGATGCCAGCCAATGACGCGGTGGAGATGGTCGCCATGGCAACTTGCCCCCGCCAGAAAACGTCAGCTGGGTCGTCACTCTCGTCTGCACGTGTCGACAGCAGTGAGAACGCGCTAGCCATCACGCCGAATGCACGGATGATCACGGGCAGAGCAACGAGTGCCGTGAAACTCGGAAGCGAACTCGCTTGAGCGTTCGCTATCGCGCTGGCTAGCAGCACCGTGGCGCAGTGAGCGAGGCACGATGCGCTGAAAGCATCTTGGGTGCGAGGTGCGGTGACGCCCACGTGGTTACCCATCAAGTCGAGCACCAACGCGGGGTTGTGTGGGTTGAGATCGAAGCGTTCTCGACCGACGTCAAAGCCACGTTGACGGCGTCCCGCGAGCCCCGCTGTCTGCATCGCCCCGCCTGAACACTGCCCGAGCGCCGCGACCAACACGGAGCCGAGCGCAATACCGCTCAACAGCGGCGCCGCGTGTTCGGCAAAAAGCTGCGCGGAGCCCAGCGGGTGAATCATCAACACACCACACGCGGCGGTCAGCGACAGAGTCTCGGTGGCCAGTCCGATGGCTGCACCCGAGCGCAAACCCACGGACACGGCGTGCGTGTGCGTGGCACGACGCATCGCCGTGGACACACGATCTGATGCGCGAGGGCCGAGGTGAACGGCCAGTTGACCCGCTGCGACGCACAACAGCGCTCCGAGCAGGACGCCCCCGAGCGCGGTCCACTGCCATCCCAATGTGTGCTGGTCGGGGCGCAGCGCGGCGAGTCCGAGTAGTACCAGTCCGACGAGCAATCCGACGAGCAACGCGCGCTTGCTCTGTCGCCACGTGAAGTCGTCGCCCGCGCGTCGAACCGCACCCAGCACGCGTGACGCCTCGGCCGTGCCGTGTGCTTGCGACAGTGACCAGCGAGCGAGCACCACGGCGAACGTCGCTGCAAGTAACGCTATGCTCAAGATGAGAGAAAGCTCGACCACACTCAAACTTCTTCGTGGGCGTCAGACTCGCGATGCAGACGGGGCGCGCTTCTGTGCGAGCTGACCCGCCTCGGCCAAAAGGCCTTGCGCGCCTGGGATTCCAGCGTGCCTGGGGATTCGAAGACCTGGGTGTTCGAAGGACTGAGCGATCCTGAGGCGCTGAACCTCGAAACCCACTGGGGTCGTACCAGCTCCCTGAAGGCTTGGCAACTGGGGTTTTGTGCTGTTTCGGGGGCAGCGCGGCGATCTGGGCGTGTCAGCCGCGGGTCCCGCCTCGAGAGCTGTTCCCGAGGCGAATGGGTAACTCGACGGCCGTACCGCTCAACCGCCGGACTTGGACTGCATCACCATCAGGTGGAAGCGACCGAACTCGCTTTGCCCGAGCGTAAACAGCACCTCGACGAACATACGCCATGGAGTGGTCTCGTCGGCGATGATCACCGCCTCCGACATACTCGGGTCCAGGCCCTTCGCGATGCGAATGGCTTTGTCGGTGCGTCGTGCTTCCTGTAGGGCGTTCCCCAAGGGGACGATGAACATGTCCCCGGGGCCTGAGCGCTTGAGTTTCGCACCTGCACCCGCCTGGACTTGTTCGGCCCGTGAAGGGAGCTTCGCCACGGTAGCGTCGCCGACCAGCAGCTGGCTCTTGCTGATGGTCACGCGCACACCCTCCTGAGTGGGCTCGCTCACCAGAACGCTTTTGGGAATGCGCAAGTCGTCGCTCTGCGGCACGGCGGCACTCGACTCTCCCAGCGACTTCAGGAGGAACACCAGGATAATCGTCATGATGTCGAGCATCGCCGTGATGTTCAGGAAGTTGATCTCCGGCTCCGTGGCATTGCGCCGCACAGCCCTTCGCAGCTCCGCGCGGTACTTGGCCTTGGACGCTTTGGGGGGGCTGGCTGAGCTGTCTTGTGTACCGCTACTCATGTGTCACCGCGTGTGCGAGCTCGGCTACTTGCTCACCTTGAAGTTGACGTCGGGGAACAACTCGTTGCCACTCTCGTCAGTGCGAATCGCGTCGATCACCGAGACGATCGTCTGATAATCCGTGTCGGGGTTGCCGGAAATGAACACCTGAGTTTCGTCTTCGAAGTCGGGCGCTGAGAGCTTCAGGCGTTTGACACAGGCTTGCAGCGCGGCGAAGTCGTGGCGGTCACCCGCCTTGGGAATTGCGATACCCGGCCCAGCTCCGCCGCAGCCGCTGGCAACGTTGCCCCCCTGAGCCTTGATGGACAGGCCCTGATTGACCACGATGATCGTGAGCCCGAGCGACTTCTTGGCTTCTTGTCGAACCCCTTGACCACCAGCCCCGGGGGGATTGGTCTCGATGGAAGAAGTGAACGTCACTGCGACCGTCGCCAACACGAAGATCAGGATGTTGACCACGATGTCGAGGAACGGAACGATGTTGAGCTCGCCCCCCTCCTCGTCGGGCGCGAGCTCACGCGGCTGTGACAACCTCCGGATCTTGCTGCGCTGTGCAGCAGATAGCCGGGTAGTAGATAGTCGTGCGGCAGGTAGGCGCTCTTCCACGTCAGCTCCTGGCGACCGCGGCGATCGATCGCCAAGCTGCCGAGACGACAGCTCGTGTCTGCGTTTCGAGAATCGAAATCACTACGAATCGCTCGGAAAGTGGCTCAGTGGCTCGTGCAGTCCGCGCTCACCGCTGCCGCCTGAGGGTGAGGAGATTGAAGGTCTTTTCCATCACGGTTTCCAGGTCGTGTTCGATCGCCTTCACGCGGGTGTGCAAGATGATGTGCGTGATCATGCAGAACACGGCGATCCCGAGGCCCAGCGCCGTGTTGTACATGGCTTCCGCAATACCGTTCGACAGCTTGGCTTGTTTGTCCGCTTGTGACAGGCCAGCGGCCGCGATTGCGTTGAACGTCTGGATGAGACCGCTGACTGTGCCGAGCAACCCGATCAACGTCGCGATGTTGGCGAGTGACCAGAGGGCACCCACGCGTTTCGAGGCTTCGGGCTTGAGCTCGCTCAGTTTCTCACTCAGGGCGGCGTCGATTTCGTCTTCGCCTTTCGTCGAGTGGGTCAGCCCAGCTCGCACCAGTTCCAACACGGGGTAGCTTTCGGCTTCGCACACTTTGATGGCGCGATCGATGTCACCACCGTTAACCAGTTTGGTGATCTGCGCGAAAAACTCCTGCGAGTCGACGCGGTACCGAGTCCACTGAAAATGAAGCCGTTCGGCTACGATCGTCAGCACGATCGCCGAGCAGAACAGGTTCATCACCATGAAGGTCGGGTTCTTGCTGAACGCTTCGACCAGGGACCCCGAGCCTTCGGACTGTGCTGCAAAGAGCAGAAGATGCATCCCTCGTAGTTCCTTTTTTCTCTTGCGCTATCAGGTGATTGAGCGAGTTGGCGGAGCGTGCCGTCGTGGGCCCTTGCGCTTCCGTTCCCGCCACGAGTTTCTACTGGGGCAGCTGTCGCGGCGCAAGCGTCTGCGGTTGCCGTCTACGGTCGCCGGCCGTCTCGTCTGGTGGGACGCTTTCTCGGGGGGCTCCTCGAGACCCTCCGTTGCCGTGAAGAAACTCACTCCAGCTCTTGCTGTATTCTTCTCGTAGGTCCCAGCTGAGTGTGTACGTACCAGTCGAAACTTTCTCGCGCAGGTTGCGCGGTCATCCCTGGCTCGAGGATGATCGCCCCGACCTGAATCGGCGATGGGGTTCCACAGTGCCGCGTGCTAGCGCCGCGCTCGTCAGCCGAGACATGGCTGAATCCCCTATTTTTCTAGGATCAAACGAGCTAGTCCCGAGCGACAGGATGCAGCAACCGACGCCAAAGAATGGAACTTTTCGACTCTACGCGAACATGCATGTCGTACCCAAACTCTCTTGACGCGTCTGGGTCGCCTTCAGCAAGATGCCCCCGTCCGAATCCAGCGGCAGCGGTATTGCGTAGGCGTCAAAGCGCGTCTAGTGCAGGTACCCACGGAGCCTTTCGTGGCTCAGTTCCAACGGTGAGCGGCAGCCAACGGTGAGTGACAATTTCGAGATCGACCAACCAACGCCGAGTCGGCAATCAGGACGCCGACAGGTCGGAGATGGGGCAAGACGCCTACCACACAGGACGCAGGCTACCACACAAGACTCAGGCACGAAAATTCTCGGGGAACTGTTTCGGGCTAACGCGCAGGATCTGACGTAGCGCAGATATCTTCCCAGGCGCGGAGAAACCTACCAAAGACGGCGCCAGTGGCGGCTCTAACCGAAACTTGACCATCGCGGGACTCATCGGCGACCCGCAACTCGAGTCATCCTCAGTCCCGAACCACGAACGAGTCATCGCAGCGTCCCCGAGTGGGTCGCGCAAATCTTCACAAGAAGCGCAACAATGGTGGTGGAAACCAGTTGGCTCCCCACACCAAACTGAAAAGGTAAGAAAAGCACATGTTATCAACAGCGTGGCACCACTATCAAGAAGGCGGATGGGCGATGTGGCTCATCCTGTTCTGGTTGGTTTGTTCAATCGCCGTGATCATCGAGAGGATCATCTACCTCTACGGCGCTTCAATCAACAAGGACGTGTTTTTGGCGACCATGCAGAAGTGCATTCTTGCTGGGGACATCGCCAAGGCTGTCAAAATGTGTTCGGCAGCTAACGCACCGCTCGCCAAGATCGTCCAGGCTGGCCTGTTGAAGGTCAATCGTCCCGACGAAGAAGTGCAGGCGGCAATGGACGAAGCAGCGCTCGTCGAGATGCCGAAGATCAACAAGCTCACGGGCTTCTTGGCTCTCTTCGCCAACCTCGCGATGCTCTGCGGTCTGTTCGGCACCATCATCGGCCTGATCAAGGCGTTCGGCGCGGTCGGTGGCGAAAGCGTCGACCCGAGCCAGAAGGCACGCATTCTCGCCGAAGGTATTTCGGAAGCGATGAACTGCACCGCTTTCGGCCTGCTCGCAGCAATCGTAGCGCTGATGGGCTTCGCGTTCCTGAACGGCAAGACCCAGGGCATGGAAGACGACATCAACGAGGCATCGGTTCGCGTGTTGAACCTGGTCGTCGCCAATCGTCAGAAGGTCAATCTGCAGGGCCTCGAGGGCGCTCAGTACTGATGAGTTCCTTGCGCTGCTAGTGAGACGTCAGCGAGGTTCAGTCCGTGTGAACGAGTGAATCGTTCCAAGGAGTGGACCTCGTCGCGTGTTCCAAGCAGAGCAGGACTCAACTGCGGACGGCTCTCACGGAGGTAAGAAAAAATGGCAGGTATTGACGTAGGCGGTGGACACGGGAAACGCTCCCTGAACTCCGAAATTCCGCTGATTCCATTCATCGACTTCTTGTTGTGCCTCGTTTCCTTTCTGTTGATCACCGCGGTGTGGTCGCAGATGGCACGCATCAACGCTGACGCGCGGGTGCCGGGCCCACCGAATCCAGACAAGGAACTGGAAGAGGTGAAGGAGAAGCAACTCCACGTGGAGATGAAGGGTGAGAGCAACTTCCAACTCGTGTGGAAGGAAGGCAGCACGGTCGTCAACACCATCGACGTGCCTCGTAAGCCAGAGAACATCAGCGAGAACGAGATTGCGTACCCGCTGCTGGCCGAGAAGGTCACTGAAGAGTGGAACAAGAACGAGGCGCGTCACTTCAACGCTTCGGACACCAAGGTCGACCAGGCCGTGCTTCACACGGACAATTCCACACCCTTCAAGGACGTGATCGCGGTCATCGATGCGATCTACGCGCCCAAGCGCGACTGGAAAGAGCCCAGCGGCGACATCAAGCAACGTCCGGCATTCAACGTCACCTTCTCGGTGAACTAGGAGCAGCGGAGTCATGTCAGGCAACAAAGCACTGAGCCGTTTTCATCAGCCCATCGCCGTTCCCGGGCGCCGACTGTTGGCGCATATGCCGCTGAAGTTCGTCGCCAAGAAGGTAGGCGGCGGAGGTGGCAAATCCGTCAACCACGAGATCCCGCTGATCCCGTTCATCGACTTCCTGCTGTGCATCGTTCTGTTCCTGCTGGCTAGCTTCTCCGCCTCTGGCGAGTTGCCAGTCGACAAGAGCATCACCTTGCCCACGGCGGAGAACGTCGAAGACATGAAAGAAGCGCCGATGGTTGCCATCACTGGAACCCAGATCCTCGTGGATGGTGTTCCCGCAGGCAGCACTCGCGCGATTGAGGACGCCAACCGTTTGCAGAAGGTCGAGCAGCTGTTCGACATTCTCAAGGCCAAGAGGGAGCTGTGGACTCAGGTCAACCCTGGAAAGGATTTCCACGGAATCTGCATCCTGCAGGTTGACATCGAAGTCCCCGCGCTGATTGTGAAGAGCGTGTTCCAAACGGCAGCATTCGCTGGATTCCCCAACGTCAGCTTCATGGTTCAGCGAAGGGGCGGCGAAGAGTAAGCGTCGACTGACGCAGACGACTGTTGCGGCAGTCGAGCACGGAGAAACCCACTCACGCGAGTGGGTTTCTCGCGTTTCGGCGGCCGGTTTGTTCGGGATATGGGAACTTCGGCGAGTCGCAGGCGTCGGCTTCTTTGTTTTCCCACCCGGGTTGGCGAATAGGATACGACACGGCGAAATGGCGAGGAAAGACCAGGATCGCGTTCGGGGGTTGCCCTCGCTCGAGGCGTCGAGAGAGCAGCGGCGTCGAGCCATCGTGTTCGGACGCGTACGACTGCGCGAAGCGGCACCTCAGTTCTGGTTGTGGACTGCGGTCGGGTTCCTAGCGTTTACGGTCGTGTATTGGCACTGGTCCGAGCGCGAACTCGCTCGCCAGAAGAGCGCCGTCATGGCCAAGCAGCGGGCTATCGCCAAAGCGCTGGAGCCGCAGCTTCTCCCGCTGCGAAAGCAGATCGAAGACTGGGTGCTCGAACTGGGAGGCGATTGGAAGGAAGGTTACCTCGACCCGGGGTTGTCCCTAGACAGCCTGCGCACGAGCAAGGGTATCTATCTGCGTGCCCTGGCAGAGAGTGCCACCTCGCCGGACTCGCTCAGGAGGGCCTCCGAGACGTCGCTTCACGATGGGTTCACGTCGTGCCTGTTCGAACGGGAAGAGCGCATGTACCCGGATCAGGGGACGAAGTGTTTCTCGACCTCGCAGTGCCCCGACGGCGAGTTCTGCAACGAGTACGGGGTGTGTGCTCCTCCGTCCCAGCCGTTCAACCTGCGCATCATGTATCGCGTGTTCCGCGTGCTTGGCAGTGACTGGACGGACGAGCTTCACGCGGCAGGATCGGACTACGAGGTCAGGCTGTTCGAACGTGACCTGGAAAAGGTCGTGCGCACGGATGTGAAGGTGACGACGGAGCTGATTGGACAGGCGAACTACTTCACCGCGCTGCTCGACGAGCTGCCCGAGCAGGGGTTGCCTCCTCATCCCGAGGGCGCGGACGCGGGAATATCCGGTCGTCCTGAGTTGCGGGTGCAAGGTTATGATCACCGCGTTCGCTTGGGGATCTGGGACATCCGCGCGGAGAAGCTGATGTTTCGCGGAAGGTTCGACGCGGGTGCGGACTTCATCCCCATGGGTCAGATGAAGTTGGCACCCCAGCGCGTGCTCGACGCACAGCAACGTCAAGTGAACAACTGCGGTATCGCGTCCGACTTTCGTCGTCGGGTGACCAAGGCCCGAACGAGCGCGGCACCCGCCGACACGACCTCGGTCTCTGCAGAGCAGGCGCCCTCCAGCGCGCCTGAGGAGGCGGGCGATCGCGCGACACCGAACACGAACCCTGCCACCTCTGCTCCGACAGGCGCACCCTGAGCGGCACCCGAGGCATCCTAGGATTCACCGAGCGGCGGTCTGAACTCTCCAGCAGTGACGCTGGTCATTGCTCCCTTCTTCCGTTCAGCTCGGTTTCAAACCGAACCCGCCGCCACCGGGGGTGAGGATCTGCAGTCGGTCCCCCGGGTGTGCTGAGAACTGACAGCGCCCCGGTAGCCTCTGGCCGTTGAAGATGTTCGCGCCGCTGGCACCAGGCGAACCTCCCGCAAGTCCGAAGGGCCGCGAGCTTCTGCGCTCGCTCACGATCGCGACGTCGACCGACGCGAGAAACTCGAGGCTGCGTTCGATGCCATCGCCACCATGGAAGCGACCCACGCCACCTGTTCCGTGACGCAAGCCGAACGACCAAAGCCGAACAGGGTAACGTGCCTCGAGCACTTCAGGATCGGTCATGCGAGTGTTCGTCATGTGAACCTGCACCCCACTGGCGCCGTGGAAGGTTGGCCCAGCACCCATACCTCCCGCGAGGGTTTCGTAATACGAAAACTCCGAGTTGCCGAACGTGAGGTTGTTCATGGTGCCCTGACTGGCCGCCGCGGCGCCGAGTGCTCCGAGCAACACATCGACGATGCGTTGCGAGGTTTCGACGTTACCGCTACAGACGGCGCAGTGACTGCCAGGTTCGGTCAACGTGCCTGGTGTCGTGACGATCTCCACAGGGTGAAGACAGCCGCCGTTCAACGGGATTCCCGGGCCCACCAGACAGCGCAAGACGTAGAGCACCGCGGACGTCACCACGGCCCTGGGAGCATTTGCGTTGCCGCCGTGTTCTGGGGTTGGAGCGAACTCGACCCGAATTCGCCCATCTCTCACGCGGAGCGATATTGATATCGGCGTGCCGTCGTCCAAGCGGTCATGGAAGTGAGCGTTCTCGTTCGGAAGATCGCGGAGCATCCGCTCGACCTTGCTGGCAGAGAGCCGCTGTAGAGCAGCGACCACGCTCAGCAGCCGTGACTCTTCGTTTTCAGAGAGTAGAGTTGCCGTTAACTGGGCGCCAACCTGGTTCGCCGCGACTTGTGCTTGCAGGTCGGCCACGTTCTGATCGGGATGGCGTGCGGGGTAGGGGCCGCTTGCCAGCGCTCGCCGCAACAGTTGCTCGTCAAACACCCCCTGATGGACGATGCGCGTCGGCTGTAATACGATGCCCTCCTCCGCGAGACTGCTCGAGAAGGGCGGCATGGATCCTGGCGTAATACCGCCTACGTCAGCGTGGTGACCTCGGTTGGCAACGAAGAACACGACTTCGCTTCCCGAGAATACAGGAGTGACGACAGTCACATCCGGCAAGTGGGAGCCGCCGCGCGTAGGATCGTTGGTGACGAAGACGTCGCCTGGCCCCGCGCTCGGGAACTGCTCCGCAATTGCTCTAACCGACTCACCCATGGCCCCTAGGTGAACAGGAATGTGAGGTGCATTGGCGATCAGCGACGCGTGTTTGTCGAACACCGCACATGAAAAGTCCAGCCGCTCACGGATGTTCGTGCTCGTCGCCGTGCGCGCGAGCACAGCGCCCATTTGCTCGGCGATGCTCATGAACGCGTTGCCCACGATCTCCAGCGTCACGGGATCCGACGCCGACCCTCGAACGACGGCTGCGCGCTCGACGCCTGCTTCGAGGGTCACGCTCAACATGTTCGACTGCATCACTTCACATCGAAAACCCGGGTCCACCACCACCGTGCCAGAGGCTTCGACGATACAGGCGGGCCCGTTGATGACGTGTCCCGCGCGCAACGCCTCGCGCTCGAACACTGGAACGTCATCACGCCACCCGTCACAGTAAAGCCGTTGGCGTCGCAAAGGCGCTGGCGGAAGCGTCGAACCTGCCGCTCCGCTCGCGGCGCACAGGAGCGTCACCAGCGACGGGTCTTCGGCGGTTGTGGCTTCCACTCGGAGCGTGACTACCTCGACGGGTTGATGTGGGCGGCTGTAGCCGAAACGCTGTCTGTGAGTCGCTTCGAAGCGAGCGCGAAGCTCGGAGCCACCGTCGAATCGGAGCGTCAGCGGCAGGTCCGTGCCCTCGTATCTGACGTCGATGTACCGATCCAATCGAGCGTCGAGTCCGTTAAGTTGGCGGGTGCACTCTGCTTCCAACTCGGCGTATCTCTCGGCAGCGCGCGCCAGCGTCGAGCTGTCGAGGCGGGAGGTGTCAACCTGTGCTGCCGCATGGGCGCCGCGTTTCGCCAAGCCCATGCCCACGGCGGACAGTACACCCCCGAGCGGCGGAAAGAGGAGTCGTCGCATACCTAGCTTGCGCGCGACAGCGCACGAGTGTTGTCCTCCTGCACCACCAAAAACGACTAGCGCGTGGGTGCGTACGTCGTGGCCGCGCGCCAGACTGACTTTGGCTATGGCTCGCGCCATGTTGTCGTTGGCGATATCGAGGAGTCCTGCGGCAATCTCCTCGGTGCTGAGCGAGGACCCAGCGGCGTTTACCGCTGCGTGCAACTCCCGTAGGCCACGTTCGGCGCTCGTTCGAACGAGCGGGAATGGAAAGCGGTCTGGCTGGAGGCGGCCGAGCAACAGGTTGACGTCCGTCAGCGTCAAAGCGGTCGCAGTGGCATCCCCATAACACAGTGGCCCTGGAGTCGCGCCCGCGCTTTGTGGGCCTACGGAGAGAGTGTGCCCGTCGAATGAACATATGGATCCTCCCCCCGCCGCGACCGTGTGGATGTCCATCATGGGTGCGACGACGCGCACGCCTGCAGTGGTCGTGTCGTAAACTCGAGGCAGCTCTCCGGCCACGCGCGAAACGTCGGTCGACGTACCACCCATGTCGAAGCCGATGGCGGCGGTCTCGCCGGCAACCTCCGACAAGCGAGCGTAGGCTACGACGCCGCCAGCGGGACCCGACAGCAAGCTGGCGGGCCCCCGCAACTGCTGTGCTGAAGCCAGGCGCCCGCTCGACTGCATGAGCAGGAGTGAACTCGCTGGAAGCTGCTCAGCTAGTTTGCGCAGGTACGCTGACAGCACGGGCGTGAGGTAGGCGTCGAGTACGGTCGTTTGCGCGCGGCGCACTAGACCCAGCTCTCGGGCGGCCTCGCTGCTGCACACGACGTCTTCAAAGCCGAGTTCCGTAGCCCATTCCGCCACTCGTCGCTCCAGGGTGTCGTCCACGTACGCGTGGATCACGACGATCGCCAGACTACGGATACCCTGGTCCCACAGGCGTTTCAGATCCGCTTTGGTCTTGGCTTCGTCGGGGGCCTTCAGCACCTGGCCCCCAGCATCGAGCCGTGCGTCGATCTCGACCACGTCAGTGTACAGCGGTGAAGGCTTCTCGATGTTCAGCTCGAATAACTCCGGGCGCGCACCGTCTCCGATCTCGAGCAGGTCTCGGAACCCTGCAGAGATGAGTAGCGCGCAGTTTCGACCCCGGCGCTCGAGTAGCGCATTGGTGGCCAGCGTCGTGCCCAGGCGGACGTCACACGGCGGGATTGGTGCGTCTGGAGCCAGTCCCATCAGCGTTCGAATACCGATCAGCGGGGCATCGTCGGACGACAGCAGTTTTTCGTGACGAAGCATGCCGCCGTCTGGCGGGACGCCGACGAGATCCGTGAACGTGCCGCCACGGTCGATGAAGAACCGCCAGCGCTGGGTAGCGGCGCTCGGATGCTTGTTTGAGGTTACCACGGAGCCTGAACCGACGAAGGTTCGTCATCCTCTCGAAAGCTCGATTGCCGTCGGCGGAGCGCATGCACGACCGTCCACGTCGCGACGTTGACGATTTCAGCCTCGGTCGCTCCCATCGGAATGGCGCTGACTGGCCCCCCCAGTCCAACGACGAGTGGTCCGAGCGCCTCTGCATCAGTCAACTTGACCAACAACTTGTATGCAATGTTCCCCGACGTGAGATCGGGGAACACGAGAACGTTGGCGGGCCCGGTCAGCGCGCAGAAGGGAAAATCGCTCGTTACCTTGTGGCGGTCCACCGCGGTGTCCGCCTGCATCTCGCCGTCGATTTCGAGTTGCGGCCAGCGCTTGCGTACCAGCTTGATGGCGTCTCGAACGACGGCGACCTTCTTATCGTGGTAGTGCTCCCCGAAGTCCGAATACGAAAGCATCGCGACGCGGGGTATCTCGCCGAACGTCTCCGCGACGCGCGCCGTGTTCATGGCAATCTCCGCGAGCTGCTCCGCGTCGGGATCGACGTTGACCGTACAGTCGCCGAAGAAGATGCGTCGGTCTTTGAACAGCATGGCGTACACACCAGAAACGATGCGACGTCCAGGGCGCAGCCCGAGCACCTTGATGGCGGGTCCAATCGTCTCTTTGTATGGGCGGTTGAGGCCACCGACCATGCCGTCCACGAGACCGTTGTGGATCAACATCGCGCCGTACCAGGTGTACTCGCGCATCTTCGCTTTGGCCGCACCGAGAGTCATACCCTTGCGTGAGCGGCGATCCCACAACGTGTGTGCGAGTTCGTTCGCCATGTCGGGGTTCGGTTCCAGGACTTCCATTTTCGACAGATCCACGCGGGCTTCCGCGGCCTTGCTTTCGATCCGCTGACGATTGCCGAGCAAGACGGGAGTACAGATGCCCTCGTCCGCCAAATGCTGTGCGGCGCGCATGATCTTGGCGCTGCTCCCGTCCGGAAACACGATCCGTGCGCGCTGTGGTGTGCGTCTCGCGGTGTCGATCAGTGGCTGCATGATCCCGCGCGCACGCTCGACGGTTTGAAGTAGCCGCTGCTGGTACGCGTCGAGGTTCTCGATTGGCAAGCGGGCCATACCGCTTTCGGCTGCGGCTTTGGCCACCGCGGGGGCCACGTGTGTCAGAACACGTGGATCGAACGGTTTGGGAATGATGTAGTCGGGACCAAACGCCAAGTGGTCGAGGCCATACGCCAGCAGCACTCGGTCAGGAACGTCTGCACGGGCTAGCTCGGCCAACGCGCGAGTGGCCGCTAGCAACATCTCCTTGGAGATTTGTTTCGCTCGCACGTCGAGCGCACCGCGGAAGATGAACGGAAAGCCGAGAACGTTGTTTACTTGGTTAGGGAAGTCAGATCTGCCGGTCGCGATGACTGCGTCTGGACGCGCTGCCTTCGCCGTGTCGTAGGGGATCTCTGGCGTGGGGTTGGCCATCGCGAAGATCATCGGTCTGCTCGCCATCTTGGAGATGTCTTGGGCGCTGAGAACGTTGCCGACGCTGAGACCGATGAAACCGTCTGCTCCGTTCAACGCGTCTGCGAGGGACGCGTACTGGCCGTCCACTGCCATCGCTGCTTTGCTCGGGTCGAGATTCGTTCGATCTTTGGTGATGGCTCCCTTCGAGTCGAACATCACGATGTTCTCACGCTTGATGCCGAGCGCGATGTATAGCTCAGCGCAGGCGATGGCCGCCGCCCCCGCACCCGAGAATACCAACTTGACGTTGCCGATCTTCCGATTGGTGAGCTCGATGGCGTTGAGCAACGCGGCTGCCGAGATCACGGCAGTGCCGTGCTGGTCGTCGTGAAATACGGGTATGTCGAGCTCTTCTTTCAGTCTGCGCTCGACCTCGAAACACTCCGGGGCCTTGATGTCTTCCAGATTGATCCCACCGAACGTGGGCGCGATGGCCTTGACGGCGGCCACGATTTCGTCGGCCGACTTGGCCTCGAGTTCGATGTCGAACACGTCGATGTCGGCAAACTTCTTGAACAGGTTGGCCTTGCCCTCCATCACGGGCTTGCCCGCTTGGGGCCCGATGTCTCCCAGGCCCAACACGGCCGTGCCGTTGGTCACGACGGCAACCAGGTTACCCTTCGCGGTGTAGCGGTATGCTTCGTCCTCGTTTGCGGCGATGGCTAGGCACGCTTCCGCGACACCAGGCGTGTACGCGAGCGACAGGTGCCGCTGCGTGGTTAGCGGCTTGGTCGCTACGACTTCGATCTTACCGGGGCGGCCGCCAGAGTGGTATTCCAGGGCTTCGCGCTTATCTGTCATCGCGGCAACCTAGCGCCATCGAGGGGGGAGTCACAAGCGTGCGGCAGTCCCAGGGCGGCGGCGTTCCAGTCGCGCGCGAGGTAGCGTGAGCCGTCCAGCCGCCAGGCTCAGCTCGGCTGACTCCGGTCGGGACCAGCCGCGGGGGTGCGGTCAGGCTCGATTCAATTGACAGCCGCGTCGTCGGACTTGGTAGGCACGGAAGCTAGCTTGGCGACGGCTTCGAAGCTGAAGGTCACCTTGCCGTCGGTGGCGTCGACGATCACGTGGCCACCGCTCTCCAACTTGCCGAACAAGAGTTCGTCACCGAGCGGGCGCTTGATCTCGTCCTGAATCAAACGAGCCAGCGGGCGAGCGCCGTTGTCTCGGTCGTAACCCTTCTCCGCGAAGTAGTCGACGGCCGCCTTCGTCAGTTCGATGCTCACGTCGCGATCGGCCAAGAGCGCGCTCGTTTCGTTGATGGCCTTCTCCACGATGCTCTTCATCACGACCGGGCTCAGTGGTGCGAAGTCGATTTTGGCGTCCAGTCGGTTGCGGAACTCCGGGCTGAAGGTGTTCTTGTACGCCAGGTTGGCGTCGCCTCGCGATTCGCGCTTGCCGAAACCGACGGATGCTTTCGCGAGATCTGCCGCGCCGACGTTACTCGTCATGATCAGCACGACGTGACGAAAGTCCGCTTTCTTGCCGTTGTTGTCCGTGAGCGTTCCGTGGTCCATCACTTGGAGCAGGATGTTGAAGATGTCTGGGTGCGCCTTTTCGATCTCATCCATCAGCAGCACCGAGTGCGGCTGCTTGGTGACCGCGTCCGTCAGTAGTCCGCCATTGTCGTGTCCGACGTAACCGGGAGGTGCGCCGATCAAACGCGACACGGTGTGCCGCTCCATGTACTCGCTCATGTCGAAACGGATCAGTTCGATACCGAGGATGAGGGCCAGCTGTTTGGCAACTTCCGTCTTGCCGACACCCGTTGGGCCCGTGAACAGGTAGGACCCAATGGGCTTTTCGGGCGGACGTAAGCCCGCGCGCGCGAGCTTGATCGCCGAGGACAGCTCCTCGATGGCTTCGTCCTGACCGTAGACGAACTTCTTGAGGCGCTTCTCCAGATTGCGCAGCGCGCTCTTATCGTCGGACGAGACTTGTTTTGGCGGGATTTGAGCCATGCGCGCGACGACACGTTCGATTCGTGCCACGTCGACTTTGCTGCCTGGACCGAGGTCGAGCTTCGTGTCGGCGCCAGCTTCATCCATCAGGTCGATGGCCTTGTCGGGCAGGCGGCGATCGCGCAGATGGCGATCCGCGAGCTTGCCCGCGCTCTCGATCGCTTCTGGGTCGTAGGTGACCTCGTGGAACTCTTCGTAGTGGGGTCGAAGGCCTTCGAGGATCTGCAACGTCTCGTCGACACTCGGCTCGAGCACGTCAATCTTCTGAAATCGACGGGCGAGCGCGGTGTCGCGCTCCATGTGACGTCGATACTCCTCGAAGGTCGTCGCTCCGATGCAGCGCAGTTTGCCGCTGCTGAGCGCGGGCTTGAGCAAGTTGGAAGCATCCACAGTACCACCACCCGCTGCGCCCGCGCCGACCACGGTGTGTATCTCGTCGACGAAGAGAATCGCGTCTTGCTTCTTCTCGAGACTCTTCATCACCCCTTTCATCCGCTCTTCGAAGTCACCTCTGAACTTCGTACCCGCGAGCAGGGCGCCCATGTCGAGGGCATAGATCTCTGCGCTCGCCAGCTGCTTGGGGACGTCTCCACTGACGATACGACTCGCCAGGCCTTCCACGATTGCCGTCTTGCCCACCCCCGCGTCGCCGACGAACATCGGGTTGTTCTTGCGTCGCCGCGCCAGCACTTGAATGGCTCGCTGCAACTCCTTTTGACGACCGATCAGCGGATCTATTTCGCCCTTTTTCGCGCGTTCGTTCAGGTTGACGGTGAACTTCTCGAGCGGGTTCTTCTCGGGTTTTGCTTCGCGGCCCTCGACTACGGCGTCTTCGTCTTCGTCTTCGTCGACGTCACCCTTGGCCACGCCGTGCGAGATGTACTCCACCAGATCTAGGCGCGTGACGCCGTTCTCTTCGAGCGCCTTGACGGCGAGGGAGTCGTCTTCCGCAAACATCGCGACCACGACGTTGTAGCCACGAAGTTCGGCCTTACCGCTCGACTCGACGTGGATCGCGGCGCGCTGCAGTACGCGACGAAATCCGTTCGACGCTGCGGGTGGACCGCTACCGTCTTCCGCTTCTGGGATTTCCTCTTCGAAGATGCGTTCGAGCTCCGCCTTGATGGCATCGACATCGCCGCCGCTCCGTTCGACGGTCTTGGCGGTGTCCGTGTCCAGCAGCAGCGCGTACAGCAGGTGTTCGACGGTCATCAGCTCGTGGCCACGCCGTGAGGCTTCCGTGGCAGCGACCGAGCACGCGATTTCTACCTCTGAGCTGACTTTCATTCTTCGTCGTCCTCTGGTTCGGAAGTGACCTTCAACGGGTGCCCGTGGCCGCGGGCGTACTCCGTCACCTGTGACACTTTGGTCTCTGCCACGTCTCGCGTGTAGGCACCTGCCGCTGCGTAGCCGCGGCGGTGCACGTTGAGCATGATGTGCGTCGCCTCTGTCTCGGACTTGGCGAAGAATTTCATGAGCACGTGCACTACGAACTCCATCGTCGTGTAGTCGTCATTGTGGAACAGCACGGCGTAACGACGCGGTCGCTTCGTCTTGCGGCGCTCCAGCAGCTCGACGTCACCCTCTGAGTTGGGTGTGTTTTCTGACGGCTTGTTGGGATCTTGAGCCATGTCGCGATTTCCCACGGAGGGACCCAGCAAGTGTTGTCATTGCCACGCGGACTGTCGACCCTCGAACCGCACGGGCGCCAGCCCTCGGGCCCGGCTGCGTTCGCCCGCAAATGTGCGTAACCCCAGGACGCACTCAAACCTCGGGGACGATCTGCGCAGGCCACGACACGTGTTGGCGATGGACGCAGAAAAACCCGCGACCCTGGGGCCGGGCTTTTTGGGGCCATCGTCACGGTGGCTGGGCGTAAGCGACGCGGCGGCTGTCATCGCCGCGCGCTTCGACGAACGCCCATCGAGCTGTTCGCGAGTGACTTGTGGTTTCAGACAGCCTTTTTCGCGCTGGCCTTGGGCTTGTCGGCCTCGGCGTCCTCAGCCGCTCGGCGAGCTTCCCACTTGGCGTTCTTCAGGGTGCGTCGCTTCTTTTCGCGGCGACGTGCGCGGGGGTCTTGGGGTGTAGACATGATTTTGCTCTTTGATCAGAGTGGGGAATTGGTTCGTTGCGCCGCGACACCTGATCGCATGGGGCCGTGCGCTGCGAGGCGCGGGGGTGTAGCACAGTTCTGCGTAGTCAGACGGTCCAAGTTTCGCCCGATTTGAGCAACTTGCCCAGGTCGGGAGCGCCGGCCCGCTCAGTGCCCGCTCGCTGCTGTTGTGAAAGCGCGTCCTCGTAACTCAGCTGCGAGGGGTTGCAGTACAGCACGCCCAGGGCGACGGGAAACTCGGGGAAAGGCATGCGTGCGAGCAGGCTGGCGAGCATCGGGTTGGTCTCGTCGTGCACGAGCACGTCGTCCGCAGTGACGCCGTTCTCGCCCAGCGTCACGACGGTCAGCCTCATGCTGCGTGCGTCGAGGCGCAGACCCTTCGTGTGATCTTTGCCGAAAAGCAGGGGTTTGCCGTGTTCGACGTGCAGCTGTCGTTCGTCTTTGACGTCGCGCGCGCGGAAAGACTCGAACGCCAAGTCATTGAAGACATTGCAGTTTTGATAGATCTCGGTGAACGTGGTGCCGGGGTGAGTGGCCGCGCGCTTGATCACCTCTGCCAGATGTTTGGCCTCCACGTCGATCGAGCGCGCCACGAAACTGGCGTTGCAGCCGAGCGCGAAACACGCTGGGTCCACGGGGTAGTCCGTGCTGCCGAGGGGCGTGCTCTTGGTGACCTTGCCGACTTCGCTCGTCGGCGAGTATTGCCCCTTGGTCAAGCCGTAGATGCGGTTGTTGAACATCAAGATCTTGACGCCCACGTTGCGCCGCAAGCAGTGCATCAGGTGATTGCCACCGATGCTCAGCCCGTCGCCATCGCCTGTGACCATCCACACGCTGAGTTCTGGGTTGGCGACTTTGATGCCCGTCGCCACCGCGGGCGC
Source organism: uncultured bacterium (assembly GCA_965651905.1). GTDB lineage: Bacteria > Myxococcota_A > Polyangia > Polyangiales > Polyangiaceae > SZUA-265. The sequence continues at coordinate 73,119 of CBFGUG010000006.1, read as the reverse complement.
GCGTCCGTGAATGGTGTGAAACCCGTAGGTGTCCATGTAGTAGGGAAAACGGCTGCTACAGCCGATACCACTGACCCAAACCATGTTGTGCGGATGGATGCCGAGTTCGGGCATCGTGCGCTGAACGGTGGCCAAGATGGCGTAGTCGCCGCAGCCCGGGCACCAACGGACATCCTGATCGGAGGAGAAGTCCTTCTTGGTGAGTTTGTCGATCGGAATCACTTCAGTCATGGCTGTTCACGCCTCCAGAACTCGTTGGATGCGGCCTTCCAGCTCGTCGATGGTGAAGGGCTGGCCTTCGATCTTCGCAAAGCTCTGCGCCGGGATCAGGAACTCGCTACGGATCAACTTGACGAGCTGCCCCATGTTCATCTCGGGCACGAGTACGTGGTCGAACTTCTGCATCAGCTGCCCCAAGTTCTTGGGGAAGGGGTTTAGGTAACGCAAGTGCGCGTGTGAAACGCTGGCTCCCCGCGCACGGCTGCGTCGTACCGCTTCGCGGATCGCGCCGTAGGTCGACCCCCAGCCGAGCACGAGCAATCGCCCACTCTCGTCGCCTTCCACGATCTCCAAGTCTGGCGCGTCTCCCGCGATGTTCGCGATCTTGTTCGCGCGCGTTTCGCTCATGCGCTGGTGATTCTCGGGCGAGTAAGAGATGTTGCCGCTGTCGAAGTCTTTCTCCAGGCCGCCGATGCGGTGGGCGAGCCCAGGGCTACCCGGGATCGGCCACAACCTGGCCAGTGTCTTTTCGTCACGCAAGAACGGGTGAAAGCCCTCGACGTGAGTCGTCGTCTGTCGCACTTCGAACTTCGGCAGGGAGCTGACGTCGGGGATACGCCACGGTTCGGCGCCGTTCCCCAAGTAGCCGTCCGTCAGCAAGATGACGGGCGTCATGTACTTGGTCGCGATGCGCGCGGCTTCGATCGCCATGTAGAAACAGTCGCCCGGCGTTGCTGCAGCCAGCACGCACACGGGCGCCTCACCGTTGCGTCCGTACATCGCTTGGAACAAGTCGGCTTGTTCAGTTTTGGTGGGCATGCCCGTGCTCGGGCCAGCCCGCTGGATGTTGACGATGACCAAGGGCAGCTCGGTGGACACCGCGAGTCCCATGGCTTCCATTTTCAGCGCCATGCCCGGTCCCGACGTCGTCGTCACACCGAGTTTGCCCGCGTAGGCGGCGCCGATTGCGACGCAGATAGCGGCGATCTCGTCTTCCGCCTGAACGGTGGTGATGCCGAAGTTCTTGTGACGGCTCAGCTCGTGGAGCACGTCGCTGGCAGGCGTGATCGGGTAAGAGCCGAGCACTATTGGCAGCTGGGACAACTGTGAAGCTGCGACCAGGCCCCAGGCGGTTGCCAGGTTGCCCGAGATGTTGCGGTAAGTGCCCGACTCGGCTTTGGCCGCGGGGACGTCGTAACGCTGGTAGGAGATGTCGGCGGTCTCACCGAACGCGTGCCCTGCTTTGAGTGCCGCGCCATTCGCTGCGACGATTTCGGGCTTCTTTGCGAACTTCTTTTCCAGCCAGCGCAGCGTCGGATCGAGGGGACGGTTGTAAATCCAGTACATCAACCCCAACGTCCAGAAGTTCTTGCAGCGGGTGGCCTCCTTGGTGGAGAGGCCAGTGTCCGCGACCGCCGCCAGCGTCAGCTTGGTGATGTCGAGCGAAAGCAGCTGGTAGGCGTCGAGCGAGCCGTTCTCGAGCGGGTTCGACTCGTAGCCAGCCTTCTTCAGGTTGGCAGCGCTGAACGCACTGCTGTTGACGACCAGAAGCGATCCCGGCAGAAGCGCAGGAAGGTTCACCTTGAGCGCTGCGGGGTTCATCGCGACGAGTACGTCTGGCCGATCGCCTGGGGTAAACACGTCTTCTGACGCGAAGTGGATCTGGAAACCACTGACGCCATAGAGAGTGCCCGCGGGAGCGCGAATCTCCGCTGGGAAGTCCGGGAAGGTTGCCAGGTCGTTGCCGAGCAATGCTGCCGTGCTCGTGAATTGGGAGCCCGTGACCTGCATGCCGTCGCCCGAATCACCTACGAAGCGGACGATCGCACCTTTGACCGTCGTTGGGCTTTGATTCGGGGTGGAGCTCCCCTGAGCTGAAGTGACCATGCTGATTAACGGTACCTTTCCGGACGAGTCGCCGAACTCGGTGCTAGGGCCATGCCCCCCGGGATGCTGGCTGTTCGCGCAGCAGTGGCTTCCGTGCCCGTTCGCCGGGGAACTGGGCGGTCTAGTGCGATCACGCACGCTTTTTGTCAAGCAACCTACGCGCGCAAAAACCTGCGCAGGTTGTCCCGTTATTGGGCCGTGTTGGCCTCGTGGGGAGTTCAGCTGTTAGGCAGATGTCGTTCGAGCATCTGCGCCAGGCGGGGGACTGATGCCTCGACGTGTTTCTTCGCGCCTGGGCGTAGCTTGCTGTAGGTCTTTTTGATCACCTTGCGCTCGGCGTGCTCAACTCGCGCGTCGGTCACACCGAGCAATTTCTCGGCCACCTGGTCGGGGTCGCGCCTCAGATAGTCGCTGAGGGCCACGCCTTGTTGCTCCGCTTCTGCGCGCAAAGGATCCAGCGCATCGAGGAAGTCGTCGAGGAGTGCGTCGATCACTTCACGAATGAAGCCCGCTTTGATCCCCTTGACCACACTGTATGCGGCCTTCACAGCCGCGCCGCTCAGTCCCGACTTGTCTGCGACCTCATGGTCCAAGACGCCGCAGGCGTCGTCGATCAGAGCTGGGCGCTTTTCTGCCCCGCCGAGTAGCTGCTTGAGCTGTGTCATTTCATGCCTTGAGTGAGGGTGTGCGCGAACGCGCCTGCGGTTTGCCGGGTTGTGAGTCTGCTGTCAATCCAATGCAGGCCGAATGTCCAGCGGCGGGACCCCAAAACGGTTAGTGAACGCGGCCAACTGTCGTAAATACCCGAAAGGAAGGGCGGCGCGTTTGGCGTTGCTCCAGCTATTCAAGGTGTCACTACTGTCTTCAAGGTCCGCATCAACGGGGGACGGTCGCGGCTGCACTCGGTGTCCGAGCAGTTGCTGGGTCCAGAGGCGCACCTGGGAATTCAACGTGAAGGGGAACTCGTGAACGCTCCAGCTACAGCGACAACGCCCGCCGCCCCCCAAGGTGGCCTCGAGACTTCGGGGGGGAAGATCCTAGTCGTCGATGACCAGCGCAACATGCGCGCGACCTTGGCGATGATGCTTCGGGGCAGTGGGCATGAGGTGCACGAGGCCGACTCGGGTGAAAAAGGCAAAGATATGGGCGCCACTGGAGCATACGACATGGTGCTCACGGATTTACGCATGGGTGGCGCCGACGGAATCGACGTGTTGCGTGCGGTCAAGCAAGCCCAACCCCTCACCGAGGTGATGGTGATGACGGCCTACGGCACCATCGAAAGTGCCGTCGAAGCCATGCGGCTCGGCGCGTTCGATTACATCCAGAAGCCGTTCACCGAGGAAGAACTGCTGGTCAAGGTGGCGCGTGCGCTAGAGAGCCGAAAGCTGCAAGGCCAAGTGCAGCTGTTCGCCCATGAATTTCGCGAGAAGTACCACTTCGAGAACATCATCGGTCGCTCCCAAGCGGTTCGCGACGTTTTGGGACGCGTCGTTCGCGTGGCCCCGACGGACGCCATCGTACTCATCACGGGCGAGAGCGGTACGGGCAAAGAGCTGGTCGCGAGAGCGGTACACGCCAACAGCAATCGTGCCGATCGCCCGTTCGTGACCGTGAACTGCGCAGCGATCAGCGAGACGCTGCTGGAAAGTGAGCTCTTCGGACATGCGCGTGGTGCGTTTACGGGCGCCGTCGCCGCACGTAAGGGGCTCATCGAAGAGGCGGACGGTGGAACGTTCTTCTTCGACGAAATAGCCGAGACGACGCCTTCATTTCAGGCCAAGCTGCTGCGCGCGATCCAAGAGGGAGAAATTCGGCGGGTTGGCGAAAACCGTGCAATCCGCATCAACATCCGAGTGATCGCTGCGGCCAACGTCGACTTGGCGGAGGCAGTCCGCGAGCGGCGCTTTCGGCAGGACCTCTACTATCGCCTCAACGTGGCGCGCTTCAATCTGCCGCCACTCCGCGATCGTCGCGAGGACATCCCGCTGCTCGTTCAATTCTTTTTGGACAAGTTCAACAAGAAGATGGCCGCGCAAGCCAAGCTGGGGGACGGCGTCATGGAACGCGTGGTCCAGTACGACTTCCCAGGCAACATTCGCGAGCTGGAGAACATGGTCGAACAAGCCGTGGCGTTCTCTGGCGGCGGTGTGATCAGCGTTGACGACATCTTGCCTGAGGTTCCGCAGGAGGCCAATCGAGCTCAAGGACGCAGTCTGGCTGACATCGTCGACGCGGCCGAGCGCGATGCGGTCGCGGCAGCACTCACAGCACACGAGGGTAATCGTGAGCGGGCCGCTGAGGCTCTAGGCATCAGCCCCACGACGCTTTGGCGCAAGATGACCCGCCTGCGTATCACTTTCGAGCCGCGTTGAGCGTCGACGCCCGGCGATCGTCGACGGTCGCGCATCCAAAAGCAGGTGGATGACGCGCCGCCGAGCGGGTATAGCGCGCCGATGCTCGCTTCCGAGCTCGACTACGAGCTACCCGAAGAGCTGATCGCACAACACCCTCCCGCAAAGCGGGACGGCGGGCGTTTGCTCGTGCTCCGCGACCCGTTGAGGCACGACACGGTGCGAAACTGGGCGGAGTTGGTGCCCGAGCGGGCGCTGGTCGTCGTCAACGACACTCGCGTGATCAAAGCGCGAGTATTCGGACGGCGGGGCGCTTCAGGCGGCAGGGTGGAGTTGTTGTTCCTCAACGCGCACCCGAACGACTCGCAGCAATGGGAGGTGATGGTGCGAGCGAACCGCGCGCTGCCCGTCGGTGAGTGTGTGGTCGTTGGTGATGCCGAACTGGTATTGGGCGAACGAACAGAGCAGGGGACGCGTTGGCTGCGCGTCCCGACGTCCGTGCCCGAGCTGTTGGAACGGTTCGGTCACGTGCCGCTGCCACCGTATGTGAAACGGGATGACACCGAGTCCGATCAGGCGCGTTACCAGACTGTCTACGCAGAACACAGTGGGTCGGCCGCGGCGCCCACGGCAGGCATGCATCTCACTGAGCGCATGCTGCAGCGTCTGCGTGAGCGAGACGTCGAGTTGGGCCAGGTGACGCTTCACGTCGGCGCGGGCACGTTCAAGCCCGTCAGCAGCGAGTCGCTCGACGATCACCCCATGCACACCGAGCACTACCGCATCTCGGAGTCGTTGGCGGAACGCTTCTCCGTGGCGAGGGCCGAGGGCCGCGCGATCGTCGCAGTGGGTACGACCGTCGTGCGCGCTCTCGAGAGCGCGTGTTCCGATGCTGAGCGACTGAACGTTGGAGAAGCGCAGACCAACTTGCTGATCCAACCCGGTTATCAGTTCCGTGCCGTGGACGCGCTGCTGACGAACTTTCACGCGCCCAGAAGCACACTGCTGGCTTTGGTGTTCGCCTTCGCTGGCCAAGAGCGCGTGCGCGGGGCGTACGCAGCAGCAGTGCGCGAACGTTACCGCTTTCTTTCCTACGGAGATGCGATGTGGATACCTCGCCGCGACCGCTGAACAGTTTCGAAGTCGACGCCACGTCCGGGCACGCCCGCGCGGGGCGGTTTCAGACTGCACACGGCGAAATCCAAACGCCCGCCTTCATGCCCGTGGGCACGCAAGCTGCCGTGAAGTCCGTGTCGCCCGCGGAGCTGGCGCAAGCGGGTACGCGCATGCTCATCTCCAACACGTACCACCTGTGGTTGCGCCCGGGCGCAGAAGTGGTTGCGGAGCTTGGCGGTCTACACGAGTTCATGGGATGGCCGCATGCGATCGCGACGGACTCGGGAGGCTTTCAGGCTTTTTCGCTCGCGCAGCGGGTCAAACTCAGTGAGAACGGGTTTGCGTTCGCTTCGCACCTCGACGGGTCGCGACACCTGCTCAGCCCCGAGGAGTCGATGCGGGTGCAAGGCTTGCTGGGGGCAGATATCGCGTTGCAGCTCGACGTCTGCCCACCCGCGGGCGTAGAGCGGGCGATACTCGTCGAGGCTGTGCAGCGCACGACCCGTTGGGCAGAGCGCTGTCTGCAGGCGCGCAGGGCTGGTCAGGCGTTGTTCTGCATCGTGCAAGGCGGAACCGATGTGGAGTTGCGGTTGGCTCACGCCGAGGAGCTGCAGGCGCTTCCGTTCGACGGCATCGCACTGGGTGGGTTCAGCGTCGGGGAGGCTAACGAGTCGATGCACCAAACGCTCCTCCAAGTCGTTCCAGCGCTCGATCCAGGGCGACCGCACTATCTCATGGGGGTTGGGACGCCTAGCGATCTGATTCGTGCGATTGGGGTCGGAGTAGACGTGTTCGATTGTGTGATTCCAACACGCAACGCCCGCAATGGTCAGGTGTTTACCAGGAACGGGAAGCTGGTGGTTCGAAACGCGCGTCATCGGCAAGAGCGTGGACCGATCGAGCCTGGGTGTGAGTGTCCCGCGTGCAAACAGGGCGTCAGTCTGGCGTACCTGCGGCATCTTTTCGTCGCCAACGAGATCTTGGCCCATCGTTATTTGACACTGCACAACCTGCACCACTACGCGCGTTTGGTCGAAGAGGCACGTGCAGCCATCATCGAGAATCGCTACGCAGGCTGGGCATCCGCGAGACTCGAGGCGTTGGAGACGTCGCAGTAGGCAGAAGCCGCAAACGGAAACTGCGGCGGCACGTCGAACGAAACCGCGCGGTAGCCCCTCGCTACCTCGACTCGGCAACTGTGAGAGGGCGAGCCGCACATCGCGCCGACAGCACCGTATCTCGAATCCGCGCAGGCCGTGCGTGTGAGCACGATACCTGCGCACACCTCGTTTCGCGTCGGCTGTTCCGCTTCGTGTCGGTCGCTGTGAACATCGAAAAACGGGGTGCTCGGCCTTCATGCGCGTTGTCTTCGTGCCGTGCATACTGTGAAGATGCCGTCACCCAACGACCCCCTTCAACTCGGTGCCGAAGACGACGGCGCGGAGTTTCATCCATCGGTTTTTCCGATAGCGGGGGTGCCCAAGCGTCGTGCCGTGCCTTGGCCGATGTTCGGGGGGGCGGGCCTCGTGGCGCTCGTGATCACCACCGCAGCATTGATGGGCGCTGAGAAGGAGTCTTCACCGCCGTCCACGGTACCAGCGTCCGCGGCATCGGCGCCAGAGCCCGTGGCGCACGACGATGGCGCGTCGATGCCGCGGCTGCTCGAGCCTGCGCGGCAGGGAGCGTTCGACGGACTGTCTGGGGTTTACGTTCATGTGCGAGCACCAGCGGATGACGACGGGGCAGACGATCCTGAGCTCGGTGCGCAAGCCCCTCGGGGGAAGATGTCTCCCAGTCGTGCGCAGCAGAATCCGCGTGGTCGAGACGCTCAGCCCCAACAAACGACGAAGAAGGCCCGCGCGGGCACCGATCACGGCAAGTCGCTGCCGACGGCGACACCGCAACCCGCGCCAGGTCTAGGCAAGCGAGAGATCGGCGCTGTCGTCCGAGCTGGCCGCACGGCGGTCAGTCGTCGCTGCTGGCAGCCCGCGCTGGCCCAGCGTGCATTCGACGCTCCGCCGCTCGTCAAGGTTACGTTGCTCCTCCGGGTAAACCCAGCGGGAGCCGTGGAAAGCGTTCGGGCTGCAAGCGACGCACACGGCTACCCGGGGCTGCCGAGTTGTTTGGAAAGTGCCGTCCGCGCTTGGACGTTTCCGGCTTCGGACGGGCCAACGGACGTGCGCGTCCCGTTCGTGTTCAGCGACCGATAAAAAACCGGCGCTCCGAAGAGCGCCGGTGTCGGTCCACTTGTAAGCCGGGTTCTGTTACCGCTTGCGCGGTGGCGACCATTCCTCTGCGCGCTGAGTTACCCCAGCGCTTTAGCAGCCTACCCAAGGGCTCGGGCGAGCAGCCCTCGAACGCCCTCCTATGTGGCCTTGCTCCGAGTGGGGTTTGCCGTGCCGCCATCGTTACCGATGGCGCGGTGGGCTCTTACCCCACCGTTTCACCCTTACCCCGGCGCGCGCGTCGGGGCGGTTTGTTTTCTGTGGCACTGTCCTCAAGGTTTATCCTCACCGGGCGTTACCCGGCACTCTGCTCTGTGGAGCCCGGACTTTCCTCCCAGCGCAGAAGCACTGAGCGGCCGCCGCCGTGGCCCGACGGGCCGTGCTACCACGTGGGCGGCGTCACGGCACTGGGCAATCGTTGAGCGATGTGAGGTGGCGTCCGTCGTCGGGTTCACAGACGACGCCATTGGGACGTCAAGCCGCGTTGCGGGTCATGAGTTCTGGGGTGAGCCACTCGGGCTTGGCCTCCTCGGGCATGGTGATCAGCTGGCTTCGTAGTTTCATCTTCGCGCGCGATTCGAGCTGACGTGCCCGTTCGCGGGAGACGCCGAGGTTACGCCCGATCTCTGCCAAACTCAGCTTTTCTTCCGAATCGGCCATCAAGCGACTCTCGACGATGTACCGTTCTCGAGGATCGAGCTTGTCGACCGCCGCGCCGACCGTGGACTTCAGGTGCCCGGAAATCTCACCGCTGAGTAGGCTTCGCTCTTGGCTCTCGCCCTCGGAAACCAAGGTGTCGACTAGGCTGGTCATCGAGTCGTCGAATACCTTCATGTCCAGCGAGACGTCGCGGGCCTCCAAGCGTCGCAGCATGCCTGTCAGCTGCTCACGGCTCACCTTCATCTGCTCGGCCAGCTGCTCCTCCGCTTCGTCTCGATCGCCGACCAGATTCGCCAGGCGCACGCGCTCGCGGCGCAGTTTGAAGAACATCTTGGAGCGAAGCGCGCCCGAGCCCGAGCCAACCAGACTCCAGGAGCGAATGATGTGGTTGAGGATGTACGCGCGGATCCAGTACGCGGCGTAGGTCACGAAACGAAAGCCGCGCTCTGGGTCGAACTTGCGGAGGGCATGCACCAAACCGAAGTTGCCTTCCGCGATGAGTTCGTTCATCGGGACGCCGTAGCGCTTGTACTTGGCGGCAGTCGCCACCACGTAGCGCATGTGAGCTCGCACCAGCTTGTCACCGGCGCGGCGATCTTGCCGCTGTCGCCACGCGCGAGCGTACTCGACTTCGTCTTCGCGGCTCAGAGGCTCGTAGCTGCGAACCTCGGCAGTGTAGCGAGAAATGGCCTGCTGTGAATCTTGTGCGTGCGCCATGGTTGTCGTGCTCCTGATGTGCGCCCAGTCTCGTGAGCGGGCGGGGTCAATCAGGGGTACGAGTCGAGATCCCTCGGGGTGACGACGAGTCTCGAAGTTCAGCCGCGCGGCCGATCCAACAACGCGGTAAGGCAGCTAGCGCCATCCGCTACTGCGCAAGCGTGCGGGCGTTGGCCCAGGAGGCCGAGCTACCGGAGGCCGAGCTACAGGAGGCCGAGCTACACGTTGAAAGACGACCCGCAGCCGCAAGTGCTGGAAACGTTGGGGTTTCCGAACTTGAAGCCTGCCCCCATCGCACCCTCGACGTAGTCGATCTCAGTGCCGTCGAGGTACTGATAGCTGAGTGGGTCCACGTACAGCGATACGCCCCGCGACTCAAAGGTCTCGTCAAATTCAGTCGGGTTTTCCTCAAAGTAGAGGTCGTACTGAAACCCAGCGCAACCGCCGCCGATGACGCGCAAGCGCAAGCCTTGTCCCTGCAGCCCTTCGCTCGACGCGATTTCCTGGACCTTCTCTGCCGCTACCTGGGTGATCGAAACCATCGTGGGAGGACTATGGCAACTGGCGGCTGATTGTAAAGGCAACTTTTTACTGGCGCCTTCACTCCCGCAGAGCCCCGCGCTTGGACTCGTTCCAGTCCTGAAACCTGCAAGGCCCGGCGGGCCAGAGCCGCTCCGTCATGTGGCCCAAACGACTGAGCTACGTTGCGAAAGCTCGTTCAGTTCCTCGTCGAGCAATCACTTCGGAGGTGACGGCTCGTCCGCGACCCCGATGATGACGCCATCGCCGCAGCTTGCCGCCAGTTTGCCTGGCCCCAGCGAAACGAGTTTGGCGACCGTGGGACAACCCCTCAGCGTCAAACGTCGCACCACGTCCGAGATCGCTGCGAGTTGGCCATCGTTGGTCATTGCGATCATCGTGCCTCGGTCGTCGACCAACACTTCTGGCCAGAGGTGCTTCGCGGGGTTGGATTGGCTGAGCACCCAGCGCTTCAATTCGCCCGTGGAGTTTGCACTGACGAGCAGGTCTGGCGTCCCGCGCGCCACCACGCGGCCGGGCTCGGGCAATAGTGCGAGTGAGCCCCAAAACTTTCCCGCGTCCAACTCCAGCCAGCGCGCTTGCCGTTCCACTGGCGCGCGACACGCAAGCGCGCCGTCCGAGGCGACGACCAATCCCGTTTCTTTTCCCAGCCATTGCACGTTGGACGCAGCCTGCACGCGAGCGATTCGTCGCGGACGAAAGTAGCCGTCCCAGGTGGACACTTGACCGTCGCTGGTCCGTAACACGAGGGTTCGCCCGTCGACGAATACCGTTTCGAACTCGGCGTCGAGTTCGAGAGCACTACGCAGCCCGCCGTCCGGGTCGAGTAGGACCAGGTCCCGGCCCCACGCGACCAGCAGCGTTCCGTCCAAGAGCTCCACTACTTTGCCACTCGAATCGTTCACGCGCAGTGGTAGCGTTTGCGCGAAGTGTTGGTCGCCGTTGCCTGAGAAGCTGAGTAGTTGTGCGTCTTGGGTGAGCACGAGGCGTTGGGCGCTTCGCGTGATTATCGGGGGCGCGACCGCGGTGGCTGGAAGCGCCTCAGCCCAGCGTTCCAACCCCCGGGCGTCGAGCTCGACCAGGCGTCCGTCACTGGTGCTGACGAGCAATACGTTGGGGGGGTGGCTTGCGTTCGGCGTCGCGGCTCGGGGACCTGCCCCCAGCTCCAAAACGGGCGCTCCTAGTCGCGTGCGCCAGTCGAGCTGCGGGTGCCTGGGAAGGGTGAACGCACTCCTGCCAGTATCACCCTCCACCGTGCCCGCGTTTCCGCGCGTGGGGGTAACGATGGTGTGTGCCAGGGTTGGGTCGTGTGCGAAGGCGGGTTGTGTCCACGACCGAACGAGCGTCAGTGGCAAGAGCAGCGCGGCGCTGAATAGGCGCAGCCGATTTCTCGTCGTCGATTGGCGTGCGGAGTTCGACATTCGTTCAACGCAGGATGAATGACGCCGTAACCACGGGCAGCGCCTGATCCCCAAACGGGCTTTCGATCGTACCATGGGTTGTGCCGAACACTTCGATTCGGGCGCCCCGATCCACCTCGAGTGGTTGGCTTGCAAGTACCCGTGCGAGACAGGGGGATTCGCTACAGCCCTTGCTCACGTCGAGGATCAGCACCGTCGACTGCGCCTGCACGCGGCTCTCGTGCACGCGTCCTTCCAGCGCGATCGCTTGTGGGGCGTCACCCGTCGCGGCCAGCAATACCTGTGCGAACGTACGTTTGGCCGCTCTGCGACGTAGCTTGGCTTCCGCGCGGAGATCTGCCGTGCGTTCCGCCTCGTGTCGCACCAAGCGTGGCGCGTGGTCGGCGGCCAAGGCGCGGATGTCGATCGGGTGGGTGCCGATCGACGGGAGCGCGACGTGCTGCTCGAAACGTCCCTCCGCATCGGCTTGTACCTCGCCGTCGTTCACCTGCACCCGTGCGTTGGGTGACGTCCTGCCAGAAAGCGTTACGCTCGCCTCGTCCGTCAGCCAACTCTCGCTCGGCGTGTCGACGACCAGCGGTGTGATGGGTAGCTCGACGGTCAGTCGGCCCTGCTGAGGCCCAGTGGCTGTCGTCACAACGTACTGCACCTCGCGCGAAAGGGTTCGTACGTCTGCGGCGGGCCCCGTGAGTTCACCCGAGACGTCGATCGAGCGTGTGCCGCGTCCTTCACTCATCGGCACCGCCGTCCCGTTCACCTGAACCTCGGAGTCGGGCGCTGCCTGTACGACGACCGTCAATTGAGGGGGCGTTTCCGTCAGCGAGCTTGCGTCGGCCTGGACTCTGTAGTGCACGGGGACTTGGAGCCGCACGGCTTCGTCCCGGCCGATACCCGGTCGTTCCAGCGCGACCGTCAGGTCGTTGTTGCCGATTCGAAGCGGAGCGTCGAGCTGTAGTTTGGCCGAACGACCGTCGAACTCGGTCTGCTGCTTGCCGTAAGTGACCTTGCTGCCGCGAGGGCAATCATCACACACCAGCTCCACGAGGTCGTGCCCGCGCCCGTCACTTTCTACCCGAGCCTGCAGCGGCGCAGGCACGTCCCAGAGCATCAGAAAGCTCAAGACACCCACGAGCAGTAAACCAGCGAGCGCTAGCAGCGCGATGCCTCCGCGACGACGGCTGCGGGCCAGTGGTACATCGGCAGCTTCGGAGTGCTGAAACGCTGGTACCGTGGGCGCCATTACGCTTGTCGATCCGGTGCTGGTCGATTCGGCGCTGGGAGCTCGGCCATTCGTGCCGGATCCGTTGGAGGGTTGTGTGCTCTGGTCGACGGGGCCGACGCTCGGTGCTGCCATGCCTTGTAACGTGGGCTGATGGCTGTGCTGACTTTGGGGGGGCGACGCAGCAGCGGTTTGCGGTGCGGGTTCGACTGCGGGAGCCTGCGCTTCACCCACCTGTGGGGGCGCCAAGCCCAACATCGTCGACCCCGGATTCTGACCGTGGGCTAGCGTAGTCGCGAACGAGTGCTCAGGCGCGGATGGGTGAGTGGGGTTTGGGGTAGCACTCGAGCCCGGGGGAGTGGCTGCAGTTGGCATTCCCGATGGCGCTGCCATCCCGAGCAGCGTGTTACCCACGTTGGCTCCATCGGCGCCGGGGTGAAGCACCGCAGTCGTGTCCAGTGGGCCGCGACGCACCGCGGGAGTCCCCGTGACAGGAGTCGTGCGCGGCGCGCTCTGCCCGCTCACTGGCGGTCGGGAACTCTGACCTGGGGCGTTCCCCAACCCGACGGCTGCAGGCCCTTGCGAAATTCCACCTAGCAACGTGCGTTTGGGATCGAACCCTGAGGCGGCTCGACCTCCATGGGATTGCGTGACCTGAGCTTGCGGGGGCGTGGACCCGCCAGGAACGCGGTTCGGCGATGGAGCATGGGCGGCCCGAGTGTCCAGACGGGGCGCGGGCATGCCCATCATGGTCTGCGAAAGCTCGGACGCTGGACGTACCACTGGCTTGCCAGGGGGCGGAGCCGCAGCATCGGAAGGCGGCGCAACGGTTTCATCGGGTTCTGACAGGGGGCGCCCGCAACCCGCGCAGTGGGGGGGATTTGCTTGGTTGGAGTACCCACAATGCGCACACGCCTGCATGGCGCGGACTATACCCCGATGCGGTGCCCGATCGCAGGCAGTTTGGCCAGGTCGTTCGAGGGAAGTTAGAAGGCGACAAGCGGGCGTAAAGCCGCAGAGCAACTATGTCGTACACTGTAGAACAGCTGATTTGGGCTATTCGACTCGGCCGAGCCAGCGCCAGTAAGGAAACGGGCGCCGCGCTGATCTTGTCAGCAGCCGAGCAGATGCAGTTGGCGCCACTAGAGACGAGCGCGCGTGGGATATCCCTGTCGCCCGCGGGAGCGGTGGTACTCAGTGATGCCGCGCCGGGAGACAATCTCTCGTGTGATCGCCAACTCCGATCGTTGCTCGCGCTATTCTTGGGCTGCTGCGGAGGGGAGCATCTGCAACTGGAACGGGTCGCTTCAAGCCCGCCGTGTGGCGTTGCTCACCTGGCTAGTGAACTGTCCGCGGCGCTGATTCCGTTCAATCGCAGTGCTGCTCGCCGGGCGCTGACGAGATTGTATCGGCGTATCGAAGCGGCCGGAGCCGTCCCCGCGGGAGAGCTGCCGTTGGACGTCGAGAGTGTCGAATGGGCGCGGAATCTGCGAAGCAGCGTGGCGCCTGCTCCGCGCAGTTCCACCGTGGCTCAGGCGAACCTCGCCGAGCAACCCTGTCGCGCGACTGCCAGCGAGTGTTTCACGCCGCCGGCCCCCACTGTCTCCGAGCAGACGCCGTTTTGGGGAAGTGCCGCGCCACCAGAAGCCCCCATGGAATCGCCCGAGACGTCCGAACCTACGAGCAGCGCTCCAGCTGCCAAGCCCGCACCGCTCGCAGACGATGGTGAGGCTCCTGGAATCGCCACGGTAGCTGCGGATGGGGGCCGCCGCCGAGCTGCGCAGTTGTTGTTCGGTCGCTTCGAGGCGAGACGTAGCAATTTGGGGAAGCTCGTATCGGAGTTCGCGATGGAGACGTTCCCCGAGGCACGACAGACCGCACAGGCGCTGTGTCGATCCTTCGACGAGCAGGCAGAGTGGGGTCGGTCGAGCTGCACCCCGTTGCCGCCCTCCGCAGCTGACGCGGTGACGTCGGGCTGACGGCGAATGGCGGTCGCCGGGGGAGCTCGTCTCGAACCGACTCAGAGTGAGTTTGCTGTTTGCCGATCTCGAGCGTTGTGCCATCGTGGCGGCCATGCATGTTCGAGACTTGGCTATCGTGAAGGGGTTGGTCAGTGTAGCGTGGGCCGACGATCGCATCGCGGACGAGGAGCGCGAAGTGATCGATGCACTGCTGGCGGCGTACGAGGCGACGCCGAGTGAGGCGCGTGAGGTGCGGCAGTTCGCTGAAACCAAGCGCACGCTCGACGACATCGAGCTGTCGGAGTTGGGCGCTGACGATCGGCGCGTGCTCCTGCAACACGCAGTGTTGCTGACGTACATCGATGGTGAACAGCACCAAAAGGAGACCGAGCTGCTGGAAGATTTGATCGGCACCCTGCGCATTCCGCCGATGGAGGCGGAACGCATCGTTGCTATCGCCGAGGAACGCGTAAAAGCCATGCTGGCCGCGCAGTAGCCTGCTGCGTGCCCGGGCCATGCACCAGCCCGGGCCATGCACGCGCCCGCTATGCCTTCGGGGGGGGACTCGTCGGTGGAGCCAGGCGCTCCAGCTCGTTGAGAAGTTCGAACGGACTGAAGGGTTTGGTGAAGAACCCCGTCGCGCCCGCACGCATTGCCTCTTCACGGGAGGTGGCGTCAGTCGCCGCAGTGATGATCAAGATGGGGAGCCGTCGCGTCGATGGGTCGAGCCGCAGCCGTCGACACACGTCCAGACCATCGAAGTCACCCGGCATCATCAGGTCGAGCAGCACCACGTCGGGGGGCGCAGCGGTGGCCTCCTCGAGAGCGCGCGCGCCAGACTCTACCGCAGTCACCTCGTAGCCGCGCGCTTGTACCAAGGCTCGAATCATGTGCCGGATCGAGTCTTGGTCTTCGACGATCAGAATCCGCACCAGAAACATGTTCTACGCTCGGTGTGGAGGAGGCGCAATCCCTAGCGGCCCGTGGCGAATGTGCCATCCTCGGCTCGTGAGGAGGGCGCCTCAGACTTGCGTCCACGCGGCAATCCCGCCATGACTTGACGTCATGCGCGCCCGCGAGGTCACTCCTGCCATCGCTGTTCGATTAGCCTCGGTTGCGGCTGCGCTGGGCGTGTGCGGTTGTGATGGTGCGAGTGTCGCCAGCTCCCTGATACGCGTCGAGGCCGACGCGGCGGTGTTCGAAGAGGCTGGGAGCGACTCCGAAGAGGAACCTTTGATCGTGTCGGATGACGAGCGGCCACGCGAGTCACCCCGAGACCCAACGCTGGGTGGGCGATGTCTCGATGATGAACAGTGTGATGACGGAATCGCTTGCACGTTCGACGCTTGCGATCTGGAGCTGGAGCGTTGCCGCTTCACTCCCGACGACACGTCGTGTCAGGACGAGTTCTACTGCAACGGTCGGGAAGTTTGCTTACCGACCCTCGGCTGTTCTGCGGGGCAGGTGGTCAGGTGCGACGACGAACATCCCTGCACCATCGATCGCTGCGTCGAAGAAACACGCGAGTGCGAGCGAACGCTGCGTGACGTGGATGGGGATGGGGACCCGGATGCTCGTTGTGGGACGAACGCAGGCGACTGTGACGACTTGAACGTAGCGGTGTCCAGCCTCGCTAGCGAGGTTTGCGACAATCGCACGGACGATGACTGTGATGGTGAGATAGACGAGTCGGATTGTCGGGCGGCGGAGTTCGACACCTGTCAAACCGCCATGCTGCTCGGCGGCGCAGGGACGGTTTGGGTCCCGCTCTCGGCGGCAACCTCGGGCACGGCGGCCAGTTGTTCCCCACCCGGGGCGCGAGACGTCGTCGTGACCATCGACGTCGAAGCGCGGAGCGACGTCGTGATCAGTGTGCGGGGGAGGGTTGCCGAGTTCGCGGCGTCGCTGCGCGACACGTGTGACGACGTCGGGCAAGAGTTGGCGTGCAACCTAGCGCACGAGCTGGACGACGGTTCTGGCGTGATCCGAATTCGGTCGCGTGATCGCGAGCCAGGCCAACTTCACCTATGGCTGTTCGCCTTCAGTGTCGAAGAATTGGAGCTTTCCGTCGACTTCGAAGAGCCCAGCGCAGCGCCGAGCAACGAGGAGTGCGTGACGGCCTCACGCATCTCGCCCGGAGAATTCGTGCTCGCGCCAGTACTGGGTAGCGAAGCGAACTTGAAGAGTCGCTGCGCTGACGATTCAGGCGAAGTCGTGTACGATTTCGAACTCTCCGAAGTATCGGACGTGCGCGTGCTCGCGACGGCCGTCGAGCGGGACAGTGAGCCCATCCTTTCTCTGCGTTCCCAGGCGTGTGAGGCGCAGAGCGCGGAGCTGACGTGTGTGCGGAGCGGTGCCGTCGAGCTGTTCGCTCGCGCGCTCGAGCCTGGGCGTTACTTTCTAGCCGTGTCTTCGACCGCGGCGAGTGACGTCACTTTTCAGCTGGAGACGTCCGCTGCCTCGACGAGTCCAGCGGGCGACACCTGCGACGCGCCCGAGTTGGTTCCTGTGGGTCGGGTCGTCAACCTCGAACTCGACGAGCATGGTGATGAGCTGCACCTGCCCTGCTTCCCGTCGGGTCGCGACGCCGTATTGTCGATTCAGCTCGATGAGCGTAGCGACGTCCTGCTCAAACAAAGGCTCACGTACGGAGACTCGGCGGCGATTGCGCTGCTCGATGCCCAGTGCGAGCAGAACTCTCCGCTGGCCTGTGTGGCCGGACGCTTGCCCCCACTGCGGGCAAGCGTTCACGATCTGCCCGCAGGCGAATACCTGGTCGTAGCCGAGTCCGAACGCGGAAACCCGTCGTCGGTGCTCGTCGCAGCGCGCCCTGCGCAGGCCCCGATTCTGGCGGCGGCTGCCGATGACTGTAGTAGCGCGTTACTGATCCCTGCCACAGGGGGTTACTTCACGGGCAACACCGCCCAATCCCGAGCCGATTTCTCCGCGAGTTGCGATGTTGCGGGGATAACGGCGGAAGGGGCACCTGATCAGTTGCTGGAGCTACGACTGGATGAGCGTAGCCGGGTAATCCTGGACGCAGCAGGCAGCTCCCTACAAACGATCATCAACTTGCGACGCGGGGAACTTTGCCCGGGTGAGGAAATCGACATGGGCTGTTCGCTCGCGATCGAGCAGGGGAGTTACCTCGAGCATGTGCTCGAGGCGGGAGCCTACTTCGTCCAGATCGACGGCTACGCTGGAGCCGTTGGCCAATGGAACCTCGAAGTGTTCATCTTGCCCGAACCTTGAGGAACGAGAAAAGGCTACCCACAGCCCGGGGTAGCCTTTTCTCGAGGAGCGCGCGCAAGAAACCTGCGTGCGCTTCGTTTCGAACGCCGTTTACTTGGCGGGCTTAGTTGCTTTCGCGGGGATGTCGCGCGCTGGGGCGGGGGCCTTTTCGGGTGCGGGATCTGCCGCTTTCTTTGGAGGCTCCGTTTTCGCGGGAGCTGCAGCCGTCGTCTGGGGGGGCTGCGCTGGTGTCGGGTTCGCGGCGGGGGCTGCTGGTGCCGGGGCGGGCGCTGCGGCTGGAGCAACAGCGGTCTTGGCTGCAGGTGCAGGTGGTGCAGCCGCAGGCGCAGGCGCAGCGGGGGCAGCCGCGGGGCTCGCGGGCGCGGCCGCGGGAGCTGGTGAGCTGTCGGCCACGGCACTGCTGGGTTGCGCGGGGGCGGGGGGGGCCTCTGGGGGCGTCAGGGCTTCGTCGCAACACCAGTGGCGGATGTATCTTTTCGCTTCGTCCCGCGCGGCTCCCGCCAATGCGCCCTCGCCTGCGGGAAGATTCAACGTCGTGCTGTCGACCTTGTTGCTCGTGAGTAGCTCGTTCAAGGCCGCGCTGGACTTCGCGGCCTCACCGCCTTCACGCGTTGCTAGTACCGTCGCGATCTTGCCATTGCGCAAGGCGAACGCCTGAGACTTGGCGTTCTTGTCTGCGACGACTTGGTCGAACTGCCCGTCGTACGCGAAGTACGCCTTGGTCATCCACGGGTACGTCGACGCGAAGTCCAGAGCAGCGAGCGCTCCTTCACCGTTGCCGAGCAGGATAATCTTGTCGTGCGTTGCGCGGTAGTTCTTGCGCACGTCCTTGATGGCGTCCGACAGCGCCTTGGTTTGCGCTTTGGCCAGCTTCAGCTGGTCGACCTCTTTGGTTGGGAACGTCGCACTACCCGGCGCGCCCCAGTCGCTCGGGTAGGTGGGCGCGGCCTGCCAACCCTTCGCCTCGGCCGGGTACGGCGAACGCGGCAAGACGTAGATCACTCCCTCTCGCCCCAACCCATTCGCCAGCATTCCTGCTTGCAGTTCGTTCGAGCCTGCATCGTGCAGGATCACGACTATCGGGTACTTGGTCTTGGCGTTAGCTTCATCCGAGTAGCCAGGTGGGGTGAGCACCGCGTATGTCCCCATCGTTTCGATGCCGACGGGGTGATGGTGCAGGCTGTCGCCCAGGACAGTTGCCGGATCTGGTGGTGGTGGTGGCGGCGGCGCTTCTGCGACCGCTGGTGGTGGAGTCTGCGCCGGTTGTTCGGTTGCGACTGGTGCAGGTGGGGGGGCCTCTGGAGTTGCAGCGGGTTGGGTCGTCGCTGCGGAACTGCAGTTGGCCAGGAATGGGATGAGCGCGAATAGAGCTTTCTTCATTGGGTTCTCCTTCATCCTCTCACGCACCACGAACGACTTACGTCTCTCGCTGCGCAGAGTTTTGCGTGACCCCTCCCGAGGCACGTTGCAGCGTTGTCTAACACGATGGCGATGCGTTAGTCATGTGCTGAGGCGTCGCTCCATTTCGTCACGTTTCCAACGCCGCTATCAGGCGTTCGATGCGGCTATTCGGTTGCGCCAAGGCAGGAGGCGGCGAACAGCCGTTTTCCATGTGATCCGCAAACTTGAACTTGCTTCGGATCTGCGAGTTTCTGGTGTGTGCGGGGCTGATTTCGAAGAGTGACGGCGCAGGTGCCCGACACGGAACGAACAAACCGAATCGGCAGCGTGGGGTAGGATAACTCACCACCATCGCATCCCGGAGCCGCCCGCGGGGTTAGCCCCGAGACGGTACACGGCCGAACAGGCACAGAGTTTGCTCATCAGGTGCGCGCTGCTACTCTGCAGGGTCCGTACGTGACCCACGACCTAGCGCAGAATCGGCTCGCCGTACGCATCCCGCCGCCCTCGAGAACGTCGGGTTGCCTGGTCGCGGATTGTCCGACCGAATTCCAGATCGACGTTGGGCAGGCATGAGCAATCCACGATTGTCCTACCAAACGCCCGCACCAGGGAGCGTGAGGGCCGTCCGCCCACGGGTCGCGGTGTTGCTGGATTACATGAACATGTTCGGTGGGGGGTACGAAGACCAAATACGCAATAGCTTCGACGAGGCCTGTCGTGAGCTCGATCTGAGCGTAGTGTTCTTCTACGGACGTTCTCTCGGAGAGGACCTGCCCGCATCGTCCGCGCACAACGCGGTGTTCGACTTGGTTGGGGCAGCCTGTGTCGATGGCGCTGTGGTCATGTCCACGTCGCTGGCGTCTGGTGGGGACGAGAACGCAGTGCATCGGTTCGTCGAGAGGCTGGGGATTCCAGTGTGCAGCATCGGAATCGACATTCCCGGCGTGCCGAGCGTCGTGGTTGACGGAAGTCCGGCACTGGCGGCGGTTCTCGATCATGTAATAGGTGAACATGGGAGGAGACGACCGGCTTTCATCGCGGGGACTGCGTCGAACCCCGAGGGAGAGGCGCGGCATCAGGCCTATCTGGATGCACTGCGCCGCCATGGCATCGAGCCAGATGCCAGATTGGTGGTTCCAGGTTACTTTCGGGGAACGGGGGGCTATCAGGCTGCTGAGCAGCTCATCGCACGCGGTGTTGCGTTCGACGCCGTCATCGCGGCGAACGATACGATGGCGCTGGGGGCCATCGACGCGCTCAGGCAGCATGGGTATCGAATACCTGCAGCAGTCGCCGTCACGGGTTTCGATGACCTGATGCTGGCGCGAATGGGGAACCCACCACTGACGACCGTCGCGCAGCCGTTTCGCGAGCTGGCGATCACGTCGTTACAGTGTGTGCTCGATCAAATTCACGGTCGCGTGCCGCCGCAACGGTTGACACTCTCGGCCAAGCCCGCCTTGCGTCGGTCCTGCGGATGTGGGTTTCGGACGAACCAACGTCAGGCAGCGGCGGCGCCAAGCGCTGGAAACGATCCTGGCGCGTGGTTGAAGGCACACACGCACGAGCTGGTCTCGGGGTTGAGTTCGACACTCGAACCCGTCGAGGCGCAGCCCGAATGGGCTGCGGAGCTGCTGCTCGGCGCACTACAAGATCAGCTGCTCGGGCAGCCTGACGCCTTTCTTCACGCGGTCGAGCGCATTCTAGAGCGGCTATCCCGCGATGGTGAAGGCGGGCGCGCCTTGCAGGATGCCATCACGTTCTTGCGAGAACAGACGCGAGGGGTTGCCACTCCCGATTTGGAAGACCTGTGGCACGACGCCCGTGACCTGGCCGCGCTCGCTGAGACGACTTGGCAGGCGCAGCACAGAATGGAGATGGACCAGACCAACTTGCAGCTGCTTCACATGAGCGAGGCATTGTCGGTTGCGCTGGACCTAGACTCGCTCGAGGCTCGGCTGTTCGAAACACTGCCCATGGCTGGCGTGAAGACGGCTGCGGTATCCTACTACGCTGAGCCTGGGAGTCGGCAGCTCACGTCGCTGTTGTGCCTGCTCGACGGGCAGCGGCACCCTCGCCCCGAGCAACCGTTCGACGACACTGCGCTGCTCCCGCCCGAGTTGGAGCTCGATGCGCGACGCATCACGCTGCTCACGTTCCCCCTGGTGTTCGAGTCGAAGCTCTTGGGTGTTGCCGTGTTCGAATCCAAGCGGGGCACGATGGTCTACCCCATGCTTCGCGATCAAATCGCGGCGGCGTTGCGCAGTGTGACGCTCCACGATGAAATGATGAAGAAGACGCTGCTCCACGAGCGGAGTGTGCAAGAGCGACTGGCGACATCGAAACGCATGCGCGCCCTCAGTGTTCTGGCGGGAGGAGTGGCCCACGATCTCAACAACACGCTCGGGCCGCTGGTGGGTTTGCCGGACATTTTGCTCCGCCAGTTGGAGCGTCTAGGGCAGGAAACCAAGTTGGTCAAAGACATGGCGACTGACATCGCCAGCATCAAGGTTGCCGCCGAGCGTACGAGTCAAACCGTCAAGAACCTGCTCACCCTGGGTAGGCAGGGGCGTACCCCCAAAGACAAGGTAGATCTGAACCGCACCATCGCGGACTGTCTCAACAGCGAATCGTTGCGCATGTTGCAGGGGGAGAACGACACAGTCGAAGTCGTCGTCATGCCGTGTGCCGAACTCTTGACGATCAACGCGGCAGAGGGTCAGGTGGTTCGAGCCGTCACGAACTTGGTCCGCAATGCCCTCGAAGCAACCGCGGGCAAGGGGCGGGTAGTAATCGAGACCAAGGCCGTGAAGATCGAGCAGCCGACGGAGGGCTACGAACTCATCCAGCCCGGGGACTACGCCCAACTCACGATCTCGGACGATGGAAGTGGTATCCCGGAGCAGGACCTGGCTCGTGTCTTCGAACCGTTCTTCAGTCGCAAGCGAGCGGGGGATCGTAGCGGTACAGGTCTGGGCCTCGCGATCGTTCATAGTGTGGTCAAAGAACACGCTGGATACTTGGATGTGACCAGTCGCGTAGGTGTTGGTACAGTGTTTACGCTGTACTTCCCGAGGGCCCCAGGCACGGAGCTGGCGAGAGACAGCAGTCGGGCGACGCCACACGGAAGAGCCAAGATTCTGATCGTCGATGATGAGCCCGTTCAGCTACGCACGGGGAGCCGCCTGCTAGGTCATTTGGGTTACCAGGTAGACACTGCGAACACCGATACGCAGGCATACGACAAGTTCGTGCGGGCGCTGGAGTCGGGCAAGAGTCCCTACGACTTGATCATTCTGGACGTGATTTTGGGCGAGGAGCGCGACGGTTTGGATCTGTTCGAACAAATCCAGGAACTCTTTCCCCAGCAACGAGCCTTGTTGGTCAGTGGGCATGCGCCGCAAGACCGTATGGAACTGGCCGCTGCCCGCGGGCTCGCGTGGCTTCCAAAGCCGTACACCATGGACACACTGGCCCAAGCGGTGCAGTTGGCGTTACCCGACGTCGCGGGGTGACCACTGAGATCGCGCGCCATCAGCCGTTTGGCCGAATGATGGGCAACCCCTGGGGCATCGCTGGGACGTTTGGTTAAGCTGCCTGGCTGAGTGTGAGCAGTCTGGGCGAAACCCCACGGACTCAGCGCTCAGACAACGCAAGAGAAACGTCATGCATTCGACTTCGCTGCTCCTCGCTCGCTTCACCATCTGCGCCGTATTAGCGATTCTGACATGGGGGTGCTCCCAGGGGAGCGCGGAGCGCGAAAACGCCGCTCCCGTCGTCGTCGAGTTGCCCCCACTAGCGCCAGATCCGCGGATCTTGCCCGACACCGTGGCGTTCGAAGATACACCCGTCGGACGTAACGGTCGTCTGCGCGTGGAAGGTACACAGATGGTCAACGAGCGTGGTGAACCCATTCAGTTGCGCGGCATCAGCAGCATGTGGCTCAACTGGGAGAACACGGGTTACGCGACGAACTACACAGCGCTGCAATGGATGCGCGACAACTGGGGCGTTACCGTGATTCGCGCCGCAATGGGGGTGTCGACGAGCGAGCGGGAACCAGCGTCTGGAGGCTACCTCACGAGCCCCACAGCGATCGAGGCAAAGGTTGAACAGATCGTCGACAATGCAACGCAACTCGGTGTCTACGTCATCATCGACTGGCACGATCACTTTGCACAAGACAACGTCGAGGAGAGCAAAGACTTTTTCCGGCGTATGGCGGCCCAGTACAAGGACAACCCCGGCGTCATCTACGAAATTTTCAACGAACCCATGCCAGGAGTATTCGGTGGTGATGGTGAACGTTTCGGGTGGGCCGACGACTTCAAGCCGTATCACGAAGCCGTGATCCCCGAGATTCGCGCTGAGGACCCCTTGGGTATCATCGTTTTGGGGACGCCTTTCTGGTCCCAGAATGTGGATGAGGCGGCCGCAGATCCCGTGGCCGGGGACAATCTGATGTACACGGTGCATTTCTACTCGTGCACACACGACCAATGGTTGCGAGACAAAGCGCAGGTTGCGATCGATGCTGGCTTGGCGATTTTCGTCACCGAGTGGGGCGCAACGGACGCAGACGGCGGCGTCGATGACGACACGGTTTGCGACGAAGAAGCAGATAGGTGGCACGATTTCATGGACGCTAATGGCATCAGCTGGGCGGCGTGGAAGCTCGATGACTGCGATGAAGCGTCGTGCTTGCTGCGAGCTGGGGCGCCCCGAGCAGGAGATTGGGAAACGTGGCTTCAAGGACACGGTCCCTATGTCGTCGAAAAATTGACGAGCGGAGCCTCGACGGGCGCGTCGCCAGAGGTTACTGAGCCAATGCCCACCAACCCAGCGTCGAACGTCGAAGCCTCGACAGGCAACCCACTGCTCGACGCGGGTGCGGAGCCCAGTGCAACGCTCGATTCGGGCTCCGACCTACCCATCCGCGCTGACGCGGGTGCATCGAGCGAGGGGGACTCGAAGGTGAGCGAGGCAGGGCCCGACGAAGAGAAGGAAGAAGTCGAAGGTGGCGCCGAGGTGGTAGAGACGGCTCCACCCAAACCTCTGCCCGATGCAGGGCCTGCCATGAAGACCACGGACGCCGCCCTGAACTGAGTTCGAGAGAGGGCGCGAGGTCGCTGGGTTCCCCACGTCGCAAGGCGTGCGTTAGGCCGTTTGCGGCCGAGGGTCGGATCACCAGCAAGGGGGCCGATCCTGGCTCGGCTTTTTTGCACTTGGCGGCGGTTGTGGCTAGAACCGGGCCCGTGGCCAAGGTCCTCGTCATCGTCTTCAATACCTATCGCGAGGCGGTCCGCGCACGCATTCTCCATGGGCTGTTCGCGCTTGCCGTGTTTTCGATGTTGTACGCGGTCGTCGTCGGCGAGTTTGCCTCCAAGAATGCGCTGCGAGTCGTGAGTGACGTGGGTTCCTTCGCACTCTCGACCTATGGCGTGATCGTGGCCATCGTCATGGGCGCGACGACACTGCACCGCGAACTCGAGTTGAAGACTGTGTTCCCGATCCTGGCGCGTCCGATCTGGCGCGGGCAGTATCTGCTCGGCAAGTACTGTGGGACGCTACTGACGCTGTTGGTGTTCATGATGGCCAACGCTGCCGTGTTGCTGCTGGCGATGCATTTCGTTGCGGGCCAGGGCGTGCTGGTGCCACTGGGAGCTCTGATGGGGATCACGGCGGTTGCTGTCGCGGTCGGGCGCCAGTGGCGTGACCACAGCACACTGGTCACGATTGCCTGGGCGGCGACGCTGCTCGTCGTGGGCTGGGTCTTGGCCAAGGAAGCGCCCGACGACCGTCGAGTCGTACTGGTTGCGTCGCTGTTGGCGCTGCTCGAAGTCGGCATCGTGACGGCGATCGCGACGCTGTTTTCGGCGTTCTCCAGTCCCTTTTTGACCGCGGTGTTTACCTTCGGGATCTTCCTCGTGGGGCGCTCGGCGGACACGCTGGCGAACCTGCCTGAAAAGGTATTTGGGCCGATGATCGTCGGAATATTCGACTTCTTGTCGAAGGTCTTTCCGAATCTCATGGTCTACGTTCCGCCCCGTCCGCTGCTCACGGGTGAAGCGCAAGGCGTCGTTCTGTCTGAGTACGTCGCGCTCGCTGCTGGGCAGTCGCTGTTGTGGAGCGCTGCTCTGTTGGTATGTGCAGGGTTAATCTTTAGACGACGCGACTTCGTGTAGGTGAGCTGATGTTTTTGGGCTGGTTACGAAAGGTTGCCTTGTTGGTGGTTGCGGGCGTACTCCTGCTGGCCATTCTGCTGTTTCGGGCGCATCGGGCCGGAACCGAGGCGATGGCGGAGAGTGACGCGGCGTTCGATCGTGGTGATCTCGTTTCTGCGGTCGACGCGGCGCGGGAAGCCGCGGGGTGGTATTTCCCAGGCGCACCACACGTCGAGCAAGCAAGAGCTCGTCTGGTCGCGGTGGCTGTGGGAGCAGAAGCCACGGGTGATTCGACCACTGCACTGCGCACCTGGGGAGCGACACGCGGAGTGTTACTCGAGACCCAACACCCCTGGGGCCTTCGCGATCCCTTGCTGGATCAAGCGAACGCCGCGCTGGCGAGACTCTTGCCACGGTCCGAGAGCATGCTCGGATCGACGCCGACGGCGGAGGAGGTACGCGCGCACTTCGAAGAGGAGCGCAAGACGCAGCCTGTGTTCTATCTCGCGACCACCCTGGCCGTCGTGTTGATGTCGTTGGGCGCCCGCTTGTCGCTCACGCGTCGCGCCATGCAACAGATGAGCTGGGGTTGGGCGATTGGCTGTGTGGGACTGTTCTTGTGGGTCTTCGCGGCGATTGGTGCGTGATGTTTTGGAGGGGCGATTGACCGAATCGACCGAGTCGCTGACGACGGCAACGGGACGTTTCGAGAGGCATCTGCGTGGTGAACGCCGACTATCCGCGCACACACTTGCGGCCTACGCGCGAGACCTGAAGCAGTTGGCGGTGTTCGCGACTGAGCGTCTGGGGTCGGAACCGGACCTCTCGCGTGTCGACAAGTGGCTGCTTCGTGCCTGGCTGGGACAGCTCGCGCGAGAGTGCAAGCCGGAATCGATCGCGCGCAAGTTGGCGTGCGTGCGCACCTTCTACCGCTTCCTTCAGCGAGAGCAGCCGGACCTGCTCAACCCTGCCGAACAGTTGAGCGGCCCCAAGCTGGGGAGCGCGACGCCGACGTTTCTCGGGGTGGATGCTGCGCGGCAGGTCGTCGAGTCACCTCAGACGATGCCGCTGCCCGAAGCCGCGCGAGCACGTGATGCACTGATCCTGGAGTTGCTCTACGGGTGCGGGCTGCGCTTGAGCGAACTCGCGAGTCTCGATCTCGGTAGCGTCGAAAGTGGCCAGGGCGCGCTCCGCGTCCTGGGCAAGGGACGAAAAGAACGTCGAGTGCCGATCGGCGCGGCTGCAGCAACGGCGCTGAGGAACTACCTGAGGGTTCGCGATCAGTGGGCGCACCCGAAAACCCGAGCGGTCGACCCAAAGGCGTTGCTGCTCAATCGTTTCGGTCGTCGTCTGGGCGTCCGCACGATTCAGAAGCTGGTGCATCGCTACGGGGCGTTGGGGGCTGGTCGGGCGGACTTGCATCCCCACGCGCTGCGGCATTCTTGCGCCACTCACATGCTCGAAGGGGGGGCGGACTTGCGAGCGCTGCAGGAGTTGCTCGGCCACAGCAGTCTATCGACGACTCAACGCTACACTCATCTTTCCTTGCAGCAACTGCTCAGTGTCTACGATAAGGCACATCCGTTGGCCAATGCGCGGGGCTCGGCATCCGAAGCCCCAGACGACGTCTGACGGCCCGAGAACGCGCAATGAGTGAAACACCACCCAGCCCCAGCGACCGACCCAAGCCCGAGCAGCGACCCACTCGAGGCGCTGCGAGCGGAGCGCGCGAGGGCACCAGTCGCGTTTGCCACGCGCTGTTGGCTGCCGTACTCGGGGCCGCATGTGCCTCGCTGCTCGAAGCGCGCAGCTTGAGCGCTCACTACGACGGCGGGGTTGCGATGCCGACCAGTCTGGGCTTGTTGATGCCTTGGGCGCTCGTCGTCGGCGTTCTGGTTGGGACTGCCGCGCTGTTACTTTGGCCTCGAAGGCGTTTGGGGGTTTTGGGGCTGCTTGCGTGGGATCGGAAGGACGCGGATGCCCGACGCGTGATTGTGGCGCGTTGCTGGTTACTGCTAGCGGCTGCGCTTTTGTGGCTCCTGTCAGGGAGTCGTCTGGCCCTGGGTTCGTTGTTGGAACAGAGCGGGCCCGTGCCGTCAGCGGCTGCCGCTGCGTTGGGGCTCGGGTTATCGGGCGCTTTGCTGTGCGGCGCGGCGCTGGCAGCGTCCGTGCCACTCGCGCGGCGTCTTCCTGACTCGGTGCGACCCAGTCTCGCGGTCGGTGTGGTTGCTGCGTTGGGGCTGGTGGCCGTCGTCGTGCTCTCGCAAATTGGGGAAACCAGCGGCGCTGGCGGCGCCTGGCGCATGTTCGGCGTGTTGCGCCGCGAGGAACTCGACCTGCGACCCGTGCTCTACCTGCTGCTGATGGCCGGCTTTGCCTACCAGCTTCCCGCTTGGATGCAGCGTTTCCCAGCATGGTTGGCGCTGGTGTTCGCGTTGGCTCCACTGGCAACGACCTGGGGAACCGCGAGCTGGCTCAGCGAGCCGACACTGTCGATGGCCGTCGAGCGCTCATCGTTGCTCGGTAAGTTGAGCTTGAAGCAACTGCGCGCGGCCACCGACCGCGATGGGGACGGGTTTGCCTCACACTTTGGCGGCGGCGACTGCAACGACGCGGACGCGGCGATCAATCCGCTGCAAGACGACATCGAAGGCAACGGCATCGACGAAGACTGCAGCGGTAGTGACGCCGAGCTCAGCACCGAGACCGAGGTCGAGGAGCCCAAAGCTCCAGAGGCGGCCCCGCCCACCACGCAGAAGCTGCCTGAAAAGCTCAACGTCGTGCTGATCACGGTCGATACGCTCCGCTATGACATCAGCTTCACGGGTTATCCGCGCAAGATAACGCCGAACATCGATGCACTCGCCGCACGTTCCACCTACTACGACAGGGCCTACGCATTGGCCTCGTACACGGCCAAGAGTATCGGCCCGATGTTGATCGGTCGCTACGGCAGCGAGACTCACCGCGGCAAGCTCCACTTCAGCATTTACCAGCCGCTCGACAAGATGCTGCAAGAGCATCTTCAGGCTGGTGGCGTGCGCACGGTGAGCGTGCAGGCCCACTGGTACTTCAAACCCAACACGGGGCTTGGACGTGGGTTCGACGTGCTCGACATGTCGGCAGCGCCTGAAGAGCGCCAAGGCGAAGGCGATCGGACGATTACCAGCCCCGCCATCAGTGACGCCGCGATCAAACAACTGTCGGACCTGGAGGCAACCAGTCAACCCTTCTTCATGTGGGTTCACTACCTCGATCCCCACGCCGAATACGTGCCACACGAAGCCTTCGACTTCGGCACGGAGCAGCGCGACTTGTACGATGGCGAAGTCGCGTTCACGGATCACCACGTAGGCCGCGTGCTCGACGCCATCGCACGAAGTCCGTTTGCCGACAACACAGCCATCATCGTGACCAGTGATCACGGCGAGAGCTTCGGGGAGCACGGGATGAACCGCCACGGTTTCGAACTTTGGGATGTGCTGGTACGCGTACCGCTACTCGTGCACGTGCCAGGAGCGCCACCCAAGCGCGTCACGGAGCGCAGAAGCTTGATCGACATCGCGCCAACCGTTCTCGACATGTTCGACTTGCCACTGCCAGATCCCAAGAGCGACGACGCCTTGCGTGGCACGTCTCTCGTGCGCGACGTGTTGGCCGGGAAGGACGAGCCCATCGGCGAGCGGCCCATCTTCATCGACATGCCCGGGGGTCCGTTCGTGCCAGAGCGTCAGGCGTTCATCGAAGACGACTTGAAGCTCATCACCAGCAAGTTGCGCCCCATGGGCCTCTACGACTTGGCTGAAGATCCGGGTGAGCTCGACAATCTTGTCAAAGAGGTCGAGCGCACCAAAGCAGCGCTGGAGCGCATGAAGAAGTTCCGACGCAAGTTGAAGCGCGTCGTCGTCAACTGAATGTGTACCGCCGTGCGGGTTTCTGGACTACGACGTTTCCGTCAAGCGAGCGTGCCCGGGAGTCCCCCAGTGTGAACGAACAACGCCAAGCGGGGTTTCGGGTCGAATTGCGAAAGTCCGAACAACGCCTTGCCCGAGTAGACGGGATCTAGGACGAGACCCGAACACGCAGCGACCTCGCCCAGGAAGGCTTGCTGCTCATCGCTCATTTCGCCGTAGGCTGGGCCGCGGTACGCGTCGTGGATCGTCAAGTTGGAGGTGAGGGGAAGATCCGGACGCAGGGCTCGGGCCTCGTCGCAGATCCTGTTCGTGATAGCCTCGAACGTTGCGCGGTCGTCACACACCGCGATCGCGTCGACTCGTCGCGCGGTTCCGTAACGCCCGACTCCGAGCGATAGTCCAGCAGCGGTGCCACCCGAGCCGCACGCACAGACGATGGTGTCGAAGGACATCGGGCACAGTTCGAGTTGCTGTTGCTCGAGTAGCTCCGCCACTGCATCCACGTAACCGAGGGCGCCGAGACCACTCGAGCCGCCTTCCACGATGACGTAGGGTCTTCGTCCGCGCTCCAGCAACTGTTCGCTCTCGGCGAACATCAAGCGATCCCGATCCGCGTACTGTTCTGGGCTGATGAAACGAATCGTCGCACCGCTGAGGCGGCTGAGCCTCAGGTTGCCCGTGTTCGGTTCCGACTCCGGGTCACGGCTGCGCAGCAGTAGCACGCTGTCGAGTCCCAGACGTCGCGCGACGAGAGCGGTCGCTCGCGCGTGGTTCGATTGTGCTGCGCCGCAAGTAATCACCGTGTCGGCACCCTGATCTACGGCGTCCGCGAGCAAGTACTCCAGCTTGCGGATCTTGTTGCCCGCCTCTGCGCCGCCCGTCATGTCATCACGCTTGACCCACACCTCGCAACCGACGAGGCGATCGAGGGCTTCATTGTGCCAGAGTGGCGTGGGCTTGTTCGCTAGGTGCAGTTTGGCGGGCATGGGGCGCTACATACCGTGGGGGCGCTGGGGTTGTCAGCCGCACTCGAAGGCGCTTGCGAACGCGGTCTATCCGTCCTTGCTGAAGCGGACGAGCGGCGTGGCAGCTTCGAGTGACGCGCCGGGGTGGACCAGGATGGCTTCAATCACTCCTCGGCGAGGCGAGCGCACCTCGTTTTCCATCTTCATGGCTTCCAACACCAATAGTGGTTGCCCTTGCTCCACCTCCTGACCCACCTCGCAAGAAATCGAAACGACCCGTCCGGGCATCGGCGCCTTCAGTTCCGAAATCTCCGTGCGACGCATGTTCGGGCTGTCGAACCCATCGCGATCGGACACCTCGGCGCGGATCCCGCCGTCGATGACCTGGGGGCCATCCCAAGCTAACTGGACGGGTTGGTCATCCACCAACAACAGTGCGGGGCTCGTGTCGTCGATGATGCGCACGTCGTGGGTCTGCCCGGCGATGCTGATTCGTAGAGTGCCGTCGATCTCTTCCAGTTCGAATTCGAAGGTGGCGTCGGCGAGGTCGAGGTGAAGCGGCGGCACGCCTGGGCTGTAACACTCTCAAGTCGGCGCAGGAAGACGTCGAGAGGGGTTGCCAGAGTCGCTGCTGCTCCCCACACCCCCCAAGAGCCTGGAAATCGCCCGGGTTTGTGGCAAGAAGCCTACTCATGCACAGCGCCACCGACGACCTCCGAATTGCCAATCTACGGCCCCTACTTCCTCCAGCCATCTTGATGGAGGAGCTGCCGCTGTCTGACTCGGGGTCGGAGTTGGTGGCTGCGAAGCGAGGTGAAGTAGCGGCGATCGTCACCGGGCAAGATGCTCGGTTGTTGGTCGTTGTCGGACCCTGCTCGATTCACGACCCGGATGCCGCGCTGGAGTATGCGGCCAAGCTGGCTGAGCAAGCGACGCGTTTGAGTGACGACTTGCTGATCGTGATGCGCACCTACTTCGAAAAACCGCGCACCACCGTGGGCTGGAAGGGGCTCATCAACGACCCTCACCTGGACGGGACGTTTCAGATCAACACTGGCTTGCGCGTCGCGCGCAAGCTGCTGCTCGACGTGGTCGAGTTGGGTTTGGCACCTGGCACAGAGTTCCTCGATCCGATCAGTCCGCAGTTCGTGGCTGATCTGGTGTGTTGGGGGGCGATCGGAGCGCGCACGTCCGAGAGTCAGGTGCATCGCGAACTCGCCAGTGGGTTGTCGATGCCCGTGGGGTTCAAAAACGGCACGGGGGGATCCGTGCGCATCGCGGTGGACGCCATTCGATCGAGCGCTCACCCCCATCACTTTCTCAGTGTGACGAAACAAGGGCTGGCAGCCATCGTCGAGACCAAAGGCAACCCCCACACGCATTTGATCCTGCGGGGAGGCGGAAGTGGACCGAACTACGATGCGGAGCACGTGGCAAAGGCCGCTGAAGCGCTTGCAGCGGCCAGCGTCAACGTTGGCCTCATGATCGACTGCAGCCACGCCAACAGCGGCAAAGACCCGAGCAAGCAGCCTCAGGTCGCCGAGGACATCGCTCGGCAAGTCAGCGCAGGCCAGCGAAACATCACTGGCGTGATGCTCGAGAGCTTCCTGATTGCTGGCAATCAAGCAGTCGCCAAACGCGATGAGCTGCAACGTGGACAAAGCATCACCGACGGCTGCCTCGCTTGGTCGGAGACCATTCCCGTGCTCGAACGGCTGGCTCAGAGCAGTCGGGCCAGGCGCAAGACGATTCCCTGACTCGCGCTGTTCGTAGTGCGCCGTCGCGAACGACGGCGCGCTGCTCGTTTCGCCGTTGATCCCTCACCGCACCCTGCGGTAGTGCCGTCGGTCGACATGGAGCGATATCGGGCAGAGTTGACGTTCGCACGTCCCAGCGAACTGGGCGAAGGCAGTCTTTGGGATGACCAACGCCAGCGCCTGCTCTGGGTAGACATCATCGGAACCCAGGTGATGCTCTTCGACCCCGCCTCTGGCGACAATCGCAGCTACGACGTCGGTGAAAGCGTGGGGACTGTGGTGCCTACCAAGGGGGACGACTTGTTACTGGCGTTGCGCAGCGGGTTTGCTTTTCTCAACCTGCAGTCGGGGAACGTCGAGCACCTGAGCGACCCGGAGTCGGACAAGCCTGGCAATCGGTTCAACGACGGCAAGTGCGATCCCCAGGGACGCTTCTGGGCGGGCACCATGGTCGAGGACGGACAACAGGGTAACGCCTCGTTGTACTGTCTCGGTCACGACTTGACCGTCACCAAACACCTGAGCGGAATCACGACGTCGAATGGTCTGGTGTGGAGTGGGGACAACCGAACCTTTTACTACATCGACACCAAGACCAAGAAGATCCGCGCCTATGACTTCGAGCCTGCTTCGGGCACGCTTTCGAACGAACGCACGGCGTTCGAGTTCGAGGCATCTCACGGCAGCCCCGACGGCATGACGATCGACGAACACGACGACCTTTGGGTAGCGATGTGGGGGGGCAGCAAAGTGCTGCGTATCTCGCCGTCCTCGCGAAGGATTACTGCAGAAGTTTCCGTGGCAGCGACGCAGGTTACCTCTTGTGCGTTCGGTGGGCCATCGCTCGACGACTTGTTCATCACCACCGCTCGGGTTGGGCTTTCGGTCGAGCAACTCGCGACCCAACCCGATGCGGGTTCGCTGTTTCGTGTGCAGCTACCCGTACGTGGTCGGCCAGCGGCGCGCTTCGCGGCTGCGCTTTGAGGTGGGGGCTCACGCCGGGTTGATAGCCCGAGCTTTGTCGTGAACCCTGCTCGCGGGTAGGTGTGCATCCGAGACGGACAGTGTCTTGCCGTGCCTCGTGGTGCCGTGTCGGAGTAACGGAAGGGAGCAGCCGCTGCCGATCGTGGCATCTTTGCTGCGCCGGCTTCCCGACTGAGCAGCTGCTTGTTTTATTCCGGACCGTCCTGCGCTAAATCGCGAGGGGTGGGACGGGAGCAGAGCGTGGAGCGCGACGTCGAGTCCACGAGAGACTCGGTGATAGACCCCGCGCCCGTGTCGTCGGCGCTCGCCGCGGATTCCGTAGCGCCTTCGTCCGAGTCGCTTCCGCCCGGACCATCGAAGGTGTTCGATGAACGCTTGTTCGTCGTCATCCACTCGGCGACGTTCGTGGGCATCGGAGCTCATGCGCTGTTCATTCCCTTGTTCGCCGTTGCTGGCGTACGAGAACTGGCGATCTTCAATGTGGGGAGTGTGATCGCTTGGGGCGCTGCGCGCTGGCTCAACCTTTCGCAACGTCAGGGCTTTGCGGTGGCGACGATCAGCGTAGAGGTTGTGTCACACGCCGCCTTGGCCGTGACCTTGCTCGGGTGGGGTAGCGGATTTCAGTACTACCTGGTTCCGCTCATTCCATTCCTGCTCTTTTACTCTCGCGCTTCGGACCGCGTGCTCGTGAGTTGTGCCGTCGCGGTCGCGATTGTGTTCATCGGGCTCTACTACAGCGCTGCTAGTCCGCGGATGTTCATGCCCGAGCGCGTTGCTGACATTTTGGCGCTCACGAACCTGGTGATTCCGATCTGCACGCTTGGCGTCGTTTGCTACTTCTACCGTCGAGCGTCGCTGAGGGCCGAAGGCCAGATGGCGCGGCTGGCGAGTCGCGATCCTTTGACCAAGCTGGTCAATCGGCGTCGCATTCTTCAGTGCATGGCGGCCGAGCGTCGACGCGCGGAAGCTGGCGGGAGGTTTTCGCTGGTGATGGCCGATATCGACCATTTCAAGAAGGTCAACGATGCCCACGGACACGACTGCGGCGACGCGGTGCTGATCGAAGTGGCTAGGCGACTGCGTCGTGGAGTGCGCCACGGGGACGTGGTCGCCCGTTGGGGTGGCGAAGAGTTTCTGCTCCTGTTGCCCGATACCGACGTGGAAGTGGCGGGGCGCGTGACCGAGCGACTGCGAGAACAGATTTCGGCTTCACCCGTCGAAGCTTGCGGCGCGGCGTTGCCCGTGACCATGACCTTTGGCGTTGCGGAATTCCAACGTGGCAGTGAGCTCGAGCACGCGGTAGGACAGGCCGATGAGGCGCTCTACGCTGGCAAGAATCGTGGTCGCAACTGCGTCGTCGTGCACGGGGCTGGCCCGCGGGGGTAGCGGGGGCACGTCCCTGCGCCTCACCTGCGCGTTCCTAGTGGCGGCAACCAGCTCGTGCGGTTTCGCCACGACGTCGGCGCAAGCGGCGGAGGTCGTGCGTCCGACAGTACTCGCCACGTACCCTCACGACGCCGCTGCGTTCACTCAAGGCCTGCTATTTCACGAGGGGGTCTTGTACGAGAGTACGGGGTTGTACGGAGAGTCGACGCTTCGCGAAGTCGATCCCGAAAGCGGGCGCGTCTTGCGGTCCATGCCCTTGCTCGACGACGAATTTGGCGAAGGTTTGGCACTGGTGGATGAACGACTCATCCAGCTGACTTGGCGCAACGGCGTTGCGTACGAATACGCGCGCACCGACTTCGAACGCTTGCGATCGCTACCTTACGATGGTGAGGGCTGGGGCTTGTGCTACGACGGGCGACGCCTCGTCATGAGTGACGGCAGTAACCGGCTCACGTTTCGCGACCCGGACAGCTTTGACGTCGTGGGCTCCGTCGAAGTCACGTTGGATGGGGACCCAGTGGAGCAGCTGAACGAACTAGAGTGCGTCGGCGGTCAGGTTTTCGCGAACGTCTGGCAGACGAACTGGATCGTCGAGATAGATCCAGCAATCGGAGCGGTAACGAGGCGAATCGACGCGTCGGGGTTGTTGTCAGCTAACGAGGCTGCCCAGGCTGACGTACTCAACGGCGTCGCATACGATGAAACGACTGAGCGATTTTTCATCACTGGCAAGTTGTGGCCCAAGCTATTCGTCGTGCGATTTGGTGAGGCGGTCGCGGAACCCGGTGATTCCGCGGACCCCTCGGCGAGGGACGCAGGCCCGCTGGACCCGGGACCCCCCGACGCGGCGCTCGAGCCCGAAGAGGCGGGGCTGTCAGCGCCGAGCGTAGCGCCATCTGCGCTCGACGCCTCCCTGGATCAGCCGAGCGACCCTAGCGCGGACGCTTCTCGTCCGCGCGACGCGGAGGCACCAGTGGCCGAAGCCTCTGCTGGAAGGGATGTGGACAACACTAGCCAAGTCGAGTCCGAAAGTGGCTCGAGCGTCATCACGGGGCCAATGGATGCAGCGATGTCTCGCGACGCGGGTACTGGTCTTGACGCGACTGCGGCGCGATCAGGTTCTGGCAGTTGTGCGGTCAGCAACATTCCCGCCAGCAGGTGCACAGTCAGTGGGGAACGGCTGCCACGCGTTCCACTGAGCTTTGTGACGCTGGTTTACGGCTTCATCTGGTGGCGGCGGGCTACTGCTTCTTCTGTTTCTCACAGGCAATGACGTCGCGATCCACTTCGCTGCACTGGTAGTAGCCGGTTTTCCCGCAGCCCTGGGACACGAACTGGTACTCGCTGGGCTCTTCGGTCGTGACCTCCTCCAGCTTGCACTTGAAGTCCGCGGCATGTTGCCGAGCGACGAGAATGCGTGCGGAGCGACACTTGGCGGCGATGCACGAAAACACTTCGTCGTGTCCGCAACCCGACGTCTTGTAGCGCGTGTGTCCCTCGGTCGGGATTTCTTGCAGCGTGACTTGGCTGCTCGAGCAGCCGTGAAACACGGCGTGCTTGTCTTTGGCCGAGCTGCTCGAGAAACACGCGCTCAGCGATAGACCGAGTGCGCCCAATACGACAACCTGGGCTAGGCGGCGCCCAGCGGGCTTGGACGTCTCTGGGACGCGTTGCTCTACCGACCACCTCGATACGTTTTGGACCTGACTCACTTTGCACCTCCAACTGGCCTGCTCGTGGCGACCGGCGCCGCCCGTACGTCTTCATCTCACGCTCTGTCGTGCCTTACAACGGGTTGCTGAATTAGGGGCTTCGTACGCGCGGCCCAGCGACTGGGCACGCAATACTCGAGGCGAATCGCTCCTCCGCCACGGGCGCACGACTCAGGTGGGTTCCCCATCGGTCTCGCATGGTCTAGATGGGGGACCAGTGGTGCGGACCACACCACACGGGTTGCACTCTAGCGGCTAGGAACCAACGGTGATGGCGTACGACAAGTTGAATTTGAATGGCCGCACGGCGGTCGTGCTGGGTGGCACCTCTGGTATCGGTCGCGCGCTAGCGTTGGGCCTCGTGAGCGCTGGGGCCCAAGTCGTGGCCTCTTCGCGCCGCGAGGTGCAGGTTGACGCCGTGGCGTCCGAGCTGGAAGCGCTGGGCGGCAAGACACTCCGTTTGACCAGCGACGTCACGGACCGCCATTCACTTCAGGCACTGTGCGACGCTAGCGTTTCGGCGTTTGGCCAGGTCGACATACTGGTCAACAGCGCGGGGATCACTGCACGTTGCGACACGCTCGACGTCGACGACGAGTCGTGGAGCAAGATCATCGACTGCAACCTGACTGGCACTCTTCGGGCGTGTCAGATTTTCGGACGGCACATGTTGGAACGAGGTTACGGCAGGATCATCAACATCGCCTCGCTGTCTACCTTCGTGGCGTTTCACGAAGTGGCCGCATACACCGCCAGCAAGGCCGCCGTCGGCGCGCTGACCAAGTCGTTGGCCGTGGAGTGGAGCAAGCGAGGGGTCAACGTCAACGCCATCGCTCCTGGCGTATTCCGCACGGGTCTCAACAAGGAGCTGCTCGACGGCAGTGAACGCGGGCGAGAGCTGAAGCTGCGCACACCTATGGGACGCTTCGGCCAGCTCCACGAACTGGTGGGCGCGTGCGTCTTTCTGGCGTCGGAGTCGGCAAGTTTCGTCGCGGGGGAGACCATCGCCGTCGACGGCGGGTTTTTGGCTAGCGGCGTGAACCAATGACATTCATCGACGAAGACTTTCTGCTCGAGTCGGACTTCGCCCGAGAGCTGTACTTTGATCACGCGACAGCGCTGCCGATCATCGACTATCACTGTCACCTGTCCCCCGAGGAATTGGGGACGGACCGCGTGTTCGCCAACATGACCCAGCTCTGGTTGGCCGGCGATCACTACAAGTGGCGCGCGATGCGCAGCAACGGCGTTGCCGAACGCTTCTGCACGGGTGACGCGAGCGACTGGGAAAAATTCTCCGCGTGGGCGCAGACTGTGCCGCGCACGTTGCGCAATCCGCTCTATCACTGGACGCACTTGGAGATGCGCTTTCCGTTCGGGATCTGCGATCGGTTGCTTTGCGAAGAGACCGCGCGAGAGATCTACGAGACTTGCAACGAACGTCTGCAGCAGCCGGAGTTTTCGGCGTGTGGCTTGCTCGGCCAATACGACGTCGAGCTGGTGTGCACCACCGACGATCCGACGGACAGCCTCGAACACCACCTACGACTGCGCGCTCAACCCAGTGCCAAGTGCAGGGCTCGAGTGTATCCGACGTGGCGTCCAGATCGCGCCATCGCCGTGGAGGATGTCGACGCGTACAACCTCTGGCTCGATAAGCTAGAGCACGTATCCGGCGTCGAGATCCGCCACTACGACGATTTGATGACCGCGCTGGCGGCGCGCCACGATTTTTTTCATGCGGCGGGGTGTCGTTTGTCCGATCACGGGCTCGATACGCTGTACGCGGAGGACTTCGCTGCGAGCGAGATCGATGACAGCTTCGCGAAGTTGCGACGACGACGACCTCTGGACGACGCTGCCGCCGCGCGCTTCAAGTCGGCGGTGCTGTTGGAGTTCGGGCGGATGGACCACGCCAAGGGCTGGGTGCAGCAGTTTCACATCGGCGCGCTGCGCGACACCAACACGCGTTTGTTAGCTGTCGCAGGGCCCAACGCGGGGTTCGATTCGATCGGTGATCGCAGCGTGGCCGCGCCGCTTGCGCGCTTTCTGGATCGCTTGGACCAAACCAACCAACTTGCGAAGACGATTCTCTACAACCTGAACCCGCGCGACAACGAGCTGTACGCCACCATGATCGGCAATTTTCAGGACGGCTCGAGCCCCGGGAAGATCCAGTACGGTAGTGCCTGGTGGTTTCTCGATCAGCTCGGCGGAATGCAACGTCAGTTGGACGCGCTTTCGAACATGGGACTGCTCTCGCGCTTCGTCGGCATGCTGACGGACTCGAGGAGCTTCGTGTCCTACTCACGGCACGAGTACTTTCGACGGCTGCTGTGCAACTTGCTCGGGGGCGAGGTCGAGCGTGGCCTGTTGCCGCGCGATCTGTCGCTATTAGCTGGGTTGGTGCGCGACGTGTGTTACGAAAACGCACGCCAGTACTTCCCGTGGCCTGATGGGGCCACGGGTTAGCCGCGGGACTGGCTCAGTCCATGACTTTGAGGCCCGGGCGGGCAAGCGCGTATGGATCCTCGACGCGCGATCCCTCGATGTAGAGGAACTTGAGCTCCTTCAGTGGTTTGAGAACACTGATGTCCTTGACGGAACTGCGCTGCAAGCTCAATCGCTCCAGCTTCTCGAGTGATGCCAGTGGAGAAACGTCTTCTACAGGAGTGTTGTCGAGTTGAAGCTCGGTGAGCGACGTGAGCTTCGACAGCGGGGAGAGGTCTTTGACCTGAGTGCGTCCGAGATCCAGACGATCGAGCTTGGTCAGGTTGGCGAGTGGCGAGATGTCTTCGACTTGGTTCTGAGAGACGCCGAGCGACTCCAGTTGGGTGAGCTTTCCGAGTAGACTGATGTCGCGCAGTTTACCTCGAGCAAGGAAAAGATCCTTTACGTTCGTCAGGTGGGGAAAGATGCAAGGGTCGAGGTAGTCGGTGGTGGCCGTGGGATCTCGTTTGAGGTTGACCGACTTGACCTTCGCGAGCAGCTTGACGGGGATATCCCCCTCTTCCTTTTCGAGCTTGCGTCGGACTTCCTCTTCCAGAACCTTGTCGTGGAAGTCGGCGTTCGGACCCTCCGCACACTCGATGGACTCCGCGGGGTTCTCTTCCTTCGGCTCTTCCTTTTTGGCCGCGGCAGTGGTGACCGCTGGAGGAGCGCTGACGGTGGGCGTCGCTTCCGCCTTGACTGGGGTTTCCTTGGCGGGCTCATCACACGCGACGACCGCAACACAAGCGGCTGCGATCAGCGGGAAGCCAACGCGCCCGATGCCGAGCGCTGACCGGCGCTGGTCGCTCCGAGCGGTACGGGTGAAGTGGTCAAAGTGGACGGGGCGAACGTTGCGGGTCATGGGTTTCTCCTCGGCAAAACTTCGACTCGGTTCTAGGCTGACCCCGCAGCAGAGATCCAGGGGACAGCCGAGATTCTCGATGACGGCCCGAGCGGGGCGTGGCTGCAACCCGCACCAGTCAGTCCGAGGAGCGTGACCGGGAAAAAATCCGGCAAGAACAGCGCAGGGCGCGCGACGGTCAGGACCTGGCACAAAAAAAGAGCCGGCGGTTCGTAAACCGCCGGCTCAGAACGCCGCCCTCAATCGAGCGCAGCAGGCCTGTTCTGAGGTAACCGCTTGCGCGGCCTCCCTCGGAGGCTCGTCGAGACGAGCCTGCTACCCTTGCTGCACCTCGGGGCTGAGGGGCTTGGCGTTGATGGGTTGATGCATATTCAGGACCTCCTCCGGCGGCGCCGGCGCCACGTGGCCGCTGCAACCAGGTCACAACGGTCCAATCGCGTGGCGTTCACGTTGGGGGCGATGAGCTTGGACTGTCCAAAGTGCGCTACGTACTCACCGCTATCTGCCGCAGCTTCAGCCCAGCCAAAGGTCCACCATTGCTGGGGATGACTTCAGCCGGCCCGACCATTCGGGGGCGATTGCCAGTGGCTGCGGTTACTGGGGAGTCTGAGGCGCGTTGCGGGAAAAGGCAAGTGTTGTGCGTTTCGTCACGTTCAGCGGACCTTCGTTTTGGCCTTGCCCAGCTTCAAAACATGGCGAAAGTGCGGCTTTTCGACGGGCTGAATCGACAGGCGCATACCTCGCTGAAGCAGCATCATGCCCTCTAGCTCCGCATCTTCGCGCATGTTCGGGAGGGGAACGAAGCTAGGGAGCTTCTCCACGAACTCCACCTCAATCAACCACCACCGAGGATCGGCTTCTTCGCTCTTCGCGTCGAAGTACTTGCTCTTCGCGTCGAACTGCGTGGGATCGGGGTAAGGTTCGCTCGAAACCCGAGCCACTCCTGCCACGCCGGGTGGATCGGCATTGGAGTGGTAAAAGAGCACGAGGTCACCGACGCACATCGCGTCTTTCATGAAATTGCGCGCCCGGTAGTTGCGCACGCCGTCCCAGGGCTCAGTACGCTTTCTCGCCAAGTCGTCGATCGAGAAGACGTCGGGTTCGGTCTTCATCAGCCAATACTGGCGGCTCCGCGTCGGCATGGCGCGATGCTAGCGTCTGTTGCTCACACGCTCAACATCAGAACGGCGAACAGTCCTGCGGGGTCCCGCCATTCCGAGACGAGGTGGAGCCCGGCCGCGGCGGCTTCCGCGGCGAAGCCCTCGACGGTGAACTTGTAGGAGTACTCCGTGCACAGGGTCTCGCCCTCGGAAAAATCGAAGACTTGATCGGCGAGATGCACGCTCTGGTCCGCGAGGCTCTCGAGGTGCATCTCGATGCGCCCCATTGCTTGATTGTAGAAAGCTCTGTGCGCGAACTGTTCCAGAGCGAAGTCAGCACCGAGTTCGCGGTTCATCCGTTCCAAGAGGTTGAGGTTGAACGCAGCTGTGACGCCGCACTCGTCGTTGTACGCTCGTTCCAGCAGCGCGGGGTCCTTCTTCAGATCGATGCCGACCAGTAAGCCACCACCTTGCGGATGACACAGCTCGGCAACGCGTTCGAGAAGCCTTCGCCGAGGTTCGCGAGCTAGATTACCGATCGTCGACCCAGGAAACCAAAACACCTTGGCTCGAGCTTGGCCGACCGGATCCGGCAGGCGCAGCTCGCCCAGAAAGTCCGCGCAAACGGGCAGCACGCGCAGCGTTGGAAAGTCCGTTTGGATTCTGATGGCTGCGTCCAGTAGGTGATCCTTGGAAATGTCGATGGGAACGTAGCTGTGCAGGCTCTCGCTGGCTTCCAGCACGAGATGGGTCTTGAGACTACTGCCGCTACCCAGCTCCACCAAACTAGCGTCAGCCCCGATCGCGTCTCCGATCGCGTGCTGATTCTTGCTCAGGATCGCGATCTCCGTGCGAGTTGGGTAGTATTCTTCCTGCTCGCAGATTTGGTCGAATAGCTTCGACCCGGCGGCGTCGTAGAAGTACATGGGCGAGATGCGCTTCGGGCGCGCGTCGAGCCCGCTCGTCACGTCCTCGAGAAAATCCGCCTGCTGAGGGTGGAGGTCGAGCAGTGGCGGCGCTGGGGGAAGGTCGTACGAATGCATCTTGGTAGTTGCCGAGGCGACCGCGTTAACGATCTTTGGCCAGGCGCAGACCGCTGAACTGCCAGCGGGCTGACGGGTGAAAGAAGTTGCGATAAGTACCGCGGAGGTGGTCGTCGGGGGTAGCGCAGCTGCCACCCCGTAACACCATCTGCCCGCTCATGAACTTTCCGTTGTATTCGCCCAAAGCCCCCGCATCCGCGCGAAATCCCGGGTACGCCGAGTAGCTGCTTTGGGTCCACTCCCAGACGTCTCCGAAACACTGCTCGAGTGGCGCCAGCCCGGGTGCGGGTTGCGGGTGAAGCTTGCGCGAGCCCGAGAAGTTGCCGAAGACTTCGATTCCAAGTGTCGCCACCTCCCACTCTTGCTCGGTAGGGAGCCGAGCGCCCGCCCATCGCGCGAACGCGTCGGCTTCGTAGTAGCTGATGTGGCAAACTGGATCGGCCGGACACAGTTCGCGGCGCCCGGCGAGTGTAAACTCCTGAAACTCGCCGGGGGCGCCCCGCCAGTACAGCGGGTTTTCCCACCCTCTTTGTTGGGCGTGGGCAAAGCCCGCGTCGAGCCACAGTTCCGGTCTGTGGTACCCACGATCGCGTATGAAGTCCGCGAATTCGGCGTTCGTGACTGCGCGGTTCGCTATTTCGAACGGGTGCACGAAGACCTGGTGCCTAGGGCACTCGTTGTCGAAGGCGAACGCCGGACTTCGCGCATCGTGACCAACCCATTCGAGCCCACCTTCGCGCGCGGAGTAACTGAGTGGAGCGTTTGGAAGGGGTGATGTTTCCAGTCGCTCGCGGTAGCTCGGTTCCAGCGGGTTTCTCGAAAACAGGTGCAGCAAGTCCGTGAGCATGAGTTCCTGATGTTGCTGCTCGTGATGAGTGCCGAGTAGTACCC
Source organism: uncultured bacterium (assembly GCA_965651905.1). Classification (GTDB taxonomy): domain Bacteria; phylum Myxococcota_A; class Polyangia; order Polyangiales; family Polyangiaceae; genus SZUA-265. The sequence continues at coordinate 30,873 of CBFGUG010000006.1, read as the reverse complement.
GTTGGCAAACGGCGTCGCAGGTCGGCGTTCCCGGCGAAAGTGAAGCCAACAGGGCCAGAACCCGCTCCTCGACGCAACGTCGATAGGTCTGAACCTCTGACAGCGTTGGCCGAGTCAGCAGCCCACGCTCAGCTCGCACCTGACGTTCACTCACGGCGTTGTAGTAGGAGTTGAACAACACCTTGTACGAAGGGTGGTGCGGGGCGTAACGCGGCTCCCAGGGTTCGAGTACGAACACGTCGTAGAACCAGGTGGTGTGAGCCAGGTGCCACTTGACCGGGCTGGCGTCGGGCATCGACTGGGCTTCGTAGTCTCCGAGTTCCAGCGGGGCACAAAGCGCTACAGTTTCCTCTCGCGTGTGCTCGAACCGCGCACGAGCCAGCGCTCGCAGCGGCGCTCCTTTGGAACCACGCCCACCTCTCTCGCTCATGGCTGACCTTGCGTTGCGCATGTGGATCCACACGTCAAGGGCTTTTCGAATTTTCTCATGTCCCTGCTGGGGGTTGGGTTCGTTGTCGTCACGCAACTTTCGCAGTGGGCGCTCTGCATCAGCCGTGCCTGCGTCGTGGTGTTGCGATCAGCCAACGTCGATCGGCAGGGGCCGACGAATTCGTCGAGCCATCCAACGGGCCGCGCACGTCGTTTGCAACCGGATGCAATTCTTGACTACGGCAAGCGGACCATGCACGTCGGCCACGTGGCATTGGTGACCGTTCCGGAACACGATCGAGGCGACTCTGCTTCGTCGCGCGGTCACCTCTTGCGTCGACTGCTCGGGTTGAGCTGGGCGTATCGTTTTCGAGTAGCTTGGGTCTTCGGACTCCAGTCTGTCCTGCTCGTGCTCACGCTTGCTGGCATGGGGTTGACGGGGGTTGCCGTCGACATCGTGCGGCGAGCAGTCGACCCCAGAGCGCCGGCCGTGCGTTGGCCGTTCGAACTGGCGCCGCCTGTCGAATGGTCCTCACTGACGCTGTTGTTCTCATTGGGTGGGGTAGTCGTCGTGATGGCGTTACTTCGAGCACTCCTGACGAACTGGTACGAGCTGGCGGCGGGTAAGTTGGTGCACGTACACATCGTTCCAACGTTGCGCTCCGAGTTGTTCTCCCGCCTGGCTCGCCTCAGCTCGAGCTTCTTCGACAAGTACGATACGGCGTCGCTCGTCAACCGCCTGACGAGTGATGTGCAGATGCTGCGTTCTTTCGTCGATGGCGTGTTGATCCAAGGTTGCGTTCTGGCCTTGTCGCTTGCCGTGTTTCTCACGTACATGTTGTGGACGCACGTACCGTTGACTTTGCTGGGGGTAGCGTCCACACCCGTGTTGGTCGTCGTTACTCGCGTTTTTTCCAATTGGGCGCAGGCTGCCTATGCAGAGAACCGCCGACTTTCGGACGGAATGGTGCGCGCGATGACCGAGGGAATCGAAGGCATCACGGTAACCAAGCTATTCGGTAGCGAGCGCGTTCAGCTGGAGCGCTTCGCAGAACGTAGCCGCGCCGTCAGAGACCAGCAGAAGCAGATTTTCGTCAATGTCAGCCGCTACACGCCGGGGATCGACCTGCTCACGCGTCTCAACGTATGCCTGGTATTGGGGTACGGAGGGTACCTAGTCAGCCTGGGGACGATGAGCCTGGGGCAGCTAGTGGTTTTCGCTGGCCTCCTTCAACAATTCGCCACCCGCGCGTCGAACATGGCGTTGGTCGTGAACACGTTGCAGCAGAGTTTGGCGGGGGCGCGCCGCGTGTTCGAAGTGTTCGATGCGCGGCCCGACGTGCGCTCGCCCGAGCACCCCGTTGATCTGAAGGACGTTCGTGGAGACCTGGAGTTCGACGGGGTCGCTTTCGACTACTTCGAGTCGAGAGGGCTCGGCCAAGCTGGGCTTCAGCAGGCCCTCAGCGACATCAGCTTGCGGGTGCCAGCGGGTAGCTGTATTGGAATAACTGGTGAGACAGGCTCTGGTAAGAGCACTCTGCTGCAGCTCGTAGCGCGTTTCTACGATCCTCGGGTCGGTCGAGTGAAGCTCGACGGGGTCGACCTTCGACAGCTCGACTTGAAGCAGTTGCGGTCATGCCTCGGGATCGTGTTTCAAGAGACCTTCCTGTTTCGCGATACTGTTGCGAGCAACGTCAGTTTCGGCAGTCCTGGCGCTTCGCGCAGCTCGATCGTGGACGCATGTAAGTGCGCGGGGGCCCATGAGTTCATCGAGCGCCTTCCCGACGGCTACGACACCTTGCTCGACGAGCGCGCGATCAATCTTTCGGGTGGCCAACGTCAGCGTATCGCACTGGCGCGGGCGCTACTCCCTAGCCCACGTGTGCTGCTGTTGGACGAACCCACGTCAGCTCTCGATAGCGCGACAGAAGCGGAGGTGTTCAGCAGGCTACAGGCTAGGTTGAGAGGCTGCACGACGTTGATCGTATCAGGGCGGGCGCGCACGCTCGAACGAGCGGACACCATCATCGTCCTGGAACGCGGGCGAGTGGTCGAGAGCGGTAGTCCGCAGGAACTCGTCCAACTCGGGGGACGCTACGCTCGGATCGCGGCTCTGCAAAGAGGTCTCGCATATCCTTCGGAGGGCGCGTGACGACCCGGCCACCCGAGAAGTCAGAGGCTGCGTCGGCACACTCGCGCCCCTCGCTCGTCGAGGAGCCCCGTGAGGTCAAAGCAGGTTCTCGCTCCTCGGCGCGTTTGCGCGAAATCGCAGACTCGGAGTTGGAGAGCTGGGACAAACGACCTCTCAGCTGGGAGTCGGTTCGCCGCGTCGTGGCGTTGACCGCGCCGTACGCCGGGCTGCGCAATCGTTTGCTGTTGCTGGTTTTGGTCCGTGCGATTCAGCTGCCCGCACTCAGTTGGGGCATCGCGGCCTTGATCAGCGGACCTATCGCTAGCGGCGACACCCGAGGGCTCATGGTCGGTCTCGCGTGCCTACTCGCTTGGTTAGCCGCCACGGAGTGGGCGTACGTTTATCGGATGCGCCTGGCACTGAGTTTGGGGGAGTCGGTCGTGCACGACCTACGCTACCGAATATACGAACACGTGCTGCGGATGCCGATGAGTTACTTCGACCGAATGCCACTGGGGCGGTTGATCAGTCGCGCGACTTCGGACGTCGACGTGTTGCGGGTTGGAGTCCAGGACGTTTTCTTCGTGAGCGTCGTTCAAGGGGGCGCGATGATCGTCTCCGCGATCATCATGTTGTACTACGACTGGCTGCTGTTCGTCGTCGTTGCGCTGCTGGTGCCCATGCTTTGGTGGCTCGTGCAGTATTTCCGTACGCGAATTCACTCCGCGTATCGTGATGTACAAGAGACATACAGTCGGGTGACGGCGTCGCTCACCGAATCGATTCGCGGCATCGAGGTCATTCAGGGGTATTCGAGAGAGAGAGCAGTGGAGAGCGAGTTTCATTCCCTCATCGCCACGCACTCGCAGAACCACCTGCACGGCACGCGACAATCGGCGAGGTTCCTCCCCCTGCTCGAGATAAACACACAGCTTTTTCTGGCGATCGTAATCGTGCTCGGAGGTTACCGGGTACTGTCGGGGCAGATCGAACTCGATGTTTTGCTGCAGTTCTTGTTTCTTTCGGAACTCTTCTTCGGGCCAGTGGTGATTCTGGGGCGGCAGTACCATCTGGGCCTGACCGCGATGGCGGGGGCGGAGCGCGTATTCGGCTTGTTGGATACGTCGCCCGAGTGGACGGACGCACCTGACTGTCGGCAACTGGCGACGATCCGAGGGCGGGTGACCTTCGAAAACGTTCAGTTCGAGTACGACTCCCGTGTTCGGGTACTCCACGACATCAATCTGACATGCGAGGCGGGGCAGACGATCGCGTTGGTCGGCGCCACGGGCAGCGGGAAGACCACCGTGACCCGGTTGCTTTCGAAGCTCTACCAGCCGAGCGGGGGGCGCATCTCGATCGATGGTGTCGACCTGCAAGAGATCAGCAGTGCGTCGTTGCATCGATACATCGGCATGGTCCCGCAAGACAATCTGCTGTTTCAGGGCTCGGTGCTGGACAACATCCGTTTCGCCCGAGGCGCCGCCAGCGAGCAGGACGTCTGGGACGTTTGCACGCGGTTGGGCATGCAGGACTCCATAGAAGCGTTACCCCACGGCCTGCAAACTGAGGTTGGGGACAAGGGTGGCAGTCTGTCGTCGGGACAGCGTCAGCTCGTGTGTTTCGCGCGAGCTCTCCTCGCAGATCCGCGTCTGTTGATCTTGGATGAGGCGACCAGCGCGGTCGACAGCGTAACGGAGGCCGAGCTGCAACACGCGTTGCGCAAGCTCACCCGCGGTCGCACGACCTTCGTCGTCGCTCATCGTCTCAGTACGGTGCGTGACGCGGATCAGATCCTCGTCATGGACCGAGGGAGAATCGTAGAACGCGGAACTCACGACGAGCTGCTCCGCGCTGACGGTGTTTACGGTCGGCTCGTCCGAGAGGCGCTTTCGTGAAGAGGCACTCGTCGAAGAATTCAACAGCATATTCCAGCTCTTGACACGCTGCGCCAGGTGCCGCGCCACGGCCCGTCAGGTGCGTGACGGCCCTCGACCGGGAGTGCTCGTGGCGACGTTTCCAACACCCCGATCGGGCGTTCGACACTCGCGCGGATGCTCGGGGTTCGCAGCCGCCGCGCTGGTTTTCTTTTGTGCTGAATTCGCCTAGAAGGTGCACGCCGTGAACGAACCAAAAGAGCAAAAGGTCCGCCATCCCGTCCTCTGGGTGATCAGCAACTACATCGCGATGGGTATCCCGTTTTCGATGGTCATCTGGGTGTCGGGAACGATGTTCAAAGACCTCGGCCACACCGATACCGAGATCACGGTGGCCGTTTCGGCCATCGGCATCATGTGGTCACTCAAGCCCTTCTGGGCTGGGTTTCTCGACATCTTCAAGACGAAGAAGTTCTTCGTGCTCAGCACGGAGTTCATCATCGGCGGCCTGTTCGCGCTGATGGGTCTGGCGCTGCATCTTGATTGGTACTTCGCGGCGATCATCAGCATCATGTGGGTCGTGGCGTTCATGTCGGCCACGCAGGACATCTGTTCCGACGGAATCTACATTTCCAGCCTGAATCGAGCCCGGCAGGCCGCGTACATCGGCGTTCAGGGCATGGCGTGGAACCTGGGCCGCGTGATCGCTGTTTCGGCCATCGTGTGGCTCGCGGGGTACCTGCAGAACGCGGGTGGTTACGATGCCAAGACGGCGTGGATGTACGCGCTCTTCGGCTCGGGCGTCCTGATGGCACTGTTTGGTCTCTACCACACGGCCATGCTTCCAACAGGCAGTTTGCCCGAAGAGAAACAGGGACAAACCGCCAAACAGGTCATCGATGACTTCCTCACTAGCGCCGCGGACTTCTGCAACAAGCGGGCGCTCTGGGGAATGTTGGCGTTCGTGTTCTTCTACCGCTCCAGTGAAGGCCTGCTCTTGATCGAGGCACCCCTGTTCATGCAGGGCTGCATCGAGGACGGAGCGCTGCAGCTGGCCTTGGAGGATAAGGGCATCATCGATGGGACTGTCAGCACCCTCGTCAGCATCGCTGGCGGACTGCTGGGCGGAGCATTCATCGCCAAGTTCACCTTGAAGCGTGCGCTATTCGTGCTCGCACTTTGTGTGAACATTCCAAACGCTTGTTATGTGTACCTGAGCCAGGTCGTTTCCCCCGAAGACCCGCTGTCTTTCAACCACATCGCGTTCGTGGTGAGCTTGGAGAAGTTCTGGTACGGCTTCGGCTTCGTCGGGAACATGCTGTACATGATGCAGCAGATCGCGCCCGGCAAGTTCAAGATGACGCACTACGCGTTTGCCACTGCGTTCATGAACTTGGTGCTGGTGCCCACGCAGATGGTCAGCGGTCCACTTGCCGACATGATGGGCTTCAAAGAGTTCTTCTGGCTCGTGATGGTCGCCGCGGCACCTTCTCTGATAGCCGCGTGGTTCGCACCGTTCCCTCAGAAAGAAGGCTTAGGCGAAGACCACTACGTCGACGACGAGTCGACCCTCGGGCAAGCCGAGAAGAGCTCCCAGGCAGCATCGCGCAGGGCGAACATTTACGCGCTGCTGGCCACGGCGCTCTTTCTCTTCTTCGACGTGCTGTTCTTGGGTTGGATGTCAGCGACCGAGAGTGGCGCTGTCTTGGTGTTCTTCCTGGCGATGTTCGCGGTCACTACGGTCGTCAAGTTGTGGCTTTCGAGTAAGGCCGTCGGCCAAGGGCGCGCAGCCATTGCACTGACCAAGCAACTCGCCAAGGGCAGCGGCGCACCGATGCCGTACTTGAGTAACGCGAAGGGCGCGGTTTGGGGTGGAAGCATCATGTTGATGGTGTCGGTGATCTTGGCCGGCTACTGCGGCAAGACGGCGATGGCAACGGACTGGAGCTGCGCTTTCTCAGACGACGCAGCCCAATGTCTGCAGCCAGACAAGAAAGCGCCCAAGCTGTGTGAGAACAAGATCATCGACCGTGAGGGCTCGTTCGCCACTCGCAGTGAGTGATGATGGTTCGTTCGGGCCGCTCGTACATCACTGAATGAGCAATGCTGCGGGCGGCGCCGTAGGCTCTTCGAACGTTTGACCAAAGCCAGCCAACAGCGTGATCTCGCCGCTGGGATCCGCCTGAAGAGGAAAGCCGAGGTCGATGCGAAAGACATTGCGATCCAGCTGAGGAAAGAGAAATCGCAAACCGACTCCTCCGCCGTGTCGCAGTTCGAGGTCGTTCAGGTTCGTCGCCGCGTCCCCCACGTCATAGAACAGATTGGCTCCCACGAAGGCCGAGTAGAGGCGCAGCGGTTTCGAACGAAACTCGTTGTTGAGCACGACGCGCCCTCCTCCGAGAAACGCCGAAGGCGCGTAGCCACGCAGGCGGTCCGTCCCGCCCAGCCCGAACGCGAAACGCTGTAAATAGCGAATCGGCGCGTGGAGCAGTGACGCGCTGGAAACGAATCGACCGAGCCCGATGTCGGGACTGACGGCGTGCAAGTCCGCCTGCAGCAGTGCATCCGATTGCTCGGTACCTCGGATTTCGAGACTGGTATTCTCGTTGCCATCTGCAGCCATCTCCACCGTCGTTCCGCCCACTGCGCGGACGAAGCCACCACCGAGTTGCCATGTGTACGCGGCACTAGCGAACACCCCCAGCAACGTGCGGCTGGAGAGCGGACGGAACGCTGGATACAGGCGCAGGTACAGGTCGTGCCCGAGCTGAACGTCCTCTTGCAGGCCTAGCGTGTTGTAGTTGATGGTCCTGAGGAAGCGGTTGTGAAACGCGTGCAGCTGCAGGTAGGGGCTCACGCGCCGATCGCCCGTTATGAGCTCTTCTGCAGGGACTGATTCGCCCTCTTCGAGCCTGGGAACGTGCAGCGCGAGGATTCGCTCGCGGAAGCGGGCGCTGACCTGTTTGACTGCATTTGCCGATGGGGTGAACGGCTGGGCGGTAATCGCACTGCGTAACGTTCGGTTTTCGCCACGCCCATCGTAGGTCAAGACCCGACGCTCACCCCATGCGCGGCTTGGCGTGTCCGCTTCGGCGGAGAGCAGCCGCTGGTCAACCTCTGCACCAACGCTGAAGTTCAGCTTGTCGATCCTGTTGAACGAGCGGGTGACGACGAACTGCCCTCGGAGTCGGTCCTCGCGATAAGCGTAGGGGATGTTGACTTCATGGACGGTCTCTCGCTCGATGGTATCCGTCTCGTTGGGTTCGTTCAGTGGAGCACGGTCGAACCACGTCGAGAAAGGCGGGGGGCCTTTTTCGGAGCAAATGGCGCCCCCCAAGTCTTCGACGGGATGGCGGATGATGCTCGACCAGGAGGCGGCCGTACGCCATGACCACTCTGCCAGGCTGGAGTAGAGAGGCTGACCGTAGTCGAGCAGGCCAGTACCACCCTCGAGTTCGCTCGTGCGACAGTTGAAGATGGCGTTGGCCGATAGGTAGCCATTGACGCGGCTGCCATCGATGCGAGGGATGTAGTAGCTGCCGCCCAACCAGTAGTGTCGCGACGTGAGGTTGACGTTGCCCGAAATGCGTTGCGTCGTCCCCCCGAGATTCGATTCTGACGGGCTGAGGGATAACCCCGTCAGCTTGCCGTTGTAGAAGGTCGGCTCCCAACTGACGCGCAGGCTCCACACGTCTTTGGTCACGATCAAGACACGCACCCGGTCTGGTGCGCTTCCCTTCAGGGGTACCAGCAGCACGACGCTCAGCTGCGAGAACACCCGTAGGTTGCGTTCTGTTTCGTCGGCCAACAGCTGGCGATAAGGGTGGCCTTCGCGCAACAGTACCTCGCGTCGAATGATCCCCTTGCGCGTCGTCACGTGGAACCAGTTGAGGAACAGCGGCACCTTGTCCCGTGCCTCGAACACTTCCAAGGGGACCACGGAAATGCTCTCGACGATCTTGCCCTCGGGGTCGAGCTCGATCTCTCCGGGGACCTGCTTCATCGCGATGTCGATGCTTTCGCCTTCGTACCCCGAGAGCTGTCGTCCGTTCGGTAGCGTTGGGCTCGAAGGTGCGAGCTCGGCGGAAGCTTGCTTAGCGGCCGAGGTCCTCTGCTGCGGCGCCTCGTGGCTGTCGCTGTTCTCAGATGCTGAACGGGCCGCTGCTGCGCGGGAGTCTTGATTGGCAGACTCTTCCGATGCTGTGCCTGACTGCTTCTTGCCTGGTGGCGTTTGAGCCCACGCGGCGGTGGGCGTGAGGCTGGCCAACAGCGTCACGCAAGCGAAGATCACGAGACGCCGCGGCGCGCGAGAGCTTCCCGTGTCGGGGTGCGGCGACGCCACTGCCCTTCTGAACGTCAACTACGCGTCTCCGCCCAGTCGCGCGTACGCATCTCTGCCCCGTTGCGCGTACGCGTCTCCGACCATCGCGCGTGTCAGTCTCGCACCTTTGCGCGAGCTCGTGCGGTGCGTCTGGGGCATCGCACCGACTATCGCATGGCCGTTCGCTTCGCGGCAAGCTGCCTCACCGCGTGTTATTCGACGTTTCTCTGGTGTCCCTGCGACGGCTGAGTGTGGCGAACACCTTGCTGCGTCCATGGCGCCACGAACCGCATTTGGCGGACTTCGGCGTTGCAAACAGCCCGCTCCGTTCAGCGAACCCGTACGACTGGGGGAATGTCGACCTTGCACTCGTTCTCGGGCGTCAGCCAACGAATCGTGTTCAGCCACAACCTCGGGGTGGCCTCGGCGCGCGCATCGCTGGCTTCAGTGCATTCTGCGCACTCGGCCGCGTAGGTTTCGCAACGCGCGGTCTCAGAATCGCAGCTAGGCTGGCAGCCCTTGGTGCAGGTTGCCGAGTCGAGCTCGGCGGGATCGCTACAGGGCTCGTCTTCACATCGAGCGCACTGTGTCTCGGCGATGCCACAGATGTTCTGCTCTTCGTTGCACGGTTGCTGGCATGGATCGTCTTGGCCATTGACCGAGCCCGACCAGGTTGCGTCCTGAGTTATCCATTCGTCCGCGAAAACGAACGCTCTCCCTTTCCCGATCTCCTTCGCCATCGCCAAGTCGAAACCCTCTGCTCGCAAGATCACCGAGCCGTCGCCAGCCACAGGATACCCGTAGAACACTCCAATTTGATTCACCCCGTCCACGGACGGATGATCGGGTGTCGGTAAGTCGGTCAGCCACACGGGAGGCGCTTCGCCGTCACCGATGACGCCCTGACCGGGAATGCCTCCGCCAAAGTCGTATCCGAGCCCAGTATTGACGAGGAGTTCGTTTATCTTTTGCCCGTCTTCAATCTGGTTCGTGTAGCCGTTTAGGGTGATCACCCCAGCGCCGCGTTCTTGCAACCAGCCATCAAACGCTGCGATTTCCGCGTCTGAAAAGCCTCCCGAGCGGTCCTCCAAACCACCCACGATGAGCACCTGCAAGCTGGCTAACCACTCTTCGGTGATGGTGCCGTCCGCGTCCAGGTGCTTGACGGGCACCTCGCCGCTGCGCTCCACCAGCCACGCCTCGAAGGCAGCCGTGTCGGATCCAGCATCCGAACTGATCTGTCCGAAGAAGCCCATGTTGATGCAATCGCACAGCCCATCTCTGCCGACGTCGACGTCGTCGATCACGCCGTTGTCGTTCTCGTCCAGGCCATCACACTCCGTCTCACTGCCCAGGTTCACGGGGCGATCTTCTCCGTCGGTTTCCGTCATACCCTCGACGACCAAGATGGCCTCGTCTTCACTCACGAAGGCCCCGCTCCCCGTGTTGCTCGCTCCCGTACCAGCTGTGCCTACGGGTGATGTCGAACCAGCAGCGCTCGAACCATCATTCGTGGCGCCGCTAGCGCTGCTGCCCATGGCTGGGGCGGCTGACGATGTCGAGGTGCCCGCACCCGTTTCGAGTGAGTCGCTCGGGCCCACTCCGACGAGGTCGCCATCGCGCGCTGTGTCATTCCCTTCACCGCTGGCCGCGGCGTTGCCCCCCGCGCCCGGCGCGGTGCTTACCTGGCTGCCGTCGGTAACGGGGGGCGGGTTGGACGACTCCGAAGAGCAGGCCACGAACCCCAGGCACTGGGTCGCGAGTGAGGTGAGTGCGAAAACCCGGGCGAAGCGAGGCGAAGGTTTCATGCCCCGAGTTGTAACCCTCAGCCCCAGTTCGAGCCAGGCGGCATTTGTACGACGCACGCTCGTTTGGAACGTGAAGGACCCGTGTGTTTCGACGTGGGTGGCAGGTCGCTACGTCGGGGGCGAATCGTTGGCTTTGCGGAGTGTGTGCGGGCTGGCGACTGGAGACTTTTGTGATGGGCTGCTCTACGCTGCGAGCATGCTGCATGCGGTGATCGGGCGTCGCGGATTTGGAGGTTTGCGATCGTGGTTGGTGGCGTCGCTCGTCGCAGGCTCGTTGTTCGCCTGCTCGCCGAGAGACCCGGTCGTGCATCCACGGGTGGCTCGCGTGCTGGCGATTGCGCCCAGCGGGCTCACTCTCGGACTAGAGCTGGACGTGCACAATCCCAACTCGTTTGCGCTCATGGTTCATTCCGTGCAGGGGCAAATCGTGCTGGGCAATGGTGCGGTGCTAGGCAGCGGCATCGCTTATCCTGGCGGGAGCATTCCAGGTGAAGGTGCCCGAACGGTGAGCGCTCAGCTCGACGTGCCATGGGTCAACCTGGGAGCATTGGCGCCTTTCGCGCTGTCACCGAACCCCGTGCCTTACGTGTTCAAGGGTAATGCCGCCGTTGGGGGGGAGAGTCTCAACATCAAGGTTCCCTTCGAGCTGTCGGGTCAACTGACGCGCGAACAATTGATTGCTGCCGGCTTACGCGGCTTCTGAGTAGATAGCGGTCGCGGTACAACGCTACGGGTCACGTTCGGCGAAGGGGGCGATCCCGACGACGCAGCAACGCTTCCACTCCACGAATGAAGCCAACGCAGGGAGTAGAATATTCTAGGGGCCCGCGATTCTCGTCGTGGCTCCGACGTCATGACTTGCCGTTTGATGCGTGCATGGCGAAGAGCACGCGCCCGTTGGGTGCGATCTAATTCAGCCCCATGAGACAGCCTGTTGAACCAATTGTCGATTCTGCCAAACTGCGATCGGAGCTAATTGCAATGCCTTTGACCACTGTCCTGACTTCGTTCGCCCCTCGATCTTCAAGCCCATCGATCGCGATAGGCATCGTGCTGTCGGTCGCGATGTCACTGGCCTGCAGTGCTGAAGATCCGCCACCTCCCGCGGGCGTTGGTGCAGGGGTAGGCGCAGGCGCGGGCCAAGGCGGTGCGGGGATGCCAGGCGCGAACCCTGGAGCCACGGGTGGGGGCGCTTCTGGCTCCACCACAGATGGTGAACAGATCATCGGCGGCGGGGGCGGTGGCATGGGTGGTGGTGGCATGTCGACGCCAGTGTCCGGTCCAGCCACGCCTGGCTGTGGCGACACCGTGCTCACCGAAGACGAGGCATGTGACGATGGTAACCTGGCGGACGGAGATGGCTGCTCTGGCAACTGCCTCGCGGTGGAGTCGGGCTACAGCTGCGCTCAGCCGGGAGCGCCGTGTTTGCCCATCGCGGTTTGCGGCGATGGACTGGTGGCGGTTTCGGAACAATGCGACGACGGCAATCGGGTTGCTGGCGATGGCTGTTCGGATCGCTGCAACATCGAGATCGGGTTCAACTGTCTCTACGAGCCGAGCCAATGTGTCGTCGAGGTTTGTGGTGACGGAGTGGCGCGCGGTGCAGAGAGCTGTGATGACGGGAACAACATTCCTTTCGACGGCTGTTCGGATCGCTGCATTCAAGAACCAACCTGCGTACCCGGCGCTGCCAGCTGCACCTCGGAGTGTGGCGACGGTCTGGTGATTGGCGAGTATTGCGACGACGGCAACCGCATCGACGGCGACGGCTGCTCGGCTAACTGTACCGTCGAGCCCGGCTTCATGTGTACTCAGACGTTTCCGCCTTGCGAGATGGTAAACGGCGAGTGCGTCTTCCGCGTTCCCGTAATCTATCGCGATCACTCGGACAGCCATCCCGACTTCGGTCCTCAGCCTGGTGAGTGCACGCGTACCGTCGAAGAGTCGGGCGAGCTAGTGCCCGCCAATGCGCTGACGACAGGCCTCGTGCAAGATCAAGTCAATCCCACGACGGGCCGCCCGCAATTGGTTGGCGCCATGGGCATGCAAGAGTGTGAAACAGGTGCTGACAAAGCTTCCTACGTAGGCATCACCCAGTTCGACAATTGGTTCACCAACGGCGATCACGTGGTCGTGGTTCCCAGCACGATGGTCTTGTTCGACAATGGTGAGGGGGGGTTCGTCAATCGTTATGGCGAAAACGGCGAGCAGTTCGAGGGCTTGGAAGACGAAGAGTACGACGATGAAGGCGACTTGACCTGCAGCTGGTGTTTGGATGGGGACTGTGACGATCCGTGCAGTGCCGACGAGCGTCTGTACGACGGCAGTCCGCTGTTTTTCCCGGTCGATGACGTGACGGGTCCGACCGCGGACATGGGACCCGCGAAGGTTCCTGGGCCCTACGGCTACACAGGCTGGCCCTGGGAGGAGGATCTGCTGGGCAGCGCCGACGACCACAACTTCTACTTCACCACCGAGGTACAGACGTGGTTCGAATACACGGCGGACTTCAGCGCAACTCTCGAGTTTACCGGGGATGACGACGTTTGGGTGTTCGTCAACGGCATCCTGGCGGTGGATCTCGGTGGCATTCACGTCCCTGAAGATGGCGAAGTCACCATCAATGCTACGTCGGCCGCGCGGTTCGGTCTGGTCGAAGGTGGCGTCTACAACGTGACGGTCTTTCAAGCCGAGCGACGCATGGAGGGCTCGTCTTTCCGTTTGACGCTGTCTGGTTTCGAACAGGCACCCAGTGAGTGCTCTGCATACTGCGGTGATGGTGTCGTGGCGTTCGGTGAGGAATGTGACGATGGCGTCAACGACGGTGGGTATGGCGAGTGTGCTGAAAACTGCCGCCTGGGTGAGTTCTGTGGCGACGGCGTCGTCAACGGCGAAGAGCACTGCGACACGGGACCGATCGGCCTCAATGGGTGCGTTGGCTGTCGTCGCCTTCAAGCGCGCTGAGGCAACGGCCACTCGAGCCCAGCCTGCGGGCGATGAATCAACTCTCGGTTTCGGGCACGCGAACGGCAGGGAGCTCTGCGGAGCTGGAACCCGTCGACACTACGGCCGTGCCGTCGATGCTGCCGCGCAGGGCACGCAGCAGTCGTTTGGATCCTACGGGTTTGCTGAGCACCAACACTCCCAACGCTGCGATCATTTCGCCAGACTCCGAGGGGCCGACGTAGCCACTGAGCAGCACGACTGGCGGTGGGTTTTTTCGTTGCCGTAACCGTCGGACCATCTCAGGCCCAGTCATTTCAGGCATCACGACGTCGGACAGCACGACGTCGATGTCTTCTCGAGCGTCCAGCATACTCAGGGCTTCGCGGCCATTGCTGGCCTCGACGACGCGGTAACCAGCGCTCTTGATGGTTCCCGCGAGCGCACGTCGCGCTAGCACGTGATCTTCGACGAGTAGGCAGGTTTCCGCGCCCTGGGCGCGCGGCCCTTGCTCTTGGGTGGCCGTTACTAGTTCCGCCTCACCTGGCGCCATCGGCAGGAGTACGTCGAAGCGTGTTCCCTTGCCGGGCGCGCTGTCCACGTCGATTCTCCCGCCGAGCTCCTCTATGATCCCGAGCACGGTCGCCAAGCCCAAGCCTGTCCCTTCACCCATGCCCTTGGTGGTGAAGAACGGTTCGAAGATACGCCGCCGCGTTTCTCCATCCATCCCGACTCCGTCGTCGGTCACGCTGAGCGCCACCCAGTCTCTGGTTGGCGCTGCTTCACGTTGGCTGTCAGCGCGCAGGCGCTTCTTTCGGACCTCAATCACGATTTGCCCGCTACCCGTCATGGCATCGCGGGCGTTGAGCGCGAGATTGAACAGCACCTGCTCCAGTGCGTTGCTGTCAGCGTAAACACAACAGGCGTCGTCGACTTCGACCCTGACCCCGACGCGCTCGCCCAGCATTCGCGTCATCAAGCGTTCGAGCTTCAGCACGAGAGCCGTGACGTCCACGACTTCCAGGCGCAGGGTCTCCTTGCGGCTGAAAGCCAGCAACTGTCGTGTCAGCAGCGCAGCGTGCTCGGCAGATCGAGCGATGTCTTCGAACAACGGCGTCGCGGCGTGTTCGTCACCTACCTCGTAGAGCCCGAGTTCGGCACATGACATGATGCTCGTGAGCAGGTTGTTGAAGTCGTGAGCGACGCCTCCCGCCAACTGCCCGATCACTTCCATCTTGTGTGATTGGCGCAGCTGTCCCTCGGCGTGAGTGCGTTCGACGGCTGCGGCGAGCAGGTTCGCGCAGGCCTGCAGGAAAAAGAGTTGGTGCTCGTCGAACGCAACGTCGCTGGAAGAGGCGACGATCATCGCACCCCCCTCACTATGACGAGCGGCGACTCGGGCGACGGCTACCCGCCGAACGCCCTGGGCTGTTTCGAAGTCGGCCAAGCGATCTACCGCGTCGCCCTCGAACACGCGAGCTGCTGTGGGGTTGAGTTCACGCAGGCTGAGCTTCAGTTCGCGTGGGGCTCCCCAGTTTTGGGAGGCGTTTACTAGTCGCAGTGCACCGCCGCTGCTGCGGTAGACGGCGACACCCCTCGTCGACAGGCCTTTCGCGACCGTTTCCGCCACCTCGCGCGCAGCGTCCTCCGCATCTCGCAGCTCGACGACGCGTTGTCCCAACTCGCCCAAGAACTGCCCTTCTCGTGCCCGCGCTTGGTTCGCGTGTTCGGCGTCAAGGGCTAGCTTCAGACCCTTGCGAAGCCGCAGAAGACCATATGTCACCAGTACCGCAGTTACAGCGAGGGGGGCGCCCGCTTGAATCGCACTGTCGATTGAGCTTTGTTGGACCAAGGGCGTGGGGAGCTGCCCGCTGGCTCGTAGGTGTACTGTCAAGCCCATCCACACTGCAGTGCCGAGTCCAAACACCATGGCCGCGCGGCTGCCCACGGCAAACCCGGCGACGAAAGTAATATTGATGAACGAGCTCGTGAGTCCGACTTCGTTGAAGCCGACGAGGAGTTGACTTGCGACCAGCAGTGCCCAAGTCAGGCCACAGTAGGCGCCTCCAACCAGACGCACCCAGCCCTTGTGAACTCCCCACAAGCCCAACAGCTGCAGGCTTCCGAACGCGATGACCAGCGGCACTCCAGCGTAGATGTCTCGGGCGTCGATCTCGACGAGCAGAACGGCGAGCGTGATCGCGGCGAACGTGGCCATCAGCATCACGTAGAGCACACGCGCGCGCTCGGCCTGATACGGATCCTTCGGCTGCGGTGGCCTGAGCCAGCGCGGCAAGTGCTGGATGATCTCCCTCATCTCGGGCTTGCTGCAGTCTAGCGCAGCGACTGCCAAAGTATTCGTTGTTTCTCGCCATGCCGCAGGGGCCCGAGTGGGATGTGCGGCGGATCGCTCACCTCCGAGTGCTCGGGGGTGGTGGATTTCGACGCTGGCGCGCGAGCTTTGGGCACGAGCCCCACGGGGGCGCATTCTCTCTCAGCGACGCTCGGGCGCTGTGGCCACTCCGTGTCGATTGTTCGGGTGCGCGCCGAAGCCACACGCCCACGTCGAATCAGTGCCAGTCGTCAGCGGCCACGCGCCACAGTTCCACTTCAGGGCAAGTCGAGGGTGCAGCCGCTCGACCAGCTCCCCGTGCAGTCGATCAGCTCACCATCCAAGGTTACCACGCCGCTCGGCCAGGTGATGGTGCCGACGTTCCATACGAAATGGGGCGGTAGGTCCGTCACGTTCGCAACTGTCGTTTCACCTGCCACATTGAGAGTGATCTCGCCATCGGACGCAGCATCGCCACTGCTGCTCCAGTGTTCGACCATCACGCTGTAGGTTCCGGGTTCCGGGTTAGCCAAGAAGATGTTCTCCGGGCCGAAGTCACCCGTGTCGTCGACGTCCTTGAGGGGATCATCGCTGGGATCTCCCTGTACACCCCAATCCGGGCTAGAGCTGATGCACGACGTCCAAGTGCAATCCGTCGCGGGGTCGTTGATTCTGCCTCCGGGTTTGATCAGATGTAGCTCATAGTCTCTACCCAGGTCGTCCCATGACAACGTCAGGCGGATGTCCGCGTCGATGCAGTCCTCGCGTGTGACGCGAAACACGAGCACGTAAGCTCCTTGCTCGTTGGACCACACACCCTTGACGGTCTGCACACCGCAGAACAACGGCGCGGTGAATGCGAAGCTCCCTGACTCGTCAGTTGGGATCGGGCCACTGACGGCTTCTCCGTTGGGGCTCTCGATGTAGAATTGCCCGTTGCCCTCGGCGTCGGTAACGACGCCCGAAAACTCACGGCTCGACGCGGACTCGACCACTTCGAAGTCGTCGAAGTCACCATCAGGACAGCCGTCGCACCCGTACTCGCCAGGGGCTTGGGCATCAGGCGCGGGATCTTCCACGACGGCCGTCTCCGGGGCGTCGGGATCGCGCCTGCCGGCTCCGCCTTCTCCAGAGCTCGTGTTGGCGACCACGTCGTCTTCATCGGCTGTTCCCGAGTCGTTTCCCGTTGGGCGAGCATCGACGCCACCTTCCCGGGCGGGAAGCTTGCTGGGGGCGTCGTCGTTCGAGTCCTGGTTGCGTACTCCCGCGTCGTCGTCATCTTCCGACTCGCCGCCGCTCGAATCTGACCTGGCGTTCGCCGAGTCATCATCAGATCGTTCATCATCGTCTGGATTCTCGGTGACGATGGTGCACGCGCTGCCCAGCGCGATCGCCACCAGTGCTATGAAGAGGCGGGATTCAAGCATCAGTTTGGAAGTAAGCACCTAACACCTACGCTCAGAGCTCCGAACAACTTCCCAAACCCGAGTTTTTTCGCGCTGGGATTCCTTTGGGATCGCTGGACCTGCTGCCCACTTCGGAGGATGTGTACCGACATCGGGTCTCTATCGGAGGCGTCACTCGCATCGGTGTTCGCTGGGGCAAGTTTGCGTTGCGCTCGTCTCCGTCGAGAAGCACGGCCGTGCCGCTTGCCACTCCACGCGACGCGTGATGGCACTAGCCCGCAGCAACGATGGGTGTATGTTCCGCACGAGGACCGAGAAGGGAGACAGCTGATGATTCGCCTGATCATGAACGTGCTTTGGTTCGTCCTCGGCGGCGTGTGGATGGGCCTGGCCTGGTGGCTCTTCGGGGTACTGGCGTTTCTGAGTATCGTCGGCATCCCGTGGGGAAGAGCGTGTTTCGTGATGGGCTCGTTCGCATTCCTTCCGTTCGGGAAGGAAGCCATCAGCCGACGCGAGCTGACGGGGCGTGATGACGTCGGCACGGGGACGCTTGGCGCTCTGGGAAACATCATCTGGTTCTTGCTGGCTGGGGTGTGGTTAGCGCTTGGTCATCTCGGGTCGGCGTTGGCATGCGCTGTGACGATCATCGGGATCCCGTTTGCGATTCAGCATCTCAAGTTGGCGTTGATCGCCTTATGGCCCATCGGGCAGGCGGTCGTGAGCAAGGAGCGCGCAGCCGCTGCGTACGCGCGTGCGAGCGGTTGATGCGGAACCTGGCGGACACGGCGTCCGCGCGGCGGGTGTGCAACGAGAGTAGCACTACGAAGGTGTGCGCTAGCAGCCCGTGGCAAAAGTCTCCCGTCGCCAACTCCGCGGGGCAAGCGCATCTGCGTTGTCGGCTCAGCCCTCAAATAGCTGCAGTATTCTCGGACTTCGCTCCTAGCATCTGCACTTGCCGCGCTGTCGCTGGCTCGGTCCGACTTTCACCACGGGCTGCTAGCAGCGGGTTTACAGAGCTGGCGGCGGTCCGTACAGGTTTTCGCGATGCACGGCATAGCCTGTGCCTCTAGCGAAGTCCCACTCTTGAACCAGGTTCCCGTCCGCGTCGACTTGATGCATCAGGCCCGCGTTGCTGTACGTGACGTGGGTATTGCCGTTTGGCAGGCGCTGCACATCACCCAGCGTTTGGGAAAAGCCTCCCCCGTCGTAGCTCCAAACTCGGGTCGCTGTGCGTTCTGAGAGATCTAGCTCCAGTTCCAGCATCAATGACGACGGGTTGGCCAGCGAGGCTCGTTGGGGTTGGCCAACCAAGCCATTGTTGTTGAAGAACAAGATACGCGTGGGGCTCAACATCTGATGGCCATGATTGCGGTTCCAGTGCACCTCACCCGTGAAGTGAGAATGCTCGCCACCGAGCACCCATTGCAGTTCGCCTGCGGCACTGAGCTTGACGTAGGCATTTTGTACGAGACAAGAGACGCTGATGCTGTCATCCGCAGTGTGGTACTGGATGGAGTTGCAGTGGCAAGAGTCAGCTCCACTCTCGAACTCTGCCCCAAACGCGTCTCGCAGGTCGTACACCAGGGTCTTGTCGCCGCTGGCGGACAGTTTCTCCACCCTGCTGCAGCCGTCGCGCCCGGCGCCTGTGAGGAACAGCATCCCGCCGTCGGGGGTGACGCTGAAGTCGTGGTGTCCCGTGTCGACTTCTATGCGCTCTTCCATCGTGCCGTCCATGGAGACACGCACGACGCTGCCGCCGACGCCGCCGCTGGGATTGCCATCGCGAGCATACATCCAGCGCCCGTCGTAGGACATGCGCGCGCGCGAAATGCCGTTGAGGGTGGTCGGGTGCCACCAGACCAGCGCGCCCGTCGAGTCATAGACCACGATTGTGCCTGAGCCGCGAGTCGTCGGGCCGTCCTGGAGCTGTCGATTGCCCGAGGTGATCACGAACCCTGGCGCTACCTGCTCTGGGATCAGCGTGGTCACGTCCACGCTCGGAAGTCCGTCGGGGGCGATGGCGGTTGAAATTGTCGCGTCCGCACTGGCGCAAACGCGGGCGTCTGCAGTGGCCACGACGCGATAGTGATATTCGGTGTCCTGACGCAATCCGAGTAGCAGGGTACGCGCTTCGGGCTGGTCGAGTTCGAGCGGCACATGCATCCCGTAGGTCTCGTCCAAGCCGTATTCGACGTACCCGTCAACGAACGAGCTGAGTTCACTCGTCAGACTGACGATGACGACCGTTGCGATGGCGTCGCTGATGCCCGCCCGAGCCTGCAACCCGCAGTCAGGGTCTTGCGTCATTGGCGAGTCGACGCGGCTCGCGTCGGCGGTCGCTGTCCGCGCTTCGTCACTCGATGCGTCTCGAGCGATCGGGTCGAATCGGGCCATCGTCATCGCCGCTTCGGCGTCGGTCGCGGTAGTGCCGTCGGTCGGACGCTCGCCGTTCCCCGTCGCGCAAGCGAGCAGCGTGGCCGAAGTGGGCAACAACGCGAGAATCACTCCGCGATGACGAAACATGCGTCGTTGTAGCTCCGCCCGGGCAGTGACTCCAGCGTGCGTCAGGAGGCTTCAGACTAGATGACGAAACGAGCCTCCCGCTGCGGTGGTGCTGATCGCGGACCGTGCGCTACCAGCGTGTTTTTTCGCGCTTAGCGTGCACGCCGCCTCACGCCGAGCGATGCGGGACGATGTCATGGAGTCGTCCGCGCGGACCACGCGTGATCGGGTCGCTGGTTGGGCTGCAGGGGGTGGAGTCCGCGAAAGCCGGGGGAGACCTGGAGTCGTTACCCGGCTTCGAAACGTTTGCGAGTCGCAAGACGTAGTTCGGAAAATCGGGTCATGCGCGTTCGACGTCTGAACGATCGCTCGAGGGGCGCACCGTTGGTTTAGGCCACGAGAACGTTCTGCGGGGTAGTGGTATGGATTAATGTTCAGCCGATGGCGCAAACCATGCCAGCAAGTTCGTGGGCCCTGGATCGGGAAGGCCTGGGGCGGGTAGCTCTGGGATGTCGGAGCTCTGGGATGTCGGAGCTCTGGGATGTCGTGGCTCTGGGATGTCGGGGCTTTGGGATGTCGGGGCTTGGGGGTGGCTGGTCGCCGCGTAGGAGGTTCAATCGGAGAGGCTCCTATGGGTGAGATTTGCTGCCCCATCGGCGCTGCTCCGCCGAATCGCGAGTGCGACGTGGTCGCACGCAGCGCGAATTTTGAGCGTCCCGCAGAATTCTGCCTGGCGGTTTTCTGCTGACGGATGGCCGGTCCGAGCGCATCCTATGGCGAATTCTGCTTTTTCCCTCAGGGTTACCGCTTCGCACGAGCGTCGTCAGAGACAGCTTGCTTACCCCGTTCCCATGGAGACTACACGTGGCGCGTCTTTCGCCTTCATCGCTGCTCCTGATCCCGAGCGTCTGCTTGGTGATGGCGTGCGGGCAGAGCTCCCGCGCGGCAGACGGTGCGGGGGCGACTGGAGCTGACGAAGCCGACGGAGACGTGTCCGCTGGTCGCGCGAACGAGTCGGCGTCCGACGAGGGAAGCGAGTCCGAAGAAACCGAGGCGCGCGCGGATGAGGGGTCGAGCAGTGCGGGCATCAGCGGAACAGATGACGAACCTGAACTCGATGATGACGGAGACGTTGCGTCGGGCGGCGGCTCGAACCACCAGACGGGACGGGAAATCTGCGCTCCCGACTCGTTGATCGTTTGCGAGTGTGATGACGGCATGCGTGGCCGCCAGCGGTGTTCTGCTGACGGCGCTAGTCTGTCCGAGTGCGATTGCACACCCGTCTGCGGTGACGGCAACCTGGACTCGGGAGAAGAATGTGACGACGGGAACTCGCTCGACACCGACGCCTGTCCCCGAAGTTGTTCGAACGCGCGTTGCGGAGATGGTTTCGTTTGGGAAGGCCAGGAGGAGTGTGACGACGGCGACCAGGACGACTCCGACGACTGTCTTTCATCTTGCGAGCTGGCAGTTTGTGGCGACGGCTTCGTGCATTCGGGGGAAGAGGAATGCGACGACGGGAACGACGACGAGCTCGACGGCTGCCTGAGTGACTGCACGGAGCCTCGCTGCGGTGATGGCGTGGTCTATCCCGACGAGGAGTGCGACGACGGTAACCAGGTGGACACCGATGAGTGCACCAACGCGTGCGAGCGCGCAACCTGTGGCGACGGAATCGTTTGGGAGGGCCGAGAGCCATGTGACGACGGCAACGCGGTGGATACGGACGCCTGTTTGACGGGGTGCGTGGAAGCGAGTTGTGGCGATGGGCTCGTGTGGAGTGGAACGGAAGAGTGCGATGATGGAAATGACACCCCCACCGACGAGTGCCTGAACGACTGTCGCTCGGCGCGCTGCGGTGATGGCGTCGTTTGGGACGGCCAAGAGGCGTGTGACGACGGCAATGACGATGACGGTGACGCGTGTGTCGGCGAGTGTGAACTCGCGTCGTGTGGTGATGGCTACGTGCAGCGTGGGGTCGAGCCGTGTGACGATGGCAACGAAATGGATGACGACGCGTGCCTCGTTGGTTGCGTCGCGGCCAGTTGCGGCGACGGCATCGTTTGGCAGGGACAAGAGGATTGCGACGATCAGAACACCGACGATGGTGACGCCTGCGTCGCCTGCCAAACGGCCCGCTGCGGAGACGGCTTTCTCTGGGTTGGTGTCGAGACGTGTGACGATGGAAACGACGACAACCGCGACGAGTGCGTGGGCGAGTGTGTCGAGCCGACGTGTGGTGACGGGTACATCTGGCGTTCTCCCGCGTCCGAAGAACAGTGCGACGATGGCAACCTCACCGCAGGGGACGGCTGTGAGAACGACTGCACGGACTCGCCCAACAAGTCGAACGTGGTGTTGCTCGTCGATCGTTCGGGTACGATGAACGACTTCGAACACTGGCCCGTCGTGCGCGAGGTGCTGAGTGTGGACAATGGCTTGCTGGCGGAGTTCGACAACCGCTTGCGCTTGGGGTTCGCGGCTTTTCGCGCCACGCAGGACCTGTGTCCCGAGCTATCGGCGCTGCTCGTTCCCGTATCTGGAGCGTCCGTCGACATCGATGAGATGCTGCCTGAAGGGGCGACGTCAGGGGACGATACACCCCTAGCTGCTGCTCTGCTCGCAGTGGGCTCGTCGTTTGATGGGTTGTCTGGACCGAGGACGATCGTGGTCATCACGAACGCTGATCCAGACAGTTGCGCCGTGCTCGATCCCCAATGTGGCTACGACAAGGCTATCGCTGCCACACAAGAACTGAGACTCGAGGGCATCGACACCATCGTGATCGGACTCGAGGGAGGGGGGCTGAGCCCGTGGTTCGGTCGTGCCCTCGCCAACGCTGGCTCGGGGCAGGGCGTGTCTCGAGCTTCGAACATCGACGATTGCGTGGAGTACGAGGGGGCCTCGACGGCCACGTACGTTCCTTCCAATCAGCAGGGCAACGCGACGTATCATGGGTTGAGTGACGACGGTCTGTCGGCCAACCTCACCCAGACTCTGCGCTCGGTGCTCCAAGAGTTGTAGGGTCCGCGCCACCGTCAAAGGCGATGGACGCTTGCCCGCGAAGGCCGGATCCGAGTGCTACGCGATGTCGGGCTTTCACTGCCGTGACCCGCGGCCGCACCCTGTTACGCAGTCGCGCACACCAACCCAGCGAATGCTTTTCCCTGGACCGACGCCGCGCGCACCCGGCTCCGAGATTTCACCTGTCTGCTGTCCGCTCCAGTGGAAACAGGCTTCGCGCGTTCTTAGAGAGGAGGATGAGGCACTCGACGCTCCCGTCTTGTCGGGTCCGGAGTCTCGAGGAACCATGCGCAAACGAGCTTACGACGACAGCTGGTTTTCGCCCGTGAACGTCGGGTGCCTCATCCACGAAGACGAATACTCCTCGAGCCGTACCAAGTCCAGGTGCAAATGAATGTCGTATTCATTTTGTTCTGGGGTGTCCGGAACACGGCTAAAAGTTCAGGCTCGCGCCAACCTGGATCCAACGAGGTGCATTGGGCCGCGCGCCGTATGGCCTGCGTGCAACGAGCTGACGAGAGTCCAGCACGTTGCGTACGTCGAGACGAAGCGTCAGCCGTTTCAGCGGGCGGTAGCTGGCGCTGACATCTACCCAGAACTGCTCATCCGTGATGAGGGCGTCGTCGATGTCGCCGCTTCCGGGCTCCTCGCGCATGGGAGAGACGTAATTCACCGCGCCGTTGAGGCCGGCAACTCGATTCTCGATACCCACTGAACCCGAGAGCTGGTGACGAGGCACGTACGGCATCTCATCACCAGCTTCGACCTCACCATAAATGGGATCGCTCGAGGCGAACGAGTGGTCGAAACTCGCGAACGTGAGCGTGTACCCGAGCAACACTGGTAGGGTGAAGTCTCCCAGCGGGGTCTCGTGCGTAGCGTAAGCCTCCAGCCCGTAGATGCTCGCTTCACCCACGTCGAGCTGCCGATCGAGATTTTCGTCGAGGCAACCGCTCGAGAACGTACACACGTCGGTGAGGTTCTGGTACGCGTTGTAGAAGCCGATGACTTCTGCTTGGAGCGGGGAATCACTGTAACGAACTCCCGCTTCGCTATTGATGCTGTACTCTGGTTTGACGTCGTCGTCACTGCCTGGAGCGGGGGGACTGAAGCCGCGATGAACGCCGCCGAGCAGGCCCAGACCGTCCAAGATTTCGTAGTAGGCGCCGATGCCCGGCATCACAGCTTGGACGTCACGGGTGTTGCTGGTGTCGCTCAGATTGTCCTCGAGACTCGACCAGATCAGTTCGACGCGCGCGCCGGGTGTGAGGGTCAGGCTTCGCCAGGTCATGGCGTCAGCTGCGTATAGCGCGATGGCGTGAGTCTCTGCGTAGTTGGAGGTGGTAACCTCTTCCGCGGTGCCTTCGGGGATGAGACGTTGGTCTGTCATCACGTAGCCCGTCTGGCTGTGACGTCGCTCGATTGAGTCGTTGTGGAATCGCAAGCCGAACTCGGGGCGATGATGGATCAACGTCCCTCCTGTGTCCCAGCGCAGCACGCTCTGAATGCCTTGACTGACGAACGCCCGCTGGTTTGGCCCTATCAGCAGAGTGTCGGCAGCCGTCGCTCCGTTCACGTCGCCGCGAAGCACGGCGTAGTACTCGGCGTTAGCGGGGTCCTCAGGATCGCTCAAGACTCCGCGCAGTGAGGCTCCGCGAAAGGCGTTCAACTTCCGCCAGGAGCGATCGAAGATTTGGCGGTAGGCGTCCGTCTTGATCGCGACGCGCGCTTCATCTGCATCGTATTGGTGGGTGAACACGACGCCCGTTCGATGATTGTGCATCTGGTCTAGTGCGCTGGCGGGGTAGCGCTGATCGGGATCGGCGCGGAAGTCCTCATCGCTCAGCCCGAGGTACGTCTCGTTCGATACCTCGTCTGCGTATGACAGCTTCACGGAGAAGCGGTGTCTGCAGTCGGCAAACGGGTCGGGCGAGTACATGGCCTTGACCATCCAATCGTTGCGAGTGGATCCCGTGTCCGCATCGAACGGGAGGTGTTTGAAGCCACCATCGTGAAGTCGTACACCTTCGACCACGAAACCGAACTCGTCGGAGCTGGCACCGAAGTGAGCATGCGCTTTGGCGTAGTCGTAGTCGCCCAAACCCAGGTGCAACTCGCCGGTTGGACCGCTCGGGATGTGTCGAGTGATGAAGTCCAATGCTCCACCGACGGTCTGCGGTCCGTAGTGAATCGCTGAGGGACCCTTGATCGCGCGAATCTGCACCATTCGCGTCATCAGTGGAAAGTAATACGCTGCGGGCGCTGAGTACGGTGCGGGGCCGAACAGCACGCCGTCTTCCATCAGTGTGATCTTCTTGCTGCGATCCGCGTTGACGCCGCGAATGCCGATGTTTGGTCGCAGACCAACACCGTCCTCTTGGCGAATGTAGACGCCAGGGATTTGCGCGACGATGGCGTTGGGATCGTCACGCCGAAACCGCTCGAGCTGGCGTCGCGTCAGTACGTGTGCCGAACCCGCGGCTCGCTCTGGACGGGTCCCCGATACGATGACTTCCTGTTCTTCCGGGTACTCTGCATCAACTGGCGGTGAAGCTTCCGCGGTCACCTCGATTTCGACGTCTGCTGCGTCAGCTGCAGAGTCTGATAATCGCGGGGCTTCGGGCTGCTCTTCCGCGGGGGATGCCTGCGTTTCGTCAGGCGAGGCAGTGCGAGGATCCGTGGGGGAGGGCGAGTCCGCTGGCTTCGCACCGCGGGGAGAGCTCTTGGGGGCGTCTGGGGTTGGCTCCCCAACATTGGCGCCTGTGGGCGGATCACCAGGGGGCGCCTCGGATGGAGGCGTTGGTGCTTCTGGTGGCGCCAGCTCTGGTGTTGATGGTGCTGGCGTCGGCGATTCCGGCGTCGGCGGTTCCGGCGTCGGTCGCGCTGGTGGAGGCGGTGTTTCTGGCGAGGGCCGAGCTGGTGGAGCAGGTGTCTCTGGCGAGGGCCGAGCTGGTGGAGCAGGTGTCTCTGGCGTCGCGTCTCCAGCTTCGGGGGGCGTCGAGTCGGCAGGCGGCGCTTCGCTTGGTGGCTTCTCTGGCGGCGCTGTCTGAGCAGGCGGCTTGGGGGGTGACTCTGGCTGGGCGTAGGCGGGCATCGGGTGCACAGCCAGAAATGAGGGCACCAGCCACCAGGCAGGGCTGCGGATGAATTGGGACGAACGCATGCTGAATCGCTGGACTTTCAAGGGACGAGTCTAGTTTTCGGGGGCTCTGAGGTTGGCGCGGGCATGACGTAGCGCGCCAAACTCAGCCCGTCTTCGATGGTCGTCAAATCGACGTTCGGGTCGACTAGTGGCGCGCTACGGCGACCATTGAGCGTCGCGCGTGAGCGGGCGCGAACTTCGACGGGGCCGAGGCCACGTGCGTTGAAGTCTGCTTCGATGTGATGAGCTAGCTGCAGAATCAAGTCGGGTTGCGCAGCCATTTCGCTTTCTTGCATTGGCGTCAAGTAGCTACCAGGAGCGACTCGCCATGACCTGCCCGAGTCAGGATTGTTCACGACGAACTCTGTGGCCCCACCCTTGGCGCGCACCATCACGCGCCACGAAAAGCGCATGCCTTGCTCATGCCACAGCACATTGCCGCCATACGCAATGAAGCGTAGTGGTAACGCGATCTGAACGACGCAATAGGACGCTGCCAACACCCATCCGAAGCGAGTCAGGGCTCCCCTGGGAACCAAAGGGGGTCGCAGCTCGCTATCACCAGTTCGTAGTCTGGAGATCCGCGTCGCTGTGAACCGACCCCGAACCAACGGCAACGAGCGAAGCGCACTTGCCAGGTGCCGAGGCCAGCTGGGATCGAAAAACAGAAGTGCGCCCGTGATCATGATCGCGGGAAACATGCCGATGGGGAACAACACCCGAGTCAGCACATGAAAGACCACGACTACGGCGAATGCGAACAGTCGAGTTCGGCGCCAGCTCAACCAGCCGACGATCGTCGTGTCGAACAAGAACCCAGCCCAGCTCATCAACAGCGGCGCGTCCCCGAGCAGCAACAGCGGGCCGATCCCAGGAAGCTCCGCACTCGAGCCGAGCCAGATGCGAAGGGGCTGAGCGTGGACGAGCCAGTCGCTCTGTGCCTTGGCCAGCCCCGCGAAAGTGTAGACCACGCCCACCTGCACACGTAGCAGGTACAGCCACGCCGCCGGGATGAGTTCGCGCTCGCTGCGCTCGGTCGGCGGTTCGCCGCTGCGTGCTGACCGCCGCGCGAGGTAGCCGCGTCGCACCCAGCTGTCGATCGACCAGGCTCGGCTGGCAGGAGACAGCGCAAGCAGCCATGTCAACAGCGCCGCAAGGTAGTAGTGATTCAGGTAGGTACTGACGTCGAGTAACTGCACGTAGCTCAGGCCGAGTGCCAACCCGATGGCGGCGGGGCGAAATAGCAGCCCGAACGCAGTTGCTAGAGCGCACGCCGCGAGCGCCACGAATAGCCACTGCATTCCACTCGCAGAGAGCGGCGTCACCCAATCGAAACCCCAGTACTTGAAGAAGAACGTCGGGGTCGCGAACAGTTTATCGACCCAGCCATAGGCCAGGAAGCGAAGCATCGAGACACACAAGACCGATCCCAGCAAGACACGGAACGCAACCAGCCACGCAATGTCGATGGGGCGAAACGCCCAGGTGGCGATGGCTCTCACGCGAGCTAGGAGGCCCTGAGGAGAGCGGACACTGTCAGTCCGTGTCACCCTCGACTCCGCCGGGTAAATCTAGGTTGAGAGGACTCCCTGCTCCAAAAAACTCGGTCTTGAGTAGCGCCGTCAGTGCGCGAATCGCTTGATAGAGTTCTTCGAGTTCCTCAGCAGATGCGGCGTGAAGCGGAGGGAAGTCGTCAGCGACTTCACGTGCGTTTGCCAGCGCATCGATCATGTCCTGAGCCAGTTGACCATGCCCAGCTTCGATCAGCCAGTCGTCGAAGCCGATGCCTTCGCCCGTGTCCCCGCAACCTTGGAACAAGCGCTGAAAACCCTCGAGGTTGGCAGCGATGTTCTGCGTGGCATTGAGCGCATGGGGAGTTTCGGCCGTCGTGACCGGGTGACTGATGGTGTAGCCCGCGGGAATGCCGAGCTTCCAGTCTTTGACTTCACGCTCGAGGTAGACCAGCGACCAGGCGGTCACCTTCAGGACTTCCTGCTCGTCCGGGTACTCGCCTTCGGCTTCTACGAAGGTATCCGTGAAGTTACCGCCTGAGGGCGCCCAGAGATCGACCAACGACCGAATGTGCGCGAGTATGTCTGCGGTCAGCGCGGCGGAATAATCGCGCTTTCGACTTTCGAGTTCCGATGAGGCGAGGGACTGCCAACTCGACTGGGTCGAACCAGTACATGCGGTGTCGGAACCTTCGAAGAACAGTAGGTACTCGAGTGCGTACAGACCGCGTCCGGAGATCAAGGCTCCGTCTAGACCACGTGATGCGTAATTCTGAGAGATTAACTGTTCCTCGACGCGACAGCGACTGACGGTCGGCCAAGCGTAGATGAGATCACGAATCCCTTGCCCTTCGTACATGTCCTTGCCGGCGCTGTCGGAACGGCTTGCGAGGGGGCCGAACTGAAATAGTTCTACGGCTGACCAGTTGGTCATGGCCGCACGCCAGGCTTGTCGTGCCCGCTCGAGGTTCGCTGCGTCGGGGGTCTCGACGTGGGCTGCAACGCGTTGGTCGAGGGCGTTTGCGAACGATTCGAAGCGGCAGTAGTGCCACGTTGCACATTGTGCAGCCGCGCTGCGTAGACGGCTACGGGTAAACGCACCATCCACCACCGGTGCTGCGCCGCAGCTACTAACCAGCGATTCCTCGTCTGGTAGTGGGCTCGGATCCGGAGCCGTAGTGGGCGTGCCAGCGTCGAGGGGAGGGGCGCCCCCAGATGGTTCGCTAGAATCGTCAGTGAGGCTTTCGTCGGTGTCGGTGCCATCGTCGTCCGCTGCGCCCACGGAGCCAGGGCCTGAGTCGCGTCCGCCGGGCGTGTTGGACGTGCCCGCGTCGGAGCTGGAACTGTTGGAATCGGGATCTCGTCCGTCAGATGTGTCGTCCGTTGTACTCTCGTCGGTTTCGGACGCATCCAGCTCGATTGACGCATCCGCAACGCTCTCTTGTCCGTCCTCCTCGTCGTCTCGCCCCGTGTTGTCGTCTGCTGGACCGGGAGCCTCGATTTCGTTGGCGCGGAAGTGTTCCTCAGGGTTTTCCGTACAGCTGAAAGCCAGTACCAGGCCCAGCCAGCTCCCTCGGTAGCGGGTGAGAGTTCGCCGATGCGCGGAAAGGATTCTGACGAGTGCGTTTGGAGAGGCCATGTTTACTCGAACGGTGAACGACCGACGGGAGGACCCTGAATAGCTCCTCCCGTCACGGGTGGTTTCGACCGACTGCCGCTAGAGGGTTCGGCTTGCGCCGAACATTCCGCGACAGTCACTCGGCGTGGGAGTTATTCGCCGACACTGAGTAGCACGAGCCGTACGCCGAACTCGTGGTTGCGGGTTGACGCGGCGATCAAGCTGCCGTCAGCAGAGAGGGCAACTTTGAAGAAGTGCTCGGTGTCCGTCGCGTACTCGAAGCGACCGTCGAAACCGCTGTCCAAGTCCATGCCGCCGTCGGGCAAGGTCACCATGATCGCCGGCCCCGTGCCGAAGCGGCCTACGTGGACGATGCGGTCGTCGGACAGGACTACCATGTCGCGACCACGCTCTTCGGATTCGGCGAGACCGAACTCTTCACTTTGGATCACGAAGGTTCCTTCAGTGCCGAACGTGTGGTCGAGACCCGTGGCAGTGAAACGGAAGGAAACCAGGTCCACGCCATCGGTCGTCGCGTAGCCCAGACGAGAGGTCAAGCCAGCGCCCGTTGCGCGTCCGTATCCCGTTGTGACGATCAAGCCGTTCGACTGCACGCCGAAAGCGTACGCTTCCGCCATTCCGCCGTCGTCGATGAATGGGTTGGTGCGAGCGACGCCAGGAATCCCAATTCCAAAGCCGATGCTGGGATCGAGGGTGCCGTTCTCGAGCAACTTGATGCCGAGAACGTGATTGCCCAGACCTGCGCCAAAGTTCGTGTAGCCCGAGCTGAGGATACTACCGTCCGCAGCGACATATCCGCGACGCGCGCCGTCCGAGAACGTGCCTAGGCTGTTGAGCGAGAACGCTTCGCCGCCGTTGAACGCGGGATCCATCGAGCCATCGCTGGCAAGTAACCGCAACACGTAACGGTCGTTATCCGTGCGTTGTGTGGCTGGATCTTCGGGGTCCGTCAGCTCGCCCACCTTCGCCGGGCCGTACCCGAACACGACGAGCTTTTCGGTACCGCTGCTGCTATCGACCTTCAGATCCCACGCGTTGTCGTTGGGTGCCGCATCCGCAGTCGGGTAGTCGGCATCGTCGGTTGGGGTCCAGCCGAAGTCCAAGCGAAGCACGCCGTCGGTACCAAAGCTGCTGACCAAGGCGCCATCCGCGTCGAACTTGACCAGCGCAACGTCCGTGCCCAGCCCAGAAGGATCGGTGTAGTTGACCGAGATGACGATCTCACCGCTCGCCAGCTCCACGATCGCCAAGGACTCCTCATCACCGTCGTGAATGACGGTTTCCTCGTCGAGCACCATTTCGGCGATGTTGAGCGTGACCAGACCGCCAGTCCCGAAGCTGTCGTCTGGTGACCCGTCGGCGTTGAAGCGCATGACGGCGACTTCGCGATCGACGTCACTGGTCGCTCCCACGTGACCCGAGCCGTAGATCTTGCCGTCTGCGGCGAACACGAGACCACGTAGGTCGTGCACGTTGGCGTGTACTTCGGAGCTCTGCTCCACGATGGGGGCGAACTCGGTTTCGACCGGTTCGTCGTCAGCACCTGAGTCGACGACGTCGTCTGTGCTGACGTCATCGGTGCCCGAGTCGACGTCGTCGTCGGTAGTGACGTCATCAGTGCCCGAGTCGACGTCATCATCAGCGCCAACGTCGTCATCGGTCGAGATGTCGTCGTCAGCACCCGAGTCGACGCTGTCGTCGGTGGTGTCATCATCCGCACCTGCGTCGATCCCGTCGTCGGAGTCATCCGTGTCGTCGTCGGAGTCATCCGTGTCGTCGTCGGAGTCATCCGTGTCGTCGTCGGAGTC
>CBFGUG010000005.1:0-166945 GCA_965651905.1 uncultured bacterium | reverse complement strand
ATCCGTGAGGGTGGCAAGACGGTCGGCGCTGGTGTCGTCTCCAAGATCATCGAGTGATCAGTCTAGGTGGGTGCTCGTCGCAGTAGCCGCGTCAGGTCTTCGGTTTCCCTCGTCTGCATGGCGTGTGGAAACCGAAATTATCGGACCACGCAGCCCAAGCGAGCAGGGCGCCCACCGCTGATTCTCAGCAAACACTGCAAGCACTGCAACGAGCACACGGAGCACCGCGAGGCCAAGTAGGCCTTGATTTTGTCATTTCGGCGCCGGGTGTCACGCAGCAAGCAAACTACGCAAACACGCATGAAGGGCGCGAAAGAGTAAGCAGTACAGCTTCCCGGCGGTCCACAGGATCGCCATAGGGGTGTAGCTCAGTTGGTAGAGCAGCGGATTCCAAATCCGCAGGTCGCGAGTTCGAGCCTTGCCGCCCCTGCCGAGTCGAAGGTTTCACGTCATGGCAACCGAAGAAGAAAACAGCAAATCAGACGCTCCGCCCCCGGGCGACGCGGTGCTCGCGGCCGCTGGTGTCGGGGATACGGAGCAAGTCGAGTTCGACGGTGGCGTTCCCAGCGACTTGGGGACGACGAAATACGTGCATGCTGCGTTCTTCGCGTTCGGTGTGCTCGTCACGTATCTCACTGGAAAGCTGCTCGCCTCGGTTTGGAACATGCTCGCCGAGTGGCCTACGGCCGTCGAGGCACTTCCGCAGCTGTTGCGTTATGCGGAAGACGAGCGTCCGTCGTTCACGATGGTTGCAGGTGCGGTGGTCGGCATCGTGGTGGTGGTGCGCATGCTGCGCAACGCTGACACCCGACAGTGGGCGGACGAGGTCGCTACGGAACTCTACAAGGTCGTTTGGCCCGACCGCGACACGATCACACACGGCACCATCGTGGTGATCATCGCTGGCGTTTTCGCCACCATCTACATCGGGCTGCTCGACCGCCTTTGGAACTTCATCACGAACTTGGTTTACGGGATATGAGCACGGAAGACGCTGCAATCGACGAGCCGAACGGCACCGGGGCTTCCGACGCACCCGAGAAGAAGTGGTACGCGGTGACCACCTACTCGATGTTCGAGAATAAGGTGAAGCTCGCGCTGCAGGAGCGGATCCGTCAGTTCAAGATGGAGGACCGCTTCGGTGAGATCATGGTGCCGTCGGAGACGGTGACCCAGCAAACCAAGGACGGAAAGAGTCGCGTTCGCACCAAGACGACCTTTCCTGGCTACGTCTTCGTCGAGATGGTGATGAACGAGGAGACCTGGCACGTCGTCAAGGACACGCCCAAGGTCACTGGCTTCATCGGTAACCAAAAGCCGCAAGAGGTAGCTGCTTCACAGATGGAGCACCTGCGCAAGGGCATCACCGAAGGCGCCGTCAAGCCGAAGCCGCGTCAGCAGTTCCAGGTTGGAGATGACGTCCGCGTAATCACAGGCGCGTTCGCCAACTTCTCGGGCTCTGTCCAGGAAGTCAAACCCGACAAGCAGAAGCTCAAGGTGATGGTCAGCATTTTCGGACGACCCACCCCCGTCGAGCTCGAGTTCTCACAGGTGGAGAAACGCTAACTCCCCACGCGCCATGAGTTGGCGCCACGGTTTTCACAGGGCCACGACCGAACTGGCCGACACTACAGGATCGAACAATGGCTGCATCGAAGAAGAAAGTCTCAGGATTCATCAAACTCCAGCTGCAAGCTGGCAAGGCTAACCCCTCGCCCCCAGTTGGCCCGGCGCTGGGTCAGCATGGTGTGAACATCATGGGGTTCTGCAAGGACTTCAACTCCCGCAGCCAGAAGCTGGGCGACACCATCGTTCCCGTGGAAATCACGGTCTACGCGGACAAGTCGTACACCTTCATCATGAAATCGGCTCCCGCGAGCGTCCTGCTCAAGAAGGCAGCCGGTCTTCCGAGCACGGGCAAGCCCGGCTCGGGTTCACCTGAACCCAACCGCAAGAAGGTTGGCAAGGTCACCCGAGCACAGCTCGAGGAGATCGCCAACATCAAGTTGGCTGACCTCAACACGAAGAACGTGCAGCAGGCGGTACGCAGCATCGCTGGCACTGCACGCAGCATGGGAATCGAGGTCGAGGGCTGAGAGCCCGAAAGACGTTTGAGTCGACAACCGTTGGCTTCGACAAATGGCGACGGCAATGGGGCCGCGCCCGAATCTGGGAGGTCGCTCGAGGGCGACCGCAAAAACCAGTGGAGAGTGAATGGGTAGATTGAGCAAAAAGCGAAAAGAAGCCGTCGGTAAATACGACCGCGCGGTACTGCACTCGCTTTCGGACGCGCTCGGCGTGGTGAAGCAAATCGCCTACGCCAAGTTCGACGAGAGCGTGGATGTCGCTGTTCGCTTGGGTGTAAACCCCAAGCACGCGGACCAGATGGTCCGTGGCGCAATCGTGCTTCCACACGGAACGGGTAAGACCGTCCGCGTGGCGGTGTTCGCGCGAGGCGACAAGGAGAAGGAAGCCCTAGAGGCAGGTGCTGATGTCGCAGGAGCGGATGATCTTGCGCAGCAGATTCAAGACGGAAACATCGACTTCGATCGCGTCATCGCGACTCCGGACATGATGGGCACCGTGGGCAAGTTGGGCCGTATTCTCGGTCCGCGCGGCTTGATGCCGAACCCCAAGGTGGGCACCGTGACCCTGGATGTCGGGCGTGCCGTGGCCGAAGCCAAGGCTGGCAAAGTGGAATATCGCGTCGACAAGGCCGGTGTCATCCACTGCCGTATCGGTCGTCTGTCGTTCGATGGTGAGAAGCTCACGGACAACGCGCACGCGCTGCTCGCTGATCTGATCGCCAAGAAGCCGTCGAGTGCGAAGGGCGTGTACCTTCGTTCAATCACGGTTTCCAGCACGATGGGTCCCGGCGTCAAGGTGGATACCAGCGCAGTCGAGGCTCGTCGTCAGGAGGAGGCATCATGATGCGCGCCGACAAAGCCACCGCCGTTCAGGAGATCAAAGATCGCTTCGATCGGATGACCTCTGCGGTGTTCGTGGACTTCACCGGGATGACGGTTGCAGAGGTGAGTAGCCTTCGCAACACGTTCCGCGAGAAAGGTGTCGAGTACAAGGTCGTCAAGAACACGCTGGTTCGGCGTGCAATTGGTGATCAGCCCTACGCCGACTCTCTCAGCACCAGTCTGAAAGGCGTGACCGCGGTGGCATGGAGCTTCGAAGAGCCCAGCGCAGCGGCCCGCGTCCTCAAGGACTTCGTCAAAGATAACGAGAAGCTTCAGATCAAAGCTGGTCTGCTCGACGGTCAGGTGCTCGACGCCAAAGCCGTCTCGAATCAGCTCGCGTCCTTGCCCAGCAAGGACGAGGCACGCGCAACGCTGTTGGCGACATTGATGGCGCCAGCACAACAGTTCGTGATGTTGATCAACACCCCCGCTTCGAACTTCGTGCGGCTCCTCAATGCCAAGAAGGATGCAGGCTGAGGATACCGCTTTCCCCATGAACTAGCGGCGCCCGTCGCCGCGTCGACTCAACAACAAAGATCAATAGACTCAAGGAGTTAAGAAAATGGCTGAAATTACCAAGGAACAGGTCGTCGATTACCTTTCTGCACTTCCCGTGATGGAAATCGCATCGCTGGTGAAGGAACTCGAGGAGAAGTGGGGCGTCAGCGCCGCGCCGGTCGCAGTGGCTGGTGCAGCTGGTCCAGCTGCCGCAGCTGAGGCTGCCGAGGAGCAGACGGAGTTCGACGTCATCCTGACGGACGCTGGTGCCTCCAAGATCCAGGTCATCAAGGTGGTGCGCGAGATCACCGCTCTCGGTCTCAAGGAGGCCAAGGAGCTGGTCGAAGGCGTGCCCAAGCCCGTCAAGGAAGGCGCTGGCAAGGAAGAAGCTGCCGACATCAAGAAGAAGCTCGAAGCAGCTGGCGCCAAGGTCGACGTCAAGTAATTCGACCGCCGGCCTCGCGCAGCCGCACGGTTCGCGAGGCCATCGGGCACGCCTGAATGCAGGCGTGCCCGAGCGTGCGTCGAATCGGCGACACGCTCACCCAACGGATTTCCCAGGCGCCACGGGAGCGCCGAGCTGACGCTCGAAAAACCCCGCACCCCCCACCAAATTCAGAGGAGCTCAGATGGCGTCCAAGGTCCAATCGAACTTCCGCCACCGCACCAACCTGGGGCAGGTCGAGCCAGTTGTCGACATTCCTAATTTGATCGACATCCAGAAGAGTAGCTACGACAAGTTCCTCCAGACGGACCTCGATCCGAACGACCGTGCCGAGATCGGCTTGCACGGCGTGTTTCGGAGCGTGTTTCCGATCAAAGACTTCGACGGCACGAGTGAGCTCGTGTTCGTGTCGTACCATCTCGACAAGCCGAAGTACGACGTCGACGAATGTCGTCAGCAGGGGATGACGTTTGCTGCGCCCATCAAGGTCACCACGCAGCTGATGGTGTACGACACCATCGAGGGTGGCGAGCGCATCGTCCGCGACATCAAGGAGCAAGAGGTCTACTTCGGTGAGATCCCGTTGATGACCGACACGGGTACGTTCATCATCAACGGCACCGAGCGCGTAGTGGTGTCGCAGTTGCACCGCAGTCCTGGTGTGTTCTTCGACCACGACAAGGGCAAGACGCACAGCAGCGGCAAACTGCTCTACTCCGCACGGGTCATTCCCTACAGTGGTTCGTGG
Source organism: uncultured bacterium (assembly GCA_965651905.1). Classification (GTDB taxonomy): domain Bacteria; phylum Myxococcota_A; class Polyangia; order Polyangiales; family Polyangiaceae; genus SZUA-265. The sequence goes on along the minus strand of CBFGUG010000005.1, from coordinate 162,285 downwards.
CTCGACTTCGAGTTCGACCACAAGGACGTGGTCTACGTTCGTATCGATCGTCGCCGCAAGATGCATGCGACCGTGCTGTTGCGCGCTTTGGGTATGACGACGCAGGACATTCTCGATTACTTCTACGAGCGCGAGACGATCTCGTTCAAGGGAGACTCTTTCGAGAAAACCGTCAACTTCGAGCTGCTCGCGGGGCAGCGGGCGACCGCGGACATCGTGCATGAGGGCACGGTCATCGTGCGCAAGAACACGAAGCTGACCAAGGCCGCCATCAAGAAGCTGACGGCCGCGGGCGTCGAGAAGGTCGGGCTCGAGACCGCCGACGTGATCGGCAAGGTGTCGGCAGGTGACGTGGTCGACCCGGAAACGGGCGAGGTACTGCTCGAGTCGAACGAGGAAGTCACCGAGGTCATTCTCGAGCGTCTGCGTGAGGCAGGTATCGAGAGTTTCGACGTGCTGTTCATCGACGGCCTCAACGTCGGGCCGTTCCTGCGAGACACGCTGGTCGCCGACAAGGTTCTCACGGCTGAAGAAGCCATCATGGAGATCTATCGGCGCTTGCGTCCGGGCGATCCCCCGACGCTGGAGACCGCACGCACGTTGTTCAACAACTTGTTCTTCAACCCCGAGCGTTACGATCTGTCAGCGGTCGGTCGCTTGAAGTTGAACTACAAGTTCTACCGCGACGTCGCGCCCGAGGAGCAACCCGCGCTCGATCAGACGTGCCTCACGCGTGAGGACATCCTGCACACGCTGCGCCACCTGCTCTCGCTCAAGAACGGTCACGGATCGGTCGACGACATCGACCATCTCGGCAACCGCCGTGTGCGCGCCGTGGGTGAGCTGATGGAGGTGCAGTACCGCATTGGGTTGGTGCGCATGGCTCGCGCGATCAAGGAGCGCATGAGTGTGTCGCAAGAGATCGACACCCTGATGCCTCACGACTTGATCAACGCCAAGCCTGTGGGCGCCGTGGTCAAGGAGTACTTCGGCAGCTCTCAGCTGTCGCAGTTCATGGATCAGACGAACCCGCTCTCCGAGGTGACCCACAAGCGACGCCTGTCTGCACTCGGCCCAGGTGGGTTGACGCGTGAGCGCGCAGGGTTCGAGGTGCGCGACGTTCACGCGACGCACTACGGTCGAATCTGCCCGATCGAGACGCCTGAAGGTCCGAACATCGGCTTGATTGCGTCGCTCTCCACGTTTGCTCGTGTCAATGAGCACGGCTTCGTCGAGACGCCTTACCGTCAGGTCAAGGAAGCTCAGGTCGACAGCTCCGTGCGTTGGTTCTCCGCGCTCGAAGAAGAGGGCAAGTTCATCGCCATGGCGACCTCGACCATCGAGAATCAGCAGCTGACCGACGGCCTCGTGAGTGCTCGCTACAACGGCGACTACCGCATGGTTGCTGCCGACCAGATCCAGATGATCGACGTGGCGCCCAACCAGATGGTGAGCGTGGCTGCAGCGCTCGTGCCCTTCTTGGAGCACGATGACGCAAACCGCGCGCTCATGGGCGCCAACATGCAGCGTCAAGCTGTTCCACTGATCCGTACCGAGGCACCGCTAGTCGGTACGGGTATGGAGCGCCGCGTTGCGGTCGACTCGGGTGTGTGTGCGGTCGCGCGCCGCACGGGTACGGTCGAGAGCGTGGATGCGACGCGCATCGTCGTGCGTCCCGATCCCGGCGAGGGCTCGGAAGTGCCGGACATCTATCCAATGATGAAGTTCCAGCGCTCCAATCAGAGCACCTGCTACAACCAGAAGCCAATCGTGCGCCCAGGTGAACGAGTGGAAGCTGGTGACGTGCTAGCCGACGGTCCTGCTTGCGACATGGGTGAGATCGCTCTCGGCCGCAACGTGGTCGTCGCGTTCATGCCCTGGCAGGGGTACAACTTCGAAGACTCCATCCTGATCAGCGAGCGTATCGTCAAGGAGGACGTCTACACCTCCGTGCACATCGAAGAGTTCGAGTGCATCGCGCGAGACACCAAGCTCGGCAAGGAAGAAGTCACCCGCGACATTCCCAACGTGGGCGAAGAGGCACTCAAGGACCTGGACGAAGCAGGCGTCGTTCGCATCGGGGCTGAGGTCAAGCCTGGCGATATCCTCGTCGGCAAGATCACCCCGAAGGGTGAAAGCCAGCTTTCGCCCGAGGAGAAGCTGCTGCGCGCCATCTTCGGCGAAAAGGCCGGCGACGTTCGCGACAGCTCACTCAAGGTTCCGCCGGGCGTGAGCGGCATCGTGACCGACGCGCGCATCTTTTCGCGCAAGGGGACGGAGCAGGACGAACGTGCTCGGGCGATCGAAGACCAGGAGCGTGCGCGCCTCGAGCGAACACGCGACGAGGAGGTCAGCATTCTGCGAGACTCGTTCTATCGCAGGATCCGTGAGCTCCTTCGCGGTCAGAAGACGACGGCCAAGCTGGTCAACGACCGCGGAGAGGTTCTGCTCGAAACGGGCGTTGCCCTTTCCGACGCGGTGCTCGAACCCGTTCCGCGCAAGTACTGGGGCGAAATCGCAGTCGACACCGACACCGACAAGGTCCAGCAACTGCTGCACGATCTGGAGGAGCTCGTGCGCAGCCGCGAAGAGCACTTCCGCGACAAGATCGACCGCTTGAGCAAGGGTGACGAGCTGCCCCCAGGCGTGATCAAGATGGTGAAGGTTTACATCGCCATCAAGCGCAAGCTGCAGGTCGGCGACAAGATGGCTGGACGCCACGGTAACAAGGGTGTGGTCAGCCGCATTCTGCCCGAGGAAGATCTGCCTTACTTGGCGGACGGAACGCCCGTCGACGTCGTACTCAACCCACTCGGCGTGCCGAGTCGTATGAACGTGGGGCAGATCCTCGAAACCCACTTGGGTTGGGGCGCTCTGAACCTCGGTCGCCGAGTGCATCACATGCTCGAGGAGAAGTTCTCGGGCGAGAAGATTCGCGCTCAGATCGCCAAGTCGCTGCCCGATGACCCGCGCATCGCCAAGCTGCTCGATGGACTCGGCGACGACGAGACCTTCGCGCTGGCGCGCAAGATGAAGGCGGGTTGTTTCTTCGCTACCCCCGTGTTCGACGGTGCCAACGAGTCGCACATCAAGAATGCGCTCGAGACCGCCGAACTGGAGCGTCGCGGGCAGACGATCCTATTCGATGGCCGCACGGGCGAGCCGTTCGATCAAGACGTGACGGTGGGCGTGATGTACGTGCTCAAACTTCACCACTTGGTCGACGACAAGATTCACGCTCGTTCGATCGGTCCCTACTCGCTCGTTACCCAGCAGCCTCTCGGCGGCAAGGCCCAGTTCGGTGGCCAGCGTCTCGGCGAGATGGAAGTTTGGGCAATGGAGGCCTACGGCGCAGCTCACGCACTGCAAGAGTTCTTGACCGTCAAGAGCGACGACGTGCAGGGCCGCACCAGAATGTACGAGGCCATCGTCAAGGGTGACTACACCCTCGAGGCAGGTCTCCCCGAAAGCTTCAACGTGTTGATCAAAGAACTGCAGTCGCTGTGTCTCAACGTCGAACTCGTCGAGTCAGCGGATGCTCCTGCAGCGGAGGAATGAGAAGTTATGCGTGATATTTTTTCCTTCTTCGAGAAGCCCAAAGATCCGCTGACTTTCTCCGCCATGCGGATCTCTCTGGCCAGTCCAGAGAAGATCCGTGAGTGGTCGAACGGCGAGGTCAAGAAGCCCGAAACGATCAACTACCGTACGTTCAAGCCCGAACGCGATGGTCTGTTCTGCGCCAAGATCTTCGGGCCAGTGAAGGACTACGAGTGCTTGTGCGGCAAGTACAAGCGCATGAAGCACCGCGGCATCGTGTGCGAGAAGTGCGGTGTCGAAGTCATTCAGAGCAAAGTGCGTCGCGAGCGCCTGGGTCACATCAACCTGGCCACGCCCGTCGCGCACATCTGGTTCCTCAAGAGCCTGCCTTCGCGCATCGGCAACATCCTCGACATCACGCTCAAGGATCTGGAGCGCGTGCTCTACTGCGAGGCGTACATCGTCGTCGACGCAGGTGATACGGGGCTGGAGCAAGGTGAACTCCTGAGCGAGGAGCAATACGGTCAATTGCTCGACGAGTACGGCGAGGACCGCTTCGTGGCTGCCATGGGCGGTGAGGCCGTGCTCGAGATGCTCAAGCGCGTGGACGTTCACTCGCTGGCAGAAGAGCTGCGCCAGAACATGAAGGAGACCTCCAGCGAGGCTAAGCGTAAGAAGTACGCCAAGCGCCTGAAGGTCGTCGAAGCCTTCCGTGGTAGCGGCAATCGCCCCGAGTGGATGATGCTCAACGTCATTCCCGTGTTGCCGCCGGACTTGCGTCCACTGGTGCCTCTCGACGGTGGTCGTTTCGCCACGAGCGATCTGAACGACCTCTATCGTCGTGTGATCAACCGCAACAATCGTTTGAAGCGTCTCTTGGAGCTCAACGCGCCCGAGATCATCATTCGAAACGAGCGTCGCATGCTGCAAGAAGCAGTCGATGCCTTGTTCGACAACGGGCGTCGCGGCAAGACCATCACGGGTCCCAACAAGCGTCCGCTGAAGAGTCTCAGCGACATGCTCAAGGGTAAGCAGGGGCGCTTCCGCCAGAACTTGCTCGGTAAGCGCGTCGATTACTCGGGTCGTTCGGTGATCGTCGTCGGTCCGACGCTCAAGCTGCACCAGTGCGGCCTGCCGAAGAAGATGGCGCTCGAGCTGTTCAAGCCGTTCATCTACAACAAGCTGGAAGAGCGCGGCTTCGTCAACACGATCAAGAGCGCCAAGAAGATGGTGGAGCGTGAGCGTCCGGAAGTCTGGGACATCCTCGACGAGGTGATCCAAGAGCATCCCGTGATGCTCAACCGTGCTCCCACCTTGCACCGTCTCGGTATCCAGGCGTTCGAGCCCGTGTTGGTCGAGGGCAAGGCCATCAACCTACACCCGCTCGTCTGCACGGCGTTCAACGCGGACTTCGACGGCGATCAGATGGCCGTTCACGTGCCGCTGAGCATCGAGGCCCAGATGGAAGCGCGTGTGCTCATGATGAGCACGAACAACATCCTCTCGCCCGCCAGCGGTAGCCCGATCATCAACCCCACCCAGGACATCGTCTTGGGTCTGTACTACATGACTCGCGAGCGCAAAGGCGCCAAGGGTGCTGGGGAAGAGTCGACGCTTCGTGTGAACGAAGACGGCAAGCTCGAAGGTGAAGTGCGCGGGATTTACGCGTCACTGCAAGATGTTCGCGTGGCATACGACCACGGCATCTTGGATCTGCACGCGCCCATTCGTTGCCGCATCAAGGATCGCGACGAAGCAGGCAACCCACGTTCGAGGATTCTGGATACGACCGTTGGCCGTGTTCTGCTCAGCGAAATCCTGCCTCCGGGTGTGCCTTTCGAGTACGTCAACAAGACGCTCAACAAGAAGGCACTCAGCGGTCTGATCGACATCTGTTACCGCAAGCACCGCAACAAGGAGACGGTGCTCTTGGCCGACCGCCTGCGGTCGACTGGTTTCTCCCAGTCGACCCGCGCTGGCATCAGCGTCTGCATGGACGACATGGTGATCCCGCCGCGCAAGAAGGAACTCATCGATCGTGCGCAAGAGGATCTGCAGCGCGTGGTGGATCAGTACCAAGAGGGTCTGATCACCGACGGCGAGCGCTACAACAAGGTCGTCGACATCTGGGCTGGCGTTTCCGACAAGGTGACGGAAGAGATGATGGAAGTCATCGGCAAGGAGCGAAACGTCGGCGCCGATGGCGAAGAGGTCATCGAGACCAGCTTCAACTCCGTCTACATGATGGCCGATTCGGGCGCGCGTGGTTCGACGCAGCAGATGCGTCAGCTCGCAGCCATGCGCGGTCTGATGGCGAAGCCGTCGGGTGAGATCATCGAGCAGCCGATCACTGCGAACTTCCGCGAAGGTCTGAGTGTGCTCGAGTACTTCGTGTCCACCCACGGCGCGCGTAAGGGCTTGGCGGACACGGCTCTCAAGACGGCCAACTCCGGTTACCTCACACGTCGTCTCGTCGACGTCGGGCAAGACTGCGTCATTGCCGAGTACGACTGCGGGACGCTCGACGGCATTCGCATCACCAAGCTGGAAGAAGCCGGCGAAGTGATTCAGCCGCTGGGTGAACGTATCTTGGGTCGCGTCACGTTGGAAGAGGTCTACGACCCGATGACTGGTGACGTCATCGTCGGCTCCAACGAGCTCCTCGACGAGGCGAAGGTGTCGTCGATCGAAGAAGCGGGCATCGAAGAAGTCGTGATTCGCTCGGTGCTGACCTGCCAGACTCGGCGTGGCGTTTGCATCAACTGTTACGGTCGCGATTTGGCACGTGGCCACCAGGTGAACGTCGGTGAGGCCGTCGGCATCATCGCGGCGCAGTCGATCGGTGAGCCGGGCACGCAGCTCACGATGCGTACCTTCCACATCGGTGGTGCTGCAGCCCGCGGTAAGATCGAGCAGAGCGCGCTCGAGACGCGCACCGAGGGTACCATCTCGCTGTCGGGTGTTCACTCGACGACCAAGCAAGACGGGACCGTGGTGGTGATGAATCGTCACAGCGAGCTCATCGTCGTCGACGACACGGGCCGCGAGCGCGAGCACCATCGACTGGTCTACGGCGCCGAGCTGTCCGTCAAGGATGGCGATCGGGTCAAGAGCGGCACCACCGTGGCGAACTGGGATCCCTTTGCTACGCCGATTCTCACCGAGGTTGGCGGCATCATCCAGTTCGGCGACTTGGTCGAAGGCGTCACGGTCAGTGAACGCGTCGATGAGGTCACGGCTCTGTCCCGAAAGATCGTCATCGAGTCACGCGGCGCGGAGCTGCGTCCCCGCATCACGATCCTCGATCCAGAGACGGGCGAGCCCATGCGCCTCGGCAACACGGAGCTCGAAGCTCGGTACTTGCTGCCCGTGGGTGCCAACATCGTGGTGCAAGACGGCGAGATGATTCACCCTGGCGAAGCCTTGGCGAAGATCCCGCGCGACACCACGAAGGTGCAGGACATCACGGGTGGCCTCCCCCGTGTCGCGGAACTGTTCGAGGCGCGCAAGCCCAAGGATCACGCAATCATCAGCGAGATCGAGGGTGTCGTGAGCTTCGGCAAGGACACCAAAGGCAAGCGCAAGATCGTCATCACTCCGCTCGATGTCGACGGTGCGACCCTGACGGACCAAGCCTGTGAGTACCTGATCCCCAAGGGTAAACACGTGCAGGTGCAGACGGGCGATCATGTTCGTGCTGGCGATCCGCTTCAGGATGGACCGGCGAACCCCCACGACATCTTGCGCGTGAAGGGCGAAAAGGAACTCGCTGCGTGGCTGGTTAACGAGATCCAGCAGGTTTATCGCCTGCAGGGCGTGACCATCAACGACAAGCACATCGAAGTGATCGTGCGTCAGATGCTTCGCCGCGTGCGCATCAAGTCCGTGGGCGACACGCAGTTTCTCAGCGACGAGCAGGTGGAGAAGCATCTGTTCGAGCGTGAGAACGCCAAGGTCATCGCTCGCGGTGGCCAGCCTGCAGAGGCTGAGCCGATGCTGCTCGGAATCACCAAGGCGTCTCTGTCGACCGAGTCGTTCATCAGCGCGTCTTCGTTCCAAGAGACGACCAAGGTGCTCACTGAAGCGGCGATCTGCGGCAAAACGGACGATCTGCGAGGCATCAAAGAGAACGTCATCATGGGCCGCCTGATCCCGGCTGGTACTGGTCTGCCTGCGTACAAGCGGCTGGAGCTGGTCGTCGAGGAAACGGAAACCCCGCAACAGCACGCTTATCCGATGGGCATGTCGTCCATCGCCGGCGAAGACTGACGCCTGAGCGCTGTCGAGCTCTTGTGGGCTCGGCAGCGCATCACAGTTCCCACTTCCTTAGAGCGCGGCTCTTCTTCGCTCCCAGAAAAACTGAACAAACGGCACGCCTCGGCGCTGCCATCCGCACCGAGCGAGGCCCAAGTTACGATTTTGACGGCCAGCCTTGACAAGGAGCGGCCGATCGCTACCCTCCACCACCCCGAATCTAGGGGTCCCGAAATATGCCCACTATTCAGCAGCTCATTCGCAAGGGTCGTAAGGCCATCAAGGAAAAGACGGCGTCCCCTGCGCTCAAGGCCTGTCCGGCCAAGCGCGGCGTCTGTACACGCGTGTACACCACGACCCCGAAGAAGCCGAACTCTGCACTCCGTAAGGTGTGCCGCGTTCGCCTCACCAACCAGATGGAAGTCACGAGCTACATCGGTGGTGAGGGACACAACCTGCAAGAGCACAGTGTGGTGCTGATCCGCGGCGGTCGTGTCAAGGACCTACCCGGTGTGCGTTATCACGTCATTCGCGGACCGCACGACGCTTCGGGCGCCATTGGTCCGTCGTCGACGAACAAGGCAAACCGCAACCGCAAGCGCTCCAAGTACGGCGTTAAGCGCCCCAAGGCTTGAGCGTCACTTTTCTCGCAATCCGAGGACCATCGATATGCCCCGTCGTCGCGAAGTACCAAAACGCAAGATCACTCCAGACCCCGTCTACCGAGACAAGATGGTCGCCAAGTTCATGAACGCTCTGATGATGCACGGCAAGAAGAGCACCGCCGAAGGCATCCTCTACGGCGCGTTCGACATCATCAATCAGCGCTTCAAGGAGGACCCCGTCGAGGTGTTCCGCAAGGCGCTCGACAACGTCAAGCCGAAGCTCGAGGTCAAGAGCCGTCGCGTTGGTGGTGCGAACTACCAGGTGCCCGTCGAGGTTCGCCCCGAGCGTCGTGTTGCACTCGCCATGCGTTGGCTCGTGCAGTTCTCACGCGGTCGCGGCGAGAAGACGATGCGTGAACGTCTAGCAGCAGAGTTCGTCGACGCCTCGCAGAACCGCGGTGGCGCCGTCAAGAAGAAGGACGACACGCACCGCATGGCCGACGCCAACAAGGCGTTCGCCCACTACCGCTGGTGAAGCCCCCCGAGCCGAACGTTTAGCTAGGAGAACGCGCAGAGCATGAATCAGACGACATAGGCTCGGGTTACGAAAGACCAGGGCGGCATCGCGCAACAGCGCCGACCGCCCATCACGAAAGTCCAGCTCGCGCTGGCGCTTGTCGTACCCCGAATCCCCTTCCGGAAACTAAGCGCCCTCGAAAATTCGAGAGGCCGAGGCCCGGAGGGGATTTCTTGTATCTAGCGTCCGTCGAATTTACGCACTGCACCAGCTCCCCCCGAGATGTCCCATGGCACGTGAGTTCACATTAGAGCGTACGCGCAACATCGGCATCATGGCGCACATCGATGCTGGCAAGACCACGACGACCGAGCGCGTTCTGTTCTACACGGGCATCAGCCACAAGATCGGCGAGGTGCACGACGGCGCTGCCACCATGGATTGGATGGAGCAGGAGCAAGAGCGCGGCATCACCATCACTAGCGCGGCTACGAACTGCTTCTGGACTCCCAGCGCGGGGCCGCTCGACGCCATCGAGCATCGCATCAACATCATCGACACACCCGGACACGTGGACTTCACGATCGAGGTCGAACGCTCTCTTCGCGTGCTCGATGGCGCTGTCGCGGTGTTCGACGGTGGCAATGGTGTGGAGCCGCAGAGCGAAACGGTTTGGCGTCAAGCGGATCGCTACAAGGTTCCGCGCATCGCGTTCGTCAACAAGCTCGACAAGACGGGCGCGGACTTTCAGATGAACCTCGACTCGATGAAGGAGCGTTTGGGGTGTATCCCCGTGCCGATTCATTGGCCCGTAGGGCAAGAGAGCGATCTGCGCGGCATCGTCGACCTGATCCGCATGCAAGCTGCGATCTACGACGACGAGAGCCTCGGAGCGAAGTTCGAGTGGCAAGACATTCCCGCGGATCTTGCCGACAAGTGTGCAGAGCTGCGTGAAGAACTCGTCGAGCGTTGCGCCGAGGTGGACGACGCGCTGATGGAGAAGTGGATGGAAGGCGGAAGCGCCTCCGTGTCCAACGAGGACATCTACGCAGCCGTCCGCAAAGCAACGATCAACTTCAAGTTCGTGCCGGTCACCTGTGGCAGTGCCTTCAAGAATAAGGGCGTGCAGCCGCTGCTGGATGCGGTTGTGAATTTCTTGCCGTCACCTCTGGATGTGCCACCCGTGGAGGGGATCCACCCGCACACCGACAAGCCCGAGACGAGAGCGGCGTCGGACGACGCTCCTTTCTCGGCACTGGCGTTCAAGATCGCCAACGATCCGTTCGTCGGGAACCTGACGTTCTTCCGTGTCTACTCGGGCAAGCTTTCGAGCGGTACGGCCGTGTTCAACCCCGTGCGCGGCAAGAAAGAGCGCATCGGTCGCATCTTGCGCATGCACTCCAACAAGCGAGAAGAGCTCAAGGAGTGTTACGCGGGGAACATCTACGCGGCGGTCGGCCTGCGTGATACGCGCACGGGCGACACGCTGTGCGACGAGAAGCACCCCGTGATCCTCGAGCGCATGGAGTTTCCCGATCCGGTCATCTCGGTCGCAATCGAGCCGAAGACCCAGGGCGACATCGACAAGCTCGGGATCAGCCTCGGCAAGTTGGCGTACGAAGATCCTTCGTTCCGCACGTTCACGAACGAAGAGACGGGGCAGACGATCATCGCCGGCATGGGCGAACTGCACCTGGAGATCATCGTCGATCGCCTGAAGCGAGAGTTCAAAGTCGACTGCAACGTCGGCAAGCCCGAAGTTGCCTACCGCGAAGCGATCTCCGAGAAGGTGACGTGTGAACACAAGTTCGTTCGCCAGTCTGGCGGTCACGGGCAGTACGGGCACGTGGTGTTCGACTTGGAACCAGGTCCGCGCGGCTCGGGTTTCGTTTTCGAGAACGCCGTCGTCGGTGGCATCATCCCCAAAGAGTTCATTCCTTCGATCGAGAAGGGGATTCGAGAGGCGATGGACCGCGGGGTGCTGGCGAACTACCCGATGCTGGACTGCAAGGCGCGCCTGTTCGACGGCAGCTTTCACGAGGTGGACTCCAGCGGACCCGCCTTCGAGATCGCGGCGTCGATGGCTTTTCAAGATGGCGCCAAGCGAGCGGGGCTACACCTGCTCGAACCGATGATGAAGGTCGAGGTGGTCACGCCCGAGCAGAACATGGGTGACGTCATCGGCGATCTCAACTCGCGACGCGGCAAGGTTCAGGGCATGAGCCCGCGCGGCAACAACCAGGTGCTCGACGCCGAGGTGCCGCTAGCCACCATGTTCGGCTACTCCACGGACCTGCGCAGCAAGACGCAAGGGCGCGCCACCTACAGCATGCAGTTTTCCCACTACGAGGCAGTACCCAAAAACGTTCAGGAGATGGTGGTCGCCAAAGTCAAAGGCATCTGAGCCAACAGCTAGTCAGCGTCGACCTGATCCAATTAGACCGAGGAATATCGAAAAATGGCCAAAGAGAAATTCGTACGCTCCAAACCCCACGTGAACGTCGGCACGATCGGTCACATCGACCATGGCAAGACGACGACGACCGCAGCGATCCTGAAGGTGCAGGCCGACAAGGGTCTGGCGCAGACGATCTCGTACGCGGACATCGCGAAGGGCGGGATCGTTCGCGACGAGACGAAGACGGTAACGATCGCGGTGAGCCACGTGGAGTACGAGAGCCCGAATCGGCACTACGCGCACGTGGATTGCCCCGGCCACGCGGACTACGTGAAGAACATGATCACGGGCGCGGCGCAGATGGACGGAGCGATTCTGGTGGTGAGCGCGCTGGACAGCGTGATGCCGCAGACGCGAGAGCACGTTCTGTTGGCACGTCAGGTGGGTCTGGATCACATCGTGGTTTGGCTGAACAAGTGCGACGCGGTGGACGACGAAGAGATGCTGGACTTGGTGGAGATGGAAGTACGCGAGCTTCTGAGCCAGTACAAGTTCGACGGCGACAACGCGACGATCGTACGCGGAGCGGCGCTTCCCGCGCTGCAAGGCGAGCAGAAGTGGGTGGACAGCGTTGGAGCATTGGTCGACGCGCTGGACGCAGACATTCCCGAGCCCGAGCGCGACATCGACAAGCCATTCTTGATGGCAGTGGAGGACGTGTTCTCGATCAAGGGTCGTGGCACGGTGGCCACGGGTCGTATCGAGCGTGGCGTGGTGAAGGTCAACGACGAGGTGGAGATCGTCGGGTTCGAAGCGGACAAGAAGACGATCGTGACTGGCGTGGAGATGTTCCGCAAGAGCATGGACCAGGGCCAGGCAGGGGACAACTGCGGTTGCCTGCTGCGCGGAATCGACAAGGACCAGATCGAGCGCGGTCAGGTATTGGCGGCGCCGGGAAGCATCAAGCCGCACAAGAAGTTCTTGGGCGAGGTTTACGTCCTGAAGAAGGAAGAGGGCGGGCGTCACACGCCGTTCTTCACGAACTATCGTCCGCAGTTCTACATCCGCACGACGGACGTGACGGGTTCAGTGAAGCTGCCGGACGACGTGAAGATGGTGATGCCCGGCGACAACATCACGATGGAGGTCGAACTGATCACGACGGTGGCACTAGAGGAGCAGATGCGTTTCGCAATCCGTGAGGGTGGCAAGACGGTCGGCGCTGGTGTCGTCTCCAAGATCATCGAGTAAGCAAATGGCAGACACTACCAAGATCAGAATCCGGCTTCGTGCCTTCGATCATCAGCTGCTCGACAAGTCGACCAGCGACATCGTCGAGACCGCTCGGCGAACGGGCGCCCGCGTTGCCGGCCCCATTCCTCTTCCCACGGGCATTCGCCGCTACACCGTGTTGCGTGGCCCGCACGTCGACAAGAAGTCGCGTGAGCAGTTCGAGGTGCGCACTCACAAGCGCGTGATCGACATCCTCGAGCCCACCCCCCAGACGCTGGACGCGTTGATGAAGCTGGACTTGTCAGCTGGCGTCGACGTCGAGATCAAGAGCTAGGAGTCGTCGATGCCCAAAGTTGATGTATTCGATTTGGACCGTAAGAAGGTCGGCGAACTAGAGCTCGCCGAGGACGTCTTCGGAGCCGAGGTCAAGGAACACCTGTTCCACGAAGTCGTGGTTGCTCAGTTGGCTTCGCGCCGCCAGGGCACCAAGGCCGGCAAAGAGCGTGCTGCAGTCAAAGGCTCCAGCAACAAGATCTACAAGCAGAAAGGCACGGGTAACGCGCGTCACGGAAACATCCGTGCCCCCATCTTCGTGGGTGGCGGACGAGCGCATCCCCCGAAGCCCCAGGACTTCAGCTACCGCCCACCGCGCAAGGTTCGTTTGAGCGCACTGCGTGGTGCGCTGAGTTTGCTCCTCAAGGAGGGGCGACTGACGGTGGTCGACAGCATCGACCTGCCGGAGATCAAGACCAAGGGATTGATCAGCGTGTTGGCGAAGCTAGAAGCTCCCGCCAAGACGCTGGTCGTCGACGACAAGAGCAACGACAAGTTGCGCCTGTCGATCCGCAACCTGCCTAGCAACCAATTCCTACCCCCAGAAGGCGTCAACGTTTACGACTTGCTGCGACACGATCACCTGATCGTCTCCAAGCAAGCAGCCAAGGCCATCGAGGCGCGCTGTAGCGGAGGACGAGCATGAGACCTGAAGAAATCATTCGGCGCCCAATCGGGATGACCGAAAAGGCAGCGCGACTGCGCATGGAGGCGAATCAGATCGTCTTCGAGGTGAGTCGCAAGGCAAACAAGATCCAGATCCGCGACGCGGTCGAAGAGCTGTTCGACGTCAAGGTCACGGACGTAAACACGTTGATTCAGCGCGGCAAGGAAAAGCGCCTGGGCCGTAAGAGCATTCGTCGTCCGAACTGGAAGAAGGCGATCGTCACGCTGCAAGAAGGCGATGACATTCAGTTCTTCGATGAGTCCAGCGACGACGAGGCGGAGGAATAACAATGGGCATTCGTGTACACCGACCCACTTCGAACGGCCGCAGGCAGTACTCCACGTCTGACTTCGCCGAGGTAACCACTGACCGTCCACACAAGCAGCTGGTCGAACAGCAGAGCGCGACGGGTGGCCGTAACAACTACGGTCGCATCACCACTCGCTTTCGCGGCGGTGGTCACAAGCAGCGCTACCGTGTGATCGATTGGAAACGCAACAAGATCGGAGTTCCAGCGAAGGTAGCAACGATCGAGTACGATCCCAATCGTACCGCTCGCATCGCGCTGCTCAACTACGCGGACGGCGAGAAGCGCTACATCATCGCACCCGACGGGCTCGCGGTGGGTCAGGAAGTGCTCTCCAGCCGCAAGGCTGACATCCGACCTGGCAACAGCATGCCGCTCAGCGCCATGCCCGTTGGCACCGCCATCCACAACGTCGAGATGCGTAAGGGCAAAGGCGCTCAGCTGGTTCGTTCAGCTGGTGGCTCTGCTCAGCTCATGGCGAAAGAGGGCAAGTACGCTCTCGTGAAGCTGCCGAGCGGCGAGGTGCGCAAGATTCACGTGCAGTGCCGCGCGACGGTCGGCACGGTGTCGAACCCCGAGCACAAGAACATCAAACTCGGCAAGGCTGGGCGCAGCCGCTGGCTCGGACGACGTCCGCACAACCGCGGCGTCACCATGAACCCCGTCGATCACCCGATGGGTGGTGGTGAGGGTCGCACGAGCGGTGGTCGACACCCGTGTTCACCTTGGGGCCAACTCGCGAAGGGTCAGAAGACCCGTCACAACAAGCGCACCGACGGCATGATCGTCAAGCGCCGCACACAGAAGTAATCGAACCTCTTACCTGACGAGAATTATGGCACGCAGTATCAAGAAAGGGCCGTTCATCGACGGCCACCTCGCAGCGAAGATCGTGGCGGCTCGCGCTGAAAACTCACGCAAGGCGATCAAGACTTGGTCGCGCCGCTCGACCATCTTCCCGGAAGCGGTCGGGCTCACGTTCGCGGTTCACAACGGCCGCAAGTTCGTCCCGGTTTTCGTTTCCGAGAACATGGTTGGACACAAGTTTGGCGAGTTCGCCCCGACGCGCACCTTCAACGGTCACGCGGGCGACAAGAAGAAGGGCCGCTGAGCGACCACTGACACCCTGAACAGTCCTACAAAGGTCCCAAAGATGCTTGCGGGGCCTTTGGGGGTCTGCTAGTTAGCCGTTCCCTTTTCGTCGGGGCACCCACCTTTTTCGGTAGGCGGCCTCGGCCCGAGGCGAAAAAGGCCGAAAACATCGGCCTCGCTTCGGCAGCCGCCTGGGCTGCACGGTCTCCAGGCGTGCCGGGACGGCGGGTCTCACCGGAGAAACTGTCGGATGATTAGTAAAGCAACAGCTAGATTTCAGCGGATCAGTCCGCGTAAAGCCCGAGTCATCATTGGCTTGGTCCGCGGCCGTGATGCGGCTGAAGCATTGCAGCTCTTGGAGTTCACTCCAAAGGCTGGGGCGATCGAGGTGCGTAAGCTGATCGCGAGCGCGATCGCCAACGCGCAGGTCAAGGACGGCGCGGTGGACGTCGAATCGCTATTCATCAGCAAGGCTACCGTCGACGAGGGGCCGAACCAGCACATGCGCCGCTGGCGTCCACGTGCGATGGGCCGAGCCACTCGCATCGTCAAGGGCACGAGTCACATCCACATCGAGTTGGACGCGCACTGATTCGTCAGTACTCGGTCAGGACTTAGGATTTCGGAGCAAAGATGGGTCAGAAAACGCATCCGTATGGTTTTCGTCTTGGTGTCATCAAGACCTGGACCAGCAAGTGGTACGAGTCGAATCAGTACGCCGACTGGCTGCACGAAGATCTGCGGATCAAGCGCGCGGTCAAGTCGTACTTGGCGAACGCCAGCGTAGCGAGCGTCGAGGTCGAGCGCGCCGCCAACAAGGTCAAGGTCATCGTCTTCACGGCGCGACCCGGCATGGTGATCGGCAAGGGCGGCAAAGGTATCGAGACGCTCAAGATCGGCAACCTCGATAGCGCCGCGAAAGGTGAAGCGAAGTTCGCTGGCGTTCAGTCGTTCACCAAGAACGAGGTGTTCATCGACGTGCAAGAGGTGCGCAAGGCTGAGACCAACGCGCAGCTCGTCGCCGAAAACATCGCCACCCAGCTCGAGCGACGCATCGCGTTCCGCCGAGCCATGAAGAAGGCCCTTGGTACTGCCATGAAGTTTGGCGCCAAGGGCATTCGCATTCGTTGCGCTGGACGTCTTGGCGGTGCCGAGATGGGGCGCATCGAGAAGTACCGAGAAGGACGCGTTCCGTTGCACACCTTGCGCGCGGACGTGGACTTCGGCCTGGCGGAGGCTCGTACGACCTACGGGATCATCGGCGTCAAGGTTTGGATTTTCAAGGGCGAAGTCTTGCAGCGCAAGTCCCGCCGCATTCTGCAATGAACGGGTGAGGAAGAATCATGCTTCAACCCAAACGTACTAAGTTTCGCAAGCAGCGAAAGGGCAAGAACCGCGGCCTAGCGTGGCGCGGCTCGGACGTGTCGTTCGGCGACTTCGCGCTGCAGGCCACCGAGGCCGCTCGCGTGAGTGCTCGCCAGATCGAAGCGGGTCGTATGGCGATCATGCGTTCCGTCAAGCGTCAAGGAAAGCTCTTCATCCGAGTGTTCCCCGACAAGCCAGTCACGAAGAAGCCGCTCGAGGTTCGCATGGGTAAGGGCAAGGGTTCGGTCGAGCTCTGGGTCTCGCCCGTCAAGCCTGGCAAGGTGCTGTTCGAGATTTCGGGTGTCACCGAAGAGCAGGCACGCGCTGCGTTCAAGCTAGCCGCCACGAAGCTGCCGATGACTTGCCGCTTCATGGCGCGAGGAGACTTCTGATGAAGGCCAAGGACCTCAGAGAGCGCGAGACCACGGACTTGCTCGAGTTGCGCACCTTGACGCGACGTGAGCTGTTCGACAATCGTATGAAGAATCACACGGGCCAGCTCGAAGACACGAGCTTGCTGCGTACGGCGCGTCGCGACCTCGCTCGTATCGAGACGATCTTGCGCGAGCGTAACAATGAAGGAAGTGCATCGTGAGCGAAGCTGTGGAGACTGTGGCAGCCGCCGATCAGGCCGCTGCCGTCGGCAAGGTCGCCTACAAGCGACGAATGATCGGTCGCGTTGCCAGCGACAAGATGGCCAAGACCGTCGTGGTCGAGGTGGTGCGTTACAAGATGGACCGCATGTACAAGAAGTACGTCAAGGTTCGTCGCCGCTACCAGGCTCACGACGAGAGCAACGAGTACAACACGGGCGACCGCGTCGAGATCATGGAGCACCGCCCCATCTCCAAGCACAAGCGTTGGAAGGTCGTGCGCCTGATCGAGCGCGCTCCGATCGCCTGAGGCGATGCGGATTCAGGAGAGAATGCCATGATTCAGGTCGAGTCAGTTCTGAGCGTTGCCGACAACTCTGGGGCCAAGTCCGTCAAGTGCATCAAGGTGCTCGGCGGCTCCAAGCGTCGCTACGCGAGCGTCGGCGACGTGATTGTCGTCAGCATCCGCGAGGCCATGCCGAACAGCAAGGTGCGCAAAGGCGACACGGCGCAAGCCGTAATCGTCCGCACGAAGAAGGAACTCCGCCGTCCCGACGGCAGCTACATCCGCTTCGACAACAACAGCGCGGTAATCATCAACAAGCAGACACGAGAGCCGATCGGTACGCGTATCTTCGGACCAGTCGCTCGTGAGCTGCGTGCCAAGCGATTCATGAAGATCGTCAGTCTCGCCCCGGAGGTGTTGTGATGCGTCGCCTACAAACTGGAGACAAGGTCGTCGTCGTCGCTGGCGCCCACAAGGGCACCGAAGGCAAGATCAAAAAGGTGCTCAAGGGTGAGCAGCGCGTCGTGATAGAGGGCGTGAACCTCGTCAAGCGTCACACCAGCCCGTCTCCCCAGCGTCCGGGCGGCATCGTGACCATGGAGGCGCCGCTCGCGGCATCCAACGTCATGCCCGTCGACCCCGAGACAGGCAAACCAACCCGCGTCCGCCACGAAGTGCGCGACGGCAAGAAAGTCCGCGTCGCCAAGAGCGGAGCGATCATCCAGCCCGCGCAGGCGGAAGCATAAGAGAGCGGATCAAGTCATGAGCGACTACCAACCACGCTTTCGCGAGTTGTACGAAAGCAAAGTCATCGACGCGCTGAAGAAGCGCTTCGGTTACAAGAACGCGATGCAGGTACCTCGTCTGCAACGCATCGTGGTCAACATGGGCCTCGGCGCAGCTGTCGGTAACCCCAAGCTGATCGACGCCGCGGTTCACGAGATCACGACGATCACGGGGCAAAAACCCGTGGTAACCCGCGCTAAGAAGAGCATCGCTGGTTTCAAGCTGCGCGAGAACATGCCGATTGGCGTCATGGTCACTCTTCGCCGCGAACGCATGTGGGAGTTCATGGATCGTCTGGTCAGCTTGGCGCTGCCCAGGGTTCGAGACTTTCGCGGCATCAGCAACAAGGCTTTCGACGGGGCTG
The DNA here is from genome assembly GCA_965651905.1 of uncultured bacterium. GTDB lineage: Bacteria > Myxococcota_A > Polyangia > Polyangiales > Polyangiaceae > SZUA-265. Next base: position 143,948 of record CBFGUG010000005.1, on the reverse strand, counting down.
GCAACTACACGCTGGGCCTCAAAGAACAGATCGTTTTCCCGGAGATCGACTTCGACAAGGTCGACGCCAGCCGCGGAATGAACATTACTTTTGTCACCACAGCCGAGACGAACGAAGAGGGCAAAGAGTTGCTCGCTCAGCTCGGCATGCCGTTCAGGAGTTGAGCAGATGGCACGTGCTTGTCAGTGGGCGAAGATGAACCGTACCCCGAAGTTTTCGACTCGGGCCGTCAACAGGTGCAACACCTGCGGTCGAGCGAAGGCTGTTTATCGAGATTTCAGGCTGTGTCGTGTGTGCTTCCGGACCATGGCTCTCCGCGGAGAGCTTCCCGGGGTGACCAAGGCGAGTTGGTGAAGAGGGCTTAGGCAAATGGTAACCGACCCGATTTCAGATATGTTGGCGCGCATCCGCAACGCAGCGATTGCGCAGCACGAAGTCACGAAGATCCCCGCGAGCAAGATCAAGGCCGCGATCGGTGAGATTCTCAAACGAGAAGGCTACATCGCGGACCTGCGCTCGGAGTCCGGCGACGGCCCTCAGCACAGCAGCCTGGTCGTTGCTCTCAAGTACGATCGCGAGCGCAGCAGTGCGTTCTCGGGCATGCGTCGAGTGTCGCGCCCCGGACGCCGCGTCTACGCTCGTCACGATCACATTCCACGCGTGCTCAACGGCTTGGGCATCTCGATCATCAGTACCTCTCGGGGGCTGATGACCGATCAAGAGGCTCGCAAGCAGCGTGTGGGCGGCGAGATTCTTTGCGAGGTTTGGTGATGACCGAAGCAGCTACAGCGCCCAAGCAGTCTCGCTTGGGCAAGATCCCAGTCGACATCCCCTCGGGTGTCACCATCAATCTCGGAGATGGAAAGTGCGACGTCAAAGGTCCGAAAGGGAACCTTTCGTTGGTTTTCCCCGAGTCAGTCACGGTCAAGCAGGACGACGGCAAGTTGGTCGTCTCGAGCTCGGCTCCCGGCAACGACGCGCCCCGCTTGCAGGGGCTCGGTCGTGCGTTGCTCGCCAACGTGGTCAAAGGCTGCGCCGAAGGCTACACGCGTACCCTCGAGCTGCATGGCGTTGGTTACCGTTGCGAGCAGAAGGGCAAGACGCTGCATTTCGCACTCGGTCTTTCCCACCCGGTCGAGTACACCCCGCCCGACAGCGTTTCCGCCGAAGTACCCAAGGAAGCCAAGGGCACGATCGTGCACTTGAGCTCTCCCGACAAGGCGGCGCTCGGTCAGGCTGCGGCCACCATCCGTTCCTTCCGTCCGCCAGAACCGTACGGTGGCAAAGGTGTTCGTTATCGCGGCGAGCAGATCCGGCGCAAGGCTGGTAAGGCTGGCAAGAAGTAAGAACCCGCGTGGGTTCGAGAGTTTTCGAGGCTTATCATGAGCAAGAAGATCACTGGGCGTCAGCGCCGCAAGTTTCGCATCCGTAACAAGATTTCGGGCACCGCCGAGCGACCTCGTTTGAGCGTCTTCAGGACGGCCAAACACATCTACGCCCAGGTCGTCAATGACACCGAAGGCGTCACCGTCGCTCACGCTTCAACCCTCTCGGGTGACGTCAAGGGCGCTGCCGAAGGCACGAAGATCGACGCAGCCAAAGCGGTCGGGGCGCTGATCGCCAAGGCCTGCTTGGAGAAAAAGGTCGAGTCGGTCGTCTTCGATCGCAACGGTTTCATGTATCACGGTCGCGTGCGCGCATTGGCAGATGCGGCGCGTGAAGCTGGGCTGAAGTTCTGAGCTAGCCTGGGTTTTGGAGTAAAAAAATGGCTTTTGAAGAACTAGACGAAGACCGCATCAAAGAGCGCGTCATTCACATCAACCGCGTCGCGAAGGTGGTGCAGGGTGGTCGCCGCTTCAGCTTCGCTGCGTTGATCGTAGTGGGTGACGAAGCCGGTCACGTCGGCGTCGGCCTCGGCAAGGCCAACGAGGTGCCCGAGGCGATTCGTAAGGGTAACGACCAGGCGCGAAAGAACATGTTCAAGGTGCCGTTGGTCGGCGTCACGATTCCCCACGACGTGACGGGTCACTTCGGCGCGGGCAAGGTTTTGCTGCGCCCCGCAGCCCCGGGTACTGGCGTCATCGCGGGCGGCCCCGTGCGCGCTGTGGTGGAGTCCGCTGGCATTCACGACATTCTCTCGAAGTGCCTGGGCTCCGCGAACAAGTACAACGCCGTGTACGCGACGGTCGAAGCTCTGCGCGGGCTCGCGTCTGCAGAGGAGTTCGCCAAGCGACGCGGTCTCGAGGTGGATCACGTTGCTGGTGACTATCCGATCGCACGCTACGCCGTGGCCCCGGCCGTCTCAATCGAGGGAGAGGCTCCATGACGCAACTGGTCGTAAAGCAGATTCGCAGCCAGATCGGGCGTCCCCACCCGCAGCGTCTCGTGCTCAAAGGCTTGGGACTGCGGGGTGTTGGCAGCTCGGTGACCGTGGCCAACACGCCGTCCTTTCGCGGCATGATCCGCAAGGTGCTGCACCTGGTTTCGGTGCAGGAGGAGAAGTCATGAGCGATCTACTAGCTAGGCTAGCTGCTCCCGCTGGAGCCCGTCACAGTGAGCGCCGCGAAGGGCGTGGCCGAGGCTCGACCCAGGGCAAGACCTGCGGTCGTGGTTTCAAGGGCCAAAAAGCGCGCAATGGCGGCAACATCAGCAAGCTGCACTTCGAGGGCGGTCAGACGCCTATTCAACGACGGCTTCCGAAGCGCGGATTCCGCGTTCCGTTTCCTAAGGTCACGACCGCAATCAACGTCGCGACCCTCGAGCGATTCGACTCGGGCACCGAGGTGACGGAAGAGGTGCTGCGCACCGCTCGTCTGCTTCAGGGCACCACCGACTCGATCAAGATTCTGGGCGAGGGTGAGTTGACGAAGAAGCTGACGGTATCGGCTCACAAGTTCAGCAAGAGTGCCGTGGAAAAGATCGAAAAGGCCGGCGGCAAGGTCGTGGTTTTGGGCGCTTCCGCCGATGCCGCGACGTCAGACGCTACCTGATTTCGACTCCGCTCCCTACGAGACTTCCCGATGAACCTGTTTCGCGGCTTTTCGAACATCCCCAGGATCCCCGAGCTCAGGAATCGCATCCTGTTCTCTCTCGGGATCTTGGTGGTGTACCGCCTCGGGGTCTTCATCACCATTCCCGGCGTCGACCGGACGGTGATGCAGGCGCTAGTTGGACAACAAGGCGGGCTCGTCGCGATGCTCAACTTGTTTTCGGGCGGCGCGCTGGAGAACCTCTCGATCTTCGCTTTGGGCATCATGCCCTACATCTCGGCGAGCATCATCATGCAGCTGATGGGCCTGGTATCGAAGCAGGTCGAAGAGATGCGGCGCGAGGGCGAACAGGGGCGCCGCAAGCTCGAGCAATGGACTCGATACGGCGCGATCGGTCTCAGCATCATGCAGTCGTTTTGGGTTGCTCAGATGCTCGAAGGCCAGAACGCTGACGTCGGCGGTGGTCAATTCGGCGACGTGGTAGCCGATCCGGGTTGGGGCTTTCGCCTGATGACGATCCTGACGCTCACTACTGGCACAGGCCTCGTGATGTGGCTCGGTGAGCAAGCAACCGATCGCGGGATCGGCAACGGCATCTCACTCATCATCTTCGCCTCCATCGTAAGTGGCATCCCGAGCTCGGCAACGCAGTACGTCGCTGCCAACGCGGGGCAGATTCAGCCGCTTACGCTGCTGATTGTTGGCGGGATCATTCTCATCTGCATCGCTATCGTGGTGTTCTTCGAGCGGGCGCAGAGGCGGATTCCGATTCAGTACGCTCGGCGGCAAGTCGGGCGGCGCGTGTACGGCGGCCAGAGCGCGCACTTACCGCTCAAGGTCAACATGGCCAGCATGATCCCGCCCATCTTCGCGTCGAGCTTGCTCGTCTTCCCGGCGACGCTCTCCTCGATGGAAATTCCGGGCATGGGTCGGCTCAGCGCGAGCCTCAGCCAGGGCGACTGGGTCTTCAACGCGGCGTTCGGTGGCCTCATCATCTTCTTCGCGTTCTTCTACACTGCCGTCACGTTCCAGCCCGTGGACGTCGCGGACAACTTGAAGCGACAGCAAGCGAACATTCCCGGGATTCGACCCGGACGACAGACGGCCGAGTACATCGACCGAGTAGTGTCGAGAATCACGGTTGGGGGATCGATCTACTTGGCGGTCATCTGCGTGGTTCCTTCAATCGTGGCCACGGCGTTCCGTTTGCCCTTCCAGTTTGGTGGCACCTCGCTGTTGATCGTGGTGGGTGTTGCGCTCGAGACCGTCAACCAAATCGAAGCCCATCTGATCACTCAGAGCTACGAGGGCTTGACCGGGCCGCGCACGACGCGGCTCACTGGGCGCCGCCCAGTCCAGGGAGAGGGCTAGTCTCGTGAGGCTCGTTCTTCTCGGCGCTCCAGCGAGCGGTAAGGGCACCCAGGCAGCTCGCCTGACCGGCAGCCTAGGAATCCCGAAGATTTCGACGGGTGACATGTTGCGCGCTGCGCGCGCCGCAGGCACCGAGCTAGGCAAAGCAGCGGAGCAGTACATGAGTGCTGGGAAGCTGGTTCCCGACGAGATCGTGATCGGCCTCGTCGCTGAGCGAATCGAGCAGGATGACGCCAAGCAGGGCTTCATTCTCGACGGCTTTCCTCGCACGATTGAGCAGGCCGAGGCGCTCGACCGCATGCTGGCCGACAAGGGGACGCCGCTCGACGTGGCACTCCAAATCGACGTGCCCCGCGAGCTTTTGGTCGAGCGTGCCACGGGCCGTCGCACCGACGTTCGGACTGGACAGATTTACCATCTCAAGTACAATCCGCCCCCCCCGGACGCCGAGCTCGAACATAGGGCCGACGACCAGGAGGCCGTGGTAGCCACGCGCCTCGACGCCTACGAAGCTCAGACCGCGGCACTGCTGCCCTACTACGAGGGCAAGGGGCTGCTCAAAACAGTTTCCGGCGATCAGAGCCCCGAAAAGGTCACGGACAGCATCCGTGCAGCTCTCGACTGAATCCCCGCGAGAAGCATCTCGCACCCGAACCACCAACCCGAACAGCGACGACCGCGGAAGGAACTAACGACGACCAGCAGCAAGATCGAATCAGGCACCATCAACGAGGTGTTACCCCGCGCGATGTATCGCGTGACGGTCTCCTCGGGGCGCACGGTTCGAGCAGGTCTGAGTAGCTCTGCCCGCTCTTCGATTGTCCGACTCATCGCGGGAGACCGCGTCGAAGTTCGGCTGTCCGCGACCGACCCCAATCGGGGTCAAATCACCAAGAAACTCTGAAGGCGCAAGAAAATGAAGGTTCGTCCCAGCGTCAAGAAAATCTGTGAAAAGTGCAAGATCATCCGCCGCCACGGCGTTGTCCGCGTGATTTGCGAAAATCCGCGTCACAAGCAGCGGCAAGGCTGAGGTCCGAGGAGTAACTTATGGCACGTATTGCTGGAGTAGATCTGCCCCGACGCAAGCAGTTGCGATATGCACTGCGATACATTTACGGCGTGGGCGACAAGACGTCTCAGGCCATTTGCGCGAAGGCCGAGGTTCCCGAGAACCGCCTGGTCGACGAGCTCAGCGAGAACGACGTTCGCTCGATTCGCGAGGTCATCGAGCGCGAGTTCAAGGTGGAGGGTGATCTCCGTCGTGAGATTCAGCAGAACATCAAGCGTTTGATGGATCTCGGCTGCTACCGCGGCCTCCGCCATCGACGCAACCTCCCGGTCAATGGACAACGGACCAAGACCAACGCCCGCACGCGCAAGGGTCCCAAGCGCGGTGTGTTGCGCAAGAAGTGATCCTGAACTTCGACCTCTCGAGTTCGTAGCAGCAGCTTTGAAAGAATCGTAATGGCAGCAGGTAGAAGGCCGCGTGGCGGCAAAAAGCAGGTGCGCAAGAACATCCCCACCGGGATCGCGCACATTCAGTCCACCTTCAACAACACGATCGTCACCATCACCGACGTGACTGGTAACGCGATCTCGTGGGCGAGCGCGGGCGCGCGTGGCTTCAAAGGCTCACGTAAGAGCACGCCGTTCGCTGCCCAGCTCGCCGCCGAAGAAGCGGGTCGCAAGGCGATGGACCACGGCGTGCGTTCGGTCGCCGTGTTCGTAAAAGGCCCGGGAGCGGGTCGTGAGAGCGCGCTACGTGCGCTTCAGTCCGTGGGCTTCCGCATCACGCTGATCCGCGACGTCACCCCTGTCCCCCACAATGGTTGCCGGCCCCCGAAGCGGCGCCGCGTTTGATTTGATAGAGCGAGATTAAGACATGGCTCGATACATTGGTCCCGTTTGCAAGCTCTGCCGTCGCGAAGGCATGAAGCTCTACCTCAAGGGTGCTCGCTGCTACACCGAGAAGTGCGCCGTCGTGCGTCGGCCTTACCCGCCTGGTCAGCATGGCCAGGGGCGCTTCAAGATCTCCGAGTACGGCTTGCGCTTGCGTGAGAAGCAGCGCGCACGTCGCATCTACGGGCTGTTGGAGCACCAGTTCCGTCTGTACTACACCGAGGCAACGGGCTTGAAGGGCCGTACGGGCGAAGAGATGCTCGGCCTGCTCGAGCGACGCCTCGACAACGTCGTGTACCGCAGTGGGTTTACTGCAACGCGCGCACAGGCACGTCAGTTGGTTCGGCACAACCACATTCTGGTCAATGGCAAGCGCGTCAACATCCCCAGCTATCGCGTCAACGCCAACGACAAGGTCGAGGTTCGCGAGAAGAGCCGTAAGATTGCTTTCGTGACTGCGGCGCTAGACTCGGCGCAAGGCCGCGAACAAGCGAGCTGGATCGAAGTAGACCGCGACAACTTTGCGGCGACGCTCAAGGGCGCGCCGCCGCGTGAAGAGCTGAACGAACCCATGATCCGGGAGCAGTACATCGTCGAGTATTACTCACGCTGACTGCAGCTTACCGTTCACCCGCCTCGCCGGGTGAACCCGAGGAATTTCCTCGAAGTGCGGGCAGGCCGCGGGACGTATCGTTGGAGCTGGTTCCTCGAACGTTCGGGACGGTCGCGCAAACCCCCAACCAATGGAGAGCAGAATGGACGAAATCGAGACTTCTCAGCAAAACGAAGACAGCGACGATCGAAAAGACGCCACCGAAATGGCCGTTCGCAACTGGCGCGATCTGATTCGCCCCCGTTCGATCAACGTCGACACGGAAACCGCGACGGACACCTACGCGAAGTTCAGCTGTGAACCACTGGAGCGGGGGTTTGGCATCACGGTCGGTAACTCGCTTCGTCGCGTATTGCTCTCCTCGCTGCAGGGCGCGGCGATCACAGCCGTCCGCATCGACGGCGCGCTCCACGAGTTCACGAGTATCGACGACGTCGTCGAGGACGTGACCGACATCGTGCTCAACCTGAAGGGTGTCGTCTTCAAAGCGGAACACGCGAAGACCTACACGCTTCGCCTCGAGAAGGAAGGCCCCGGGCCCGTCACGGCTGGCGACATCCAGCTGGTCGACGGCCTGAAGGTGCTCGATCCGGGTCACCTGATCGCGACCCTCGACAAGAAGGGCCCGCTTTCGATGGAGCTGACCGTGGGGGTCGGTCGCGGCTACGTTCGCGCCGAGCAGAACAAGAGCCCCACGATGGCGCTCGGTACCATTCCGATCGACTCGATCTTCTCACCAATCCGTAAGGTCAACTACACCGTGCAAAACGCACGCGTGGGTCAGATCACCGACTACGACAAGTTGGTGCTCGAGGTATGGACCAACGGCGCGGTCGCACCCGCGGATGCCGTCGCGTTTGCTGCGAAGATCCTCAAGGAGCAGCTGTCGATCTGGATCAACTTCGAGGAGACGGAAGAGACCGCCTACCCGATGCCGAGCCAGAACGAAGAGCCGCTGAACGAGAACCTGTTCCGTTCGGTGGATGAGCTGGAGCTCTCGGTTCGCTCCGCCAACTGTCTGCAGAACGCCAACATCACCTTGATAGGTGAGTTGGTTCAGCGCAGCGAGCAAGACATGCTGAAGACGAAGAACTTCGGCCGCAAGTCGCTCAAGGAAATCAAAGAGATTCTCGGAACGATGAATCTGAATTTGGGGATGAAGCTCGACAACTGGCCGCAGATGCTCGAGCGCTGGAAGACCCAGCAGGCTCAGGTCTGAACGACCAGGAGCCCCGTCCCACCGTAAAGTTGGAGCAGTAGTCATGCGACATAAGAAACTCGGGCGGCAGTTCAGCCGCAACACCAGCCACCGCCGGGCGATGTTCCGCGCACTCACGGCGAACCTCGTGCTTCACGAGCGCATCGAGACGACCGACGCCAAAGCCAAAGAGCTGCGGCGCGTAGCGGAGCGGCTCATTTCACAGGCGCGTCGCCTGGGAAAGACGGCGTACACCCCCTGGGACAAGCTCACCGCAGCTGAGCAGTCCCGGCGACAGGCTGCCAAGCAAAACGTCTCTCAGTTTCTGCGTCGCTTCGGCGTCATCAGCACCGAAGAGACCAGCGAAAAGGTTGATCTGGTCGAGAAAGTGTTTTCCGACTTGGCCAAGCGTTACGAGCATCGTCCGGGTGGGTACACGCGCATCATCAAGTTGGGCCGTCGTCGCGGCGACGCAGCGCCGATGTGTTTGATTGAGCTTGTCGAGCCGGGACAGCCCGAGGCCAAGGCCAAGGCTCCGTCCGACGACGGCGAGAAGGCTTCGAAGGCAAAAGCCCCGGCCAAGCCCGCCGCCAAGGCAGAGGCTGGCAAAGGCGAAGAAGCTGCAGCAGACGGCTGAGTCGCCTCTATCAGCAACTGGCAGAGCCACTACGAGCGTAGTGGCTCTTGCTGTTTGGTGAGTCGGGGTCGGTTCGTGCGCCTCGCTGGCCTTCGTGGAAGTCGAGCATCATGCAGGTGGGGGCGAAGCTCGCCTACCGATGAAGCGCAATCCCACCAGCAGGGCGAAGAGTAGCGACAGCCCAGCCAAGATTGCTGGCCACAGCACCCGCATGAACTCGCTCGATTCGACGAGCGGCTCACGACTGACCTCAGCGAGCAGCGAACGCGCGGTTTCGTTGCTCCCGTCGAGTTCGAGGGCGCGGCGCAACAGCGCCCGATCGGCGACGTGTCGTTCAGACAGGTCCACCGCTCGTGCGGTGAGTAAGACACTTTCGGCGCGGTTGCGGTCGTCTTCGCTCGCCGCGAGGCGCAGCACGCGCTGTGCCGCCAGCGCGGCGGCTTCGCGGTTTTCGGGAAGCTCATTCTGCGCGTACTGGAGGTAACCCTCTACCAGCCTCTCGCGAGGTTCGAACTCGGGGCTGCGCGCGAGTACTCGGTCGAACGCTTGTTTCATCTCGCTCAGGTCGCCGCTGTCGAGAGCGCGGAGGCCGCGTTGATATTGGCCGTAGAGCTCCGAGAGGCGAATCCTGTCGAACTCACGAAACAGTTCTCGAGCGGTTCTATCCCACGACCATTCGCGCGGCGGCTTGCGACCCACCATTTGCTCGTAGGTGTCGCGCAGAGGCCAGTGCGCCGTCTCGCCGAACAGCGACACGCCTTGTCGCGCGGCTTCACGTACCTGAGCTCGCTCACTGTTGGCGAACGAAATCACGATGCGCGCGGCGTCTGGGTCGCTCGTGTAGCCGTAGGCGCGTAACACGTCCGAGAGTACCTCGGGATCTTCGACTTGAACCACTTCGCTGGCGATGGCTTTGCCCAGAAAGTCCAAGCGGCGCTTCGCCCAGTTGGAGACGCTCGCCGCTTCGTGGCGCGTGGTCTCGATCAGCGCGGGGAGCGCCTTGTCGCCCAGTTTCTTGAGTTGAAGCTGGGTGTCGATGCGCAGGAACTCGAAGCGCACGAACACGTGAATCAGTACACGCACGGCGGGCGTGGTGCCCAGGTGTGCGCAGATCCGTGAGAGCGCCAACACTTCCACCAGGTCACGCCAGTCCTTCGAATCGGGCTTTGCGTGGCTGATCATCATCGCCAGGTAATCGGGGGTTTCCACCTCGCCTTTTTCCCCGCGCTCGCGCATGGCCCTTTCGAGTTGCGCGCGTGCTTTGGCGCGGGTGTCCAAGAGCAGCCGTTTCATGGCCGCGCGATTCGCGCTCCGTGCACGTGCGTCGATGCTTTCGCGAACTGCAGGCAACAATGACGAATCGACTTCGAACAACGCAGCCAGGCCTGCCTGACGCTCGCTGGAGCTCTCCGAAATCAGTCGCCGCAAGACTTCTTCGAGCAACTGGCGATCTTGGGCGCTCGCCGCCTCCAATCGTCGACTGGGCGTGGTGGGCAGCTTCTGCAGCGGAAGCTCCACCGCGAGTTGTGCCGAGTCAGCTGAGGCGCTGGCGCCAGCGTCTGCGGCGTAGACGGCCGCGGGCAACATGGCTCCGAATGCCACAGCCCATGCGAGCAGAACACGACACTGCACTGCTCAGTCGATGATCCGAAAGTCGGGGAAGTCTCCCGTGAAGCTTCGCCAACGGGTGTCGACGCGGTCGACGCGAGCTGCGCTGGGGCCCTTTTGTGCCCAACCGTACAGTTCACGAATGGATGCCTCTTCACCTTCGGCGAGTACCTCGAGGCCACCATCTGGGCGGTTCTTGACCCAGCCGCTGAGGCCGAGCCTGCGCGCCTCGCGCTGGGTGGAAGCTCGAAAGTAGACGCCTTGGACTCGTCCGCGAACGACCAACTGAAGTTGTTTGAGGGCCATGGGTTTCTGCTGTTTTTGAAGGGGGTTGAGTGCTGAGCGCCGGACTGTCGACTATCCGACTCTCAGGCCTATGTCCAGTTCTGCTCCATTATGTCCGCGGAATGGCGCCCAGGCTACTGGCGTGCCGTTCCAAGTACTAGATTCGGAGCGCCTGTCCGTGGTTCGATTCGAACTGTGTCCGAGCAAGGCCAAAAGGACGACGCCCAAGTCGTGGACCCGCAAGGGCTGGCCGCCGCGTTGGCCCACGAGCGACGCATAGCCCAAGCGTTGCGCGAGGTTGGCGTCGCACTGGGCACCACGCTGGATCTCGACGACCTGCTGGAGCTCATTCTCGGTCGCTTGACGGACCTGTTGGATGCGGACCGCGCGACGCTCTACTTGGTAGATGACGCCAAGGGAGACCTGGTCAGTCGGGTGATGGCGGGCTCCAAGGTCCGTTCCATCCGCGTCAAGATCGGGCATGGCATCGCGGGGATGGTCGCTCAAACAGGCGATCCGATCCGTGTTCGCGACGCCTACTCGGATGCACGTTTCGAGCCCGAGTGGGACACGCTGACGGGTTATCGCACGACGTGCATGCTGGCGGTCCCGCTGAAGAACCACTTGGGTCGGACCATCGGTGTGATCCAGGTGCTGAACAAAGCTCAGGGTGAGTTTTCGGATGAAGACGAGGCGATCCTGAGCGCGCTCAGCACTCAGGCAGCGGTGGCCATCGACAACTCGCGTCTCTTCCTCTCGCTCATCCAGAAAAATCGCCAACTGCTCGACACCAAAGAGCAGCTAGAGCGGAAGGTACGCGACTTGGAGCTGTTGTTCGAACTCGAGCAGGCTACGAGTCGTGTAGCGTCCATCGAAGAGTTGATCACGGCGGCGCTGTCCGCCGCAGCGGGGGCCTGTGACGCACAAGGAGCCGCCTTGATTGTATCCAATCCCGATGGGGGCGATCTGCTCGAATACGTTTGTGACGCATTGAATCCCGATAGGCTGACGACGTTTCCCATCAAGTTCGGTCAAGGCTTGCTGGGGCGCGCGATGCGTGACGAAGTGCCGCTGAGACTCGATCGCGAGGACATGGCACGTGAGCCCGACGGAGCCGCTCGTTACCCCTTCCCGGTTTCGTCAGTGCTGGCGTTCGGAATGCAGGGCGACAAGGGCCCGCTCGGTGCGATTGCCGTGCTGAGCAAGCGTGGCGACGAAGGGTTCTCGACGGAAGACGAAGCGCTACTGCAGATGGTCGGAGCCAACGTCTCGACCGCGCTACGGCTATTTCAGGCCAACGAGGAGCGCGAGCGATCTGCGCGTCTGACCAGCATCGGGCGATTGCTCTCTCAGGTGATTCACGATTTCAAGACGCCCATGACGCTGATCAGCGGGTACGTGCAGCTGATGCAGAACTCCGACGACGCTGCCGTGCGAGCAGACTTCGCCAACAAGGCGTTGCGGCAGTTCGACGTGCTGACGGCGATGCAAAAAGAGGTGCTGCAGTTCGCGAGAGGGGAACACACACTGTTCGTTCGAAAGGTGTACCTTCACAAGTTCTTCTCCGACATGCGGGAGCAGCTGTCTCACGAAGTTGCCGGCCGTCCCATCGAACTCGAGATGAACATCGACACCAAGGTCGTTGCGCGGTTCGACGAGAGTCGGGTCGCGCGTGCGATCCAGAACCTGGCACGTAATGCCATCGAAGCGATGGCCGAGCACGGTGGCGTGCTCACGATCGAGGCTCGAATGGTCGAAGGGGAACAGCTGCTCATCGCAGTGAGCGATACGGGGCCGGGAATTCCCGACGAAGTAGCTGGCCGCCTCTTTCAGTCGTTCGTGACCATGGGTAAAGAAGACGGGACTGGTCTAGGACTCGCGATCGTCAAGAAGACTGTCGATGAGCACAACGGTCGCATCCAGGTAGTGTCGAGTGAACGAGGCGCACGGTTCGAGATGCTGCTCCCGCAACTCAAGGCGATGCGACCAGCTGGGCGGGGGAGCGTCCCCCCAACTTCTCACCGTGACGTCCCGCCAGCCGAGCCGACGCCAAGCGCATGAACAACTCCGAGCCCGGTAGCGTTGCTCCGAAGTCGGAACTGGTTGAACGGAAGTCGCACGTGCCGCCCCTGCGTCGTCGTAGGACAGTGCTCACGCGAGTGCTGTTGTCGTATGGCGTGTTGACCGTGTCTTTTGCGCTGGTCGCAGGGTTCAGCGTCTTGGGTCAACGCCGCAGCGTGCGGGAAACCGAGCTGATGCGGTCGGGCTACATCCCGCTGATCGTCGCGCTGCGCGATGCGGTGGCGAGTCAAAACACCGTCAACTCACAGCTGAACAACGTCACCGAAGCGCGCAACCCAGCGGACAAGCGCGTGTGGTTCGAGACCAACCTGGCATTGGGACGGCCCAAGGTGTTCGCCGAACTTCGTGCCGCGATGGCGTTTGCTTTTTCCACGGACGAACGAGGCATCGGGCGTCAACTCTCGACGGAGATCCGTCGGATTGAGAGCTTTCTCGAGGGAGATCGCGAAATCCTCACGCGCTTGTTCGATGCACTCAAGCGCGATGATCTCGACGAAGCGGAGCGCTTGCGAGATCAACTGGTCACGCGTGGGATTCAAGCGCTCGAAGAACTGAGACAGCTCGAGAATCGCGTCAATCTGCATCTCGACGATGTGATGGGCGCGATCTCGAAGCGCGAGCGCTGGACTTTTCGCGTCTTGGTCGGGTGGGTACTGTTGACGGTAGCCGTCGGCATCGCAGTCTCGCTCTACGCGCGCAAGGTGCTCAAGCCACTGGAGCACATCACGGAGCGCGCGGAGGCCGTGTCGCGGGGCGACCTGACGCCCCGCGAAGTAGTCGCGGCCGACGACGAGATTGGTGACCTGACGCGCACTTTCGAGTCCATGGTTCTGGGAATCGCCAGAGCCAACCGTGAGCTACTCGAGAGCGAGCGACTTGCGACGATCGGCAAGATGGCGGCGCACGTGACTCACGAGGTGAGAAACCCACTGTCGTCGATCGCTCTGAACTTGGAACTACTTGCCGACGAATTGCCGAGTTCCTCGGAAGCGCGCGCGTTGCATGTGGCCATCGAGCGTGAGGTGCGACGACTGAGTGAACTGACCGAACAGTACCTGTCGCTGACCAGGCCTCACAAGCCCAACTTGCAGAGCGAAGACGTCGGGGAGATCGTCGGCGAAGCGTTGAGTTTTCTCAAGCCTGACCTCGACAAGGCTGGAGTGCGACTGCTCGTGAGCGTCGCGGACGAACTTCCCCTGGTACTCTTGGATGAGGCCCAACTTCGCCAGGTGTTGCACAACCTCGTGAGGAACGCGCGCCAAGCCATGCCCGATGGTGGAGAGTTGCTGGTGTCTGTCACAGCTGACGACGACGCAGTCGTGCTGCAAGTGGCAGACGAGGGCGTCGGGATGGATCCAGAAGTGCGTGAGCGTTTGTTCGAACCGTTCTTGACGACAAAAGAACACGGTACTGGACTCGGTCTTGCCATCTCTCGGCACATCATAGAGGCCCACGGCGGTGCGATTCACTGTGAAGCCAATGCTGGGAAGGGGACGCGCGTCGTGATCACCCTGCCGTCCGAAGGGCGCGCGCGCAGCTCTCCCGAAGCTGGGCCGTCGACACGCCAGTCTTGAACCTCAGTCCTTGCTACGAATGGCGTCGAAGTGCATGCCGACCTGTAACGTAACCGGGATGTGTTGTGCGGCGCGGTCTGCGGTTCCGTCGCCGATACCGCTGAAGGCGCCAGCCCTGCTCCCGTCTGCGAACTTCCATTCGGCTTCGGAGAACACGCCTCCGCCGAGAGTGATCATTGGCGAAATCGACATGAGCTCGCTCAAACGGATGTCGGCGCCGATTCCGATTCGGGTGTTGAAGAAGTCGTCAGTAGCCGTGAACTCCGTGCCGTTGTTCCACGTTGCGCTGAATCGACGCCAGCCGAGCGCCATTTCCACGAGGATCCCGATGTCGTCCGCGCTGGTCGAGAAGCGTAAACCCAACCCCAGGAAGTGCGAGTGCGCGCTGCTCTGGCCGCCAAACTCGTCCGCCAGCTCGTCGCCATCGCGCAACAGCCCGAACTCCCACAGCGCGAACACGTTGTAGGTCCGCGCGAGGCGAGCCCCCAAGTCGATTTCCAGCATCGGGCCCGAGTTGGCGAAATCGTCCCAGCCTCGGTTGTGATAGACGCAGCACGCCCCGGACAACAGCTCGCCGTCTTGCCATAGCGACCCCAACGGGAAGAGCCAGCCCGCGCGAGCTCCCAGCCACAGAGAGGTGCTCGGCGCGACATGCTCGGGAGGCAGTGGCGGAGGGGGCGCCGCATGGACATAGGGCGCAGGCAAGGGCGGTTCGTAGATGGAGGCCTCGTCGGGGCCTGGCTCGACAGCTCGTCGTTCGCGACGGGATGCCGCGCCGCTGTCGCTCGAGTTCACTTCACGATAACCTGCGGCTGGCGGCTCTTCGGGCGGGGATGCCGCGCTCGGCGTTTGCCGTGGGGGTTGCTCGGACGGTGCGGCCGTCTGTGTGTCCTGCGTAGCAGTCGAGTCCTGGCTCCCGGTGTCGACGCTGGCCGACGGCGGCGCCGCTGAGGGTGACGTGCTTGGCGTCGAAGGGGGATTCTCGGCCTCGCTCGGGGACGGAGCGCTCGACGTCGGCGGATCTCCTGGGGTGGGCGGCTGCGGCGCGTCTGGTTGGGCGTGGGCGGTCATGACGCACAAGCCGAGCGCGAGTGCGCCGAGCAAGAAGGGAGGGCGGAACATCGCAAGCATTGTAATTGGACCTGCGACAATCTCGACGTTGCCCTTCGATCTACCGCGTGTTACTCGACCGCCGCTGTCACGGTGTAAGTGCAAGGAAGCTGGAAAGGTGTCGGAAGCTACGGGACGCTAGGCCTCGAGATGGTTCTTGGTCTGGTGCTGGCCTGCTACGTCGGGTCGCTTGCCGACGAGCACTGGGACAGTGGCAATACCTTCCTAATCATTGGATTTTTTCTGGGATTGGCGCACGCCGTGCGCGCCGTTTGGCGGGCGCTCAATCGCATCAAAGAGGACGCCGCCAAAGCGGAAGCAGAGCGCAAAGCGGCGCGCAAGAAGTACCATGAAGACCGGAGCTAGCGCAGAAGCCACGAACGACGCCTGGCGTGTCGTGATGCGACGTGTCGTCGTGCTTGGTGTCGTCGCTCCGATCGTTGCGTTGCCTTCCTTCGGGACGGCCTTTGCCGCCAGCGTGGCCGTCGGTGCGGCGCTGGCCGTTGCCAACTTCTGGCTGCTCGCACGGGGCGTTTCTGCCTTCGTTGCTGGCGAGCCAGCGACGCGTTTCAAGGTCGGATTCGTGCTGAAGTTTTCCGTGGTCATCGCGGGTCTGTACCTGCTATTTGACGCGCGATTCGTGCAGGGCTTGCCGCTCCTGATCGGGCTGGCGGTGCTGCCCATCGGCATTCTTATCTCACAACTGTCTCCCGCCGCATCCCTCCACCGAGGTTGATCGTCGGGACGTAGGTCACAGGAATTCACAGTGCCCGGACACAGCAGCTGGTTGACGTTCCTCCTGGAACACATGAAAGAAACGCTTTCTCGCAACGCACACTTGGCGGGCGAGAGCATGATCGGACACAAAGAGCCGACCTGGCACGTGTTCGAGCCAATCGCCGCCTCGGCGCTGATCATGGTGCTGTTACTGGTGTTGGCGCGTCGCGTGCGCTTTCAATTGGCCGACACGGACAACGCCGTGGTGCCGGACGCAACCCTCACGCTGCGCACCTTCATGGAGGCGTTCATCGGCTACTTCTACGACATGGCCAAGAACGTGATGGGGCCAGAGCGAGCGAAGAAGTACTTCCCGCTGATTGGTGCGTCCGCTCTGTTCGTCTTCTTTTCGAACGTGATGGCGCTGTTGCCGACCTTTCCCGTGGCTACCAGTAGCCTGAGCGTGACCGTCGGTTGCGCGTTGGTCGTCTTCATTCTGTTCAACGTCTACGGTCTGATCACCAACGGCTGGAGTTACATCAAACACTTGTTCGGTCCAGCTTGGTATCTGGCGCCACTGTTGTTCGTCATCGAGGTCATCTCGCTCTGCGTGCGCCCGGTGACGCTGGCGGTCCGCTTGATGCTCAACATGACCGTCGACCACCTCATCTTGGGGATTCTGCTCGGCATGTTCCCCCTGATCTTGCCGCTACCCGTGATGCTGCTCGGTTGTCTGGTGATCGTCGTGCAGACGCTCGTTTTCACCATGTTGACCTGCATCTACATCGGGTTGGCGACCGAACACCTAGACCACTGAGGATGCACGGCGCGCGCTGTGTCATCGCGCCGAAACCCTCGCTTTTGCACTCACTGCACGACTAATCGGTAGGTCACGAAAATCGTGGCCACCGCCATCAAAAACCGCTATTCGCACCCGCGCTGAAAAGACCGAATTAAGGAGACTTTCACTCATGTCCATCAAGAACCGGCTCGCAATGTTCGCAGCCCTCGTGACCACGCTCTTCACCACTTCTGCCTTCGCCCAGACGGGTGCTGCAGCGAACGAGTTCGACGCTCAGGCGCTGGCCGCCCTGGGTGCTGGTCTTGCGATCGGCCTCGCGGTGCTCGGTGGCGCAATCGGTCAGGGACGTGCTGCAGCGTCCGCCGTCGAAGGTGTCAGCCGTAACCCCGGCGCGGGTGACCGCATTCAGACCCTGATGATTCTCGGTCTGGCTCTGATCGAGTCGCTGGTGCTCATGGCACTGGTGATCGCGTTCATGCTTCAGGGCAAAGTCGGCGCCTGATCCCTTCGAGTCGCTGACCATCGAGTCTCAGGTCCGATGGGCCTGAGACTCAGTCATGCGTCGTGCGAATTCCGCACCCGCCGCGTTGGGCGAGGGCCGAGTCAGTCCTTGCCCGTGCGAGTCGTCGGAAATCGCAGCGACTCGATGCGTACGCATCGGATCTACCTCAGCGGTGGAGCGGGGTTCTAGGGTTTGCGCGTCAGGCGCGCGTACAGCTCCACCGTGGCGTGGGACATCAGTCCGAGCGCGGTCAGCACACCTGCCGTGATGGCTGCCCACTGTGGCCCGTACACGAGCAGAAACGTGGCGCACGCCAGCAGCGTGCATAGCAGCAAGGCGGTGAACAGCCGCCGTCCGAGTTTGTCGATGGCCTGACTGCGCGAATCATCCCGCGTGCGAACCAGTAGTCGCCCCACGCGCAGATCTTCGAGCACTTCCTGCAGTTGCTCAGGGACCGTGGACGACATCCAGCCGAGGCGCTCCATGCGTCGCAACAACTCGCTACCGATGCGCTCGGGCGAGTAGCGCCGCTTGAGGATGTCGAAGAACAAGGGGCGCGCTTCTTCGAGAATGTCGAGGTCGGGCGCTATCTCCTTGCCGATGCCTTCGATCGTCATCAGTGCTTTACCGACCAGCAAAAAATCGGCCGGGACTTCGAGTCCGTAGCGAGTGGCGGTGCCGACCAAGTCGCGCACGAGACCGCTCATCTCGATGTCCTTCAGCTGTTTGCCCAGGTAACGGTCGGCGAGGATCGCTACCTCCGCGCGGTACGCCTGATGATCGATCTTGGTCGTCGGCGTTGCCAGTGCCAGCATCGCGTCGGCGATGCCGTCGTAGTCGCGGCGTAACGCGGCCACCATCAAGTCGACGGTCTGGTCACGCATGCGGGGGCTCAGCCGTCCCACCATGCCCAGATCGATCAGCGCGTATATCGGATCTTCTGGAGTGCCGAGGATCAGCACATTGCCTGGGTGCGGGTCGGCGTGAAAGAAGCCGTCTTCGAAGATTTGCTTCGTGACGAGCTTGAGCGCCATGCGCGCCAAGCGTTTACCTGAATATCCTCGTTCGATGGCGACTGGGATCTTGCAGCCGTCGAGGTACTCCAGCGTGATCACGTGTTTGCTCGAAACGTTGCGATACACCTTGGGGAAGCGTACGAATTCGTGTTCGGCGAAGTTGTCGGCAAAACGCTGGGCGTTGTCGGCTTCCTGGGTGAAGTCGAGTTCACTCGTGATTGCTCGGTCGAATTGCTGCACCAAACCGACGGGCGAGTACGTGCGCGACTCTGGAATCGCGCGTTCGAGCATCGCTGCCAACGTGTGCAAGATGTCCAGGTCGCTGGAGATAGTCGCGCCGATACCCGGGCGCTGCACTTTTACGGCCACATCTCGAAGGCCCTCTTCCGTTCGCAGGGTGGCCCTGTGAACCTGCGCCACGCTAGCCGCTGCTAGCGGCTGTTCGTCGAAGGTTTCGAATAGCTCTGCGATCGGTGCGCCGAGTGACTGTTCGATTCTTTCCTCAATCGCGCTGAACGGAACTTGCGCGACTGAGTCCTGCAACTTGCGGAGTTCGCTGACGACGCCTGCGGGCAGCACGTCCGCACGCGTGGAGATGATCTGTCCCAGCTTTACGAATGATGGACCCAGGTCTTCGAGCACCAGACGCACCCGAACCCCGAGGTTCTCGTTCTTGTCCGTGCTAGCGTTGGCCGCAGGTGCCCTGTCGGATTTGCGACCCAGGCCCAGGCGCGCGACGACCTCTCCGAAACCGTGACGCATGAGCACGGTCGAAACCTCTCGGATGCGCCCGAGATCCCGGGCCGCGTGCACGATGGAGACCACTTGAGATTCAGTCGCTGGAGAGAGCCCACCCGGTCATCGTGACGTCGGGAGGACGAGAGGGATCGCTGCCGTGGAAGGAACGACTCACGAGCTGCAAACGAGCGAGGCCAGCGCAGTCCCAAATCAAACGGGGCGTGGCAACACTCACCCAGGCTAGCTCGCTCATCTCGACCACCGTAGTCTGCATTGGCTGAGCTTTTCAAGCCTGACCACCCGCGGTGACTGGCACCCTGCGTTCCGACGACATCCGCGCGGCGAGCAACTTCGACAAAACTCCAAAATGCCCCAGACGAACGTCAGTGTACGACCACGATCGTACCCGGGTCGTACGCCGTGGGGTGACTTGCGTGCCAGCCATCGGGCAACTCAGGACCTGCCCAGCCGAAGACGAACTGAGCGTCCTTGGGGCTCAGGTTAACGCAGCCGTGACTCCGTCGATTGCCGAAGTCGTCATGCCAAAACGCGCCGTGCAGTCCGTAGCCGCGTTCGAAGAACATCACCCAGGGCACTTCCTCGATGGCGTAGTAGCGACTGGCGTCCAAATCTTCCAGGTTGGTCATGTCGGTGCTGACCAGTTTGACCCAGATTCGATGCTGACCAGCAGGTGTAGCCTGTTCACTGCCCGCCGTACCTTTGCCCGTCGACACCAGCGTCGCGAAGACGGGTACGTCACCTTCGAAGGCGATGAGAGTCTGGTTTTCGGTGTCTATTTGCAGCCAGCGTTCGCCGTCTCTCAGTTCGTCGGGTGTGCGGCGCGCCGTCGGGATCCGTAGGTCTTCGCGACGAAGCCAGCGTTGCTCGCCGATACGAACCCAACGACGCCCCCACTTTTCTAAGTGTTCGAGCACGTCGACGCGCGTCAGCTTGTCCAACGTCTGAGAGGGGACGCGGTAGTTGGGTTTGGAGTAAATGGGGGTACGAGGCCTGAAAGTCCACCCGACGGCGAGCGAGTCTTCTCGGAGCATCGCGCCTTGGAACGCAGAGCCGCCAGCGGGTCGCAAGTCACGCATCGGGATCCACAGACCGTGCGTCGTGAGTCCGTACAGCTCCCCGCCGGGTTTGCGTTCCACGCTCCTGAGCGCGACCGCGAAGCCCGGCTCGAGCTGCGAGTCGGGGATCCCTTCTTCGGCGAGACTCAGACTCGCGTATCCGAACGAGCCATCAGCGCCCACGAAGTTGTAGTCGTAGGGGAGTCCTGCCGCACTGCTCTGTTTCGATGGGCTCCCCGGCGGCCAGCTGCTGAGGCGCGCGTGTTGCTCACACAACCAAGCTTCTGGCCCGACCAAAAACCAGCGACCCGTGCAACTGCCGTTCGGGCCGACCCACCCGAGCACGGGGAGCCGCGCTGCTAGTTGTGCGGACCCTCGACGTTTGGAGGAAGGGGCTGGCGCGAAGTGAATGGGGGCGTCGTGCACGACGAGTTCCAAGCTGTGTGCGCTCGAGGGCAGGGGCACGCCGCCTTCGGGCCTCCATGGCGGCGGCGAAGCTGTGGCCACCGCGGCAAGTGAGGCTGCTGCGACGAGTCCCGAGACGATCCACCTCACGCGCATGGCAAAAGGTTAGTCGAGAGAACGCGACTCGGGAAACTTCCGTCTTCGGCAGGAGCTTCACTCTCCGTCGTGTCGAGTTGGGGCAGCCAGCCCCAGCAACTGCTCTGCGCTGGCCGATGGCAGCCTCGCCTCCGCGACGAGCTCACGTAGTTCACGTTCAAACCGTGCGGTTTGGTCTTTCAGTTTCTCGCCGAAGTGGCTAGCCAGGTAGCGCGCTGCGGGTGGCCATACGCGCAGCGCGACCCGGCTGAACAGGCGCAGCGCGAGTGGTGAGCTGAGCACCCAGGTGCCGATACGGATCCCCAAGTCAGGAGGAGCTACGTCGAGTGCCAAGCGTCGGGAGGTACGTAGACCAGCCGCAACCCGCCGAATGAACGCTGAGTTTTCGTGCCATCGCGTCACTCGAGGTTCGGCCACTGCTGCCAATTGCAGTGGCATGAAGGCGATGGTCGTGGCGCGGCTCACGTCGGTGACATTCTCGCCAAAGCGTACTCCGATCCCGCCACGGCGAACGCGTCGTGCAAAGTCGCCAACGAGCGGGTCGTGCTTGCTCGACGCGTCGAGCAGCGTCTGGGTCAGCGGCGGCGCCCAGTAATCGAGCTGATCGCCTTCCCACGACGAGAGCACGTTCGGCATCGCGGGGACGCAATGAGGCAACGTCGCCCACAGCTCCGTGGTTGCTCGCGCTAACATCGGTGTCAACACGACCACGGGCCCCTGGTGCCCTCCGAGCGAATCGAGCAAGGCATCGTCGACGTTCTCGGCTCGCACGGCAACCACGACTAGATCGCACGCGGGCACGTGTGGGCTGGTGTTCACCTCGACGACGTCACGTCGGCTGAGGAGACCATGCCGACGAGCGGTGAACCTGCTGCGTCCCGCGGGTTGCGTTCGCTTGATCAGCGTGACTTCGCACTTCGCTCGACATAGCGCCGCCGCGTAGGCGCGTCCGAGTGCGCCTGCCCCGAGAATGCTGACGTGCATGTCGTTCGTTTGGGCGCTGCGTCGTCGCTGGATCAGGCTTGCGAGCTAGCGACGCCTCGGCTCAGTAGAACGAAAAGCGCAGCTCGTGGTCACACACGCGGAACACGTCACCTTCGTTGATGGGCTGACGTTGTACGCGCTGTCCGTTGAACTCCACGCCGTTCGTCGAACCCAAGTCGACCATGAAGTAGTTGCCGCCCAAGAACTCGACCATGGCGTGCTGGCGCGAGACGTTCGGATCTTTGATGGTGAGGTCCGAAGTCTGCTTTCCGCGCCCGATGATGAACTGGTCTTTGGTCACGGTGAAGCGTTGCCCGTTGTAGTACGCGTTGATCGCGCGACGCGGCGCGGCGACAGCACGGGGCGGCGGCGCCGCACTCTGATGTACTGGAGGCGGCGCTGCTGCGCGGCTGCGCGCGGGCGGCGGTGGTCCAGGAGGGGGCGGAGCGCCGCCTGCGACTGGTGGTGGAAGCGGAGGTGCGCCGACGCCAGGCGTACGTGAGCGTTGCCTGGGCACTGGGGGCGGCGCGCCGGGTGGTGGCGGCGGAGCTGCCACGGAAACGGGCAGTGGCGGAGGAGCTGCTGGCGGCGGTGCGCCAGGTGGTGGCGGCGGAGCCACCGTCGGGGCGTTGCTCGCCATTGGGGCCGGAGGCTGTAATGAGGTTCGACTGGGAGCGGGCAGGCCACCTCCGCGAGTACTGCCGTACCCCCGCTGCCTCGCGTATTGCTTCATGGAGTCGTTGATCAGGTAATCGACCGAGCACTCGAGCTCACGGGCCATCTGCTCGAACTTCTCCCAGAGCGTGTCGCGACATTGAAAGGAACGAATCGTCTTGCTGGTATCGGACATCGAAAGTTCACCTTGCCCCGGCGGGCATGAGCTTTCGCATCTTACTTTGTCTTTTGGGGATCTTGCGAAGCTTTTGCATCGCTAGATTTCGATGGGCCGCTGGCTTGTGCCATTGCGGGGACGATGCAGTGCTTGACGTAGTCGCCGAGCGTCTCGACCTCGGTCTCGCCGCAGCGCCAGTCGCAGTCCTTCGCGTTTTCGCTGCACTCCGGGACTTTTGAGCGATCCGCGTCGTACCGTGCGACGCGGTCGAGCTGCTCCGACGAGCCGTGGCTGTAGTAGTAGCCCAACGCGGCTAGCCTGACAGGCGTCTCATTTGAACTCGAACTGTAAGAATCCACGGTTTCGCTGACGTTCTTCAGGCCTTCTACCTTCGCCAGCAGCTTGCCGTACGTCAGCGGTTCCGTAACCGCCATGTGTTCGACCTTCTCGAGCCGCGACATGAACTCGTCCAGTTGCGAAGCGTTCAGCTTTTGCAGGAGTAGTTCTCCCGCGAGCCAACGCACTCGCCAGTCGTCGCCGCCGAAGGTGTCGTATAGGGGCTCGGCGAGCTGCGTGTAGGTGAAGGTAGCTAGTCGGCGGAATGCTAGGGTGCGAACCGTGTCTGGAGTGTCAGTGGCTTTGGCTACCGAGAGCAGGGCCTGAAACGTCCCGTCGTCCTTGCCGTCGACTTGCCCTTCGAGCGCCGCTAGGGCGCCTGCACGTTGTTTCTCTGGTCGTTTCGGATCCGCGGCAACGCGGGCGAGGTACTGTGCTCCACCTGGCGACTTCAGTTGCTTGAGGGACGCGAACAGGCGTAGGAGCTCTTCCTCTTGAAACTGTTGTAGCTGCGCATCGAAGGCCTTGGTGTCAGCCTTGATGCCTGAGACCTCGTTCGCCTTCTTCAACTCGGGCTGTTTCGCGGTGAGCCACGCAGGAGAGGCCGTGAAGTCTGCCATTTCGACTAGTTTGGCGGCAGCAGCTGCTCTTGTCGGCGCGTCTCCGAGTTCGGCGATCAGGCTGACCAAGCGTTGAGTATTGCCGTCAGGCGTGATGCGTTCTGGCAGTTTGGAGAGACTCTGCGGTCCAAGCAACGCCAGCATCTGGCGCATGCCCACGTTTTGGCCCGGGGCGTCTTGCCTGCGCTCGAAATCCGCGTGGGCCCAGACGGCCAGTGCCTGTTCGAGTTGCTGTCGGTGTTCTGGCGTCGTGACCAGCTTGCCATCGTCTTCGGTGAGCATGGCGTACGCGGCGTCCTTGAATGGCACGGACTCATCTGGCTCGCCCTCAGGAGGTGGCGGTGCGGTCAGCTTGCTCACCAGGCCCGGCACCACGTGCGCCATCAGGCGTTCGCGTTCGGGAGGCTGCACGCGATCGAGCCCCGCGATGGCGTCGTCGATGCCCACTCGGCGCCCCCCTCTCGGTGGCATCCCGATCAAGCTCAGGACGGCTTCGCCGCGTAATGCCATCGGGAACTTCGAGTGCGTGACGACGGACATCAGCTTTTGCGGGCCTTGTTTCGTGTTTGCCCAATGCTGAATGTCTTCTGACGTTGTGGTGCAGCCGACCAGCGCAGACGCACACAGCGCCAGCGCCAACGACCAGCCTCGGATCGACTTGTAGGCTCCCATGCTCTTCTCGAGTGCCTCGAGTGATCGTCACTCGAGAGCTCCGCTTTCTTGACGTCCAACGACCAAAGCCGTCAAGCTTGGCGACTGCTCGGCGGCCCATGAAGAGGAGTCTCACCGCCGCTCCCCGCGGTACCCGACCGGCTAGCGGGTGAATATTGAAAGAGTGGGCCAACTCAGGTGAGTTGGTGTAGGTGTGAGTGGTCAAATGGGCGCAAGATTGTTCACCTCTCCTTCGGCGCGTGAAAACCCGTCCGAAAGCCTCGTTCCGCCTGGCTCCGCCGCGTCTGGACGCGGCAAAGAGGCTGCCGCGCTGCTGTTGTTCGCGGCCGGGATCTACCTCGCTCTGGCGCTGACGAGCCTGCGAGTCGACCCGCACGACCCCAGCGTCGCAGGGGGCGATTGGGGTGGTCCCGTCGGAGCCGCGATTGCCAAGCTGTTGGTGATGGGGTTTGGCGTCGTGGCTTGGGCCGTGCCCGTCGAGTTGTTTTGTGTGGGCGCGCCGCTGTTTCGACGGCGCCCGTTGGAAGTCCCCGGGCTGCGCGTTGCGGGTGATCTAGTCGTCGGGATTGTCGCTGCGGCGCTGGTGCAGGTGTCTGCACCCGGTATGGTGGCGTTCGGCCGCGTACCTGCGGGAGGCAACGTCGGGCTGCTGTTTGGCGAGCTGCTCGAGGCGTTGTTTTCGACGGCCGGCTCGTTCGTGATTGGCGGGACGATCATCGGGTTGATTCTGATCGGGCGCTCGTCGTTTTCGTTCATCGACGTTTGTCGGGTGTCGTTGCGCTATTTGGAGCGGCTTTCGGTGCGCACCTGGCAACTGCTGCTGCGATTGAAAGACGCGTGGAGCCGCGCGCGAGACATTCGTCGTAACGAACGTGCGCAGCCCGCCGAACGTCCCGGGC
Source organism: uncultured bacterium (assembly GCA_965651905.1). Lineage (GTDB taxonomy): Bacteria > Myxococcota_A > Polyangia > Polyangiales > Polyangiaceae > SZUA-265. The sequence goes on along the minus strand of CBFGUG010000005.1, from coordinate 118,826 downwards.
CGAAGATAGACGCGCGCAGCGACGAGGCGATCATCGCCGAGCTCAACACCGACGATGGCGAGTGGGAGCCGCTGACGAACACGGGCGTGCCGCCGCTGGCAGTGGCCGAGTCCCTGCGCAGTCAGCTCGAACCGCGCGACGGCGAGCCGCCGTCGGTGATGCGCCTCACGCGAGAGTCCGCAGAGGGAGCCGAACCCGCTCTGCAAGTGCCTCCCCCAAGCAAAACGAACACGATCGAAGCCTCTGAACAGGTCGCGTCGAAGAGCGTGCCCAAGCCGAAACCCGAGCAGCTCGAGTTGCCGTCCAAGGTGGACGCTGCCGCTGCTGCTAGTGAAGCCAAGGCGACCAGCGACGGGCTGACGATCGTCGATACGCGACATCTGACCGAAGTCGAGCGCGCACCGAAGGTGCGCAAGCGCGCGAAGGGCTTTGCGCTGCCCGAAACGGATCTGCTCGAAGAGAAATCGGGCGAGCTCGTGAACATCGACAAGAACCGCGTCGTGCAGCTCGCCGACAAGCTGGAGAAAACGCTAGCGGATTACGGCGTCTCGGGGACGGTCGAAGAGGTTCACCCGGGACCAACGGTCACCACCTACGAAGTGGTGCCCGCTGCTGGAACCAAAGTCAGCAAAGTGGCCGGGCTGTCTGACGACTTGGCGCTCGGCCTTTCACGAAAAGTGCGCATCATCGCGCCGATTCCCGGCAAGGCGCGCATCGGTTTCGAGCTGCCGAACGACGAACGCGTTCCCGTAAACCTGCGGGAACTGATCGAAGATCGCCGTTTCAAGAAACTCGCGGAGCGAGCAGCGCTGCCCGTGGTGCTCGGTCGCGACATCGTCGGCGCGCCGTTTTATGCAGATTTGGCGGCAATGCCCCACGTGATCGTCGCGGGCGCGACGGGCGCGGGCAAGAGCGTCGGGCTCAACGTGATGTTGTCGAGCTTGCTGTTCAAGCGTTCGCCCGACGAGTTGCGTTTGTTGATGATTGATCCCAAGGTCGTCGAGCTGGCGCCCTTCGACGGCATCCCGCACATGCTACTTCCCGTGGTGACCGACATGCGGCAAGCGGCCAAGGCGCTCAAGTGGGCGGTGGACGAGATGGAGAAGCGCTACCAGGCGTTTGCCATCGCGGGCACCAAAAACATCTCGACTTACAATCGCTGGGTGTCACGCGTGCAGAGCGGCGAGCTGCCGATCCCCGAGCCTGAAGAAGTGACGGCACTCACGGCAGATGGCTGCCCGGTCTCGGTGCCTGCGGCCAAGTCGGGCAACGACGGCAGCGCGATGCCCGGCAAGATGCCGCACATCGTGTGTGTGGTCGACGAGTTCGCCGATCTGATGATGCAGCAGGGCAAAGAGGTCGAGGCGTCGGTTGCTCGTTTGGCGCAGAAGGCGCGCGCAGCAGGCATGCACGTGGTGCTGGCGACTCAGCGCCCCAGCGTGAACGTCATCACGGGCATGATCAAAGCGAACTTCCCGACGCGCATCGCGTTCCGTGTCGCGCAAAAGGTAGACAGCGGCACGATCATCGACGAAAAGGGCGCGGAGCTGCTGCTCGGCAAGGGCGACATGTTGGTCAAGCTGAACGGCTCGACCGAAACCCATCGCGTCCAGTGCCCGTTCGTGAGCGAAGAAGAAGTGGATCGCTTGACTGCGTATCTGCGCAGTCAGGGTACGCCCGTCTACCACGACGACATACTCAAGGCGGACGAGGACGATGAGGAGAATTCCGAGCAAGACGCTGCTGATCTCGACCCCCGTTTCGACGAGGCCGTGCGCATCGTGGCGGACACCCAGCGCTGTTCGACGTCGTGGCTGCAACGCAAGATGACAATTGGCTACAACCGCGCCGCCAAGATCGTCGAGGCGATGGAGGTCCAGGGGATGATCGGCCCGCCAAATGGTTCGAAGGAACGCGAGATCTTCGTGCAACCGCAGTAGCGTGGATGCGGGTGATGACGATGGGATCGCACCAATCATGCCGCACTGCGGGCGCCACTCGTGGCCCGAGAGCCAGCGCGGGTTTGAGCCCCAGAATCGCGTAGGCGTGTTAGCGATCCATGCGTAATATGGCGGCAATCCGATGACCCAGGGACCCAACCCAAGCCTGGCCGTACAGGACGACGACAACGACGACGTCCGCTGGGCCTTGCAGGTGGCGCTCGCGCAGCTGAATCAAGGCCAGCACGCCGAGGCGATTTCTTGGGTGAAGCGCGCCGCCAAAGCGGCGACGCAAGCGGGCGCTGCGAGGAGAGCGCAGGAACTCGACGAACAAGCGCGTCACATGGCACAGGCGATGTGGAATTTCGGTTCGATTCCGCCGCCGCCCCAACGCTCGGCGATGCCGACCAGCGTCGAGATCGACATCGAATCCGACGTCAGTCCCGCGAAGCCGCCGCCGCTGCCCGGTCCCGGGCGGCCGCCGCCCTTGCCCAAACGCAAACTCGCGCCGCCCCCTGGGGCGAAACCACGGCCTAGTGGGGCCCCGCCGCCATTGCCAACCCGCGCTCCCACCCGCAAGAGTCTGCCACCAGGTAAACGACCATCCGCGTTGTTGATTCAGTCGAGTGTTCCCCCGGCACCCGCCGCTCCTACGTTCCAGGTGCCGACACCCGAACGCAAGAGTTTGACGGAGGTCAAAGGCCGCGCGCCCATGGCGTCGGCTCCCGAGCTCGAGGTCAATGAGATGAGCGCCGACGATCTGAAGGCCGTCGGCATCGACCTCGACAGTGTGCCGCCAGAGGCGTCGTTCGCGCCAGGTGCGCCCCCGTTGCCAGCATCCTTTCTCGCAGGCGCTCGTTCGGGGGATTCGGACGATGCGTCCCTCGACAGCTTGCAGCTCGATTCCGTGCCCCCGTCCGAGGGAGGCCCAGCTCCCGACTCGGTCAAGCGTGCATTGGCGCTGATCAGCGAAGAAGAGATCCTCGACGAAGACGAAGACGAACGGGTTACGCAAGATCTCGGCTTCATTCACGGGTCCCAGCCGCCAGGCTCGGTGCGAGCCCTCAACGAACCGTTACCCAGTGAGCCACCGCCGAGCGCCGCGCCGCGTGCTGGCCGCACCTCGGACCTCGGGGAGTTGACGCTCGAGGTCAGCGACTTTGGTCCGCCTTCCGATCTTCAAGTGCCGGGACCCGCGGGAACGCCTAGCGATACTTCCGCGGTGGGGCCAAACGTCGTCGACGGCATCGCACTAGATCAGGTGCGCGGGTTCGAAGATCTCCCCGAAGAAGTGCAACTGCAGCTGGCAAAGATAGTGCGTGTCGAGCCGCTCGATGCAGGGGAAGAAGTGGCGTTCTTCGGAGCGGTCGTCGTCACCGCGGGTACAGTCGACATCTTGCCCGCGTTCTCGGACGAATCGGGAGCGGTTGCCCACCAAGCGGACGTCGTGTTCACCAAGGGCACACTCGCAGAAGGCATCGCGCTCCGCGTCGTGTCCAAGGTCGACGGGACGAGGGTAGCCATTTGGGAGCCAGATACGTTCGATGCAGCGATCGCGGAGTGCCCGTGGGTGCACGATGAGCTGCGCTTCATTGCCGACTATTTCTTGGCAGTATGTGGCGCTGCGCTTGGCCCACTGGGTGAACGTCTCGACGATGCGTTGCGCGGTGCGGTGTTCAAGCGTTTGGAAGTTCGGGCGCTTCAGCCTGGTGAGGTACTACTCAACGCTGCGGAGCCGATTCCGAGCTTGTTCGTCCTGGGAGGCGGGCAGCTCGAAGCGATGGGCGACGCAGCTCCCGTGGAAGAGTTTGGCGTCGGTGACTTCGTCTACTCTAGCCAGATGATCTCTGCGCAAAAGGCGCCTCATCAGGTCGTTGCAGGTGGGCGCGGTGCGCTGGTGTTATACGCTCCGCGCAGCGTGGCTCACGAATTGATGATGAGCGTGCCCCCGCTTCTCGAAGTCATGTCGTCGTGAATCCGTCGCCTGGCTGCTGGAGACTCGGTGCCGTCAAAGTGCCGATCGAAGCGGTGCGCGGCGCCCTCCTAGGCAGCCATCGATGACCTCTTGCAATGCGCGGATTTCGAACGGGCGGTACAACACGGGGCCCGCGAACAACATCCCAGGAAGTTGAAGACGCGCACGATCCTGGCTCTCGGCGATCAATACGAATCGATTTTGCCACTTCTGATCAATTTCCAGGGCGTGGCGGTAGAGGTCCATCCCGCCGACTTCACCCGTGTCTAGGTGCGACACGATCAGATCGGGTGGCGTCTCGCCGCTCAAGCGGTGCAAGGCTTGCGCTCCTGACAGCGCAAACTCGAAGGTCAGCCGGTCGTGTTGTAGATCCTTGCTGTAGCCCGAAAGCACAGCGATGTCCGTTGCCACCAGCAGTGCACTCTTGGGCACGGTCAGCGGTCTGAGTCCACTGCTGACCACGCTGCTCGGCGCTTGCTCAGATTTGGGCGCAGAGAATGGCGAAGGTGTACGCGGTCTGCCGAGAGGTCTGCCCGGGCTTCGGCCGAGCCACTGAGCGATCTCTCGCAACAAGCCGTTCTGATCGTCGGACTTGCGGATGTAGCCGTGCGCACCAGAACTGCGCACCTTTTTCTCGAGTACGTTTTCTGGCAGCCCAGAGTAGAGCAAGATGACACAGGCGCTGCTGGGGTTCGCCGTGCCGAAACATCTGACGAGCGTGTCCCCGCCCACACCCGGCATGGATACGTCGATCAGCACCAGGTCGGGTTCCTCTTGCAGCATCATTGCAACGCAACCAACCGGGCGACTTCGCGTCAGAACTCGATAGCCCGCGCCTTCCAGCAGTTCGCGTAGGACTTCCAAGACGATCTCGCTGTCATCTACGACTGCGATCGTCTTCTTGTTGTCCGGTTTCATTGCGTTCATTCCCTCGTGTCCCGACCGCGGGTGGCTGCTACCTCACCCCGACTTTGGCGGGATTCCCAGTTTCGAAAACTACGGCCGCCCGCGCTACCCACATCAGGTATTTTTCTAAAATTCGACCGCGTGTTGCAGCGCATCTAGACGAGTTCGCGAGCGGCCCAGCCGCCGCACCAGACTTATGCCCACGCACGAACCTGCCGTTATGTTTCGCACGGTTGCGGGTGCGGTGATTTCTTGCCCCACTCCGATCGAGTGGATAGCGTTTCGCACGTCGAGCGAGTCAGATGGTCTTGGGAGAGAATCTTGCGCTACTGCCAGTGAGGCTGCAGTCGACCTGGCTGATGTTGCAAGCGAGCCTGGTGCGTGAGGTGCTTGGCGCTCAGCCTCTACTGACCGTGCCCAGGAGCGACGCTCACTTGAGCGGTCTATGTGTGTGGCGTGGACGTGCGATTCCTGTGGTGAACTTGGAGAAGTTGTTGGGAGTGTCCGAGTCCAACGCCACGTCGGAACCCGCGCCCCACGAACGCATGTTGGTCCTGGAAGTCGACGCCAACCTGGTCGCCGTTCCTGCGAGTGAGGTGCGTGCTGTGACGATCGCTTCCCAGGCAGAACTACGGCCTGTTCACGTCACATCCTTGGCGTTTTCCGACTGGGAGGTCGACGTCGGGGAGATGGTTGCCTCCGTGGTGGACATGAACGCCGTGCTGTCGCAGCTCTCGAACAGTTTGGGACGAGGTGGTGGCGCAGGTGCCGAGCAAACGCGCTGACGTCCTGCAGCGTGGGGCAGCGGTCGAGGAGACTCCTGGCGCAGCTGTGCGTGTTCGCGTCGCGTCGCGAGCGATGTTCCCCTCCGACCCACTCGGGGGAGCCGTTGCGGCGGGGGGTGAGGTAGGTGTACCTGCGGATTCGGCGGCATACCTGTGTTACTCGGCGGCCCCCTGCGACGTCGCGATCGCTGCCAGCGCGGTGCGTCGTGTTCTGCCTGAGGCCGACGCAGAAGGTGTTCGCGCCATCGACTTGGAGCTGCCGATCGGGGTAAGTTTCTCGGGAGCGGAGCAGGAACGCGGGAGGCGTGTGCTGTTGCTCGAGGGATTGCCGCTCGATTGCGGACTCCTGGTCCCCCAAGGAGGGGCGTTGGTGAATGCCGTCGATTGCGAACTGATGCAGATGCCCGCGCTGTTTCGATACCACCCCTACACGGGCGTGCTGGCGCATGCAGCCGGGTTGGCGCTGGTGCTCGATCTCGAAGCGATCGGCAAGTTGTCCACGGCGGCCCAGCATCCTGACGAGTAGCGCGCTGTCGAGTCTTCACTTTCAAGTACCCCACGAATGAGGCCCCCATGAAAACCATCGCCATTCGACTCATCGCCACGTTTGCCGTCTTGGACTTGGTCTTCAACCCGTTGGTCAGCGCTGCGTTCGTCCAGCTGCTCGGGTTCTCTTCGTTCCTCGAACCGTTCGGTTTGCTGGCGTTGATGTGGTTGGTCAAGATCATGGCGAACGCGTGGTTTCTTTCTACCCACTTCAACCTGGCAGGGAGTTCCAGTCAGTCGCTAGCTGACCTCGACGCTCGGCAAGTCGCCACGCTGGATGACCGCCTGCAACGACTGCCGAGACGATTCGGAGTGTTCTACAGCTTCAGTTGGTCTGTGACCTACGGCCTGGGGTTCTTGCTCATCAATTGGAGCCACCCAGACCTCGGGCTCGATCCTCGTGCGCTAAATGCGGCGCTCTTGGTAGTCGTGGCTGTGTGGTTCGGCGGACTCGCGTTTTCGTTCCCCATTGCATCGATGCTGACGTCCGACGTTGCGGGTGAACTGTCGGTACGAGCCCGCCAGGAGGGGATCGTCCTGGAACGCCCCGCGGCGTCACTGCAAGTTCGTATCGGCATGATCGCCCTGGCGCTCGGGTTGGGACCAACCATCTGGATGATGGCGCTCGGCTACATGAAGCAACTCGACGCCTACACCGAGCAGGGGGCGCTATATGCCAGCCTGATGGCGCGGAACGCTGCGGACGAAGTGGGCACGCAACCGGGTGATGCGGTCGACGCCGACTCGAACGCGGGTGTTGCCGACTCAGGGCGTAGCGCCGCGGGTGATGGCGACGATCTGCGCAAGTCCAGCGCGCGTTTCGAGTTGCAAAGCGGCGTAGTCGAGGTGGGGCCTCGACGCTCGACGAGTGCCCAGAGTTGGATACCCGAGGCAGCTGAGAAGTGGCTGAGTGCGCAGCCTGTTACCGACGTCTCAGGGACTTGGGTGAGCGCGCAGGAGCAGCGAGTGGTCGCGTTCCACCGCGTGGACGCGCGGCGTCGTGCAGTGATCGTGCTAGACACGTCTTCTGACTCGCCCAGCGGGTTCATGCTGAGTGCAGCGATATTCGCGATCGTCGTCGGCTTGTGGGCGCCCTTGTGCGCAGTCACGTTGGGTCGCTCTGTCTCGGGGCCGCTGCAACGCCTCACGAGTAGTGCTCGCGAGATAGTCGAACAAGGCAAACAATCGGAAATGGGGGCTCTACCAGTTCCCCGACATGATGAAGTTGGTGTGTTGTCTCAGCGCTTCAACGACCTGATAGACATGATGCGCGACCTCAGCACAGCCGCCGACGCCATTGCGCGAGGCGACTTGGGTATCACGATCGATCGCAACGGCGAACTGCCAGATGCGTTCCGTCGCATGCTCGACAGTCTGAGAGCGATGGTCAGCGAAATCCGTGGTGCATCAGTCGACCTGGGCAGTGCCGCTACGGAGATTTTTGCCGCGACTCAGGAACAAGAGGCTGCAGCGACGTCACAATCGAGCGCGATGGAAGAGATCAGTCGAACCATGGATTCGCTGTCCGAATCTGCCGCCCACGTTTCCGACTCGGTCAAGGGAGTGTTCTCGAACGCCGAGCGAACGTTGGAGAACACGGATGACATGGTCGGCAGAATCGGTCAGTTGTCAGCCCAGGCGGGGCGCATCGCGGAGATCCTGGACGTGATTCGCGATATCGCCGACCGCAGCGACCTGCTCGCTCTAAACGGATCGTTGGAGGCGAGTCGCGCTGGCGAGGGCGGGCAGGGGTTTGCGTTGGTGGCCGCCGAAATGCGACGTTTGGCGGAGCGCGTGACTGCATCCGTGCAAGACATCAAACAGCTCGTCGTCGACATTCGGGACGCGGGGTCGACGACTGTGATGGCCACCGAGGAAAGCAAGCGACTGGCGCGGGAGACGACGGAAGCGGCGCGCCAGATTACGTTCGTGACGCAGCAGCAACGCAGCGGCACAGAGCAGGTGTCCCAGAGTGTCAAGAGTATCGCCGAAGTGGTAACCCAGGCCGTGAGTGCGACCTCACAAACGCGGACCTCCGCTGAGGGGCTGAAACGTCAGGCGGACCGCCTCGCCGACCTCGTGAAGCGTTTTGATGGGGCAGACGCGAGGGCTGGATGAGCAACTCGCGCGAGGCGCTCCATGCCCGCTTTCGCGCCAGCCTGCAGACCCGAGTCAAGACGATCGCCTCGCTGCTCGAGGCGTTGGAGTTGAACCCAGGGCAGGCTGAGGCCACGCGTGCCGTACTAGGTGAACTCCACACCCTCAAGGGTGAGGCGCGGATGGTCGGCGCACGAGCTCTGGCGGATCTCACCCACCGCTTGGAAGATGAAGTGGGCCGAGGTGGAGATCTCGATTTTCCCAAGCTCGGGCACGCTATCGTAGTCATGGCTCAGGCGTTGAGTCAGAGCGACCCGGTTCGTTCCGACCTGACGATTCAAGCAGCCATACTCCAGTTTTCTGGGCCGACCCCCGCAGAGAGTCGTTCGCATCCTTCGAATCGACCCTCGTCTTCGACCGACCACGAGTCTTCCGAGTCCGTTTCGTCGAGTGCAGCTTCACCCGCCCCCACTTCATCTCCGCCTTCCGAGCAAGACGAGTCGCCGCGTGCGGAAGAATCGTCGCAGGGCAAGCTCTCGGAGGAGGGGCGCTGGGTTTCCGTCGAGGCCTCCCGAATAGACGCCTTGTGCGAACTCGTGACCGAGCTCACCGAAGGTCTCGGGCGTTTGCAACGGGAGGTCTCGCAGCAACTGCCGACTGGGTCTGCGCGGGCGTTGCGCATCAACGTGGATGAATCGTTCTCGCAGTATCGGACGTTGTTGGACTCGTGTGTGGACGCGACGTGGGGCCTGCGGCTGGTGCGTATCGAGCCGATGCTGATGCAGCTCGAACAGCACGTTCGACTCTTGGCACGTCGCATAGACAAGCCCATCGAGGTGACGGTAAGTGCGGGAGGCGTTCAGCTCGAACGTGACGTGACGGAACACGTGTGGGATAGCTTAGTTCACCTCGTGCGCAACGCTGTCGCTCACGGTATCGAGTCCGCAGCCGAGCGAGGTGACAAGCCCGAGGCTGGCCGAATTCGTCTCTCCGCCGAGTCATCTGGTCCCGACGTGGTCATTGCGGTCGAGGACGACGGCCGCGGACTCGACCCGCGTAAGCTCCGCGCGGCTGCCAGCGCAGCGGGCGTTCTGAGTGAAGAACAATCGCAGCTGCTGACCGATCGAGAAGCCGTGCAGCTGATCTTCAGACACGGGTTCTCGACTGAAGAACAGGTCGACGACGTGTCTGGGCGCGGAGTGGGCCTCGATGTCGTCAAAGACAAGATCGAGAAACTCGGCGGCTCAGTCACCGTGGAGACGACGCCGAACGTCGGTACTCGATTCATTCTGACCGTTCCGTTCGCCATCACCAAAGAACGCGTGATGGTGATCGACTCGGGCGCTGGGTTCTATGCGATTCCCGTGAGGGTGATTCGGCGCATCGTGGGGGCAGCCGAACTGGAAGGGGCCAGCGAAGCCGTGCGGGTAGATGGTGTAGCCGTGCCGCTACGCTCGTTCACGCGATGCATGCAGCTGCCCGATACCGAAACCGAAGATGTGGCCGTACTGGTCGACCTGGGCGGCAGGACCTTCGCGGTGACGGTGAAAGCCGTGATCGGAGAACGCGAAGTGATACGGCGGCCCGCCGAACCACTTCTCGCAGAGTGTACGGGGATAGGAGCGAGCTCCGTGCTGAGCGACGGAAGGCCAGTATTGCTGCCTGAGCTCACTTCGTTCGAACTCGCACTATCGCGTGGTCGAGGGGTGCGGAGCCGCGGCAGTGACGCGGGCGCCCCACCTCGTGTAGTCGTGGCGGACGACTCCGTTGTCGTAACCGAGATGATCTCGGAGCTACTCAGAAGTTCGGGTTTGTCGGTGGAGGTAGCCAAGGATGGGGTGGAAGCCCTAGCCGCGGTCGAGCGTCAGCCGCCGGACTTGGTCATCACCGACTTCGAAATGCCACGAATGAATGGACTCGAATTGCTCACGCGGGTCCGCGAGCTTTCGCGCACGCTGCCTGTGATCATGTTGACTACTCGCGGTTCGGTCGAGGACCGACAGCGAGCATCGAGCCTGGGGGCGAACGCCTACGTACTTAAGTCGGGCTTCCAAAGTGACGCTCTGGTGGAAGTAGTAGGCCGCTTCGTACGCACGAGATAATGACAGCGATTAGAGCCCTGGTTCTGGACGATTCGTTGGTGTGTCGCGTTCGCCTGCGGGAGATTCTCGAGGCGGAGCGAGACATCGCTGTGGTGGGCGAGGCTCACAATGGCGATGGTGTCGTCGAGCTCATCGACCGCACGCAGCCCAAGGTCCTACTTGTCGACTTGCAGATGCCAGGCACGGCGGGCCACGCAACAATCGAGCGGGTGATGGCCAACCGCCCCCTGCCGATCCTGGTGGTGACAGGGTTGCCAGCTGGCGAGCGGCAAGCGGAGGTGTTCGAGTCCATACGCCGTGGCGCATTGGAGCTAGCCGCAAAACCCGAACAAGGTGACGTAGCGGCAGAAGCGGCGCTTCGAGCCCAGGTGAGGCAGCTCTCGCGGGTTCCAGTCGTGCGCCACGTTGCTGGTAACCTGTCACGCCCATCTTCGGTTGCGCAGCTGAAACCACGAGGTAATGGCAATGGTGAAGCGCCACGTGTGTTGGGGGTTGGTGCGTCCGCGGGGGGGCCTTTGGCGATGGCCGCGCTGCTGTCGAGCTTGCCTCAGCCGTTCGACGCGAGCATCGTCGTCGTTCAGCATTTGCCGTTCGGATTCACTCGAGCGTTCGCGGAGTTCTTGGGGGGGAGGGTGAAGATGCCAGTGCAGGTCGTTCACAGCGAGATGCAAGCGAAGGTCGGGGCGATATTCATCGCTCCAGATGGTCGTCACCTGACCATCAGTTCATCGAACCAGCTGAGACCTGTCGACGCGCCGACCGTGGAAGGCCACCGGCCGTCAGTGGACGTGCTCTTTCACTCCTTGGCTGAATGCGTCGGCCATCGTGCTGCGGGGGTGATTCTGAGCGGCATGGGTTGTGATGGCGTATCTGGCTTGCTCGCGATGCGACAGGCTGGTGGGTTCACCATCGCTCAGTCAGAGGACACTTGTGGAGTCTTTGGGATGCCCGCCGCAGCATTGCGGCGAGGCGCGACGAGCCGCGCTCACTCTCCCACGGACATCGCAGCGATCGTTGGAAACTGGACACGTGGACATGAACACGGCTGGTGAGCTCGTGACGTCGAAGCCTGATCTCCGAGCGGCGTTGAGCGAGGCGACGGGGCTCGAGCTTGCGCGTGGTGGAGTCGGGAGAGCACTCGACGCGATGATACGGCAGCGTTGCGCGCAGCTTCGTTGTGACGAGAGCGAGTACGCTCTGAAGGCTCGCGACACGCGCGGTCAGGAGTTCGAGGCGCTAGCGAACGCCGTGACGGTGGTTTACACTTGGTTCTTCAGGGACCGCGGGCAAATGGCGGCGATGGAGCAGATACTCATCGAACGTGCCGCGCGCGCAGCTGGGCCAGTTCGCGTGTGGGTGCCGGGCTGCGCCACGGGGGAGGATTGCATTTCCATCGCGCTGCTCGCCGAACGACTCGGCATCGACGTACGCGTGTTGGGGACTGACATCAACACTCAGGCGCTGGCGACGGCTCGCAGCGGACGTTACGCGAAGGCTAGCTTGCGTGAAGTGGATGCTGATATGCGTCGGCATTTTCGAGCGCAGCCTGACGGCGGCTTTGGCGTCGAGTTGCAGAATCCCGCCGCGGTCCGCTTCGAGCGCCACAACTTGATGGCTCCCCTGCCACAGGATCGCGCAAGCGAATGCTGGGATCTGATCTTGTGTCGCAACGTGCTCATCTACTTCCGTCCAGAGTGTGCGCTGCAGGTCTTCAAGCGCATGGCTCGCAGCTTGTGTGATGGAGGGTACCTGACCCTCGGTGCCAGCGAGGTAGTCTACGACGTGCCTGAGCAGCTGGAAGCGGTCTACCATGCGGGCCGTTTGGTGCTGCGCAAGACCAACGGCGCTGAGGTGAAGCCCGCCAGGGTGAACGTCGACCTGGCGTCTTGGCCACCACTAGTCGGTCCGAGAGACGCACCCGTCTCGATACATCGCGAGTTGTGCGACTTGGCTCCCGAGGTCGAGGAGCTGCAGCCTCCTGAGACCGATCCTTCGTCGAGTCACCTATCAGATGGCCACCTGTCGCTCGAGCGCGGTGATCTACAGCAGGCGCTACGAACGTACGCGACCGCCGTGGAAAGCGCGCCGACTTGCGCGTTGGCCCGTCTCTACCTCGGGGTGACGAACTATCTGTGTGGCAATGTGGAGGTTGCAGCCCACGAGTTGCGCGCCGCGCTCTTTCTCGATGAGGAACTGTGGCAAGCTGCGTTCTACTTGGCTTTGGCGTACGACAGCCTGGGGTTGGTCGAGGACGCCCAGCGGGAGTACCGCCACGTTGCGCGCCTTGCAAGGCGCAAGGGGTTCGAGCGCGCCCCGCATCATCCACTGCTAGTGGCCTGGCACCGTGACGTGCTCGAGTTGACGCAGCGTCGCCTACGCGACGCGCTTTGAACCCGCGAGACCCAGCCCGGCGCGCCCCGAAGGGCGCGCCGTTCCGTTCAGTGCAGCAGGGCGTAGTAGTTGCTGGAGCCCGTACCTGTAACGGGGTCGAACGCTCCAACGATGATTAGCGTTCCGCGCTTGCCAGCAAACGCGCCCGTGCCTTGAGTAAACACCGTGACATCGACGAACTCACCCGTCACGAGGTTCCAGATCCCGTAGTCGGTGCCGGAAATCGTGCCTTCGTCAGTCGTGATGGTGTTGACGCCCACGTACGTCACGACGTCGGGGTTGTTCGTCTCTTGCATCTCGTCCATGGTGAACTCGAGCAACCCCTCCAACCCGCCCGTCAGCGGGCCCGCAGTGCACAGCGTGTCGCACGCGACCTGTTCGGTCGTCAACCCACCGCGGTATTTATTGCCGAACGCTTCGGCCTGGCTGGGGCTGAGGACCACCAGCGCCATTCCCATCAGCAGTGTGCTGACCCATCTTTGGATTCTCGTCATCGTTCTTCCCTTCTTTCTCTAGCGCGCGGGGCATCAGAAGTAGCCTCGGCGGTAGCCACCATCGACCGTCAGAATCTCCCCCGTCAGGTTCTGACAATCGGCCCCCGCAAGAAACGCAGCTGTTCTCGCCACGTGCTCGTGTTTCAGTTGTTGCCCGGTGAGTGAACGTTTGGCGATGTGTTCTGCCGTACGTCTAGTAACTTCCGGACCGATGACCCGCTTGGCTGCGCTCGTCTCCAGCATGGAAAAGCTGAGCCCGTTGCACAACACTCCGTGCTCGCCCAGATCTCGAGCTAGGTACCTCAGGGTTGCCGCCAACGCCGCCTTGGCGATTCCGACCGCGTGATAGTTGGGTAGGGCGAAGTCTGCTCCTGCGGACAGCATCGCGACTATTCTTGGTGCAGGTGAACGCTCGAGTAAGGGAAGTGCCGCCCGTGTAAAGTCGATCAATGAGTATACCGCCACATCCAGCACATCCAGAAAGTCGTCGCGACCCAGCTCGTACACTGGTCTACTCAAGATTCCGTCAGGTACGTGAACCAGCGTATGGACGATGAAGTCGAGTCTCTCGAATTGGGCCTCGATACGTGTGACCGCGCTCCTGACGCTGCTCGGGTCTCCTACCTCCAGCGGGATGCCCAAACATTTCAGTTCGTCGGCGATTTCAGGGCCTCGGGTGCCTGGACGGTCACGATAGCTGACGGCGACCTTCTGTCCCTGTCTAGTGAACAGCTTGGCGCAGTGATATCCCACGCTGTCGCGGTTGGAAACCCCGAGTATGAGACCCGCGCGGGGCGCTGAGGACTCTGGGAGCGTCACCCCGAAGCCTCCGGGAACCAGACGGCCATGGACGAAATGCCGCCCGCCTCGTACTCGTGGATGGCTTTCTGCACGACGAAACTCGCCTCCGCAGCAGGAAGTCCACCGATCCACATCGACAAACGACCAGCTGCTTCCAAGATCTTGCGTTTGTCGACGCCGAGATGCATCAACGTCTTGGCAAACATGGCGGCGGTCGCGAAGTCACGGGTCGCACACAAAGTGCACATCCCGAGTAGGTAATTCTCTTCCAGAGAGAGCCAGCGGCTATCTCCTTCGATGGCGTGGTAGCTCAAGATGAGCTGTCGCAGCGCACTGTTTTCCAGACGCTCCAAGAATCGCAGATGGCGTTTTCCCATGCCAGGTCCGAAGATGCCATCGACGTACTCGACGGTGATCCGAACCAACTCGTCAGCGCGTTCGAGTCCGTTTTCCTTCACTTCAACGTCCTTGCCCACGTGGTAGAAGCGTCATTTCCCCGATTGTGAGGTGCGCGGGTCGAGTTACCATCCAGATGATGCTGTCCGCGACGTCGTCAGCGCTCAGCCACTGCGGTAGACTGGCTCGCAATTTCTCTCTGGTTCGTTCGAATCCCGACACCTTGTCGTAGATCGGAGTTTCGACGAGACCCGGGGAGAGAACCGACACCGAGATTCCTCGTGGTGCCAAGTCCCAACGCAAGGCTCTGGTCAGTATTTCGACGCTGTGTTTGGTCGACGCGTAGCTGGCAAACTTGGAGTTGGGGATGTGTTGTGCCGTTACCGACGACAGTTGGAGAATGTGCGCGCCTTCCGTCATTCGCGTTGCTGCGGCCCTTGCCAAAGCGATGGGAGCTACGACGTTGACTTCGAGTAGGGCATCGAGCTGTGCGGGTTCAATCTCCAGTGGGCTGTCGTAGGAGCAGGCAGCGGCGTTGTTGATCAGCAAGTGCGGGCCTGGTTCGAGCTTTTCCACGTGGGCAACAGCGCGCGCGCGACCGTCACTCGTCGAGAGATCTGCCAACAGCGGTTCGAACGCAGGCCCGAGGTCTGCCGCTAGCGCTTGCAGTTGCGCTGCGTTTCTGCCGAGCCCGATCACACGTGCACCTGCGGCGCACAACTTGCGGGCAGTCGCCAGACCGATGCCAGATGTGACGCCAGTGACGAAAGCCAAGCGGTTGTCGAGTTTGACGGTCATGTTCGAAGCAGCATGGCAACGGATTGCCAACCCAGCCCGACTGCCACGCACAGGATGGTTTGGTTCTTGGCAAGCTGGCCTGATTTCGAGAAATGCTCGAGGGAGCAAGGAATCGATGCGGTGGTGACGTTGCCGATGAGTGGCAGATTCGTCAGCACCTTGTCTTCGCTGACGCCCAAGTGCTCACGCAGTTGTTTCTGCACGCCTGCTGTTCCAGAATGTGGCACGACGTAGTCGATGTCGTCTAGGCTCAGCGCGTTTCTATCGAGCAACGTGCGGGCCACCTCTGCCATGGTCGACCCTGCAAGTGGGTTTAGTTCGCTCTGGCGGATGTGGGCCTTGAGATAACCCTCGGCATCCACCTCCATGATGTCGTTGCGCTTGCCATCCGTGCGCAGCTCGAAGTCGACTACCTCCCACCCGGCCTTGCCCGTGCCGTCTAGCACGGCGGCAGCGGCTCCGTCACCGAACACGATCGTAGAGCGCGTAGCCGGGCGCATTCTGCGCGACGAGGCGTCGGAGGCGACGACCAACCCACGGCCAGCGTTGGGGCGTTGTAGGAAACCCCACGCGGTGGCCATCCCCATGATGAAGCCGCAACATGCTCCACACAAATCGTAAGCGAAGGCCCGGTTGGCGCCGAGTGCTGCAGCAATGCGGGGTGCGACGTCGGGTACGTAGCGTCGCTCACTCCAATTCGCGAGCAACACGAAGTCCAAGCTCGATGGGTCGACCTCGGCGCGCTTCAGTGCTTCTCGACTGGCGTGGCCTGCCATCTCGACGACGCCCTCGTCGTCGTCGGCCCAACCACGTGCGAGGATTCCCAGCGCATCCAGTTGCTCTACGGAATGTGGCGGGTCGAGCGTAGGAAGCTCCGCGTTGCGTACGCTACGTCGTGGCAGGTACGTACCCAAACCCGTGATCGAGACGGCGGTCATCGGCGGCCTCCCTCGTTGACTATGTCATTCTTGGGAGCTTCATCCAGCAGCGAGCGGGGCAGTGTCGGGCGCGTCCCTGACTCCGAGGGACTGATTCCTCGCACGACGCCCAGGCGCATTCTCTGCACGAACTCCCGCTCGACGGGGGTCAGTTTCAGCTGCGCCTTCGCTGGGATCGTCACTATGTTGTTCCAAGGCAGTGGGAGATCTGCGCGACCAGGATCGGCGCCGCACAGTTCGAATAACCATCGATCCCCCGTCCTGTGCAGAACGCCGCGCTCGGTGACGATCTGACGAACTGCGGTACCCGGACTGGTGATGTATTCGACTTGTGACACCAATCGATCGAATCTCGTGAGCACTGTGACCTCGCGTGCTCCCAGTGCGATGTCGCACGCGCCACCAGACCCGACCAGCAACATGCCGTCCACGAACGTACTGTTCACGTTTCCTTCGACGTCGACTTGTGCTGCGCCGATCACGCCCATGCATCTGTTGGTACCGCCGCAAACCAACGTTCCCAACACACTCTCGACGTTCGTCAAACGCTGCGCCGCCGCGATGTTCTCCTGACTCAACAAGTAGTCGTCGGCGTCGGGGGCTTCACATTGGGCGAACCCAGAAAATCCGGTTTCGACCATCAGCTCCACGTCGTTCGCTTCTGGTCCGAGGAGCAGCTTGCACAGTCGTGTCGCCCTAAACGAAAGCCCGATACCAGCGAGCAAACTATTGAGGTTCTGACTTCGCACGCGGTCACAGAGCGCGCGGGCGGCCAGCACGACGACCGTTTCGCTCGGTGACAGAGGCAACGGGGCCGATTCTCGTGAGGGCTCACTCCGGGCACTCGCGAACGACGGAGGCGGAGTAGTAGCACTCGAACGAAGTGAACGGCTGCGAAGGGCGAACAAGTTTCGAGAACCCACGAAGTCGAGGTAGGCAGCCCAGCTGTCTTCTGCAGACAATACCCGTCGCCGAAACTCCTCGAACAGCTGCGGGTCGTGGGTCATGCGTCGCCACAGTCGGTAGTGTTCGAAGTCATCGCGGTAGCTCTCGTTCGAATGAGGATCGGCGAAGTGAAGCGGTTGTGGGTGAGCGCCGAATGGTGCTTCGCAAATCGCCAGTACCCGGTTGGCGGGTATCGGAATCAGTTCGGGGCGCGCACGAACACTGTCGTCGTTGCGCAATTCATCGACCGTGATGATGACGCCCCGGCGGGCTGCGAGTGAGCCGTGAAAGCCTTCGGAGTGTGGCGGTGTGAACCACGCATGCCCTCGATCGTCCCCAACTGCTGCATGGACGAAGCTCACGTCTGGCGTCAGAGGTTCGAGCAGGCCGAAACCACGTGTGCCCTGGCCTTCACCGTACTCTCGGTAACGGCCCGACTGCCGCAACTGCTTGCCCAGACTGGTCCCCGAGAGCTGGCGGCTCACGGCCCCAGCCTGCCCAAATGCAGACGCGCGAAGCGCGGACACATAGCTGAGCAGGGAATAGTGTTCGAGAGCGACGCCTTCGTCGAGCAGCTGTTGGTAAAGCGGATTGGGGCGCGGAGTAGGGAAGTTGTCGCCGTAAAAGCATGAGATGTAGCGTTCACCCATGCGCGTTAGTCCGAGCAGGTGCGCGAGGGAGTGAAAGCCTGTGGCGCTGAACGTGAAGTTGGGTTTCTGCCCGCCGAATCGGGCAGCCAGCGCCACGATGGAAGCGTTCGAACGGCTCGGCGTCGACGCGAAGTGTAAGTGCAGTCCAGGCTCAACGTGATTCGAGATGGCTGCTTGAAGTGTCGCGGTTTTCACATCGTTCCCCAAGAGTCAGAGGCGAGAGCGCTCCCCCGAGTCAGCTGAAGTACAGCGCGCCCCCGCAGTTCATGCCCGCCCCAACGGCCAGGGAGAGAACCCGAGCGCCCTTGACGACGTTGCCATTCCGAGTTTGTTCAGCCAGCGTGGAAGGGATGCTGGCGCTGCCAGAAAACCCGTTGCGGTCGGCGAACCAAAGCAGCTTGCTTCTGGGGAAGCCCAGCGCGTCGCAGACTTCATGGATTAGCGCAGCGTGACTTTGAATCGGCAGCAGCCAATCTACTTCGTCTGCGCTCAGGCCGTTTCGTGCCAACAGCGTACGACCGCACTCGACGAGCATACGTACCGTGGCTTCGGCCGCACGCGAGCCGAGCATGATGATCGACGCCGCGTCCTCTCCGATGCCGACCCACCCCAGCTTGTCGACGTCCGTGTAGCCGCAATGGTCGATGACGCCCACGTTGGGGGCGGGAGCAGTACGTCGAAATAACACGGCTCCCGCCGCGTCCGCGACGATGCCACAGAACGAAGTGCGGTTGCTGGGCGCAGTCGCGAAGCGACTGCCTTGTTCTACTGCGACGAGCAACGCAGTGCGGTAGTTGGGGTTAGCCAGCAGCGCATCAGTCACCTGCATGCCGCGCAAGAAGCCAGTGCAGTAACATGCCTTGATGTCCAGGCAGAGTGCGCGCGAGCGACCGAGTTGGCGGGCGATGAGCGGTGAGAGGTCGGCGTAGGATCGATTGTCGGGGTCCGAGGGGTGGGCCATCGGCATGGTGGTGCCCGACGCGACCACGATCACATCCACGTCATCCACCGCCGCCGCGTTCGTTTCGAACAGATTGGCGACAGCGGCTTCAGCCAACGTCCGAGTGTTTTCCGAATCCGCGCACCAGCGTCGGGTTTCTATGCCGCTCGCGGCGAGCAGCTGCTCCCAGTCTCCAGTAGGTGTGAACTGACAGCGGGAGACGTAGCTGGTGTTGTCGACCAGAAGCGACGGGTACGCATAGCCGCACGCGACTATTTCGCTCGAGTGGTTGCTCGTCATTCTGGCGTTCCTGGAGGAGCTCATGTCATCGAGCCTTTCTCAGTAGAAGCACGGCATTCTGACCCCCGATGCCGTATGCGACGATGAGTCCTGCTTCCAACGTAGCGCTGGCACCAACGTTCGCTTGATGATTGAAGCCCCTCACCGTGTGGCGTTCGTCCACGCCTACCGTGGGGATCACGTAGTCGCGTTGCAACATCAGTGCGGCCGCTGCGGCATTGACCGCGCTGGATGCGCCGAGTGTATGCCCGTAGATGGGTTTGGTGGAGATCAGGGGAACGGTCCGCGCGGCATCACCGAACACGCGCCGCATGTAGTTGAGTTCGGAGATGTCGCTGGCGCGAACTCCGTTACCGTGGCCGAGCACGAAGCCCACTTCGCTGCAGTTCGTTTCCCCTTCGTCGAGGACGTCGAATATTGCGGCGGACGGGCGATCACCCATGAAGTCCACCTCGGTCGGGTGTTGACCACCGTTGCCGTGCCGAAAGCCGCACACCTCGGCGATGGGGGTCGCACCACGACGTTCGGCGTGGCGTCGAGTCTCCATCACCAGGGTGACTGCTCCTTCGCCAAACGCGTTGCCACCGTGTCTGCTGAATGGCGAAATCGCGGAGGCTGGGTCGTCTGTCTCAGCGCTGAGAAGCCCAGCATCACCGTACATCTGAAACAGGGGATCGATCAGGGCCGCGTCGTGCCCGGAAGCGAACGCGACCTCGATCCGACCAGACTGCAGCTCACGGTACGCATTGCCGATCGCGATTAATCCAGATGCGCACGAGCCGTTGAATGTGAACGTTGGTCCCGTGAACCCGAAACATGCTGCCGCGAGGCCGACGGCCTGACCCGGCATCCCGCGGGCGATGTCCTTCATGCTCAGGGGTGAGCTTGCGGACGCTCCCTGCAAGCGTTCGTGCCAGAACGCAAACGAACTTCGAGAGGTGCCATCGAACAACCCTGCTTCGTGTGGTCCTGCTGCCAGATCGATACCCGCGTCGTTGGCGGCCTGCACGACGGAGCACAAGTAGAACAGTTGCTCTCGGTGCCAATGCTTGCGACGCGCCTCGGGCACAGCGTGGAGGTACTTCGACGGGTCGAAGTCCAACACCCTGGCCGTTGCGCGTCGGGTGTGGTCCAACGTGTCAGTCTCGATGCGGAGCTGTGAACGCCCGTTTGCCAACTGTTCCCAGAACTGCTCGCGCTCGTCGCACCCGGGTAGCAGAACTCCCACTCCCGTCACCACCACGTCCTGCAGCTCCAGACTGCGCACCCTCCTGCGAGTCTGCGACATCGCACTAGGAGCGTGTTCGAGTGGCACCATCGCTGTTGGATGGGCGCTCATGGTCGCGCCATCCCGCTAAGCCACGCGCTGGGTGTTGTCGCTCGCTTGCTACCTGTGCTTTCTCCCATGCCCGCTCATTTCACCCCACCCACTTGAACGCACTCGTCGCTACGTCGACTACGGCAGATGGCACTTTCTGCTTAAGGCTTCGTTTAGAAATCGGGCACGCATGAATCACCGGCTACTCGCATGCGTCAGGCGAAAGTTAGCCGCGTGCTCTCAACGCTGAACACTGGCCTGAGCGTCGCCGCGTGTCGTCGCTCCATGCCTGGCGTAGCAGCCAAACCGCCCGTCAAGCTCGGTGGCTGAGGGCGTTTTCGCGAGAACGCGACGCGTGAAGTGCGCGAGAAACGTTTCGGGCAGGTGACGCCGCCTACCGAGTGAGGTCACGTCACCTCGCTGACGGCGACTAGTGCTTCACCCGAGTGACAGCGATCGATTTCTTGCGGCCGAGGGTGCCTCGACCCGACTGTTGACGGCGAAGAAACGTCGACCACACACACACGCGGGCGAAGCACTAGGCCCAAACCACCACGTCGAGCTCGCGCGCACGACCCGCCTGGCCGTGCAACTCCACGTGGGCAGGTCGCAGTGTTCAGCGCTGAAAGTCGTGGACGGTCACGACCGCGATCAGGGCCAGGAACATCAGCAGCCCGAACATGTGAATTTGGGCTTCGATCTTGGCGTTGGGCTTCCGCCTCGCAACCGCTTCGTATCCCAAAAAGATCAAACGCCCGCCGTCGAGAGCAGGAACGGGCAAGAGGTTGAAGCCGCCGAGGTAGGCGCTGAGTTTGGCGAGGAACGTCAAGATGTCGTACGCGCCAGCCTCCACCATCAGCGCGCCATACTTGACGATGCGGACGGGGCCAGCGACTTCGGGCTTCTCTTTCTGCATCACCAGCATCGCCAGTCCCACCACCAAGTCGCGCACGACCAGCGCAGGCCGTTCGATCGACTCGATAGCAGCTTCTTTCAGCCCGAGCGCCTCGAAGCCGCGCTCTGGGCGAACGCCGATTTGGCCGCCGCCTCCTTCACCGCGAGGCTCGGGAGTGATGGTCAGTTGGACTGGACGACCGTCACGTTCGACCCCCACCTTCAGGGCCGTGCTCGGGTTCGCCAAGATGATGTCACGCATCTGGTCGAAGTCGTCGACTGGTGTACCGTCGATGCTCACGATCTTGTCGCCGTCCTGCATCTGAGCGGCGGCGGCAGGCGTGTCTTTGATGACCTGGACCTGGGTGGTCGGTACGGGGTTTCCGTAAATACTGAGTGCAACGAAGAACAACACGGACGCGAACAGGTAGTTCGCCAGCGGTCCCGCGAAGATGGTGAGGACACGTGCGGTCAGGGTGGCGTTGGCGTAACTCCCTTTGTCGTTCGGGTCACTTTCCTCGAACGGGTTCATACCGTCGATTTGCACGTACGCCATGAACGGGATGAGCGCGACCTGGTAGACCGTGTCGCTGCCTCGGGGTTGATGACGCCAAAGTGCTGGGCCAAAGCCGATGCTGAAGCGCAGGACGCGCAACTTGAACGCACGGGCGACGAAGTGATGCCCGCTTTCGTGCACGACCATCAACAGTGCCAGGCCGAGGATGGCGACTAGGATGGCGACGCCGGAAGTCATCGAGAACTAGGCATATAGCGTTGGATCCGCCTGATCGCCAGGAGCC
Source organism: uncultured bacterium (assembly GCA_965651905.1). GTDB lineage: Bacteria > Myxococcota_A > Polyangia > Polyangiales > Polyangiaceae > SZUA-265. The sequence continues at coordinate 96,810 of CBFGUG010000005.1, read as the reverse complement.
GGGGGAAGTCGCCCGCCCGCCTGGCCATGGATGGCGTCAAAGCAAAAAAGAAACCCCGAAACTGGCCACTGGCAGGCCCAGCCGTGCGGTCAGCGCCACCAGGTTGCTGACTTGGTAGCGACCCCCGACCACCAAGTAGAGCCGAGGTACCAAGTGAGGGCTGACGCTCATCAGAACGCCTGGTTCGCCGAACGCCGACCACTCGCGCGTGAACCAGAAGTTCCACTGCATCACCAACGGCACCACCAAGTCGGTGCTGTGTTCGTGGGTGGTGCCATCGTGGGTGTGGCTGCGGCCGCCGCCCAAGAAAAGATCCACCCCCGACCCAATTGCGATGGAATTGTTCAGGGAATTGATGAACCCGGGGTCAACGAGCGGGAAACTCGCGCGCAGACCTGGGCCGCCGAAGATCGACTGATAGCCTCCGACCCCCAGGTGGGGCTCGACTTCGAGAGTGTACTTCGTGTGCGCTCCTGGGCGCTCGATCAGGTTTTCCGCTCGCGCCGTTCCGATGGACGTGACCAGGAACGATGCTACTAGGCCGAAGCTGAGGATGGATGAGCGCGCTCGCATCGTGACTTGGCCGGACCCTAGCGGTCGCTCTGCGCGCGCTCAACGCAATTCGTGGATCTACGAGAGGCTCGCAGCCCCGTTCCCGCGTCGCGTCTTGGCGAAAAATGCCGCTCGGGTTCTCCAAAATCTTTCGTCACTCGTGTGGTCAAAAGGTCAGGTTCGCCGCATGGATGCACTGCCGGCTGGGAATTCGGCGGACGGACACCCACTTGTTTCCCACGCGCCCAGATTGATCTAAATGAGCGACCCCCAATTTGGGGGGTGCGCCCCGCCGAGTTTCGGCGCGGCCACGAACCCTAGCTTGTCCCTGGACCTTCGAGCCTGCTCGGGGGCTCCTGCCGTCGTCCGCCAAGAGCGGGCGAGAATAACGTACAACTTCAAGACGAGTCAGGTCGCGACGACGACCTCAGAAAATCCGAGGTAGCCATGGCAGCAGCAAAGACACCCGTAGGCAACGTAGCTAATCTTCCGATCAGCGGCGGCGCTGCGATCATCGCTCCAGCAGCGGCGTTCCCGCGCGGACTGCCTCAAAATGCCATGGTCGTTCTGCCGATGAAGGAGCCGAAGCAGGAGCTTCTCGACAAGCTGCAGACGGGCGCTGTTGCGCTCACGCCCGAACAGATGTGGGAACTGCTCGGTTTCAACGGCGCGCCAGTCCAGGTTCAAGATCAAGAGGGGCGGCCGCTCACGATCGGTGTCAACGACCTGCTCGACGGACTCGAAAAGCACTGGAAAGAAGATCCGAGTGACGTGGGTCGCGGCCGTGTGTTCGCCAGCGAGCTGATGCGTCATGGAAAGCCTGAGCGCGCGGAAAAAGTGCTCGCGAAGGTCGTGGCGTCGGGCGGCGAGGGGGACGACTGGCTCGGTCTCGGCGTCGCGCAACTGGCAGCCGGCAACTTGGACAAGGCCGAGGCGACGCTCAAAGGCGCCCAGAACTTGTTACCTGAGAGTGCGCTGCCGTCCCTCAACCTGGCCAAGGTGTTGAACAAGAAGGATGAGCCAGAACAAGCGCGCACGATGGTAGAGAAGGCCATCGCCATCGACAACAACAACGTCGACGCTTGGGTTTACTTGTTCAGCCTGGTGAAGCAACGGGAGGACGAGGCCGCCGCCGTGGCTGCTGTGGAGGGCCTGGCAGCTGCTTCGACGCATGCGGGGAGTGCGTCACCCTACGTCGCGCTGCAGGGAGTGTTCGCTGCGGACGAACAGACGCGTCCGCGCGCACTCGAGTTTGCCAAGAAGGCCGTCGAGCGCGACTCGGGGAATGCGTTGGCTTTGATCGCCCTGTCTTCGTTGTACGGCCAAAGCGGTGACTTGAAGGCGATCATCGAACTGCTCAAGCCCCACGAGAACAAGATGCTGCGTGACGTGCGCTTGGCGAACAACTACTTCGAAGCCTTGCTCGGCGCGCGTGAGATGGACAAGCTCACGAAACTGCTCAACGCGCTTGCTGGATCGCCGCAGAAAGACGTCAAGCAGTTCGCCATCGAGCGCTCTCGTGCAGTGGCTCAGATGCTTCAGCAACAACAGCGCCAAGCCCAGGCTGCGGCTGCCAAAGCGTCGTCCTGAGCAATCAGGCCGATTGCGAGTGCGATTGCCTACCTGCTCCCACACCGCGCTCTGGCGAGCGGTGTGGGGGCGAAGTTAGGCGCTGAAAACAGCGAGTTGCGTGTGACGAAGAGGTTTCGAGTTACGTGCTGCTGAAAAAATCGGGTGGGTTTCTTGGCCCGTCAGATGGCGGACCACTAACCGTTGAGCCGTGAACATCGGTGACCAGATTGCGGGGCGCTATCGTCTGCTGAGACCACTGGGCTCAGGAGGCATGGGTGAAGTCTGGGCCGCGCGCAACGAACTGACGAATCGCGACTTCGCGATCAAGTTCCTGCTGCCGCAGTTCAGCGAGAACGACGAAGCCTTCGAGCGTTTCGTGCGAGAAGCCAAGACGACGGGCACGTTGCAACATCCCAGCATCGTCGACGTGTACGATGTCGCGTTGGGCAAGGATGGGCGGCCCTTCATCGTGATGGAGTTGCTCCACGGCGAGGAACTCGAGAGTTACATCGAGCGCAAAGGCTCGCTTTCTCCATTGATGATGGCTGCGTACTTCGCGCAGATCGCCGCCGCGCTGCAGCTCGCGCACGACGCAGGCGTCGTTCACCGCGACCTGTCGACGAACAACATCTTCCTGGCGCGAGGCAAAGACGGGTCGATCGTCCCGAAGATTCTCGACTTCGGCGTGAGCAAGACGCTGGGGCCCGTGTTCGAAGGACAGAGCGTGACCTGCGATGGCGCGGTGTTGGGGAATCCGATATTCATGAGCCCCGAGCAGGCACGTGGCGCGCGTGAAGTCGACGCCCGCACTGACATCTGGGCCCTGGGCGTCGGCATGTACCAGAGTCTCACGGGGCGTCCCCCGTTCCACGGCACGAACTACAACGCGCTGATGGTCGACATCATGACCAGGCGTCATCGTAAGGTGACCGAGCTCATCCCCACGTTGGACTCGGAGCTTGCTCGGGCGATCGAAGACTGCTTGATCAAAGACCGCGACAAACGCTTGCAGACGGCAGAGCAACTCGCCCAGCGCTTGGGCTCCATCGCACGTCGCCTCAGCACCGACCCGCAGGAGCTCGGGCGAACGCCGCGTCGTCGGGCCACGGACTTGTTGCCCGCGCCACCCAGCGAAACCATGGCGCAGAGCGGAGTGCCCCTCGGCGTTCGTTTTTGGCACGCACTGGGCCTGCCCGTGCCGTCGCGAGTGAGCATCGGCTTGATGGCTGCGGTGATGGGAATTGCAGCGGGGCTCGGTGCAGGACGTTTCGTCGACAAACCTTCGCAGGTGATCATTCAAGCGGCGGCGCCCACGCCCAAACAGTCCACGGCGCGGGAACCCGCAATGGCTAGTGGTACACCCGCCCCGCGTGTAGTCCAGCCCATCGCGAGCGGGAGTGGCCTCGGTCGTGCCGTTACGCCGGCGGTTGGCGAGAGCGGACTCAGTCGCGCCGTCACCGACGGGTTGCGTAATGATCCAGCGCGCTGACCTCGCCAACGCGACGCTACCGCATCGATTTTCCGTGAAGTCCGAAAGCGCGATGGCCCCCCGGCCGCATCACGATCGCCGCAGATCGCCCGCTGGCCCGAGTGGGATCCGTGCAGCCGTGGCGTTCGGCGCTTCGTCCGCACTTGCCTCGAGCGCCCCGAGTGGCGATCAGTTGCTCAGTCGAGTGGTCGCTAGAGCCTTCCGCCACTCGTCGCCGCCATGTTGACATTCGTCCTCGCCGTCGCCGCAGCCCTTATTTTCTCTTTCCTCTGCTCGATCTCCGAAGCAGCGTTGCTCAGCGTACGTCATTCGCACATCGAGGCGTTGGGCAAGTCGCGCGCTGGCCAACTCTTGCGCAAGTTCAAGCGTGAGATCGACGTTCCGATCGCTGCCATCTTGGTCCTCAACACAGTTGCCAACACCGCGGGGGCGTCCGTGGCTGGCGCGTCGTTCATCGATGTGTGGAGCGACTCACATCTTTGGATCTTCACCACGTGTTTCACGATTTCCGTGCTGTTGTTCACGGAGATTGTTCCCAAGACGCTCGGTGTGAGCTTTGCCGATCGCCTTGCCGTTCCTGTCGCGTACTTGGTGCGCGGTCTGGTTTTCGTCTTCTACCCACTGCTTCTGCTCACACGCGTGATCTCGGGTTTGCTTCGACGCGGAACGCTCGAGCCCGTGACGTCGCTCGACGAGATTCGTCTGCTCGCGGCGTTGGGCCATAGTGAGGGCGTCGTGCGCAAGGGCATGGCCAACATGATCGAGGGGGCGATCGCCTTGCGTGAGTTGAAGGCGCGCGACGTGATGGTGCCGCGCGGTGGCATGACGTACCTGTCGGGTGACCGCAGTTGGGACGACAACCTCTCCATCGCCCGTCAGACTGGGCACAGCCGTTTTCCATTCACTCCAACGGGTGATCCCGATGACATCAGCGGCGTGGTGTTGATCAAGGACCTGCTGTTCGTCGGGCGCGCGGAGTGGGACTCGGTCGTGACGAAAGCACTGGTGGTGCCGTCATCGATGCCGCTCGAACGTCTGCTGCAAACCTTTCGCGACGAGCGCCGTCACATGGCGATCGTGGTGGACGAATATGGCGCGACGCACGGCCTGGTGACGCTGGAGGACGTGCTCGAGGAGATCGTCGGTGAAATCGAGGACGAGAGCGATCGCGTCAACTCGTTCATCGTGAAGCGCCCCGATGGCAGTCTCGTGTGCCGTGGTTGGGCCGAAACACGCAAGGTACTGGAGGCGCTCAAGTTGCAAGAAGACGTCGACAGCTTGACGATCGGCGGATTCGTCGCGGACTTGGTTGGGCGCATGCCACGGGTTGGCGACGTCGTCGTGCACGGAAGCTTGGAGATGAAGGTGCTTCAAGCGAGTGCGCGCCGTGCCGAAGCTGTCCAAGTGCGTCGCTTGCCTGAGCCTGAAGGCACCGATTGAGCTGAATTTCCCGGGCTTCGAGGAACGAATGAAGCCCGGACGTTGGCTGTCCTAGTCGTTCCGACGGTTTTGTTGACATCTGAACGCCGGAACAGTAAACCACTGAACATAAGTGAGCCTGTTCAGTGTCCCTGCCTGTCGGGGATCTGAACCACGCAGGGGCGTTTTCTGTGTTGTCTTGCCCAGATTTGTCCAGATTGATCGTCGCACCCGTCGTCGGGCGTGCCGGCGTTCAGCGCCCCTGCGTGACGTCTCCGTTGCGGAGTGCGAGCATGCACACCCGCCTGGTTTGTGGATAGTGATGGTTCCGTGTCGAGCGCGGTAATGGTTCGAGCGCGGTAGCGAAGCGAGATTCGAAGGAGCGAGTGGATGGACGATAATAAGCTCAAGGCGTTGGATGTAGCGATCGCGAGTGTCGAAAAGGAGTTCGGCAAAGGGGCGATCATGCGTCTGGCTGATGGAGAGAAGATCGGCGGCGATGTCCCTGTGGTGCCCAGCGGTTCGATTGGGCTCGACGTCGGCTTGGGTATCGGTGGTTACCCCCGAGGCAGGATCATCGAGATCTACGGTCCAGAGTCGAGCGGTAAAACGACGCTGATGTTGCATGCCATCGCCAGCATCCAGCGTCAGGGTGGCGTTGCGGCGTTCATCGATGCTGAACACGCGCTCGATGTGACTTACGCGCGTCGATTAGGCGTGAAGACCGACGAGTTGCTGATCAGTCAGCCTGATTTCGGTGAGCAGGCGCTCGAGATCGCGGACATGCTGGTGCGTTCTGGAGCTGTCGACATGGTGGTCGTCGACTCGGTTGCCGCACTGGTTCCCAAGGCGGAAATCGAAGGGGATATGGGCGATTCGCACGTCGGTCTGCAAGCGCGTCTGATGAGTCAGGCGCTGCGTAAGCTGACTGGTAGCGTCAACCGTTCGCGCTGCGTGTTGATGTTCACGAACCAGCTGCGCATGAAGATCGGCGTGATGTTCGGCAGCCCAGAAACCACGTCTGGCGGAAACGCGCTCAAGTTCTACGCGTCCGTGCGACTAGACATTCGCCGCATCGGCGCGATCAAGGACAACAACAAGAAGACTGGCGAGATGTCCGTGGTCGGTAATCGCACGCGCGTGAAGGTGGTCAAGAACAAGATTGCTCCACCGTTTCGCGAGGTGGAGTTCGACATTCTGTACGGCGAAGGAGTCAGCGTGGCTGGCGAGCTAGTCGACATGGGGGTGGACATCGGAGCGATCCAGAAGAGTGGCGCTTGGTATTCGATGGACGGGGACAGAATCGGGCAAGGGCGAGATAACGCCAGGGACTTTTTGCTCCAAAACCCAGACCGCATGAAGAAGCTCGAAGCCAAAATTCTGGAAGCGAACAACATCGCGCGGGTGGGGGAGAAGACCCCAGCCGTCGACACTGCCGCAGATGAAGATGCCGCGTCGAAGTCGACGAATGGCGCGGCGAAACCCGCTGCGCGAGCCAAGCGAGCAGCTCGACCCAACTGACTCAGGCTGAATCGAGAAACAACCCGGGGGTCGACGACTGGACGTGTCGTCGGCTCCGCGGACGCTAACTACGCCTAGGCATGGCTGTGGCCACGCACGAGCGCGGGAAGCGGCCCGTCGTCGCGGCTCTCGGACGGCGTTTCGTCCGCTAGCCCGCGGGTCAGCGCGCATTCGCCCAACTGCTTGCACATAGTTTGGCCAGGCGCCACGACTTGGGCGATGCAGGAAGTCGACGTGGTGTCTAGTTTGTACGATCAGCTCGGTGGTGAGCAGGTGTTGCGCGCCGTCATCGAACGCTTCGTCGATCGCATTTTCGACGACGTGATGATCGGGTTCTTTTTCGCGCGTGCCAGCCGGGAGCGCATCAAAGAGAAAGAGTTCGAGTTTGCGGCGCAGCACCTCGGAGGCCCGTGGACGTACACTGGTCGCCCGCTCCAAACAGCACACGCCCAACACGCGATTACTGGCGGCCACTTCATGCGTCGACTGCAGATACTCGACCAAACTCTGGTCGAGTTCGACGTCCCCGAAGCGGTTCGCGCACATTGGTTGGAGCATACCGAAAAGCTGCGCCCGGCAATCACGGCACAACGGGGCAGCGAGTGTCGTGATGGACAGGCCAGCGCGCGACGTTTACCACTCGCACTGAACGCCCCCGTCGGCCAAAGCCGCCGCGAGTTGCCGCTGGTGAAGAACACCTCGAAACCGAAGAAACCGTCTTGAGCGGGCTCACCATTCGCCCGACGGAGATCGCACGATGATACCCAGCACTACCGCCAGCGACTTCAGAACGCCCGAGCGCGAAGCCCGGTTCTTGCCGCACGCTTCGGCGAGTAGCGGAGCGGAGCTTACTGCTGAACGTGAGCACCGCAGCGCAGCCGAAACACAGGCGAGCGCCGGGAGCTGCGCGCGTCGCTTCAGCAGCTTTTCCGGCAGCAGAACTAGTTTGCCAATCGATGAGGCCCCCAAGGACCACGCCGAGAGTTCGCCCGTTAGCGACGTCCCGTGGCTACTGAGTGGGCTCAGGCGTGTGGCGGTGGCCACGCTGGCGGCGCTGGGGACGGTCGCTTGTTCTAGCGCGGCCCCCTGGTCCGCGGAGCCGTCACCCTCCTACGACGAGGACGTAGTCGGCGAGTTGGCGATGCCCGACGGTGCCCGTCGGGGCGGACTCGCGCGGTATCGAGTCCACTCCATCGGGCGCAGCGAGCCTGAGAGCCCCGTAGACAACCCCGAGGTCGTGGTCGAGCGCGTAGCGTTGGCTCGCACGGAGGGGAAGGTGCTCGGTCAGTTCAGAAACACGTATTACGACTTCCCGTCCGAGGCCGAGTTCACCTACGAGGGCGAACTAACTCCGCTATACGACTCGAGCTGCCAGGTGATTTCCAAGGTCGTTCCCGATTTTCATGACTCTCTCTGCGTCCAGGGAAGCGGCGTGCTCAGTACGGGGCAGCCCGTCAGCTTCGCGAGGCGCGACTGTTCTTGCGCCCGGGCGTGCCCGCGAACCGATCAAAAGATCTGTTACGATCGACTGGACAAGTCGCGATTCCCTTGGGGTCGGGGCGCGGGTGGCAAGGCAATCACACCGCTCTTGACGATCGCCGTAGACAGCGACGTCATTCCACTCGACACACCAGTCTACATCCCCGAGTACGAAGGCTTGCCTCGCGACCTGGAGCGTAGCACACGCCACGATGGTTGCTTCATCGCTCAGGATCGTGGACTTAAGGTTAAGGGAGAACATGTCGACGTCTTCACGGGCGAACCCGCACTGACGCGGCTCTGGAATCGACTGATGCCGAGCAACAAGGGAGTGACCGTGGTGATCGGTGCAACCAAGTGTGCTCGTGCGCAATGAGCTTGAACTGCGAACGCTTCAGTGAGCGCCTCTACCAAACAGCACGGCTGGGATGGTGCGCAGCAGGATCAGCACGTCCAGGCTTGGGCGCCACTCGTCCACGTACTGTAAATCGAGGTCCATCCAGCGTTCGAACGTCACGTTGCTGCGACCGCTGACTTGCCACAACCCCGTTATTCCTGGCTTCATCGCCAATCGACGGCGCCGCGGTCCACGGATGTTCTGCTGCTCCTCCACGGGGAGTGGCCGTGGACCGATCAGGCTCATGCTGCCGCCCAGCACGTTGAAGAGCTGCGGGAGTTCGTCGATGCTCGAGCGTCGCAGTAGCCTGCCAACGCGCGTGACTCGGGGATCGTCGCCCAATTTGAAGACAGGTCCGCCAGCTTCATTGCGATGTTGAAGGTTCCCTTTTTGCAGTTCAGCGTCCTTCACCATCGTTCGAAACTTGAGCATGTAAAAACGTCTGCCGTTCTTGCCAATGCGCTCCTGTTTGAACAGGATGGGACGCCCCGAACTCAGTAGCACCAGCGCGCCGACCAAGAGCCAGATAGGCGTGAGTAGCACGATACCTATCGCTGCCGCGGATGTGTCGAACAGTTGTTTCAGTGCCAGCCACTCGGGGGGCTTGTAGGGCGGAGCGTAGGTGATGACAGGAGCGCCGAACCGTCTGCTGACTCTCGCCATGCGCAGGCCACCATCAGCGGCTGGGATGGTGAACTCGACACTGATGCCCCGCTCCTCACAACGCTCGACCACATGCTTGGCGTCCGCCCAACGTTCGTAAGGGGGAGCGATCAGCACGACGTCAATCGCATGTTCGTGGAGCACGTCGTCGATGCGCTCGGGGGGACCGAGCACTGGGGACGTGCTGGGCGCCTCGCCGGGGTCCGAGTCTGGTTGTAGGCTTCCGCTGATCAACGGAGGCATTGGGCTCGCCTCGAATTGCTCCGCCAGCCTTCGGCACTCCGACGCAGACCCGACGAGCAGCATGCGGGTTCGTCCGTGCCCCGAGCTGTACTGGTGACGTGCCCAGAGCGCGAGCATGAAACGACTCGTCCAAGGCAACAGGAAGCTGAAGACGATGAACAGCACCACCAAACTGCGGTTGACGACCAACTGCGCGGACCAGATGACGGCAAGCAGTATCCCCGTTGCGAACACTTGGGCTCGCAGCAGACGGAGGCTCCAGTGCAAGGTGTTCAGGCCCCCTTCGAGTACGCGGTCGAGGCCACTTAGCGACAGCACGATGATCCAGATCGGCAGAGCGACGTACGCAACGAGCAGTAGGGTTACCTCGCCAGGCGCCTTGCGAAGCCACGGTACCCAATCGACCAACAGCGAGTGCAGAGCGATCGCCAAGCCCATTGCCACGACGATGAGCACGACGTCACCCGCGTGCACGAGGCGTCTGAGAGCGTGTTTTCGGTGTTCCTCCACAGTGGTACGTTCGAAGGTAACTAGGTGAGGGGCTCTCGAGTTCGACTGGTGACCAGCGTTGACCGTTTCGCGCTGACGAGCGTCACATGCCCAAGTGCGTCACGTCTTCAGGCTAGACTAGAACTTTGGAGTGGGCGACCCCACAAATGTTTCAGAGTCTGGGGAAGTCGATCGCGAGCGCTGCGCGTTCATGCTGCGTGGGGCCCTGTGGTCTGAAGGTCGACATATCTACGACACGGCTTGGCCAGTTTGCGGTGTCCTTGCTGGGCGTCTGGCAACGTGCGCAGAACGGGCTGACCGGACACGCTCGCGCGTTGGGGCACATTGTTACAGGGTCGCTCCTTGTCTCGATGCGGGCGGACGGCTAGGTTCCCGGCAATGTCGCCCCACGACGAACGTTTGCTCGACTCACTCCGCGAAGTTGCGGATGTCCTGGTCTATTCGTTCGACTTCGACCTGATGTCGCGCGGGCGGTCGACGCTGTGGTTCGAGGTACGCGACGCAGAGTGTGAAGCGTTTGCGTTCGACGCGACGGGAGGGACCTACGTTGCTTGCACCTGGGCCGATGGTAGCCGCGAGGTGTTGCACGTCGATGCTACGGGTGTCGTTGGGCATTTGGGAGCTGACGTCGCCGAATGTTGCGCGCTGGTCGTTGCCTTGCCGTTTTGGCGAGACCTGCTGCAAGCCATGGCTCGCGGTGCCACCAGGCAGCACTTACTCGGTTTGGTCGAGCGGTTGGAGCGGGAGGTCACTGACGACGTGCCCGTGCTCGGAGCTGCGCGCGAAAACTTGCTGGCCACGACCGGGATCGAACCCATCGAGCGCCCTGTTCAGCGTTTCTTCGACTTGAACTTCGATCCTCGTCTGGTGGACGTCGTGTTCGACCATCTGTTGCTCACGGGGTTCGTGGACAACGATGGGCGCTCCGAGGCTTTGCCGATGCAACACAAAGGCAGCTGACGGCTCAGGAAGAGCGCGTCACTTCCCGAAGTGGAAGCCTACCATCGGTCCGAAGAATATCTGAGTTCCCCTCGACACGGTGACCGTGTCGAGACCACTGAGATCGTAGTTCGAAGCGGCATCGAGCGCTTGACCAGCTTGAGCCGCCAACTCGGGGTCGGAGATGGATGACGTGTCTGGGGTGAGGCTGTCGACGAAACCACTCACGTCAGGTTGGATCCTCACGTCGCCCGAGAACTCGAACATCGCGAATGCACCGATGAAGAAGAGGTTGGCGATCATGAACTCAGCGTCGACCATTACGTAGGGTGCGTGGTAAACGGTAGTGCTCCCGCCGACCAAGTTGGCGCTGGACGCGAGTACTCTCAGCGAGTAGCCGCCGTTCACGCCGATGCCCCCTCGGAGAGTATCGGACTTGGAGAGAAGGCGCGCGCCGAGCCCCAAACTTCCGCCGCTCCGCGCGACGACCATGTCCGTAGCGAATGAGGGCAACTGACCGCCGTCGATTTGGGATCGAAAGGCATCGACGAAACCCAGGCCGACGCCCTCCAGTGCAATGATTCCGAAATTGTAAGCTAGGCGTCCCCCGCCACCGAGCCCCGCCGCGTTGCTGACGTAGCAGCTAGTGGCGATTCCGTCACTGAGTGGGTCGGGGCAGCGGCCATTGCGCCATTCATGATCGGCAGTGGACTCGAACACGCCCAGGGCGAATACATCCACGTAGAACCCGCGGGAGTCTTTGTAGTCATCCTTCTCAGGGTGTGGCGTCGCTTCTCCGATGAGATCCTCGCGAGGTTCGGGAGGGGCGGGCTGGGTTTCGCGGAAACCGGCGTCTTGCGGAGGTGGCTCGCTCAGTGGTGGCGGCGCGCTTGCATTGGCTGGAGGGACGGGTGCGGGGGAGGGCGGAGGTGCAGCAGGCTGAGCTGGACTGGGTGGGGGAGGTGGCGCTGGAAATGGCGCGACAGGTGGCGGGCGGGGCGCAGATGGCGGCGCGACGACGAGCGTCACCGTAGCGTGCTCTCCCGCTCGAACGTTGACGAGCTGACGGGCTGGGACGATGTCGGGCCCCGAGATGTCGACCCAGTGATAACCTACGGCCACCTCCCCAGTCCACTTCGATGCGCCCATGGGCTCTCCGTCGACGCGCAGGGTCATGCGGCCTGGAGCGGGAAGCGCATAGCCTTCCGCTGGCGTCACGATCACCGTGACGAACGCGGTGTCCGTCAATGCCGTTCCTCGTTGGTACTCGCCCGCCGACTCTCGAGCGTGCCCTAGGTCGCCCAGCAGCGTCACAGCCAGGCAGGTGAGCGCCATTCCGAGCGCACGCAGAAAGTTTACATGACTTCGAAGGTGGTCAGCGATCCCCTGCACAATCGCCAGCTTGGCTCAATTGAACCACACTGCCAATAGCTAGATCGGCTCAAAGGGCCGAACCAACACGCCGCGATCGACGGATCATTCGAGGAGTTCTTCGGGAAAGCCGTTCGGGCAGTTCGGGTAACACTTCTTGAACTTCTTGCCACTCCCGCAGGGGCACGGGTCGTTCCGCCCCACTCGCGGCGACTTGCGTACGATCGGCTGGGCCTTGATCTCGTCTCCGTCCAGATACAGCCAACGCCCGTTGTGACGCTTGAACCGCGCCTTCTCGTGGTGCTGTTGCGGCACGCCTTTGATGTCGAAGTGCGCCTTGAACTCGACCATGCCCTCGTCGTCCGACTCGCCGCCCTTTTCCGTGTGGACGATCTCCATTCCTTTCCAGTCGGCGGCCTTTGCCCAAGCCTCCGTAGTGCGGCGATCGGCCTCGCCAGGGCTGTCGGGATGGATCGTGCTCAAGAGGTAATCGATCTCCTCCAGCACATAGGCTGCGTAGCGTGAGCGCATCAGCGCTTCTGCGGTCTTGGCCTTTTCCTTACCTTTGATGATGGGCAGGCAGCACGTTTCGGTCGACTCTCCAACTCCGCATACACAACTCACGTCGTTCCTCGTTCTGAAATGGACTCGGTCGCTCGGGACTCGAGCGCTTCGATTACAGTCGCGTGGATGCCACCAAATGATCCGTTCGACAAGAGCGCGATGGTGTCTCCCGGCTTGCAGGCGTGCACCAGGCGTTCGACGACCTCGCCAATGTTTTCGCAGGCTTCGGCCTGAGTGCCTCGTTCGGTGAGGGCGGCTGCGAGCTGTTTCGTGTCCAGTCGTTGGTCATGCGCAAGCTCAGTGCGCGCCACTGGCGCGAGTACGACGTAGTCCGCCGCGTCGAAGGCAGTCGTGTACTCGTGCTGATGGAGCGTCCGACAAGCGGTGGCGCTGCGCGGCTCGAAAGCAGTGAGCAAGCGCCCTTGGGGATGACCCAAACGCAGACCTCGGAGCGTCTCTCGCACAGCGGTCGGGTGATGGGCAAAGTCGTCGTACACCCGTACGCCAGCGGGCGTTCCGAGCAACTCCTGACGTCGTTTGCTGCCTTTGAAGGTGCTCAAGTGCTGAGCCACTTCCGACATCGGACGGTTGGTGAGTACGCTGGTCGCTACTAACGCAGCCAGCGCATTGCCAGCGTTGTGTCTCCCCATGAGAGGAAACGTGGCCGCTGCGACTCGCTCACGGTTACGCGCGAACGTCAGGCGCTGACCGCCTTCCGATGCATGGTGAGACTCGACCGTCCATGTCGCACGCTCGGCGTGAAACCCGTACCAGTGCACGGCGCACGCCGCGGCCTCGTTCACCAGCTGCGACACGGTCGGATCATCTGCGTTTGCCACCACAAACCCGTCGTTCGGGAGTTGCCTCAGGAACTTTCGAAACGCGCTGAGGTAACTTTCTTCGTCTGGGTAGATGTCGATGTGGTCGTGCTCGACCGAGGTCAGGATTGCGTCGTGGCTATTGTAGTGTAAGAATTTTGCAGTCTTTTCAAAGTAAGCCGTGTCGTATTCATCTCCCTCCATCACCATCGGGCCTCCAGGCTCGGGCAATCGGAAGCCGAGACCGAAGTTCTCTGCGATTCCCCCGATGAAGAAGCCGGGGCGCGTTCGGCAGCGATCCAAGAGCCATGCACACAGCGACGAAGTTGTGGTCTTTCCGTGGGTGCCGGTTATCACCAGTGGCCTCGCGTCGTTCAGCACGAATCGCCGCAGCGCACCCGCGATGTGTGTGACGTCGAGACCACGCGCGTATGCTGATTGTGCCTCCACGTTGTTCGGACGACAGACGTTTCCAACCACGACTAGGTCGGGCGTTGGATACAAGTTCTCGACGCGAAATCCGGGCAAACAGCGCACGCCCCATCGTTCGAGTGCTGGACCCATCGGTGGGTTGAACGCCGTGTCACTGCCGCTGACGTCGTGGCCTGCGCTCTGCAGCAAACCGGCTAGGGCTGCCATGCCTGTGCCCGCGACTCCGATCAAGTGGATGTGCATCGCGTCGAAAGTACCCCGCGAGCGCGTCATTTGGCTACACGCGGCTCCGTTGCCGCGCGTGATTGTGGAACGTTCGTCGCGCGTTGGGCTTTTTCTTCAGAACGCTAATCCCTCCGCCGTTTGGGCCGTCAAGAGCATTGCGTGTGGCGGCCCGCTGCATCGAATTGCAGAGCGTGATGGTGGTCCGCCAATGGCACGGACATCGCCTCGCTAGTCACCCCGCCTCACCGCCCTTCTTCTCTGATGCCGATGAACGATCTCGTCGACCGAATACTGAGCATTGCCGCTGACCCCGCGGGCGGTGCGTCACGCCGCGAGATCCGCGAGCAATTGCAGGACTTGCTGGCGAGCGAGCGCAGGCGCGTCGAACGCACGAGCGTCGTCGCCATGAGCGAGGAAGACGCGGTCCGATATCGTGCCATTTCCGAACTGGCGTCGGACTTCGTCTACGCGTTGCGTGTCGATGATGCGCAGACGGTGAACATCGAGTGGGTCCAGGGGTCGTTTGAACAGCTGTCGGGCTACACGCCAACCGAGATCAACGACTTGGGTGGCTGGTTGAAGCTACTTCACCCCGACGATCGAAAGCGCCTAGCCTCTGGTCGCGGTCCGCTGTCCAGCCGCCAGCCGATGACGCTCGAGTATCGCGTGCGCACCAAGTCTGGGGGCGAACGTTGGTTGAGAGACTACGCCTGCCCAGAACTCGACTCCACGGGCACGCGAGTCATTCGTGTGTTCGGCGCTGCTAAGGACGTCACCGAAGAGAAACTGGCAGAAGAGGCGTTGCATGAAGCCAAGCAGCGTTTGGAGCGTCAAGTCGGGTTCGAAGAGACCCGCTTTCGCTCGGTCCTCGATCAGGCGGGTGAAGCCATTTACATGATTGATCCTGGCGACGGCAGTTTCATCGACGTCAATCAGACGGCGTGTCGCATGCTCGGCTATTCGCAGCAAGAAATGTTGGGCATGACGGTTTCTCAGATCGAGGCCGAACAACCCGTCTGGATGGCGAAGGACAAGCTGCGTGAACTCCACACCCGCAGCATTGCCATGGAGAGCTTGCACCGACATCGAGACGGGACCACCTTCCCGGTCGAGATCGCCGTGTCTTTCAGGCGCTACGCTGGACGCGACTACCTGCTTGCCGTGGCGCGCGAGATCACCGAGCGCAAACAGATGGAGGTCCAGCTGGCTCAAGCGGACCGTTTGGCAAGCGTGGGTGTGCTCGCGGCGGGTGTTGCGCACGAGGTAAACAATCCGCTGGTCTACATTCTCAACAACGTGCAGTATGTCTTGGGGGAACTGCCGCCCGAGTACGACGACTTGCGTGACGCGTTGGAAGAAGCGCGTTCTGGCGCAGAAAAGGTTCGCGATATCGTTCAAGACCTGAAGACATTCGCGCGCTCAGGAGAACACATCGGGCCAGTGGACGTGCGCCAAGTGCTGGACGCTGCAATCAAGTTGGCACACAACGAGATACGCTTCCGTGCAATTCTGGAGCGTTCTTACGAGGACATTTCGCTCGTCCGAGCCAGTGATCGCCTGGGTCAAGTATTCCTGAACCTGCTCACGAATGCAGCCCACGCCATCACCGAAGGCAGCGTGGCGTCCAACCGTATCCTCGTTTCGGTGCGGCAAGAGCAGGGAAGTGTTGGGGTGACGATCGAGGACTCAGGGTCGGGAATCGCGCCAGACAAGGTTGCCAAGATCTTCGACCCGTTTTACACGACGAAGCCTGTCGGTGTGGGCACTGGCCTCGGCCTTTCCATCTGTCGCAACATCGTGAGTTCCCTGGGAGGAGAGCTCGAAGTGCACAGTGTGGTGGGGCGCGGTTCGGCTTTTACGGTATGGTTGCCCGCCATGGTGGAGCAGGCCGAAACAGGTTCACCGATCAGCACCGTGCCTCCCGCGGTCGCGGTGCGGTCTAGGCGTGTGCTCGTCGTCGATGACGATGCGTTCGTTGCGCGCGCCATTTCGCGTCTCTTGAAGTCCGACCACTACGTGACAGCCGCGAGCAGCGGGAGCGAGGCGTTGGAGCTGATCGCGACTCAAAGTTTCGACATGGTGTTTTGCGATGTGATGATGCCGAGCATGACTGGCATGGAGTTTTATCAAGAGGTTCAGCGCCGCATGCCGGAGTTGGCCGAGCGTTTCGTTTTCATCACGGGTGGTGCGTTCACGCCCGAAGCGCGACAGTTTCTGTCAGGTGAAGACACGCTCTGTCTGCAGAAGCCGTTCAGCCCTCAGGACTTGGCGGCGGCCGTCGAACTCGCGATGATGCCGCGCGAAGATCCGCATCGCTCCGTGGATCGCATGCGTGCGGTTGGTGTCATCTGATTGCTTCGCGCACTGCCGCTACGCGTTGACGTCAGCACGTTTGACGAGTAAACGCTGGCGCCGTGACGATTCTCGGTAGCATCGAACAGACCTTGCTCAAGGCGGACGCCACGCCGAAGGACATCGAAGCATTGTGTGAGGGGGCGCTGCGTCATGGCTTCGCCGGGGTTTGCGTAAACCCCACGTACGTTCCGCAGGCTAGCGCTGCGTTGGCGGGTTCGACGTGCCGCGTCGTGAGTGTCGTGAACTTCCCCCTCGGGGCGAGCAGCGAAGCGAGCGTTGAGGCAGAGGTGCGTTGGTTGCACGGCGTCGGGGTCCACGAAATAGACGCGGTTCTACCCGTGGGGTTGGCCAAGAGCGGCGCATGGTCGGACCTCGAGTCATGGTTGAGGAAGCTGCGATCGGTAACCAGTGACACGCCGTTGAAGCTCATTTTGGAGACGGGGTACTTTGGTGCGGACGTGATCGAGCGGCTGGGCGCGCTGGCCGTCGACGCTGGCGTCGACTACCTGAAGACATCGACGGGGTTCGGTCCACGTGGCGCGTCGGTCGAGGACGTCAGACTGCTGGCGAGCGTTGCGGGGGAGCGCGTCAAGGTGAAGGCATCTGGGGGGATCGCGAGCTTGCAGGCGGCCGAACGAATGCTCGCCGCAGGTGCGAGTCGCCTGGGCACGTCCAGCGGTTTGGCGATTGCCGACGAGTGGCAGCGTCGGGGTGCTTGACGTCAGTGCGCCTCGGTCAGCCGCGTTCGGTACGCAATTGCACCAATGCCGTGTCCGCGAGACCCATCGCTCTGGGGCGAAACCGCGTGGAAATCCGCTGAGGACACAGTTTGCGAGTGTACGGGATCGGGTGAGCGCGTGTATTTCCTGCGGTGAACGAGCGTTGATGAGCAGGTCGTTGACGGGCCACGTCGGATCATGCTCCGCTCCCGCGGTGACGCATGAGTGTCACGTTCGCGTCAACTCCGCCCGGAAACGTTGGGCGTATCCCAGTTCAGAGGAAACATGAAGACCGAATCTTTGCTTGAAAACACTACTGGCGAGTCCATCAACCGAGTAACCTTCGGCACTACTCATGGCAGGTCGCGTGCGCTGTCGGTCATTCTCGTGCTCGCGTTGTTAGGGTGCGACGACGGCAGTTCTGGAGGAAGTAGTTCCGACAGTGGAACGGACGCAGCCGTGTCCGGCCCAGCTGATGAGGGGGCCGACGACGACGTGGGTTCCGACGAAGCAGAAGAGGACGATGCGCCCGATGATTCCGAGCCGGGCACCGATGATGATACGGACGATGACAGCGGGAGCGACGACGACTCTACGCAGGACTGTACATTACAACCATCGACCTCCTGCGACGGCGCAAACGTCGTCGTCTTCGATCCGTGTGACGACACGACTGAGGTAGTGGAGACCTGCGAGAGCGAGTGCTACCAGGGTCGGTGTGAGGACTGTGTGCCCACCAGCGGCGTGATCTGTGATGGGGGGGATGTCCACCAGTTGGATAGCTGTGGCGTCGTCGGGGCGCGACTACAGGAGTGTGCCAACGGTTGCAGCAATGGTGCGTGTATCGCTGAAGACTGCAGCCCCAGAGCTGCTCTGGAGTGTGAGGACGACCTGCTGTGGGAGGTCGACTCGTGCGACAACCGAACCAACGTAGCAGACGTCTGTGAGGACGGTTGCATGGAGGGCTCGTGCGTCGGTTGTGAACAACTCGGTGATGCGATTTGTTACGAAGGCAACATTCATTCGATCGATTCCTGCGGGGTGGTCGGTGCGATGGTCACAGACTGTGAGGGTACGTGCTCCTCCGTCTCGGGTGATCAGCAAACCGACGCCACCTGCATCGACGATACCGAGTCGTGCATGGCCACGGGGGGCATCACTTGCCTTGGCGACCTTCGCGCGGTGGACAGCTGCGGCAACGTGCTCGCAGAAGTAGTCGAAGATTGTCCTAATGGTTGTAACGACATGGGGTGCCTGCCCTGTTCACCTCGTCCAATTGGGCTGCAGTGTGTGGGCGGCAACGTTCACCGCACGATCGGTGGTTGCGATGACCCGGCGATTCCCGAAGCAACTGCGCTCACGACGTGCGAGTTTGGTTGCTCGGCAGGTGAATGCACGGAGGACGAGTGTGTTCCCAACGCTGGCAGCATCTGTAGTGATGGCGATCTGTACAGCACGGACTCGTGCGGCGCGCTTGGCGCTCTGATTCAAGACTGTCCCGCTGGTTGCAACGGGGCGGCTTGTACCGTGGTGGCCACAGATGGTGGAGTCGAAGATTCAGGGTCACAGGAGCCCGAGGCGGGGCCCGAGGCGGGCAGCAATGAGCCTGCTGAAGCAGGTCCCGTCATCGATTCTGGCACGACCGACGAAGCTGGGGCCGACGCTGGCGGAATGGACGGCGGCTGACACGCTCGGCAGCTCGCCACCTCTCGGCGGGCTGCTAGAGTAGCGCAGCGCTACGGCGAACTGACGCTCGGACTCCGGACCACGGATGCCGAGCGTCAGTCGAGTTCGCAGCACGTCCGACGGTCTGTGCCCACGACAGCGTACGGGCGTCTACTTGCGTACGTTGATTATCGTCGCAGAGTCGTTCTCGGGCAGGCTCAGAACCGCATGCCAATGTTCGGGCACTGCGGGTTCTGCCCAATTCCACAGCCAGCGCGCGTCCGCAGGCGAGAGCTGGATGTTGCCCGGGCCGTGTTCGACACCAAAACGCTGATGCCAATAGGCACCATGCAGCAGTTGGCCTGAAGCGAGCTCGAGCACCCAGGGCACATCATGCATGTCCACGCGGTTGGCGAATCCGTCGGGTTTGGCGTTGAGTGCGGTGATGTGCTTGCTGACTACGGCGAACTCACCGCGTTGGGTTACCCGATTCAGCCCGACGCTTGCGCCCTGCCCCTCGTCACCGAGTCGATCGGCGCCGACGCTGACTAGCGTCGCAAACACGGGCTCTTGGCCTTCGTACGCTACCGCCGTGCCCGCGACGACCGAAACGTCGACCCAACGTCGTGTGTCGTGGACGAACTCGGGAACCTTGGTTCGCTGGCGCGCAGTCGTCATGTCGCGATGCCGTACCCAGTCGCCTTCGGTGGTCTCCCAAAACTTCTCGTCGTGGCTCGTTCGGTACCTTCCCGTCAGCGGTACCACGTCGTGAACCTCGAGCCGACGTTTTCGTTTGAGCGTGGGCCCCGTGACGTCCCATGCGGAAATGCCTCGCTTGACGATGAAGCCGACGGGCAGCTGGATTTGGTCGTTGATTTCCACGCCTTTGAACGTGCCGTACTCGGCGCGGTCGAGCGCCGCGACGTCCACGAAGCGTCCATTGGTCAACATCGCCAGCTCCAAGCTTTTTCCGTTTTCGTCGCTGGCTTGCCAGGAGCCGACGATGGCTGCGCCGCTTTGGCTCGTGAGCGACCCGTTCGACTTGACCTGTCGTTCACCTTCTGGATCAACCTCGAAGACTGTTGCGTCGACCTTGGTGCGCGCGTACGCATAGGGCATGTCGGCGTTCAGGTTGGGTTGAATAGCCATTGCCGTAAGCGTTGGGTGCTTGAGATCGAGGGTTGCGCCCTCGTCGATGCACACGAAACCACGCGGGCGAATCGGGAACCACCCACCTTCACATTCGCTCTTCGAGTAAGCTTCGTTCGCGCGGGCCACGGTGCTCCCAGCGTGCAGGTAGCCGATGATCGTGGCGTCGCGTCGAGGGCTTTCGCGCACTGGCGTGGTGTGCGCGATCGCTCCGAGTCGCGGTCCGTCCGCTGCGGGGACTGGCACTTGCGGGACTTCCTGGGGCTCGTTGCGACTGAGAGGCACGCTGTCGTCGGATGGTTTGCACGCGGCCGCGCACAACGATATCAACGCCGCGCGTCGGAACACGCCTTTGGCTCGCAGGGCTGTCCGAAGCATGCCGGGATTCGTGGCATGGCCATTTCGGGCGGGCCCAGTTTTCTGCGGCCCGAGCGGTCAGAAACCAGGCGGCAATCTCGTGACCAAGCCCCATGCGAGGATTCAGCTCCCCTCGGAACCTTCCCCTCGGATGCTTTGACGCTGAAATCCTTGAAGTTTCATCACACTTGCGAAGGCGGCGGAGCGGCAGTGCGACCCGTCACTGCGCAGTCGCTTGACGTTTCACCAGGCCAGGCTCAAGACTCCATCCATGATGTTCCGCACTGCATTGGTCAGCCTTGTCGCCATGGGTACATTGGCATTCGGTTCGAGCGCTTTCGCCTGCGGCGAAGAGGGCACGGACAAAGACGAGACGGAAGAGCCCAGCGTCCTTTGTGGCGAAGAGGGCACGGACAAAGACGAGACGGAAGAGCCCAGCGTCCTTTGCGGCGAAGAGGGCACGGACAAAGACGAGACGGAAGAGCCCAGCGTCCTTTGCGGCGAAGAGGGCACGGACAAAGACGAGACGGAAGAGCCCAGCGTCTTCTGATTTCGCTCCTAGCGGCGCTTCCCGCTGACTACCCGATCGCGTCCCGCGTAGTCTTGGCTCACTTCCACATCGACGAGGCTCGCGTTCGTCAGCATCTGGCTGACCGAATTGCCTTGTTCGGGTCCGATCTCGAGCGCCAGAACGCCGCCTGATTGCAAGCGTTCGGTGGCCCCGTGGGCGATGCGTCGCAGTAAACGCAAGCCGTCTGTTCCCCCATCGAGCGCCAGGTGGGGTTCGAAGTCGCGGACGTCCCGCTGCAAAGTCTGAAGTTCCTCGTGAGCGATGTACGGCGGGTTCGCCGTGATCAGGTCGAAGCGCTCTCCAACTGGAGCTGCTTCGAACAGGTCTCCGCGACGGAAACTGACTTGGGGGGTTCCGAGTCGGAGCGCGTTACCTCGCGCGACCTCGAGCGCGTCGTCGGACACGTCGCTAGCCCACACGTGCCACGTGGAACGCTGACTGGCGAGGGTTACTGCCACGCACCCAGAGCCCGTGCATAAATCCAGTGCGCGCCCGAATCGACTGATGTGTTGCGTGCGGCGCAGTGCTGTTTCGACCAGCACCTCCGTATCGGGGCGTGGCACGAGTACCCTCGAGTCGACCTTGAACGAGAGTCCAAAAAACTCACGCTCGCCCAAAATGTAGGCGATCGGTTCGCCCTTACGACGTCGTTGAATCAGTGAGCGGTAACGTTCGAGCTCGTCAGTAGTCAGTGGCCTGGGGCTGTCCAAGATCAGCCGCACGCGATCACAGCCGAGCACGGCGGTGAGCAACAGCTCCGCGTCGAGGCGCGGCGAGTCGAAGTCTTTCGTTTTGAAGTCCTGCGCTGCCCAGCTCAAGACCTTCGCGATCGTCCACTCACTCATGGAGCACTGCCGCCTGTAGTGATACAGCAATGGCGACGACGACGTAATGGCTTGGTGCCTGGTCGCCGTTCATCGTGTGTTCGGCGCGCCGCCGAGTTCGTCGCGAATGTTCTGCACTAGCTCCAACGTCTCGCTCTGCAGGCGCTGAACCTGTTCCGGACTATGAGCTTCGAAGCGCAGCACCAAACGCGGGCCCGTATTCGAGGCGCGTACCAGACCCCAGCTGCCGTCCGCGTGGGTGAAGCGCACACCGTCGATGGTGGTCAGAGTGACGTTCTGCTTCGAGAAATGGACTCGCACGCGCTCTACGACCGCGACCTTGGTCTCGTCCGTGCACTCCATGTTCAGCTCTGGCGTGTAGTGAAGCTTGGGCATGTCCGCCAATAGTTCGGCGATTGATTTTCCCTCACGCGCCAGGATCTCGACGATGCGTAGCGCCGTATAGATGGCATCGTCGTAACCCAAGTAGCGATCAGCGAAGAAGAAGTGCCCGCTCATCTCGCCCGCCATCATCGCACTCTCTTTCTTCATCAGTGCTTTGATCAGCGAGTGCCCCGTTTTCGACATGATGGGAACACCTCCGTGTTTCTCGATGTCGTCGAACAGGGTTTGAGAGCATTTGACGTCGCCGATTACCTTCCCGCCCGGGTTGTCGCGCAGGGCGTAGCGGGCGAACAGCGCCAGTAGACGATCACCCCACACGATTTCGCCGTCACGATCGATCACACCCAGGCGGTCTCCGTCGCCGTCCCACGCGAGGCCCGCCACGGCCCCTCGCTCTTTCACGGTAGCGATCAGAACCTCCAGCGAGTGTGGATCCGCGGGATCGGGGTGGTGATTGGGGAAGTTGCCGTCCATGTCGCAGTAGAGCTCGACGGGGTCGAGCCCAACTTGACGGAGGGCTTCGCAGCCGAGCGGCCCCGCTGCGCCGTTTCCGCCGTCGACCACGAGGACGACGTTCGGGTTGTCGATGCGAATTCCGCTCGTGACCGTTTCGAGGTATCGAGCCGAGACGTCGTGGGCGGTCAACGTGCCGGGGGTGTCGGCGTCAGGTAACTCCCCGCGCTCGATAGTTCGGGCGAGCTCCTGGATCTGGTCACCATAGAAGCTGGCCTTCCCGATCATGATCTTCAGGCCATTTTCGTCTTTCGGGTTGTGGCTTCCCGTGATCATGACGCCGCCGTCGGCGTCGAGCTCGTGCACGGCGAAATACATTTGCGGCGTCGGACCGACGCCGATGTCGATGACGTCAGCGCCCGCACGACGCAGACCGTCGGTCAACGCCTGAAAGATCCGCGGTCCAGACAGGCGACAGTCGCGACCAACGATCAATCTCGGGCGGCTTCGATCTGCCCCAGTGGGCATCATCCGGGCGAGCCCGCGACCAATGTTCTGAACGCAGTCGCTCGTGAGGTCTGTCTCCGCTTTGCCGCGGATGTCGTATTCTCGGTAAATCTTGGAGGTCATCGGTTTCTGACCGCCAGTAGATCAAGCTGAGGTTCTTGGGAACCATCGCGCCGCCCCAGCGCGTGTTTTTACGCAACTGCCCCACCTCTCGTCCTGGGGCAGCGGCGGGAGCTCTGCTAGTTGGTAGCGCAGGGAGAAGGCTCAGCGCAGCGCTCCCCGGTCGAGGTGTACCACTGGCCGTGCGTGTAGAAGAGCACGCCCTTGGCGTCGACTGTCGGCACCCAGACGATGAGCGAGTCCGCGTAATAACATCCTTCAGGAACACGCACCCACGCGCCTGGGTGCCAGGCCCAGCGGTTGTTTTCCCAACGCCAACGCCCGTCGGCCCACGCACAGCTGGCGTCCGGGGCCGGCCCCACCGTGTCTATACGCGCGGGCGGTGGGGCGGAATCCACCGCGATGGGCTCGGCGCCACCACTGAGCGGGTGTTGTCCGCGCGGGATTTCCGACAGCCCAGTGCTGCAGCCAGTCGCCGCGACCACAGCGAACGCCTGGGCCACGCTCAGTACTGCCAGAAAACGTCGATGAACGTGCTGCGTATCCATTCGCCAAAAAACATGAACTCGAACATCGCAAGGATCAGAAATGGTCCGAACGGCAGTCGCGCTTGGCCCAGCCCAGCTTTGGGTTCCGACATCATGACGTCATCGCCGATCTCGGCTAGGAGCTCTTCACGTTCCCCTTCACTCAACTCTGCTAGTTGCTGCTGTAGCTCGTCGCGTTCGGCTTTGACCGCCGCAGGTTCGTCTATTTTTCCTCTGGCCACGAATACGCCGATGGCTGTGATCGTGCCTTGTACTGCGCCCGCCAACAGCGAAAACACGACTCCCGGCCAGCCCAGCCACACTCCTGCGAGCATCAACAACTTGGCATCGCCCAACCCCATGCCAGGGTGGCCACGGAGCTGTCGATAGATCACATCGAAGGGCAACCACACGATCAGAAAGCCAACTACTCCGCCGATCGCGGCGTCGACGTACGAGAGGTCGTCGCGAAGTGGAAGCACGAGCAGACCCAGCAACGTGCCGCCGAAAGTGATCTCGTCTGGCAAGAGCATATGCTCCAGATCGATGAACAGCGCTGCCAGCAAACCGAGGGAAAGCGCGAAAAAAGCCAGGAACAACAACATCGCCGAAAGCAGCGGCGTGTCGGGCTCGAGTTGCAAAATCAAGCCTTGCATCACGCCCCACCCCACGGCACCCCCCAGCAGCTCCACTAGCGGGTAGCGGACGGCGATCGGCGCGCCACAGCAGCGCGCTTTGCCTCTCAAAATCAGCCAACTGAAAACTGGGATGTTGTCGTACGGAGCGATCCGACCGCCGCAAGCAGGGCAGGTCGACGGCGGGAACGCGATGTTCTGCCCGCGCGGCAGGCGATGGATTACGACGTTCAAAAAACTGCCGAACAACAGTCCCAATACGATTGCCGCGCCAACGAGCCACGTTGCGGGAAATTCGACCAGCGTCACCCCGCCAGCCTAGATGAACGAGCGCGATTGGCGAACGGCTGATAAGTACGACGGGCATTTAGGCACGGCTTCTGTGCCAAACCATCGGGCGATGGGCTGACTTGCCGCCGCGGTTCGCGGGATGTGTCTACACTGGACTACAATGCGGGTGAGTTTGGGCAGCGATCGGCCGAGCACCAACGACATGGATGACGATTCGACTGAAGTGGGCGCAGCACGACGCGAGATGATCGAAGCCACGATCGTTTCTCGTGGCGTCCGCGATCCAAGAGTCATCGCCGCCATGACGGCCGTTCCGCGGCATGCGTTCGTGCCACCCGCGCTGCGTTCGCACGCGCACGCAGACAGTGCGCTGCCTCTCGTCGAAGGCCAGACGATCAGCCAACCCTTCGTCGTTGCCGCGATGACTGAGGCGCTTCGGTTGTCTCCAGGGCAACGCTGTCTCGAGGTGGGGACGGGCAGTGGTTACCAGACGGCCGTGTTGTTGGAGATGGGCGCCACAGTCTTCAGTGTCGAGAGTGTTCCCCAGGTGGCCGCCATGGGGCGCGACAACCTGCTCCACGCGGGCTACCTGGGGGAGCGTCTGGAGCTGTTGGAAGCCGATGGGACCGGGGGCTGGCCCGAGAGGGCGCCCTTCGACCGAATCATTGTGACCGCCGCCCCCGAAGAGGTTCCCGCGGCCTTGCTGGAACAACTTGCGGTCGGCGGCTGCATGGCCCTTCCCGTTGGGCCGCAGGACGGCGTGCAGCAACTCGAACGCTGGACGCGCGTGGCAGTTGGCGGGGCGCCGTCGGCGTTCCACCGCGAGGAACTCTTCAGTGTCCGTTTCGTGCCCTTGCTCCCCGTGACGGGACGCTGACGAGCCAGTTGAATCCGCGCGTTTAGCTCCCCGCTCGCAGGGTCGTGATGCTTTTGTAGCCGTAACTGACGAGTCTCCCGGCGTTTTGTCGTGCTTACTTCCAATTTGTTTCCCCTACACATAGATTCGAATTCGCGTCAGTTCGATTGTCGCTGACGGAACACCGAGTGAGTGAGGAACTTCATGAGACGGAGAATCGCTACGATCATCGCGCTATCCGGACTGCTGGCGTTTGATGCCAACGCGCAGGGTGAGGCGCCGGCGGCGCCCGCAGCGCCCGGCGCAAAAGCCCCGGGTGCGAAACCCGCAAAGCCGCGTCCGATCCAGGCGGGACAGCCTGGGGGACCGGGCAAGGGCCCAGGTGGCGCCGAACGGCCCGGCCTGCAGAGGGGCGCTCCGAAAGCCGGGGGTCCCGGTCCCCGCGGCGGCGACCCCGACAAGCTGAAGGAGAAGGTGGCCGCCAAGCGCGAGGAGCGCGTGGCAAAATTGGAGGAGCGTGCGGCTCAGCTTCGCAAAGAGGGCAAGACCGAAGAAGCGGAGCGGGTCGAAAAACAGATCGAACGGGTCAAAGCAGGGCCCGATCGAAGCCCCAAGTCGAAGGCCAACCGCGACAAGATTCGCAAGGCGCGCAAGATGGCGCGGATCAAGCTACTGCACCGTCGGTATGGCGAGAAGCTGGGTGAAGGCGCCGTCAAACAGGAAGTGGAATTGCATGCGCGCCGTTCGGCACACCTCTCGCGCATGAAGTCGATCGTGACCGCTCGTGAAGCGGCGGACGACAAGGCCAAAGAACAGAAACAAGAGATGCTCCAGCGCATCAATCGCTTGATGGCAAAAGAGAACGCTCGCCACAGCCGAAAGATGTCGCGCCTGACGCGCGGCAAGGATCAGCTCGCTGGCAAGCGCCCCAAGACGTCTGGCGGCCCACCCGCAAAACCCCCCAAGCCCCCCAAGGGTGCAGCAAAGGCTGAGGAGGCAGAGAAATGATGCGCAAACTAGCAGTGCTGGGTTTGGCTTTCGTGCTCACGGGCGCGTGCGCCAAGTCCAAGAAGAAGGACGCTGAGCCCGAAGAGAAGCCTACGGTTTCTGCAGAGGATGCCGAGAAGGCCAAGAAGGAAGCCAAGGCCAAGGCTGAAAAGGAAAAGCAGGCTGTCCTGACGGCGCTCTCGGAAGAGCTCAAGACGAAGGAAGACTTCGAGGACGAGGCTGAAACGAGCATCACCGAAGAAAACCTGGAGGAAGAGCTGAGCAAGATCGAGGCCGAGATCGAGGGAGACACGGGCGAGGGCGCGCAAGCCGAGTCGGCTGCCGCTGACTCTCCGAAGGCTGAGGCTCAGCAGGCTGAAGCTCCCGCGAAGGCGGCTGAACCAAAGGCTGAAGCGCCGAAGGCTGCAACGCCGAAGGCTGCAACGCCGAAGCCTGTGGCACCGACGCCCGCGACACCTTGAGCGCTCCGACGTCGAGATAGAAACGCGAGACGGATCCTTCGGGGTCCGTTTCGCGCATTTGGCTGCGCCCGCGACACGGACTCACCGAATCCCACCCTGTCATGGACACCGCGGGCGAGGTGAAGGGGGCGGTGACGTTTCTTCACGCGCCCACGTGGTCTCGAAACGCATTGTGGGTTGCATTGGCTCGAACTAGCCTGAGGCCCATGGCGGAAGTGAGTGGGACGCTGAGCTTGGAGCAGTATTCGGCGGATGCGCGTTCGTGGATAGCGGCGGCGCAACGTCTTGCAGATGAACACAAGCATGCCGAGGTGGATCCGCTGCACCTCTTGGTGCGCGGCCTCGAACGCGACCCCGGCATCGCGGCGGTGTTCGAGAAGGCGGGAGTCGACAGCGCGCGAACACTGTCGTTGGCTCAGGGCGCTCTCTCCCAGTGCCCTCGCTCGGGGGAGGTAGCCTTCTTGTCGGCGTCTTGCTTGGCGTTGATGCGACGCGCCGAGCGGGACGCACAGAAAACCGGGGCAACCGTGGGCGTGGAACAACTGCTCAACGCGCTGGTGCAAGAGATTCGTGGGCCCGCGGCACAAGTCCTGGGAGAGATCGGTATCGGGCCGGGCTCTCTGAGGCCGCACATGCACGCACTGCGAGCGGCTGGCTCACCCGCGCCCGGCCGTCCCGTGGGGTCGATGACGGACTGGGTGTTCGACTTGGTGGAGGCCAGTCGCGAGGGCCGACTCGATCCCGTGATCGGTCGAGGTTACGAGATTCGACGCCTGCTGACGATTCTCGAACGTCGCGACAAGTCTCACCCGCTGCTCGTGGGTGAACAGGGCGTCGGGCGATCGGCGATCGTTCGCGGCTTGGCGGCCAAGATCGCGCAGGGTGACGTCCCAACTAGTTTGGCGAACGTGCGACTCCTGCAGCTCGACGTCGGAGCGTTGTCATCGGGGGTTCGCCTCAAGAGCGAGATCGAGCTACGCATGCGCAAGTTGCTCGACGGGGCGCGCACGGCGGACGCGCCCACGGTACTGGTCGTGCCCTCGATCACGCGAGTGCTCGGAAGCGGGCCGATGTCCCCGTCGTTGGGCGATCTGTTTTCGTCGGCGCTCGACCGACGGCAGTTGCGCCTGATCGGGACGACCGACGCCGAGGGCCACAACAAGATCGAAAGCCAAGATTCCGCGCTGGCGGGCGTGTTCACGACGATCAGCGTCGACGAGCCCACCTTGGATCAGGCAACCGAGATCGTGCGCGGCATGGCGGGCCGCTACGAAAAACATCACCGCGTCGCCATCAGCGAGTCTGCCGTGGTCAGCTGCGTACAGCTGGCCAAACGTTACGTGCCCGATCGCTTTCTGCCCGAGAGTGCGCTCGATCTGCTCGACGAAACCTCGGCGGCTCGACGTGTGCAAACGGACGGCATCACGCCCGAGCTCGATGCCGCGAGAACCGAGCTGGCATCGGTCCAAGCACAACACGCTTCGCTCATCAGTGCGGAAGATGAACGAAGCGTCGAGAAGCGAGAGCAGCTGGCTGCTCGCATTGCAGAGCTGGAGCCCCTAGTTCAGGCTGCCGCCAGCGCCATCGAAGCACGCCGCGAGGCCGTAGAGGCGGTTCGCTCGTTGAGCAAAGAGTTGGCCGAGGCCGAGCAGCAGTGTGAGCAAGCGAAGGCGCAAAGGGACTTCGCTCGGCTCGGAGCACTCGAGCACGAGACGCTGCCTGGGTTGCGTCAGAAGTTGGAAGCCGCAGAAGCCAAGGCTCAAGGATCTGGAGTCGACACTCAACCCGCCGTGGTGGACGAATCTCACGTCGCAGAAACTCTCGCCGAGTGGACGCAGATCCCCGTCTCCAAGATGCTCGAGGCCGAAGCCGAGAAATTGCTCAAGATGGAGGAGCGGCTCGGCCAGCGAGTGATTGGACAGCCCGACGCGGTTCGTTCGATTTCGATGGCCGTACGGCGTGGTCGGGTTGGGCTGCGTGATCCAAAGCGCCCGATCGGGTCGTTTCTTTTTCTCGGCAGCAGTGGTGTGGGCAAGACCGAGCTGGCAAAGGCCGTTGCGGAGTTTCTGTTCGATGATGAGCAGGCGTTGACCCGCTTGGACATGAGTGAGTTCATGGAACGGCACATGGCGCAAAGGCTACTTGGCGCGCCGCCAGGTTACGCCGATAGTGAACAGGGAGGGTTTCTCACCGAAGCCGTGCGCAAACGCCCCTATTCCGTGCTGTTGTTCGACGAAGTCGAAAAGGCGCATCAAGATGTGTTCAACCTGCTCTTGCAGGTGCTCGACGACGGGCGCCTCACGGACGGGCGAGGTCGTTTGGCGGATTTCACGAACACCGTCGTGATCATGACGAGCAACATCGGATCCGAGCGCATCATCGACGCGGACGCGAACGTGTTCGAGAGCGAAGAGGGGCGGGACGCGTTGCGCGACATCTTGCTCGATCGCTTGGACGAGTTCTTCCGTCCCGAGTTTCTCAATCGCATCGGCGACATCGTCGTGTTCCGTCCGCTTTCCAAGGACAACTTGCTCGACATCGCGGACATTCACCTGCGCTCCGTCGGCAAGTTGCTCGCGCGGCGCGGACTCACGCTCTCCGTAGACGCCGCCGCTAAGAAGCAGTTGGTCGAACTCGGTTACGAGCCTGCCCTCGGGGCGCGGCCACTTCAGCGCGTGATCGTCAGGTACTTGCAAGATCCACTCGCAGAAGAGCTACTGCGCGGTGGCGCAACTGAAGGCCAGACCGTGCGCATCGGCTTCGAGAACGGCGAGTTCAGTTTCGGAATGAAGTGATTCTTCACCTGGCTTCGTCAGTACGTCGTGTTCGGGGCGTATTCTGCGCTGGAGCGGAGTTGTCGCGAGTACTGTGCGCACGACGCAGGCGATCCGCCTTCGTTGATGCAACGCACGAACCCCTCGTCGAACGGTTCCGTGATGCAGCGCAGGGTGACGTTTCTGACGGACTCTGCAACTCGCGGAGAGATCTGCAGTGGAGGCGATTGCGGCGGCTCGACGGCTCCCGGGGGAATGAGCCCATGCGAAATGAGCGACAGCTCATGGCACTCGGCTGGATCGGGCGCTGCTCGTTCGCAGCCCAATCCCAAAAGTGGGCTGACCCCAAGCAATACGAGACCCAGTCGCATGCACGGACCATGGGGAGTCGTGGACGTCCGAGCAAGGTGAGTGATGAAAATCCCGGCCGCTCGAATCAGCAGCAAGATTGGGCCCGCGGCCGGCAGGCGTGCGGTGACCTTGAAACCTACTCAGAGCCGCTGGCGTAATCAGCCGGGCTGCTCACGTGTCGGGGCGCCCATCAGGTGGTAGCAGCAGGAGTGATCATGTTTCGTTTCGCACTCTCGAAGTCTCCTTTCGTCGCCGGGTTGGCGTTGGCCGTAGCCTCATCGGCATGTGGTGGCGCGACTCCTCCCGCCGACGAGCCCGCCTCGGGTGCTGCAGGACTCGAGTCATCACCCGCCGACACCTCTGAACTCGCGTGGAAGGACATGGACCGCGACCAGCGCTTGGAGTTCATGGGGGTGACCGTGATGCCGAAGATGAGGGCGGCGTTTCAAGAGTTCGACCCCGCCGGGTTCAAAGACTTCGGTTGCAAGACCTGTCACGGCGACGACATGGAGGCGGTGGAATTCCGAATGCCGAACGCGTTGATGGAACTGCAGCAGCCCGATCCCATTCCCGCCGCTCGAGAGTGGGACGCCGAAACGACTCGTTTCATGGTCGACGAAATCGTTCCCCAGATGCAGTCCCTGTTGCAGATGGAGAAAGACGAGTTCACGTGTTTTTCGTGCCATGGCGCCGAGCAGTGAGAAGACGACGTTTGTCGGTAACCCGTCGGACTCGGCGCATGACGAAGGAACGGGCTCCTATGTCGCTCGGTCAAGGCCCACAGACGCGCCCGCCCCGATGCGTTCTTGGTGAAGCGCTCGACTGAGTCGACGCCGAGCCCAAGTTTCAGCGCGCGCTCCTAGTGCTCGACCAGTCCGGCGCCTAGCGAGTTCTGCCGTGCGCCGAACAGCGCAGCAGATGAACGTTGCGTCACTGCGCCACCTTGCGCACCAAGAATCGCTCGACTTCGAACTCATCTTGCGGGCCGATACCCGCCTTGTCACAGGCAATACGCAGTTGCTGCTCGACGGTCTCTACGCCTTCGACATTCGGCAGCAAGACACCACGCCGCTGGCCGGATCGGACGACCACGCCGTATCGATGGGGGTCGAGTTCCCCTCGAGAAGCAACACGTCGTGGTTGGTCGAGCACGCTCACCTCGATGTGCAGGCCGTCCATCTCTTCGGGGCTGACTGCGGGAAAGCGAGGATCGGAGGTTGCCGCACCCTTTGCGCAATGACGAACCTCGCTGATCAGGTCATCGTGGGTTGGCGCGAGCTGCCCGATGCAGCCTCGCAGTTCGCCGTTTGGCCGCCGCAACGTGACGAACACAGCGCGCGCATCTCCCCACGGCTCGGGAAGTGTTGGGGCGTTCGGAGCTACACGGCTGGGTTCACTTGATACGGCCTCGCGAATGGAGTCACGTGCTACCTCCAGAAGCGCGACCGGCGGTCGGCTGCGATCCGTGAGCACTGCTTCCGCGTACCCGACGCCAAACGGCCCTTCGTAACTCAGGAACTCAGCTCCGAAGCTGTCGTTATTGGTCGCGGCGCACGCGACTCGAACCGAAGAGATGACGTCTTCTGCGGCGAGCTCCCTGAGTACAGGATCAGGAGCGCACGCGTGCGCGTAGTCACGGTCCTTCAGAGCTTGAACGAACGCTGCATCGAACTTACCCGCATCAGGGTGAAAACCCGCGGGAGCATCGGGGATGAGGCGATGACTCATGTCTCCAGACGCGAGGATGGCCCAACGCTGACCGAGCGCGTTCGCAGCGCTCGCGAGGCATTCCCCAAACTCAGCTTCGCTGCTCGCGCTGGGCATGGGCAACGCGATGCGCAGTGTGGGGCCGCGCCAGCCTGCTTCGACCAGGAAGTACAGAGGTACTGAGGCTCCGTGATCGAGCGGTGAGGAGAGCAACGGTGATGTAGGGAGGCCTATTCGTTGCGCACTTTCGACCACGGCACCCGCCGCAGCAGGGGCGCCAGGAATACGTAACCCCAGAGACGCTACGCCGAAGTCCGCAAAGTTTCCCTCGATGATGGGCGACCAATCTACGCCCCACCGCTCGCCGTTTCGAGGCGCGTGAGGGCTGATCACGACGAGCACGTCGGGGGACGCTTCGACGAGGCACCGAGCTGCGCGCCGCATGGCCCACGTCGTTCGTTCACATTGCGCCGCCCGCGCCCCTCCGATAGCTGGGATGACGATGGGCGCGTGGCACATCAAGACTGCGGTGTCGATCACGGTCGCCTCGCGATCTGAAGCAGTGAACGCCGCGCCCCCCAGGTGCCTGGTGACGGCTCGAAGTGCCCACACAGCTGATGGCCACAGTGCGAGCACTTGCCGTTCGCGTCCAGGTGCCAAGCTCCGATTCGGTAGCCATCTCGTTCGATCAACGGTCGATCGCAGTTCGCGCAGAACGTGCTTTGCCCTTCGGGGTCGATGGCGTTGCCCGTGTACACGTGGCGAACGCCCGCTTGTATTGCGGTGGTTCTTGCTCGGCGCAACGTCGCCAGTGGGGTTCGCTCGCGGTCCCGCATGCGAAAGTCGGGGTGAAACGCCGTGAAGTGCCACGGGACATCTACGCCCAGGTGGCTGACGAACCAGTCGCTCATCGCTTCGAGTTCTCGGGTCGAGTCGTTCAAGCCAGGGATCAGTAGGGTAGTCACTTCCAGCCAAACGTTCGTTTCTTCGTGAACCCATTGCAATGTCTCCAGCACGGGTCCTAGCTCTGCGTAACACTGCTTGCGGTAGAACTCTTCACTGAAGCCTTTCAGGTCGACGTTGACGGCGTCGAGGTGGCGATAGAAGTCCGCGCGCGCAAGTGGTGTGATGTAGCCTGCCGTCACCGCTACGCTCTTCAGCCCCGCTTCGCGCGCAGCGGCCGCGCAATCGATGGCAAACTCGGCGAACACGACAGGATCGTTATAGGTAAACGCCACGCTCTTGCAGCCCGCTTCCTTCGCTGCGGAGACGATGTCTACGGGCGCTGCACTTTCCTGCAAGCGGTCGTCGCGGCGCGCTTTCGAGATGTCCCAGTTCTGGCAGAAACGACAGCCGAGGTTGCAACCAGCAGTGCCGAACGACAGCACACTCGAGCCTGGGTAAAAGTGGTTCAGCGGCTTCTTCTCGATGGGGTCGACGCAAAAGCCCGAGGCCCTGCCATAGCTGTCGAGAATCACGGCACCCGCGTGAGCTCGGCGCACGTAGCAGAAACCCCGCTGTTCGTCTTTGAGTCGACAGTGTCTCGGGCACAAGTCGCACTGCACTCGCCCATCGCCGAGCGTGTGATACCAGGGACCGCGAGCGATTCCTGGCGCGACTTGTCCATATGGGGCGGCAGACACGACACGTCAAAGGTCGCTGATTCCAAAACGCTGTCAAGCTCTGCTCGGGAACAATCTCGCTGGCAGCGTGCTTTGGTCGCGTGTGAGTTGACGACGCTTTCGGGTTGCCAGGGATATCGCCGCGTTTGCGCCCAGGCGTGGCGAATTTGGCGCGTCTGGTTGACAGCTTTCGGGGTGGACTTAGCTTGCGACGACTCCGTCGTGAGCGCGCTCCTTGCGCGGTCACGCCCGTTGTCCCTCATTGCTCCTGCGTGCCGCGCACGCTTGGGCGGGACGTTTTGTCGTGGTGAACTCATGAAGAAATCAGAAGAAGAAAACTCCAGCGTCGACAACACGGGTTCGGGTAGCGCTGCCACCTTGCGAGGGGGCGCTCCAGTTCCGACGTCGGCGGTTCCGCTGCTCGCTCTTCGATCGGGCATTCTCTTTCCTGGACGCACGGAAGTGTTTTCCGTTGGGCGCCCTCGTTCGGTTGCGCTCGTTCATTCGGTGCATGTAGGCGACGTTGTCGCCGTGGTGGCCCAACGCTCGCCCAACGTGATGGAACCCGGCCTGTCGGATCTGCACGAATTCGGTACCTACGCTCGTGTGGTTCAAATGTCGCGTTCCAGCGAGAGCACTTACCGCTTGGGACTGGAAGGGCTCGGCCGTTTTCGTGTGGAGCAGCTCGACGATTCAGCGAGCTGCGTCAGAGTGAAGGGCCGCTGGCTGGAGGACACCGATCACGATCCGCTGGCGTCCAAGCTGCTCGCACGAGCTCTCTCGGACAAGATCAAGGAGCTGCAAAAAGGCGGGGGCGCGCTCGGAAGTTTGCCCCCCGCAGAAGAAGATCCAGGACTATTTGCGGATCTGGTCGCGGCGGGGCTCGACTTGAACCTGTCCGAAGCCGTGGAAGTGCTCGGTCTCGCCGATTCGGGGACGCGCCTGCGCAAGGTGATCGAACTGTTGGCGACCGTTTCCACGACCGCCAAGCTGCGCGACGAGATCGCGAAAGACGTCCGCAGTCAGTTCGGGCAACAGCAACGCGAAGCCATCTTGCGCGAGCAACTCCGTGCGATCCGCAAGCAACTCGGTGAAGAAGGCGGCTCCGAAGACGACGCCCTGCGCGAGAAGCTGGATCAAGCTGACTTGCCCGAAGAGGTGCGGCAGATCGTGACGCGTGAGTTCAACCGTCTGGCAAGCGCCAAGAACGGCCCAGAAGGTCACGTGATTCGAACCTACCTGACGTGGCTCGCAGATCTGCCGTGGACTCAGCGTGCGGAGGTCATCGACGACATCGACGGCATCTCGGACAAATTGGACGCGGATCACTTCGGACTCGATGACGTCAAGCGACGGATCTTGGAGCACATGGCCGTGTGCAAGCTCAGTGGTAATCCACGAGGCACCATTCTGGCGTTGGTCGGGCCGCCCGGGGTCGGCAAGACCTCGTTGGGGCAGAGTATCGCGGACGCTACAGGCAGGCCTCTGGTCAGAATCGCGCTGGGTGGAGTGCGTGATGAAGCGGAGATCCGTGGGCATCGCCGAACCTACGTCGGTGCGCTACCCGGACGCGTCCTCCACGCGTTACGCAAGGCGAAGGTGAAGAACCCGGTCATCTTGCTCGACGAAATCGACAAGTTGGGTAGCGGCTGGGGAGGCTCACCAGAAGCTGCGCTACTCGAGGTGCTCGATCCCGAACAGAACCAGAACTTCACCGATCACTACTTGGAGACTTCATTCGACTTGTCTGAAGTCATGTTCATCGCGACGGCCAACGGTTTGGAAAGCCTGTCGGCACCTCTTCGCGATAGACTGGAGATCGTCGAGGTAGCTGGCTACACCGAAGGCGAGAAAGTCGAGATTGCCAAACGTCACTTGGTCCCGAAGCGTTTGAAGGATGCGGGCGTGCCCGAAGGCTCACTCGCACTCACTGACGCTGCGCTTTCGGCCATCATCGGCGACTACACGCGCGAAGCGGGCGTACGTCAGCTGGACCGCGAAATCATGCGGGTGGCACGTCGAGCCGCACTCCAAGTAGCGAAGACGAACGCGGACGAACCCGTGTCTGTGGTGGTCGATCCAGAAAAACTCGGGGAGTTCTTGGGCAAGCCGCGGTTCTTCAGTGAGGTGGCTGAACGCACGTCGATTGCAGGCGTAGCCACTGGGCTGGCGTGGACGCCGTTTGGCGGCGACATCCTGTTCATCGAGACGACCCAAATGCCGGGCAAAGGCAAGCTCGAGATCACTGGCAAGCTGGGTGACGTCATGAAGGAGTCGGCACGTGCCGCACTGAGTTACGTCCGCAGCAACTCGCGCGAACTCGACCTCGACCCATCGAGCCTCGATGATTCGGACCTGCACATCCACGTGCCCGCGGGTGCGGTGCCGAAAGATGGTCCCTCTGCGGGCGTCACCATCTTCACGGCTCTCGCATCACTGCTCTCGGGGCGCAGAGTGCGTTCGGATACGGCGATGACTGGTGAGTGCACGCTTCGCGGCAAGGTGCTGCCAGTCGGTGGCATCAAAGCCAAAGTGTTGGCGGCGCATCGGGCTGGGATCTCTCGGGTGATCTTGCCCGAGAAGAACCGTCGCGACGTCGACGAGGTGCCCGAGTCGATCGCCGCTGACATGGAGTTCATCTTTGCCAGCGATATGTCCGAGGTGTTGAAGGCGGCGCTCGACGACGCTGAGCCCCAGCCCACGTCGGTTCGGAGCTCTGCGGAAGTTCCGGGTGTCGCGCCGCGCCTCGACGCTTGAATGGTGGTGAGCTCGCCGTCGACTGGTGAGGCGGCGAGCTAGCGGCGCGAGCACCGCTACAGTGAGCTCTGGCCCAACTCTGCGGCGACCTCGTCGGCCCAGCGTTGCTGGACGGCCACGTCGTGTTTGGCAGAGGTGTCTTCGTCGAAGTCCCTGTTGCGGTCCAGTAGATCGCTGTTGGCGTCTTCGATCATTTCTTGGACCGCCGCTTGGGCTCGAGAGCTGACTTCTTCGGCGCTGTCGCCCTCGGCTTGGAACTCGGCGATCATCGCGGGTGCTTCATCGTTCAGCTTTCGGGCTGCGATCTCAGTCAAGGCGAAGTGAATCTGTTCGTGTTGCAGCGTGTAGTCTTCCGTGCCTTTGGCTTCAGCGTTCCACCACGAACACTTGCGGTCCATGTACGCGACGAAGCTCAGCTCCGCCAGCTTCGCGCTGAACGTCGAGTGGCCGTCGGGTGAACGGACCTCTTTGACTTGAACCTTGGTTCCAGGAGTCGTCACGATGTAGGAGCAGGTCATTGCGCCCAACTTCTTGGCGTGCTCTCCCGCTTCTGCGGGCGGGCTTGGGGCCCGGAAGTCGCTACGCTCGAGGGCGCGGTAGGTGATCAGGTCGCTACGGTCCATCGAGCTTGGATCGACCACGCCCCCGCGTGGCGCGGCGTAGTCGGGAAGACTGCTGCAACCGAGCAGTGCCGCGCCGATGAGCGCGTTGCGCGCCTGATGTGTGCGACTCACTGGAAACCCTCGACGAGTTGACCCCTCAGCTGACTTGAACACCACGGTATTCGAGCATAGCCCCGTGCTAGCGCAAGAGCATTTGCGAGTCGCGGGGCTTTTGGGCCGCGGCGTAAAACCGCCGTGCGCGAGTCAGAGTAACTTCACGACGTAATACGTGCCCACGTACGCGCCCAACGCCGAACCGAGCGTCGCGCCGACTGCAACCAACAGCACTCGAGTGAACGGGTTGGCGTACATGCCACGCAGCGACAAAACAGCGTCGCCTACGCCCTCGCAGTCCTCGACGGTGGGCTTGCGGCGCCAGGCTTCCACCAACGCCGCGACCATGCCTGCGCCAACGGTCGGGTTGAGCGAAGTGATGGGCGAAGCGATTGCAGCAACCAGTATCGTGATGGGGGTGGCCCCCGCGATTGCGGCAAACAGTGCGGCGCCGATCGAATTCGGAATGATCCACGCGTACAACATCTGCTCGAGCGCCTCCCCTTCGTGCTTCTGATAACCGAAGTAGAATGCGCACAGGATGATGGCTGGGATGACCCACTTGAGCGATCGAGTGAGTAAGCTGGTCGGTGGGATTACACTGAGCTGCTCGCGATCGACAGGAGTGTTCAAATGTTTGATCATGCCCGTCACGTGCCCCGCACCCACGACAGCCACGATGGTCTTGCCCGGCGCTTCGCGGATGGAGCTCATCAAGTAGAGGTCCCGCTCGTCGATCAGAGGGGTCTTGATCTCGGGCATGTGTTTGGCGAACTCCCCCATCATCTCGTTGATGGTGTCGCGGTCCTTGAGCTCTTCAATCTGTTCTTCGGTGATCTCCTGAGTTGTGAACACCGACGCGATCATCGTGCTGAGCAGTTGTAGCTTGTTGAAGAAGCCCAGGTTGGCCCAACTGCGCTTGAGCGTCGCTTGGATGTCGCGGTCGGCGAGCACGAGTTCTGCGCCCACCTCCTCCGCAGTTCGGACGCCCGCGAGCAGCTCCGCGCCAGGTTTGACGCCGAGCTTCTCACCCATCTTGCGTTGAAACGAGCTGAGCATCAGGCTCGAGAGCAGGAACAGTACCTTCTTCTCGCGGATGATCTGGAAGATGTTCAGCTTTCTGAAGCGATGTTCGTCGATCATCGATTCGTAGCGCGTTTGGTCCAGCTCGACGCACACCGTGTCGGGTTTCAGCTCGCGGATGACGCGGGTGACCTCTTCGACGCTGCGCTGCGAGACGTGTGCCGTGCCGATCAGGTGAATGTCGCGACCCTCGTACTGGAGGTGGACTACGTTGCCGCTTTCGCTCATGGGTGCGCTTGTCAATAGCGGCATTTCTCTGGATCGGGTAGCAACAAACGCCGTGTTTTCTTCGCGCACCAGCTTCGACCGCGGTGACAACCCCTACGCCGCCCTGGTTCGCAGGCTGCGCGCCGAGGGGCAGCCGATTTGCGACTTGACGCTGTCGAATCCCACGATGGCTGATCTGCCCTACGATACTGAGGGGATTTCGGCGGCCCTCGCTGCAGCTGCCAGCGAACCTTACGAAGCCAGCAGCCTAGGTCGCCTGTCGAGCAGGCAGCGTCTGGCCGCACTGTGGTCCAGCCGCGGTGTTTCCGTGCCAGCAGGGCACATCGCGTTGACGGCC
The DNA here is from genome assembly GCA_965651905.1 of uncultured bacterium. Taxonomy (GTDB): domain Bacteria; phylum Myxococcota_A; class Polyangia; order Polyangiales; family Polyangiaceae; genus SZUA-265. The sequence continues at coordinate 58,138 of CBFGUG010000005.1, read as the reverse complement.
AGTACGAGTGAAGCCTACGGCGCCCTCTTCAGACTGTTCAGCGATCCGGGTGGGCAGGTGCTGGTGCCTGAGCCCAGTTATCCATTGCTCGCCGAGCTGGCCAGGTATGAGGCGATTGGCGTCGAGCACTTTTCACTGCGCTACGACGGAGCGTGGCACATCGATTTTTCGAGTCTGGAGGTCGCGCTCAGCGATGCTACGCGTGCGATCGTCGTCGTATCACCGAACAATCCTACGGGCTCGTTGGTCACCAAAGCGGAGTTTCGGCGTCTGGCGAGCTACGGATTGCCAGTGATCAGCGACGAAGTGTTCGCCGCATACGGACTAAATGACGAGGGTTCACAGTCCGCCCTCGACACGGAAACAGACGGACTCGTCGTCGCGCTCGATGGACTCAGCAAGCTGGCTGGTTTGCCGCAGCTCAAGCTGGCGTGGATGACGTTCGGGGGGAATGAGAGACTCGTCGAGGAGGCGATGCAGCGCCTGGAGTTCATCTTGGACGCGACGTTATCCGTCAACGGCCCCGCGGAATTGGCGCTCCCGCGGCTGCTCGAGGCCGGAGAAACGACGCGAAACGCCATCCGCGAGCGTTTACGAGTCAACTTGGCTTCACTCGACACGGAGCTCGTCGACAGTGCTGCCAGCCGACTGCACTACGAGGCAGGCTGGTATGCGATAGTGCGTTTACCCAGTGTGCGCACCGACTCGGACTGGGCCTCTGGCTTGCTCGAAGCAGAGCGCGTTCTGGTGCAACCAGGTTGGCTCTACGATTTGCGAGACATGACCGCGTGTGTGCTCAGCCTGCTCACGCCACCACAAGAATTCACCAAGGGAGTGCGGCGCTTGGTCGAGTACGTCGCTCGCTCTCCATGAGCTTTGCTCAGTCGAGGTGCTCGACGGGCTTTCGCAATCCGAGCACCTCTTCTCTTGCTTGCAGGCAGCCAGGGCTTCCCACGCGGAACTTGCGGCACGCGCTTGGTCGTAATGAGTGAACGTCACAGCGCACGGACTCACCCAGTGTACCCTTGAGCGCCACACAGCGGACGCCGCCCTTTCTTCTGTGGGTACGCAGCTCGCCGTCGATCACGCATAGCGCGTACTTGCCGGGCAGGCGTGCATGCTCCACCTTCGTCACCTCGACGTACGTGCGCCAGTTTTCGCTGGGAGCGCAACACGCCCCACAGCTCAAACAATCCAGAGGTTCGGTCGCCATCGGCTGTTTCACGGCTGTCAGGCCTCGGACGGGGACGACTGTGCAGAAGGTGCCTCTCCTGGGGGCGCAGCTGAGCCGACGTCGAGTAGCTGAGCGACCAGTGCACGCTCCGAGAAGCACTTTCTCAGCTCGGCGTTGCGAATGCTTTCGAGCAGCTTGCGCACGTAGGCCTGCGCGCGAAGGCGCATTTCGTGCGCCTGGGTGGAGTTGGTACGGGTCAGGGTCTCTGCGCAAAGTGCGCGTGTTTCGAGCCCGTACTCAGAACCTTGCATCGTCTCGATGGCGCCCATGGTCGTGGTGGCGAGCAAGATCGCCGTGTGTTGTTCGCCGATGTCGACCCGCGTCGCCGCTTCGAGCGCCATCGCGTAGAAGTGAAAGGCGACGTACGCCTGACGCTCGGCGACCAAGCGTGCATCGAACGCATGCATCACCGCCGCGCCGCTGTTACCCGTGCGCCGCGACACCACCGCGCGGATCAGCCGCCCGTGAACCGCATCGTAGCTGCTGTCGCTGAAGTCGCCCACACGCTCCGCTTCGTCGACCAGCGCCAAAGCCTTGTCGTACTGTTCGAGTTCGACGTGCAACTCGGCGTAACATAGTAACGTATCCGCCAAGTTGTCTTGGTCTTCGTGTTTTTCGTGCGCGTCGCGAGCGCGATCGAGGTAACCTTTAGCGCGACGTAGGTCACCTAGGCGCGAATAACACTGGCCAATCGTGCTCAGGGTCTTGGCGATCTGGAAGCGACCGCCGATCGATAGGTCGATTCGAATCGCTTCGAGCGCCAGTGCGATGGAATCTTCGAACTGCCCGAGCACATACATCGCGAAAGCGAGCGAACTCTTGGCGCGCGCCTCTTGCCTGCGCGCCAAGGTTTGACGAAAAACGGCGATCGCTTCCGCGTGAGCGCTCACGGCTTCTTGGACGCGTCCCACTCGAAGTAGCAGCGTCGCTTGGGCTCGCAACACCTCGGCCCGTAGCCGCGGCGGGACGTTGGCGTGACTCACCGTCTCCAAGGCTCGGTCACACGCCGCGAGTGCGCCCTGCATCTCGCCGAGGTCGCGCAACATCTCAGCCATCAACGATTGCGCTTGAACTTGCAGTGTGGGCGACTTGGATTGCTCGGCGACCTCTTCGCCCATTTGCGCCAGGCTCAGACCGTGAGTCAGGTGCCCCGCGTCGAAGTCGAACTGTGCGTGACGGATGAGCGCGGCGGCGATCCACGTGCCCTTCTGACTGCGCTTGGCGCACTCGCGCAGCGCCTCCAAATGACGTTTTCGCTTCTTCCAGCGGCCTTGGACGCGGCAGATCTCTTCGAGCACGCTGTACGGTTCCAGGCAGCGTTGGTCGAACGCGGGCAGCACTTCGAGTGCGCTCTCGTAATAAGTTGCCGCCAGCTTCAGCTGAAAGCCCGAGCGCGCCACCGAGGCCGCTTCCAAGTAGTAGTCTGCCGCCCGTTCGGGCTCCTCCCCGCGAGAAAAGTGTCGAGCCACCACGGCAGCCGCCAAGCCGCGAGCGGTGGGGCCCGAGGCGAGCAACTCACCGAGCAGTTGATGCATCGACGAGCGAACGTCCGGCGCGATCGAAATGTAGGCGACATCACGGGTGAGCGGATGACGAACGTCGACGGACTCGACCTTCAAGTCACACAGCCCCCGCGCGCACAAACGCGCGATCGCGTCACCCGGATCGGTGTCGAGCAATGCGCTGAGTTCGCCGTGTTTCAGCGGCGTGCCGCTCACGGCGAGCCAGTCCACCACCGTGCGTTCTTCAGGAGGCAATTCGTTGAGACGATCCGCGATCAACTGTTCGAGCGTCGAGGGTAGAGACTGCTGCCCATCGGGCTGCGTGACGCGAACTAACGTAACTTGCCCAGTTTCGTCTTCCCGTAGATCGAGCTTTCCTCTTTCGAGCAGTGCGTCTGCCATTTCCAACAAGAAAAAGGGGTTACCTGCGGCACGCGGGATCAGATCTGCACAGGCTTCTTCGACACCTTGGCTGGCTCCGATGTGAGCTTCGACCAAACGCACCAGGTTTTCACTGCTGAGCGACGCTAGCTCGATCCGCACGATGCCTTCGACGTACGTCATCACTCGCTCGTGGGGTCGAGTGACCAGCAGCACGAGCATCGGCAGTGCGTCCGAGCGCCGCACCAGTGACACCATCAGTTCGAGGCTCGGTAGATCGATCCACTGAAGCCCGTCCACGCACACCACGAGCGGCGCGTGCTGAGCGGCTCGCGCCAGGAAATGCCGAAGCCCACTGCTCAGCAAACGACGGTTGAGCGCAGCATCGGCCTCGTCGGCCGCTTCGGCCACCCTGCCTGTGGCCAGCTCGCTCATGTGGCGCACGATGTCGACGGCGTGGCGATCGTTCTGCAGGTCGCCGAGCATTTCTTCGATCGCACCGCGAGCTTGCTCGAGCGGTTCGTCCGAACGAATGCCAGTGAGTTCGCGCAGCCACTGGCCTGCATTGGAAAACGGTAGCTCGCTGCGATGGGGCGAGCATTCGACGCGCAACACTTTCGCGTCGGGCGGCAACTCGCTCAGAAAGGTGGACAGCAGCGCGCTCTTACCGATGCCCATCTCCCCGATCACCAGTCGCGCGGTCAGCTGGCCATAGGCATCGGGCGAGGTCGGGGTGACGGCGTGATGGTACGCCGCGTGAAGATCCGCCAGCTCCGCATCGCGGCCCACGAGGTCGCGTGGCGCGAGCGAAAGCTGCAGGCGTTTTTCGTCACGAGTCAGCGGGCGCTGGAGCTCGTAGATGCGCATCGCCTGTGGCAATTCCGACTCACCAATGCCGTGAAGTTCGAGGCTCGGCAGATCGTTCCACAAGAAGTCTCTGCGCACGACTCGGTAGATGCCGCCCGCGACGCAGGTCTGCCGCTTTTTGGTGTGCTCGCCGAGCAGCTTGGACAACGTGTCCGCCGGGGCTTGCAGCTTGTACTGAGTGAGGTGTCCCAGCTTGTCGCGCTGCCCTTCCGCGATGCCGCGCACGATGCTCACGCTGGCGGTGAGCTGGACGGGAAGGCCATCACAGGCGCCAGCCAGGGCTTCGTGGATGTCGATGGCAAGCCATGCAGCATCCATCGGCGCACGCGATGGGTTCACCATCAGCCCCACGACGGCACGACCATGTTCGATTTCGAAGGATTCGTCGGTCTCGTCGTCCTCGCTGGTCACCCCCCACGACCAACGGGTGCCGCGCTTGTACGCGATCTCGTTGAAGATGAGACGAAGCTGATCCGAAAGGCGTGCGGCTTGCGCGTTACCGATGGCGTCAGCCAGCTGTTGTTGTCCATGGATTCTCAACCCAACCAGGGCCACGTGGCGCACCTCGCGGCCGGGTCGGCTGCGCAAACGTTGTTTGGTGAGCAGGTGTGAGTCGGAGGCGTGGGAGTCGCCGCCGTCCGTTGACGGCGTACCCTTGAGGTCAATCGCGAACGACTCGAAATCTTTGGAGCCCGTTTTGGGGGGCTCGCCGCCCGGGTCGGTGTGGTCGCGCGTCACGAACTCGGCGATCAAGCTTTCCAGGGTGTGCGAGTCGACGGGTTCTGGTTGTTGGAACAGCAAGCGGCTGATGGCGCTGGCCATCTCTCGAGCGCTGGAGAAACGCTTGTCGCGTTCGATGGCGAGCGCTCGCATCACGATTTCCTCGAGCTCGGCCGGAACCTTGCGCACGAACAGGCTCGGCGGTTCGACGTTGCCCGAGCGCACGGCTTCGAGCAGCTCCTTGCCGTCCGCTGCGCCGTGCAGTGGCCGACCCGTCAACAACTCGTGGAACACGACTCCCAGAGAGTAAATGTCCGAACGCCGATCGACCTGTTCACCTCGGGCCTGCTCGGGCGACATGTACGAAGTCTTGCCTTTCAGGACGCCGGGCTCCTGTCGGAAGACGTTGGCCGTGGCGATGCCGAAGTCTGCAATCTTCACCGTGCCGTCGAAGCTCACCAAAATGTTCTGGGGCGAGACGTCGCGGTGCACGATGTCCAGCGGTGTGCCGCGTTCGTCTCTGCGTTCGTGCGCGTAGTGTAGCCCTTTGGCGACCTCGGCAATGATGTACGCCGCGACGTAGGGAGCGATGCGCTGATCTTTGCCACGAATCGTGCGGTGCAGACGGCGAAGGTCCGGGCCCTCGACGTACTCCATGCTCAGCAGCTGGCCCTCGTCCCCGTAGTCTTGAAAGTCGTAGACTTGAACGATGTTGGGATGGTTCAGCCGCGTCGCCAGCTGCGCCTCTTCGGCGAACATGGTGCGGAACTTTTGGGACGAGTCGTGCGCTGGCAGAATGCGTTTGACGACGAGCAGCTTGAACGTGCCTTCGGCGCCCCGCTTCTTCGCCAGAAACACTTCCGCCATTCCGCCAGCGCCAAGCCGACGGATGACCTCGAAGTCTGCGAGCTTCGCAGGGGTGGGGCGCGGTTCGGCCTGAGCCATCCGGGTTTTCCTAAGCTAACCGATCTGTGCATTGGAGCGCGGGCGTTTGGCGGCGATACCGGGCCCAGGGCCAGTGCCCGCGCTGCTTGGGTCGCCACGCTTGCCAGCGCCAGCCCGAGGGACCATTTTGTCGCCTACATGTTCCAGCACGCTCGATCGATCATGCTGCTGTGGCTAGCCACGGCGTGTTCCCCCGCAGCAGCCGTCCCTCCTGTCGACGCGGCCGCGTTGCAATCTGCCCAAATCACTCACGTCGAACTCTCTCAAGAAGAGTTTGCGAGAAAGGCGGTGCGCCTACTGCGCGAGGGCGAGGCGACCGCGCAGCGCCTCAACGAACTGGTGTCGGTGGTGCGCTATCAATTGCGGCGTGCCCGCACCTACTTCGAGTCGGGGCACGAAGACGCGGCACTAGATGCAATGCTCGGTGCGTTTTGGTTGGTGCGTGCAGGTGAGTTTCGCTCGGAGATGGTCGTCGGCGAGGAAGAAACCTTGCTGATGGCCGCCCACGCCGTGTCCCGGCGTGGCGACGAAGGGGGAGCTGAGGCGCTCTACTCCTTGGCCCAACCGCTGATTACCAAACCCGACGCGGCAGCGGACGTTGCAGGGCATCTCGCCGCGCTTCGGCGTTGGCAGGCGGACACCCACAAGTCTGGCACGATGCAGGCTGCAGGTGCTGCTCGCCTCGCAGCGGCAAGACGTGCGCTATTGTGGCGGACACCCGAGAACCTGGAAGACGCACAGCAACGTACAGTGGATTGGGTCGAACGGGCGTTTGCCTTCGATGACGCCGAAGGGCGTCCAACGGACCACTTCGAATTCGACGAGCGGGCAGAGGCGCACCGCGCAGTTCTGCTCGGAGCGGCAGAAATGACGGGCCTGTACCTCCGTGACGGCGATGCAGCGGGAGCGGTGGCAGCGCTGGAGGCGGAGCCGATGGCCGCCATCGCGAACTCCAAACTCGTCAGGCGCTTGGAGGAGGCCGCTGAAGGAGACCCCGAAGCTTGGGCGGACTTGTTCGGGTTCTTCGACGCGACGTCGGAAACCGGGCAAGGAGGAATCGATCAGGGGTTGGCGGCTGGTGCTGCCTGGGGTTCGGCCGTCGCACTACATCGTAGCTCGCCGATCGAGCTGCGCACCAGCATGCACCTGGCGACTCTGCTGTCCGATCACAGCATGGGTGACGTGGCCACTCTGTTGTGTGTGAACGCGTTGGGAGATGCCCCCGATCCCAGAGAGCTGAGTTGGGCGTTGCGCTTGATGCTGCGGTCGATGGCGGCCGCAGAAGAGCTGTCGGACGTCCACTTGGCGCGGCGGGTGTTCGAAGAGGGCACGTCACTGGTGAACATGGCGCGTTCGAAGAGCTACCGTGGGAGCGTCACGCCGTCGGCTGGGGAGCTGCTCTACGCGATGGGAGCGATGGAAAGCCGAGCGGGGGCCTTGAGTAAGGCGCGGCCGCTACTTCAGCGGGCTGTCGAGGCAAAGCCCACTGCCGCGTCACTGCGTCTGTTGGCGGCCATCGACCGCCAACAAGGACGTTTGGCCGAAGCATTGGGTTCGCTGACTCAAATGCTCACGTTGGTGCGCCAGCAAGGAGACTTTTCGCGAGAAGCGGCAGCACAGGTGATGATCTACGATCTGCTGCGTGAGTCCGGAAAGTACGACCAGGCTAGCAAGACACTGCACGCTGCCTTGGAGCGTGCCCTGGTTGCGAGGCAAAACGCTCGAACTGGTCCAGCACTGGCCGCAGTCGAACGTGTCCTAGCCGACATCCTAGAGCGGTATGGTGATGCGGAAGGCGCGAATCGCGCGGCGCGGCGCGCGGGAGATGCGGCGCGAAACGACGTTTGGCAGCTCACGGCTACGTTTCTCGACGCGGCTCGTCGTGCATTGAGCATGGGAGACTTGGAGGCGGGGCGTAGCGCTCTGCGCGATGCTCTCGACGCCGATCTCGCGGACTCCGATCTGATCTACGCAGCGCTTTGGGTAAAACTGCTCCACGAGCGAGCGGGCAAACCGAGCGACGGCACCGTCGAAGAGGCGCTGGCGCGGATCGACGCTGATGGCACTTGGACTGCGGTGTTGAGAGATTGGGGCAAGGGCCAGCTCTCGGCAGAGCAACTGCTCGCACGCGCCAGCACACCCGTGGAAAAGGTCGAAGCGGAGTTCTACATCGCGCTCAGTGCGCACATGGTGCAGCAGAGCGAAGCGACCACCCAGCAATTACGGGACGTCGCCAACAGTGAGGCGATCGAACTGGTGGAGGTGCGTATCGCCCGAGACTTCGTGGGCGAGGGTGGTGCCCCGACGCCAGCAATTCCCCAAGGCGTTTCCCTGCCTTGATGGTTCCGAGCCGAAGACTGCGCTCAGGCGTCGGCGCGGGGACGGGTCTCGAGCAAACGTGGCGCGTGTTTGCTACCCAGCTGGTCCGTCAGTAACCCTTCGACGAGCTGTTGCAGTTCTCGCTTCTGTGCGGCGTCTTTGTACTCCAGTTCGATGCTCATGCCTGCGGGGGTTTGACGTGTTGCGTGTTCTGGAGTGGTAGTCGAGATGACTTTGCCTCGCAGCCGCAGCGGCCGTTCAACGGTGGGCACTCCGAGTACGAAAATGAAGCTCGTGCCGACCGGCAGCGGTTTTTGGGTGCCGATGAACGTGCCGCCGCGGGAGATGCGGTTGATGTAATCTGCGAAGAACAGGTTCAGCCGTTGGTAGTCCAGTCGTAGCTCGATGGGACTGCCTGAATCTCCGTTGGCCATCGCCAGAGCCTACGGCGACTTGCCTGCACCCGCAACTATCCCGTCGGGCCCGGTCCCGCCGTAGTCGCGGGGGGCTCTGCTCTCGCGGCGGGGATCGCGCATCTGGACGCCGCTAGCGGTTGAGAAGCGGGCTCGTCATGGTGCGAGGATTCGGTCGATTTCGTTCAGTTCGTGTTCGGTGAAGGCCGCGGCTTTCACCGCTCCGAGGCTGTCCTCGAGCTGCGATTTGCGACTTGCACCGACCAGCGTCGAGGTAACGCCACGTGCGCGCAGTAACCACGAAAGCGACATCTGGGCGAGACTCTGACCCCGTTGTCTGGCGATGGCGTCGAGCTTTCGCAGACGCTCAACCAGGGGCTCGGTGATCTGTTCGGGTTTGAGAAAGCGTGGGTCTCTGCCCGCCCGTGCATCCTCGGGGATACCGTCGAGGTAGCGACTCGTGAGCAGTCCCTGCGCGAGTGGGCTGAAGGGGATGCAGCCGACGCCCTCGTTTTCGAGCGTTGTCAACAACTCGTCTTCGACCCACCGCTCGAGCAGGTTGTACTTGGGTTGGTGAATGATACATGGCGTCCCCAGCTCACGTAACAGGGCACACGCTCGTGCGGTTTGCTGCGCGTCGTAGTTGGACAAACCGACGTAAAGCGCTTTGCCGCTGCGAACAGCGTGAGCCAAGGCGCCGCAAGTTTCTTCGAGTGGCGTCTCTGGATCGGGTCGATGGTGATAGAAGATGTCGACGTAGTCTAGCTTCAGTCGCGCGAGGCTTTGATCGAGTGACGCGAGCAGATACTTGCGGCTGCCGAAGTCACCGTACGGTCCTGGCCACATGTCGTAGCCTGCCTTGGTCGAGATGATCAGTTCGTCGCGAAATGCCTTCAGGTCGTTGGCTAGTACCTGTCCGAGGGTTACTTCTGCGGATCCCGCAGGTGGACCGTAGTTGTTGGCCAGGTCGAAGTGCGTGATGCCCAAATCGAACGCGTGAAGCAGCATTTCTCGCGACTTCTCGAAGTCGTCGACGCTGCCGAAGTTGTGCCATAGGCCGAGTGAGATAGCTGGCAGCTTCAGTCCCGAATTTCCGCAGCGACGATATAGTTCGGGCCTGTCGTAGCGACTTTCGGAGGGAGAATGCGACATGCCGTGCAGAGTGCCAGGCTCTCTGCGGGAACACCACTCCCGCTGGCGGCTCGGGGGTGCTATGCGTGCCCCGTGCGCAATCCCTACGAGGTGCTTGGCGTCTCGCCGTCGGCAAGCGCAGACGAAATCAAAGCGGCATTTCGCCGACTGGCTCGAGAGAATCACCCCGATCACAACCAAGGGGATACGGGGGCGACCGAGCGATTCAAGGAGATCAACGCGGCGTATCAAGTGCTGGGGGATCCGAGCAAACGAGCGCAGTTCGATCGCATGGGGGACGCGCGTCAGCGACAGTACGCCAGGCCGGGGGTCAGCGTCGAAGACTGGTTGGCGGACATATTGGGAGGGTTCTCGCGCGCACAGCCCGTCGAGACTGGCGATCTGCGTGAGGTGATCGAACTCGACTTCGAAGAAGCCGCGCTGGGCACCACGCGGAACGTCCGCTACCAACGCACTGACACTTGTGAACGATGTGACGGCAGCGGCGCAGATGCGAACTCACGCTCCACGACCTGTGAGCGCTGTGCGGGGCGCGGGCGTGTGCGAGTTGGCGCAGGGTTCTTGTTCGGGGCGGCGTTGGAGCAGCCGTGTTCGACGTGTGCGGCCACGGGGCGAATATTCGAAACGCCATGTGCTGGCTGCGGTGGGCGTGGGGTTGCCGCCAAGACCCGAACGATTGAGGTTACCCTCCCACCAGGTATCGAGTCGGGCGCCGCGCAAACGCTCATCGGAGGGGGAAGTCGACCCGCGCCGACCCTGCCTGTGGGGGACCTGGAGTTGTTGATTCAGGTACGACCGCACCCCAAATTTCGACGCGAAGGGGACGACGTGCTGGTCGATCTCGACGTGCCGTTCGTGCTTGCAGCGCTGGGGGGACGAATCGAGGTGGACTCGTTGCACGGTCCGACTGAGGTGCGGCTCGCTGCTGGCACGCAGTCGGGTGATTCCATCGTGTTGCGAGGGAAGGGGATACCGCATCGTTTTCGCTCTGGCGCTGGTGACCAGCTGTGTGCGGTTCGGGTGAGGATTCCCGAGCAGCTGTCTGCGCGCGCCGAACAGCTCGTCCGTCAACTGCGGCAGGAACTGATTGCGCCCGAGCCTGAGGGCGTGCTCGTGTGGTTGCGCGCGTTCGTTGCCTGGCTGGTTGCGGTACTGCGATCTTGCCTGCCTCGGGTCAAGCACTCCAAGCGTTGACGGCGGGTTGGGTTGCCGCCAACTCGTGATCGTGGGTGACCCTGCGGGGCGCCGCAAAAAAGGCACGAACTGCGGGTGGGGTTCTGCATCGGCTGAGCCTGGTGTACACCCACGTTCATGGACGCATTGCGGATCGGTTTCGTCGGTGGGGGAAATATGGCCAGCGCACTCATCGCGGGGCTCACCTCGAAAGGGGCGATTCGCCCAGACTCGATCCGCTGCAGTGACGCCAGTGAGCGGTGTCGCGACGACCTCGCGGCACGCTTCGGTATCGAAACCACGGCATCCAACTCCGATCTGGTTGCCTGGGCCGAATGTGTCGTCGTGGCAGTCAAGCCCCAGGTCGTCGAACGCGCGTTGGCGGGCACCCAGGCGGCATTTGCTGGCGGCAAGTTGCTGGTCTCCGTTTGTGCAGGGGTCAGCACTGAGCGGTTGGAAACCCTTGCGGGCGACGGCGTGCGGGTCATCCGAGCCATGCCGAACACGCCCGCACTGGTGGGGCAGGGCGCGACGGCGCTCGCGCGGGGACGTTTTACTTTGGACACTGACGAAAGGTTCGCGACGCAGTTGTTCGAGTCCGTCGGCAAGTGTTGGGTCGTCTCCGAGAGTCAGCTTGATGCGGTGACGGGGCTATCGGGTAGTGGCCCCGGTTTCGTCATGTTGTTCTTGGAAGCGCTGGCCGATGGTGGTGTGCGGTCTGGGTTACCGCGCGACGTTGCCATGAAGCTGGCTGTTCAGACTGTGCTGGGGTCAGCCGCGCTTGCTGCCAGTAGTGATTCACACCCCGCACAGCTCAAAGATCGCGTGACCAGTCCTGCTGGGACGACCATCGAGGGTATTGCCGCGCTGGAGCGTGGAGGCTTCAGGCATGCAGTGATCGACGCCGTTTGTTCCGCTGCTGCACGCTCGTCTGCGCTGGGGAAGCGCGACTGATTGCCGTGACGCGTGAACAAAAAGTGTCCGCGCGGAGGGGCCGGGGGGGACAGCCTCGCTCCGCGCGAACACAGGGCATGTAGCAAGAAACCACGCCTTCAGCCCAAACTAATTTTACGCCGCTACCTTGGGGTCGGTTCGCCGGCATGGGGCGCAGCCGATAACAACTTTTCGTCACTCCACCGTCTGACCTGGGGCAGCCCATTTCGGCTAGCGATGTTCTGCATTCGCGGCGTGCATCAGTCGCGGAAAACGTTCATCGACGCGGCCAAACTGAGGCATCTTGGTCGCGTTCCGCGATGTTGCTGCGCCTTCGACGAAATTTTCACGTTCGAGGCCAGTGCATGTCGTGGAAATCTCGTCGCACGATCGTCGCGGACAACTAAGTTACGTTGGTCCCGCGAGGGAATTGCCTGCGGTCTACGGCTAAACACGGCACAGCGCCGCGCCGGACGTGGCCATTGCGGGCTAGCCCAAATGAGTCATTTGGATAGATAAAGACAGTGTCAACGGGAGCAGCGGAACCGCAGTCGCCGCGAACTCCCGGGATCCATCGCTGCAAGTGGGATTCGTGCGCTAGCGGGAACGGGCGTCGACGGGCGCTCGCCGCCCACCACGGGGGAGCCGCTGAGCTCTGCCGCAAGCTCGGCGAGGCAGAGCCCCGCGTCCGTAACGACGACCTTTGCGGACACTCGCGACGCTCCAGCGCGATGATACGGTTCCGCCAGGTCCAGCGGGAAATGCCGTGAAGGGGGGTTGAGGCTGGAGAGCGGGAGTTCACCCACGACGAGCCAACCTGGAGGCGTGTCAGTACACGCTTCGGGCGTTTCCGCGAGCTGCGCCCTAGTGATGGTCAGCGGCGCACTCGGCGTGTAGTCGTCGTCCAGCGGATAGAGGTACCAGTCGCCGCGCGTCGAGTGAACCAGGATCCCGAGCTCTTGGGAGTCCGTCGAGCGAACGACTGTCGCTCGCGCGCCGAGACCGACGGCGACGCTCGTCATGACTCGAAGCTCACCATCACGGACGGCGTGGACCTCGAAACGAGTGCCCTCCTGCGCGCCTATGTGCAGGCTGCCGCGCACCATCGCGGCGCTCTTGACTTGCCCCGCGGGAGCGGCCTCGATGCTCGTGATGGGTTTGCCTTCGCTGACCAGGTGCAACTCGGCTTCGCTACTGATGCTGCTCTTGAGGACACCACTGGTCTCGTCGGCGTCGAGCACCAGAGACCACGTGGGCGAGTAGCGGTGCGAACGGTCCGAGCCGAATCTGCGCGCCGCGGAGGTCGCGTCCGGCCACGGAGTGTACGTAGGGGCTGTCGTCCACAGAGGCGTGCTGCCGAAACGCGTCGCGACTCTCACCAGCCACGCGCTGGTTCGGCCCCAGGCTTCACCCGGGTCGCCCCACGCGTATGCTCGAAAGTCGATGGGTGTCTCCAGTCCGAAGTCCATCAACAGCTCACTGCGTGGCGAGGGCGGACCACTGATGCCCCAAAAGGGGCGGTAGCCTCCGCTGTGCAGATCTGCGCTGCTGCCCGTAACCAAGCCAGCCATGAGGTGCGGCTGTCCGAATCCGACCTTGAGCCCAGCGCGGGGTGCCAATCGCTCGATTCGCTGGATGTTCGTGCGTGCTTCGCCCGGCAGCCGTTCGCTTTCTCCTGTTGCGAAACACTGCAGCTGCCACTGGTCGTAGCTGGGGGGAGTTATCGCGACGACCGCAGGCGCTTCCGCGTCGGGGAACTGCTCGGGCTCCTCGTCCTCGCCTTCATCGTAGCCCACTTTGATCCACGGCGGATAAACGCACCCGACCGTCGAACACCCGGCGATGGGGTGTCGTACACTCTTCGACGTGCTGGGGCGCACGGGTTCCAGGCCGCGCGGAAGTAGTACCTTCTGCCAATGCATGCCGTAGTCACTGCTTTGCCAGCCGACACCAGACGCCGTTACTTCCAGCGCGAACGGGCCTGAGATCACCGTGCGATGCGGATCGCCGCGATCGCGCGTCTCCTCGGGGGCAACGTCGACTCGGCCGTCCAAACCCACGCGCAACCCCAGGTAACCCGCATCGCTCACCAACCAGGTCCCGAGCTGCTCGTCTTCCAATTGCATGACCCCGGCAGCCCACAGCCCCGAGCTCAGCGCGGCTTCAGCTTCGTCAGGCAGTTTCAAGTCACGTTCTTCGACACTGTCTCCGATCAGATGCAGCTTCCCGCTACCCCCTGTGCGTGGTGGGATCAACACGGCAACCCTGCCATCGCGCAACGCGACCACGCGCTCGACCCCCACGTCCCCTTGCACTCGAAGGTCCCGGATTGGCCCATGCGCGCCGACCACGCAGTAGGGCTGACTCTCGGGTTCCTCGTCAGTCAGCCGAGAGCGATCGAGTTCTCTGGGGTCGCACGATCCGCGCACGACCAAAAACCCGTTCCCGCTGGGGAACACCTGGCGAGGCGATGGGAAACTCGCCACTCGGGGCATCGAGAGTGGAGGTTCGAAGCGATGAAGGCTCGTACCCTGCCCACGTTCGTTACACACGAAACCGAGCCCATCTCCCAAACGCACGGTCTGGCAGGGGGCCGTTCCCGGGTACGCGTTTCGAGCAACCGACAGCGGCTTGCCGTTGGTCAGCGCGACTCGCCCCAAGCTACCACGGGTGGCGATGATCGCCTCTTCGTCGTTCAGTGGCCAACCGTGAAGAACCGCATCCGCGAGCGGCCTCGGTCCGAGTGGGTGATCGATGCCTCGCGCTCGATCGTCAGGGGTTTCGTCCGCTGCTGCACTCGTTCTGGTCCCCGCGTTGTATCGCTCGAACAAGGTCTTGGCGTCGTCGCTAGCGTGAGGTCGAAGCTCACCGTGGTCGTCGAGCAGCCAGCGCTTTTCGCCGTCGTCGATCAGCACGCCGCCTGAGTCGAGGTCTACGCTGACTTGGCCTTCGATTCCCAGCGCATGCCAAGTCGCGCCAGCGTCGAAGGTTGCAAGCCCCCCACGCACATCGGTTTGCAGCGCGGCGAACCAGCCGTCCACGAACGCGACCGAACTGTACGAGTGGCCCTGAGGTATGGGGCCCTTGTCGATCAGCTTTCCCGAGTCTAGGTCCAAGGCGAACAGTTCGTTCGAATGAAGCAGCTGGACGTACAGGCGATCGAAGCCTGGCACCAAGTCAGCTACGCGTTCAGTGAGCGTGGCAAGCGGGCGAGCGGAGCCTACCCAGGTGTCGGCAATCCAAATCGAAGTATCGCCACCATCGTCGGTGCTGAACAGGTAGCCTCCATGCAAACGGTCCGGCAGCGGAGTTGGAGCCACGTCGTTGCTGGGCAGCGCCTGCGGAGCCATCTCGATCGTGCCATCGGGCCAGTCGAGCACGCGTAGGCCGCGGTACATCAGTCGTCGAACGCCTGTGGTGTCGACCAGGTCGAGATCTGGGGTCACGGCATCGGGGTTGAGCAACCAGTGGGGATTTCCTGCGCGCGTGGGAAGCTTCCGCGCGCGCGACTCGTGGTTCTTCGATGCAGCTGCAGGCCCTTGGCGGGATCCCTGCGTCCCGCAGGCGGGGCCCAGACACGTCGCGGCCAACACCGCACAGCCCCAAAGCCTTCGAAAACGCCAAGCCGTGGGCCTCGATAGTTCCGGTCGGTGACGGCTTGCCTTCCGCCGTTTTCTGCCCCAAGTCATTCGAGCTCATCTAGCACGAGAACGAGCTCCACAACGAGCCAGCACCGCACGTCCAAGCCGCGAAAGCTGCCGGGCGGTGTGGCTTGGTGAGCGCGCTGCCTGTTCGTTCGTGCTGGCTTCGAGCGGGCCTGTTGCCATCCCTCGCGCCTCGTCTACACTGCCGCATTCGCCTATGGCTCAGTCATTGCCTCTCGCTGCCGATTTCCTCGATCTCGACGAGGAGATCCGTCGCCTCAAACGGGAACGCAACGCCGTGTTGCTCGCCCACTATTATCAGGACGGCGAGATCCAAGATCTTGCCGACTTCATCGGCGACTCGTTGCAGTTGGCGCGGAAAGCCAAAGAGGCGCAAGCGGACGTGATCGTGTTCGCGGGCGTTCACTTCATGGCTGAGACGGCAAAGATTCTCAATCCTGCGTCCACGGTACTGGTGCCCGATATGGCTGCCGGGTGTTCTCTGGCCGATGGCTGCCCCGCGGATCGCTTTGCGGCTTGGCAAGCTCGTCATCCCGACTCGATCACGATCAGTTACATCAACTGTTCCGCGGAAGTGAAGGCGCTGAGTGACGTGATCGTGACGTCGAGCAACGCGGTGAAAATCGTCCAGCAAATGCCGAAGGACAAGACACTGCTGTTCGCTCCCGACGCGAACCTGGGGCGCTACGTGATGAAGCAGACGGGGCGCGACATGGTGCTCTGGCCCGGCAGCTGCATCGTCCACGAAACATTCAGTCAGCGGCGGTTGATCGAGCTGCGTCAGAAACACCGCAACGCAAAGGTCATCGCGCACCCTGAGTGCGAAGAGGCCGTGCTCGACATGTCCGATTTCATCGGGTCGACTGCAGCACTGTTGCGTTTCGTGGAGGCGGATCCGACGGGCAGCTTCATCGTCGTGACCGAGTCGGGTATTTTGCACGAAATGCGCAAGCGGGCGCCGCACGCCGAGTTGATAGCTGCTCCACCCAACAACGAGAGTTGCAACTGCAACGAGTGCCCATTCATGCGGCTCAACACCCCGGAGAAGATCTACGTTGCGCTACGTGACAACGTGCCTGAGTTGACGATGCCCGAACCGTTGCGTTTGGCCGCGGCAAAACCCATCGAACGCATGCTCGAACTGAGCGTTTGAGCACGGCCGCGCTCGAGCGACCGCGATCGAAGTCGCGGCGCGGGTGGTAATCGCTGCTATCATGGCGGCGATGAAGTTGGGGCAAACCAGTGTGTCGTTCGTGATGACCGCCGAGAACTTGTTGACGGTCGACGTCAGCGATCCGCTGAGTGCGGTTCGACGTTTGCTGACCGAAAACCCGATTCACCACATCCCCGTGCTCGACGGCAACAGTCTAGTTGGCATCATCAGTCCCACGGACCTCCTGAGGGTTGGTGTAGGGTTATCGGAGGCGGACGACGATTCTCTGCTGGACGCGCGTTTTACTGCGGGGCAGGTGATGGAGAGACGGCTTGTTACGCTACACCCCAAGGACAACCTGCTGGTTGCCGCCGAGCGCCTGTCGAAGGAGAGTTTCAGCTCGCTTCCAGTCGTCGATGAAGCGGGTGAGTTGATCGGAATACTGACTACGCGTGATCTGCTGCGTGTGATGGTTGCGGCTGAGCGTTAACTGAGCGACCGCCCCGCTGAGGGGCGTCAATCGCCGTTCTCAGACAGCTCGGCCAACATTCGTTGCGATCGGGTGCCCGTCGCGCGAATGGATGCCACCCGAGGCGAGAGCGTGATATCCACGCACAGTGCGTCACCGCCGAGCGCCGCGAGATGTGGCAGCCCCCACTCGACGATGACCGCGGCGTGGCTCCGTGCCTCGCTCAGTCCGAGTTCGTCGGGTGAATCGGTGTCGCCCAGACGATACAAGTCGGCATGCACCAGCGGCGGGTCGGTTGCCAGCTCCTGAACGAGTGTGAACGTCGGGCTGGTCACGCGCTCGGAGCTGGGCAAACCCAATCGCCGCGTCAGTGCTCGCACCAAAAAGGTCTTTCCCGCGCCCAGAGCGCCCGTCAGCACGACCAAGTCTCCCGCGTCGAGCACAGCCGCGAGGCGCCGGGCGAGTCGCCGCGTGGACCTGCGCGTGGGCAGATCGACTCTCAGGGGGTTCGAACCCGCTAGCTCAGGGGGAGGCGGCATTGGGGCCGATTTGCATCGTCTGGAGCGTTCTCGTCAACTGCTGGTTTTCGAAACGTGCGGCGCTGGTCGTCCACAAGTGTCGGCTCTCGTATGCGTTGAGCGCCCGCCGCACGGAGGCGTAATAAGTTTCGACTTCGCTGGCGTCTTGCAGTCGCACTTCGGGCAACGACGACAGCACGTCCAAGGCGATTTGAGCCACATCGTGACCCAGAGCCTCAAACCAACGCGGCGGGCGTCCGAACTCCTCCACGAACGCCTTCACTTCTGGGCGGGAGGAGTCGACGAAAGGGTATCGCCCGGCCTGGGCGACGACCAGGCGTTCCCCTGCCAGTTCCGACGCCGCCGCGGCGGCGTCCAAGCCGAGCGCGAACCACGGGTGGTACGCCGCCGAGCGCGTCACGGCGCGCACGTCACGGGCGCAGCGTGGCCCCGTGAGCATGACTAGTGCTTCGATGTCTTCATCTTTCCAACGCGCTGCTGGGAAGGCAGACGTGACGCGCGACTCCGCGTCACAGTTGGACGTGTCCAAACGGGTCATGCTGTTCACCCCCAACCTGTTTAGCGTCGCGATCAGCGCCGCCTGCTCAGCCTGCGCGGAGACCCCCATCGAAAACGCATACGGCGTCATCGGGGCATTTCCAGCCAGCAGTAACACGGGGGCGCCAGAGCGCGCGGCGAAGTGCGCGGAACGTTCGGCGCTGCCCTCGTCGATTCCTGCGACCAGCAATGCTGCACCGTTCGCGGAGAGCTCGGCGAGAGCAGCCTCTGCGTCGCCGCTGTCCTCTTGCAGCACTAGTTGTACGGCACCTGACGTTTGGCCCTCGTACCCGAGCACACTGCTCACGCCGCTCGCGACTTCCGCCGCACGTTGGCGCGCGATGGGATCGGTCGTGGTGATGATGAGCCCAATCGTGCGCCCGGCAATCGTTGCTGGGGTCTCTCCGCCCGCTGCGAGTTTGAGCAAGTCGGCGGTATCACTGCGCGTGGTCAGGTTCGGGTTCTTCTCAACGACGTGCGCGGCCAGTCTTGCGTCGTTGTCTTGAACGGCAATGGCGGCCAAACGTTCGGTGATCGCCTCGAACAGCCACTGCTTGTGTGCGAAACGCTGGGGGTCTTTCAAGCGGTCGGGATCCGACTGTGTGGGTTCGAGAGTTTCCGTTGCCCGTTCCAAGTAGCGAGCGGGGATGTGGCGCAAGCGCGAGCGAACCGACTCGCGAATGGCTTCGCGATCGCGAGGCCTCGACTGTTCGATCCAGTCGACCATGTACGAAAGCGCTTCCGAGTAGAGCGCAGCTTGTTGAGCTGCGATCACGAGCTGTTCCGTCGTGAGAAAGCGCTCGACAGGGTCGATGATTTTTCCTTGTAGGCGACGGAGGATCTTCAACGCCTGTTCCGGGCGCCCGTGTTCCGTCATCAGAGCGGCTTCGACGACGCGACTGAAGTCACGAGCCGTGCCTTTGGGCCCTTGTTTGGTTTCTCGCATTTGGCGCCGGGCTTCGACCAATTCTCCCTTCTGAATCAGGATCCAGGCGAGGTACGTACGGACCAGGCGAATCTGATCGTCCTTGGGGTAGGTTCGCATGAACCTACGAAGTTGCGGTTCGAGCTGGTTGCGCTGGGCTGCGCCAGACGCGTGCCAAGAGTTCGACAAGCGTCGAAACTCTTCTTGTGCAGCGGTGCTGCTGGCTAGCGTCGGCAGGGGAGCGTTGCTGTCGCGTTTTGGGGGCGAGCTACACCCCGAGGTCCACGTGAGCGCCGCGCCCGCGATGCAAACCGCCAGCGGGAGCAGGACCCGCCATGAGCTTCGACGTCGCTGCGCTCGTGAGAAGCGTGCCGTGACGTCGGTCGGGAGCCTTGCTGCGCGTTTCATCTTCGTGCGATCCTCGGCATGCTTGCCGCTCGAAGCTTGCCCGAGACAACGCCTCTCGGGCCAGCACCGAATTGCCGACGACGGGCGTTCGGCTGGCATACGACGCGATGAATACCAACTCCACCTGTCGAAATTTCGAGCCGTCGAGGTGGTGCGCTGCGCCGCGCGAGCGCTTTCGGGAGTCGGGGTGATGACTTCAGCTCGCGTGAGTCGCGGCGCGGCCGTCGTCGTGCTGCTGCTGCTGGCGCGGCAATTGTGGCTGATCACTCAGGGTACGCAAGGGCGCGCGCAGTTCGAGGCGCTCGCATGGAATGACGATTGGAGTTGGCAGTCGGCACTTGCGTTCGCCCTCGCGGTGCACGTTGCGGCTGCACTCAGCGGGCGCGGTATCGAGCCAGCACCTGGCGTTGCGGGAGCAGCGCGGGGCGTCGACCGACGCCACCTTCGTCGGGTGAGCGGGGTCGTCGCCTTGGGCTTCATCGGATTACACGCGTGGAGTACGGGCGCGTTTGGAGGACGAACCCCCGAATACGACGAACTGTGCGCCAGTTTTTCCGCGACGACATGGGGCGTACCGTGGCGCGCCGCTGGCTACCTGCTTGGAATCGCCGCCTTGGCCGTGCACGTGGGGACGGGCGCTGCCGACATCCTTCGGGCGTGGCGGTCGTGGCCAACACCCAAGACGGCGCAGTGGCTTGCCTATGGGCTCGCCGTTCTATTGGCACTGCCCGGCATGATTGCCGTGTTTCGCCTGGCCACGGGTTCTGGCGCCATTTTCGTCGGATTCGGCTGACGCTGGCGGCGTGAATGCCTATAAGCGTGCGTTCCGTGCCCAATTGTTATTTCCTGTCGGTATGCAGCGGATCGGCCGTCGATCAGCAGAGCAACAACGTCAGCCTGTTCAACCTCGTCGAACAGGTTAACGTCCCGCCCAACGCGCCAGCTCCGCCACGAGGCCTAATCCCTCTCGAAATTCACGCCTATTGGCGTCTGCTGCCCGACGAAGTGGGCGAGGAATTCGAGACTCGTTTCGTGATGGAAGCGACCACGGGGCTGGAGACGCCCAGCCCTACGTTTCGCCATCGACCGTCCGTCGCCCGATTTCGCACAAGGGTGATGGGCGTACCATTTCCTCCCGTGCTCGGCAGCTACACGCTTCACGTCGACTGGCGCAGCAGCGAGGCCCATGAATGGCAGCGCACGAGCGCGAGCTGGCCGATGAATCTACGTGAGCTCGAGCGGCGCCCCCAGACGACGCACTGAACGCGTTCCTGCCGGGGATTGAGCCGCGCCGTGGGATGCCGTAAAAGTTCGGCAACATGGACGTCGTACGCATCATCGGCTTGGAGTTGGACTGTATCGTGGGCATTCGCGCTTACGAACGTCAACGCGAGCAGCGCGTCCGCCTGGATCTCGACTTGGGCGTCGACACGCGCAAAGCTGGTCGCAGCGGGCGCATCGCCCAGACGGTCGACTACGACATGGTGGCGCATCACTTGATGGCGATGTTACGCTTTCGCCGCTACCAGCTGATCGAGATGGCCGCCGAGGAACTGTGCGCGATGTTGCTCGCCACCGAACCCGAGCTGCTGCAGGCGAAGCTGCGCATCGAGAAACCTGGAGCGCTCGAAGGCCGCGCGCAAGCGGCGTGCGTCGAGGTGTCTCGCACGGCGAGCGACTTTCAACCGCTTGACGTTCCCTCACTCGACGCCTCGGCGGCGCCAGGAACCGAACGTCAAGTCCTGCGCACGCGTGACGCGGCGCTGTTCGTCACCGAAGTCAACCCCGGGCGAAGCTGGACGCCAGCACACGCGAGTGCCACGCGTTGCCTGATGTGGCCCGTACGCGGTGAGCTACTGGGCGACGCCCAACGGCTGGAGACGGGGCGCGTGGTGGACTGCGAGCACGTCGGGCACCAGACTTGGGTCAACGACAGCGCTGTCACTGCGTTGGTGTTTCGCTGTGAAGTGCCGCCGCCAGTGGAGCCGAGCTGAATTGCAGCTTCAGTAAGCCTTCGCCCACAACACGCGCTGGGTCGCTGGCTTACCCGTGAAAATGCACTTTCCCGCCTCGTCGGCTGCTTCGAGCTGACCGGGGTTGGGGATGCAGCGCACGGTGACGCCGTGATCTTTCTTGATCTTGTTTTCGAGATCTTCGTCGCCGGAAAAGTGCGCGAGGGCGAAGCCGCCGTGGATGGGGGTCGCACCCTGCTTCTGGCGCTCGGGCGTGCGGAAGTATTCGATGAAGTCCGCTTCACTGTCGATCACCCGAGTGTGCTCGTCACGGAAGCTTTGCGCGCGATCCAGCAGCGTCTGCTGAATCTCGGCCAGTACCGACGGCAGCGTCTGCACGAACTCCGCTCGGCTGACGCTGACCTTGTCCTTGTGCGGCTTGTCGCGGCGGCCTACGAAAACACTGCCACTTTGCATGTCACGCGGGCCGACCTCGACGCGCACGGGCACGCCTTTCTTGATCCAGCCCCAGAGCTTCTCGCCGCCGCGGATGTCGCGGTCGTCGATCTCGACCTCGATGGGGTAACCCGCGTAACTTTGATCTCGCAGCTCACGCGCGAGCGACTCGCAGTATTCGAGCACGTCGCTCGGATTGTCTGCCTTGAACGTGATGGGCGTGATCACGACGTGACTCGGCGCCAGACGCGGCGGACAAATCAGCCCGTCGTCGTCGCTGTGCGTCATCACGACGCCGCCGACCAGACGCGTGGAAACGCCCCAAGAAGTGGTCCACACGTGCTTGAGTTGGTCGTCCTGATCCGTGAAGCGAATGTTGTTCGACTTGGCGAAGTTCTGACCGAGGAAGTGCGCAGTGCCCGCTTGTAGGGCTTTGCGATCCTGCATCATGGCCTCGATGGTGTAGGTGTTGTCCGCGCCAGGGAAACGCTCGAGTGCGGTTTTTTCGCCTGCGATCACGGGCATCGCCAGCACGTCACGCGCCATCTCGACGTAAATCTGGTGCATGCGGTGGGTTTCTTCGAGGGCTTCTTCTTTGCTGGCGTGAGCGGTGTGGCCCTCTTGCCAAAGAAACTCAGCCGTCCGCAGGAACAGCCGGGTACGCATCTCCCAGCGAACGACGTTCGCCCACTGGTTGATCAACAGCGGCAAGTCGCGGTGGGACTCGATCCAGCGCGAGAACGACTCGCCGATGATGGTCTCACTCGTGGGGCGAACGACGAGCGGTTCCTCCAGCTTGCCTGCGGGCACCAACTTACCGTCGGGGCCAGCCTCCAAACGATGGTGCGTGATCACCGCGCACTCTTTGGCGAAGCCTTCGACATGCTGAGCCTCTTTCTCGAGGTACGACAGCGGGATGAACAGCGGGAAGTAGGCGTTCTTGTGGCCTGTCTCTTTGAAGCGCTTGTCGAGTGAGCGCTTGATGTTCTCCCAAACGGAGAGCCCCCAAGGCTTGATCACCATGCAGCCGCGAACGCCCGAGTTCTCGGCGAGATCGGCGGCTTGGATGACTTGTTGGTACCACTCCGGATAGTTTTCGTCGCGGGTGGGGCTGATGGCCGTCTTGGCTTTTGACATGGCTGAGCTGCGGATACAGGACCGACGGCACCCGTGGCAAGCGTGCAAGTGAACGCTGAGTCGCGGCGAAGCGCGTCGTCGCGGCGGGGTCGTGCCCCTCGAACTCACGCCGAGTCAGGTCGTGTTGTCGTGTAACTGGAAAAATGCTTGGCGCCTGGTGCATGGGTCGCGCGCGATCCCGACGGGTCGGCAAGCTCGGAAAAGCGCTTTGCCGAGCATCTTCGGATGGGTAGCGTTGGGCCCCTTTTTCGGAGGACCTCGATGCTCTCAGTGACGCGCCACACCCATCGGATTGTCGGCTTGGCTACCGCCTTTGCCGTCGTACTGCTCGCCCTTCCTGCACTCGCCGATCGAGTGATCTGGAAGAAGACCACGATTGAGGAGAGCGGGGAGTCCTGGAAAGTGGAATTGGAGATCCACCTGTCGAAAGCCCCCGACATCGCCCACGTGCCGATGCAGTTCAAGTTCGAGCCCAAGGTGTACTACGAACGCTCGCTGCTGGACGGCAGTGACGAGCCCCAGCTGCGCAAGGTGCCCCTCACCGATCGTCAGCCGCTGATCGAGACCGTCGACATGGGCTTTCTCGATCCCGGATCCGGCAAGATTCAGAAGCGTACGCGCTTCAGCTTCAAGCTCACGCGCGACCGTGGCTTCGAGGCGGGGGAGTACACGGTCGAAATCAGGAACAAGCGCACCGATCGCAAGCTGGGGCCACCCAAGGCGCTCAAGCTCAATGGTGAGAACGAAGTCATCGACCGCCGCTCGATGGACTTCAGTTCAGGTTCCAAAAAGAAGAAGAAGGAAGACAAGCCCGCGGAGAGTCAGGAAGACGAGTACGACGCGTCGAAGGATCCCAATAGCGAGGAGTACTGGGAAAGCGGCCCGACCGAGCCCGAAAGGGGCGACGAGCCTCTGCCTCCGCCCGCGCACATGCAGGAAAAGCCGGGAGCTTGCGGCTGCCGCGTTGCAGGTGAACGGACCCCAGGCTCCGATCTCGGAATCGCCGCGATCTTGCTTGCTCTCGGTATGGTTGTACGGCGCGCCCGAGGTCGTTGAGGGGCCAGCCCGACGTACGCGTGCTCGAAGCTCGAGCACGCGGAGGAGTAGAAGGGGGCGGTGGTGCGGTCGGCGTCTCGGTCGTTCGTGGCCTCAGCTGGTTGCTGAGGCTATGCCCACCTTCCCAGTCGCGCTAGCGACCGGGGAACCGGGCTAGCGCTTCATGTAGTCGCGGTCGGCGGTCGTGACGAAGTACTTGCGGGGCCAGTGGCGGTAGTAGTTGGCGACGATCACGTAACGCCCTGCAGTGTCGTCGAGCGGCTCGGATATCTTGCCGATCACTCGAACGAGAGAACCGCGCCCCAGGCGATGTTCGCCCTCGACCTCGGAGGGTTTCAGCTGAACGCGTGCTTCGAGTTGGGCGAACTCGTGTTCGGACACCGTGACCCGACAGCTGTCTTCGGCCGCTGACTCGCACAGGTTTCGATCTTGCAACGTGCGGATGCTCAGCACCAGTCGATCGCTGCCATCGTCTGCGGTGCCGTGCTCCTCGACGATGCCGAACACACTGACGCGCTTGCCCGACCACTCGTGGAACCTCCGCCCCACCATCACAGGGTCGTACTCGCGGGCGCCCTCTGCTGCGCTCTCTTCTGCCGAGAGTGGCGAGTATTCACGAGAGAAGCCCCACTGCCCAGCGGAGTTACAACCCGTTGCCAAGATGCCCAACGTCGAAAGGGTCAATACCGAACGAAGGAGTGATCGACGCGATGGTCCCATGGCTGCGCTCTGTAACACGCGCCGTACGCGGTGTGAACCACTCCCAGCGAGTCCCCCTCGATTGTGCAGTGCGTGAGAAGTAGCCAAGCGTTCAGTCGCGGCTGTCACGACCCAGTGGCGTCGGCGGCGGATGGCGCGCCCTTGTGCCCCAGGAGCCTCGATCCATATGCGCGGAACAACATCTCGCAGGTGAACAACCCGAGCAGCAACAGCGCCCACTGAGGGGAGATGTCCAGGTCGCTTTCGGTAGACTCGGCCGTGGCCGCGCTAGCCAGTTCCTCGACGCTGATCGGCGCGAGCGTCAGCTCGTCCGCGTCGAGTACCACCAAACGAGACTGCACGACGCCGTCCACCTCGATGCGATAACTACCTGTGAAGTCTGGAACGACACGCTTGTTGGGGGTTTTGGACGTAGTGACGAAATCCGAAGTTACCGCCTTGCCATCGGGGCCCTCGAGCTCGAGTTCGGCATCACCCGGGAAGAGCCAGCTCGTGCCCGCCTCGCTCACCTTGGAACCCGCAGCCTGGCGTGCTCGCTCTACGGCCACATCGAGCAGCGCCAGGAAGCCAGGGCGAAGGGCGAAGTCACTGCGTTCGAGTGACGCGGGCGAACCGACGGTGAACACCAAGCCGCGTTCGAGCTCGCGACGAAACAGCCAGGGCACACCATCTTCCCAGGCGCCGAGGACGGCACTCTCAGGCAAATCTGCAGCGTCCAGTCGCACGCGGCCCCCACCTCCGAGCGTGCGCAGGCTAGTGGCGTCCTTGCCGAGCCAGGCCACCGACTTCGGAGCGATTCCGACGTCGGTCTTGTCCTGCCACTGCGCTCCATCGCGCGCGAAGGGTTCGATGCTCGCTGCGAGTTGAGTGTTCGTCGACGCGGGACCCAACAAAGCCAGCGCGACGCCGCCGCGTTGCACCCACTCCGTGAGCGCGGCGCGTTCTTCGGGCGAGAACCCAGGCGGATCGTCGATGATCACGGCACCAAAACGCTTCAGATCCTCCGCGGACTCGGGCATCGACGTGATCGGGCGAACGTCCAAGCCGCCGTCGAGCGCCTTCAGCGCCTGTTCGATGACCGTCGGACCGCCTGTGATCGCGGACGCTTTGCTTGCGTCGGCAGCCACGCCGATCACCAGGGTGGCTTGCTCTTTGGCGGCTTCCGCGAAGTCGTCGCTCGTGATCGCGTCCTTGCCAGAGAGCTTGACTGCCAAGTCCAGTCCCAGGCTGTCGACCCTCACCTCCAGCTTTTGCACTCCAGCTCGCGCGTGAAGCGAGGTCGCGGCGAGTGGTTCCTGGTCACTTTCGTCCGCGACCACGACTTGTAACTCGCGATCGCGAGCGGCTTCGGGCGTGCTGCAGCCGATGGTCGCCCACACGCCATTGGGTTCGCGGCGAGCGCTGGCGATGCCGCAGTTGTCGACTTGTTCGCGAAGCTTTTCGAGTGGCGCCCAGGGCGCGGGATCCCCGCTCGCCAAGTGCCGCGTGGCCATGTCGCTCAGCAGCACGATGCGCTTGTCGCTGTGGGGCAATTCCTCGACTGCAGCACGCGCCAAACTCACGGCTTCTGAAAGATCCGTCGCTCGGTCGCTCACCTTCAGTTGTTCGAGCGCGTCGCGGGCGGCGCCCAGGTCGGTGGTGGCGTTCACCAAGAGCCGCGCGGGGCGCCCCGCTCCAACCAGGGCGATCACGTCACCCTTGCGGGCGGACTGCAGTAGCTGTTCGGCGCCTCGTTTGGCGAGTTCGAAACGCGTCTCGCCCTCTGCGGTCACGGCGCGCATGCTCTGCGAATCGTCGACCACGATCGCCAGTGCGACGGACGCACCCGCTTTGCGATCCACGCTCAAGTCGGAGCAGCGCACGAACGGTGTCGCGCCGAGCACGGCCAGCGCCAACACCATCAGCGCACGCAAGCCGAGCAGCAAACGATCTTCCAGGTGCGCCCGCTGCCGTGAGGTGATGACGACCGCCGGGACCAGCCGGGCGGGAGGAAACTCGCGTTCTTCCGTCTTGCCGCGCCGCAGAAGGTGCGCCAGGACGGGTGCCGCCACGAGCACACCCACGAGCAGGGCGAGTGCGGTCGCGAAACTCAAGCTGAGCGCCCCTCTCTACCAGTGCCAGAACGTCCAGCGACCCCGTCTGTCGCCCTGCCTTCGGCGGCGAGTAACACGCGTCGCACCACGTCCACAGCGGGCTCGTCAGTGGTGCAGGTGACCAAACGCCCACCCTGGGCGGCCAGACTGTTACGCCAAGCATGGCGTTCAGCTTCCAGCGCTTCCAGGTAGCCTGCGCGTGCCTGGCGGCCGTCGGTTTCCACGACGCTGCCGCCATGGCTGCTCTTCAGGCGCAGCGCGCCTTCGAAGGGAAAACGTTCCTCGACGGGATCGAGCACCTGCAGCACGACCGCCATGCGCCAGCTGTTGGATAGTGCCGCCAGGTGATCGGCGGCGCCTTCGGGCAGGTCGATCAGATCGCTCAGCACGACGACGACAGCACCTCGGCGCGCTCGACGCGACACGGGCATCAAAGCGCTTTCGAGTCGCTGGGTGGCGAGTTCGGCGTCTGCACCGAGCCGCACGTGTTCCAGCGCGGTGACGAGACGTTCGAAGGCCTCGCGACCTCCCGACGCGGGCAGCGGCGCGCAATCACTACCGCCGAGCCAGTCGAGTGAGACGCTATCGCCCGTGCGTACCGCGATGCGCCCGAGCGCGGCTCCGATCAGAGCTGCGTACGCGTACTTGGCGGCAGGCGCTCGCTCGCTGCGATAGGCCATCGACTGGGTGGCGTCCATCACCAGGCACAAGCGGCGTTCCGTCTCCGTTTCGAATTGCCTCACGAGCAAGCGGCCGTGCCGCATCAAGGCGTTCGTGTCCAAACGTCTCAGGTCGTCGCCGGGCACGTAGTCACGGTGACCGTCGAACTCTATACCCGAGCCACGACGATGGCTGCGATGCGCGCCCGTGTACAGGCCTTCGCTCACGCGACGTGCGGTGAGTTTCAGCGGGGACAGGCTGCCCCAATCGAGCAGTTCGTGGGGTAGGCTTTGGGTCACTCGGGTGAAACCTCACAAGCGGCGAGGATCTTCGGGCTGAGCAGTTTGGGGTCGAGCTTGGCGTCTGGTGCAGCCTCGCGCCACAGCGTGCAGCTTTCTGCGGCTAGGCCATGAGCCCGCAGCGCGACGTAGGCCTCGAGCAGCAAGCGATGAATACGTGCGCGCTGTTGCTGCTGGAGTTCACCCATCGCCAGGAAGCCCGCGCCGCGACGCACGGCTTGCACGTAGTGCCCGTGCCGTACGTCCGCGTGCAGCGCTTCGAGTTCATGGGCCACTCGACGTTGGACCCGATAGTCGCTACCGCCGAGCTGCTTCTGCTCGAGCTGCTGGGCTTCCGCAGCTGCCGCCAATCCTGCTTCGGTCAGGACGATGTCGGTTACGGGGATCAGGACCACTTCACCGCGCACCAGGCGGCGCCCTTGGCGCTGGTTGTATTGATCGAGCATCCACGCCGCTTTGCGATCGCCGAGGAAGCGATACGCCAAGCCGACGACAGTCTCGTTGCCCGTCGAGACGAAACGCAAGTTGTACGGCACGACTACCTCTGCGTCGACTGGCGGCGGCAACCACGGCTGCGAATCGTTGGCGGCAGCGAGCGCATGCGCGCGGTGTTCCCCACCGAGCAACCGCGCAGCGAGTTCCTTCCAGGTCTGGCCGCGGCTCACACGCACGTAACTCAGCGCTGGCACTTCCAGGCGCATGCCCGCGACGATTCGAATGCCGCCTTCCACTTCCAGCGAGTTGGCCGCCACCAGTAGTCGTTCGTGTTGGATTTTGCCGTAGATGCGCTCGGCTAACGAAGCCAAGGTGTCGCCGGGTTGCACTACGTGCACGAACGCGGAACTCTGTGTACTCCACGCGCTGAACAACACGAACGCGGCGGCTGCCAAGTACCGGGCCGCCCCGCGTATTGCGTGGCTTCGAACGCTAGAGCCGTTTTTCCGCGTCGTCGTGTTTCTCGTGGTCATCGTGAGGAGAGTTTTTGCGCGGCTGTTGGGGAGCGAAGGGCGCCGGCCGCGAGCATACAGAGCACGGGGCTGACCGTCAGGTGATAGCGATCGTCACCGAAGAAAACTGCATGTGTCACAGTGGTCATCAACACCAGCCCCCAAGCGTAGATGCCGGCTGCACCGAGCGCGGGTGAGCCGGGCAGTCGGGCTAGCGCCACTAGGGGAGCTATCACGATCAGCCAATACAGGGCCGACTCGGGTTGTTGCAGCGTGTATGCCACATAGCCAGCGATCGCCATCAGCAGGCCGACTTGCACCGCCCACGCGCCATACGTGCGTCGAGTCGGCTCAGCAGGTGGCGTTCTCCGTTTGAGCCCCACGACAGCACCCAGGCGCGTTCGCCAATCGCTCCAGCGCTTGCCGGGAGGCAGGCTCAGGGATACAGCGCTCAGCGTCGCGGCCAGCATCAGCAGGTGATGGAACACGGTCGTGAGCGTGCGCCACCAATTCTTACGGCGCTCCGTCCAGGTTTGCGGATCGGCTTCCCCTAGGTAACCGACTGCAAACGACTCGTGATTGTAGGTGTGCTTGAGCTTGCTCGGCATTTTCGCCAGCCAGCCCGCAGGATCTTCGGCGATCTTTTTGCGAGCCACACGACCCCAGCAGCGATCTTGCTGTACCTGACCCGGACCTGGGCAGCCCCACTCTGCCTTCAGTGCGGTGAAGCGGCCGGTCTCGGTGAGCGCGCCGATCGCCAAGTTCCATCCGCCGTTCGTGGACACCAGCGCGCAACCATCCATCACCAAACAGTTGCGAAGGGTCCAGGGCGCGACGACCGCCAACGTGACGACCGCGGTGGTCCCTACTGCGAGTAGCGCTCGTCGCAGCTTCGGCCAGGCAAAGCCCCGAAAGAACGCGGGCAAGAGCCACGGAATCGCCAAGAGCGCCGTGGGCCGCACCAGAGTTCCGAGCCCGAGCGCCACACCCGAAGCGATGGGCCCGCGAAGGTTTGCGCGACCCCACAGCGCGAGCCATCCCGCGACGACCAGCGTGAGCGCCGACAGCGGCTCGGTCATCAGCAACGCCGTGTACGCGATGAGGCCCGGGTGCGCGGCGCAGATGACGCCAGCAAGCTTGGCGCGCAACGGAGTCAGAAAGTGACGGGCCAAGGCGTACACGCACACCGCCGTGGCCGCGCCGAGCAATGCGTTGAGTAGCGGCCCAACCCACAAGCCGTTCCCGAAGAGTTTGTATGTGATACCCAGCAGCCCGCTGTAGCCCACGGGGTAATGGCACCACGCTTTCCACACGTTGACGCCGCCGATCACGACGTCTTCCGAGTAGCCGAGCCCGTTCATGATGCGGGTGGCACCGAAGTGGTAGTAGTGCGCGTCCCACACGGGCTCTCTTGCCCAACTGAGCGCGACGTAAACCCGAGGGAGCAGCGCCCCGACGAACAACCACAGCGCGAACTGTTGGTCTTGCCGTCGGCGCGCCGTCAGCGGGCTTCTGTCTGTTCCTGCGTGTTCTTCCACTCGCGGTAGCGCTTCAAGTAAGTTCGTGACACCTGCAGTGCGTCCAGCTTCAGGTACTTCGCCAGCTCGGTGATGAAGCCGCGCAGGTAGACGAACGCGGGCAAGTTTGCAAACTGCTCGTCTTCGATCGCCGCCAGGTAAGAAACGGATACCTTCGTGCGCTGCGCGATGTCGCGGAGCTCGATACCCTGGGACTCGCGCACTTTTCTGAGTAACGCGCCCGTGAAGATCGATTCTGGCGTCAACTCGCGCGACAATTCTTCGCGCAAGCTGGCGCGCTCGGCTTCGAGCGCAGCGTCTTGTTCGGGGCGACTTTCAGGTGCGTCGCCACGATCGGGAAAGGTGGAGACGTCGTATGCCCGACGCCGCAACGCGTCGAGCAACGTGTCTTGAGCTTCGTCGATCAGCGCTTGCTCTTTGGAGAGGTCCGAGTCAGCGACGAGCGAGGTGAGTGGTAGGCTACCGGGCGTGTAGATGTCGCGCAGACGTTTGTGTGCGCGCCGCAGCTCTTCGTCGGACGCGCCGCGGTGGGTGAGCAGCACGTCGTAAAGCGTGCGTTCGGCTTCGAGTAGGTTCGTGGTGACGGGTGGCTGGTCGCCCTTGCGCGCTACCAAACCGAGCAGCCTGCGTGAGATGCGTTCGATGTTGCGAGCGCTCTTGCTCGTGGGGTTGTCGATCAAGAGTGGCCTGCGGCGCACGACGCTCAGCCACACGGTGTCGTCGCGCTCGATGTGGCCTGCATGGTCGAAGTGAACGCCCAAATAGCGTTCGGCCATGTCGCGCATGGCGTAGCCGAGCTCCGTGTCAGAGCGCGAACGCGCCGTGTTCATGATCAGACGCAGTTGCATTTGCGACAGTTCGCGCGCGGCGCTTTCGCCCAACGAGAGTTCGAAACGGGCGAGGGTACGCACGAGGTCGCTCGGCGCGGGCAGCGGCGGCAACGTCGACAGCGCGCGATCCAGCATGCGCAGATGAAAGCGGTCGCGCAGCAGCGAGCGACGAATCTTCCGCTGGAACAACGCGCGACTCAGGCGGTAGGTGCCTTCGATGGCGGGCGGATCGGGCGCGCACACCACCATGCCCAGGTCAGCTCCCAAGAACAGATCGAGCGTCGCAGTGGCGGTACCGCAACCCAAGTCGAGCAGCACGTAGTCGACTTCGAGTTGCCGAAGCTTGCGCGCCCAGCGAGGTTTTCGTCCTGGGCGCAGGGGCGTTGCGTTTCCGAAGCCGTACGCCTGCGGCATCAAGCGGAGCCCTGGGAACGGCGTGTCGATGATTTGGAACTCGTCGATCTCGGTCGCGCCCTCTTCGACCTTGGGGACGGGCAGCGGCACGTCGAGCATCGTGTGCAGCGCGGCCCCTGACGGGTTGGCGTCGACCAACAACACGGTGCGTCCGAGTTGAGCCAGGTAGATCGCGATGTTCGTCGCCACCGTGCTCGAGCCCACCCCGCCGCGGCTGCCCGCCACCGCCAGCATGTGTCTCACCCCTGGAGGTGGCGCGGCAGGTGGCGGATGGCTCAAAGGGGAGGGTTCGCTGGGGCGCATTCGGCTCAGGGCTACCAACTTGCTCACGGCTCCGCTAGTCTCCCCCCATGCTCCGAATCGCACCTTTTCTTGCGTGCCTCTTCGCGCTGAGTTCGGCGTGCCAAAGCCAGAACCCCGCCAAGGGTGAGCAGCCGACGTCGACCGCGCCGAAAACCATCGAGTTGCCTGGAATCGACACTTCCAACCTCACGACTAGGGAGAAAGAGCAGTGGTCCGCCTCGGTGACCGACCTGTTGGCCCCGTGTTCGGATCAGGCCGTGAGCCTGGCGCAGTGCGTATCCGAAAAGCGGGACTGTGATGCCTGCGTGCCCGCTGCGGAGTTTTTGGTTCATCAGGTGACCCGCGGGCGTACCCCGTCGGTTTCCGAAGCGGCCTTTCGCGCGCGTTTCATGCCCGACGCGGTGAAAGAGATCGAGATCGGCGAGTCTCCGTCGAAGGGGGCCGCGGCGGATGACGCCGTCGTCACCATCGTCGAGTGGGCCGACTTCGAGTGTCCCTTCTGCGCGATGGCGTCGCCCATGTTGGCCCAAGCCGTCAAGTCGAATGCCAAGCACGCGCGGTTGGTGTTCAAGCACTACCCGCTCAGCAGTCACGAACACGCTGAAGCTGCAGCGCGCGCAGCCGTGGCAGCAGGGCTGCAGGGCAAGTTCTGGGAGATGCACGATGGCTTGTTCAAGAGCCAAAACGCGCTCGATGACAAGAGCCTGCTCGCGCTGGCGAAAAGCATAGGGCTCGACGTCGACAAGTTCGACAGCGATCGCAAGAGTGAAGCGGTAGCCGATGCAGTAGCCGCCGATCGTAAACAGGCGGACAAGCTGGGGCTCAGCGGGACGCCCACCATCTACATCAATGGCCGTCCGTTCGATCTCGAGAAGTTCGACATCACGGAAGATCTCGATCAGTGGATCAAGCTCGAGGTCGAGCTGCGCTCGGGTAAGCCCGCCGCGCCCAAACCCCCTGCAAGCGCGGAGCCAGCGGGAGCCGGGGGCGCTGAGGGCAAGGACGCGGAAGAGGTCTCAGGGCAGGCCGCGCCTGCTCAGCCCGGCAAGGAAACTCAACCCAGCACGGATGTTGCAGAAACCAAGCCTACCGCTGCGCCGACGGGGAAGGTAACCCAGCCCGTCAAAGCCGAGAGCCCCACTCCCGGCAAGCCCACTCCCGCCAAGTCCACTCCCGCCAAGTAAGAAGCTCCGTCCAGTGCGCTTCGCTTTCGAAGGTGAGGGGTGTTTCCCCACGGGGAAACACTACCCAGGTATCGCTCACCTGATGCGAGTGGCCGCCGCGGGGGTAGCTGACGAATTCGACGCGCAAACGCCCATCAGCGAACTCACGCTGGCCTCGATCGATACCGAGACGACGGGTACCGATTCGAAGGAGGACCGCATCGTCGAGATCGCCTGCGTCAAGATGCGTGGTGGCGTGGTGATCGATCAACGAGACTGGTTGATCAACCCAGAGCGACCGATCCCCAAAGAAGCGTCGGACGTGCACGGCATCCTCGATGCCGACGTAGCGGACAAGCCGACCTTCGCCGAGCAAAAGGACGCGATCATGGAAGCGTTACGCGGTGCCGTACCCGTCGCGTACAACGCCGAGTTCGATCGCGCGTTCATCTTGGAGGAGTTCGCCCGCGCAGGTGGTGCGGGCAATTCACCAGCGCCCGCAGCTCGACCCAAGGTGCAGTGGATCGATCCACTGGTGTGGGCACGTGAACTGTACCGAGATGAGAAGAGCAAAGCCCTCGGCGCGATGGCAGAGCTGTTGGGCGTGCAACTCGAAAACGCGCACCGCGCCACCGACGACGCCGTCGCGGCGGGTCGTGTCTTGGCGAAGTTCTTCGACGACTCGCGCGTGCCCAAGGCGTACGGCGCGTTCATGCAAGAACAGCGTCGGCTCGGCTTGACTCAGCGCGAAGAGCGGCAATACTGGCGTTCACCCTGAGCGATGAGCGTAGCAAAGCGTACTCTCGCCGTTAGTCATCGCGTCGCACCAACGGCGTCACGCCACGTTCAGCCGCTGCTGCGCTAGGGCGTGGGTGATCGCAAACAGACCGCCGCCGAATGGGTTGCCCTGGACCAAGCTCAGTTCCCCGCCGGGCCAACGTGCCACCAGGCGACGGCTGCTGGAATTCCACTGAAAGCGCGTGGTGAACGTCACTTGGTTCAGGAATGCGACGGCCTGAGCTCGCCCGTCGAGCAGCCAACCCTGATTCAGATCGACGATCGCCACGGTTTTCAAACCTTCCATCGGGGCGTGGGTTCGAGCTCGACCGACTTTGAACACCTTCCACGACAGCGCGCCAAGCAGCAGTCCAAGGGGCGTCAATATCGCTGCGATCAACAGGATGCCCTGACCCGTGAAACTCAGCGCGAGTTGCAGCAGCCCGTTGAGCGTGAAAATCAACGCCAGCAGACCGAATACGAAGCCCGTCGTGGGTACCCACGAGATCCCCAGATCGACGAAGTACAGCCTTCCGCCGACCTTGCGCAGCGCGACGCCGCTCGACACCGCCAGCTGCTCCTCTGCTCCCGTGTTCATCGCTGCTGGCAAGTATTACAGCCAAACGCCGTCACGCGCGGAGTTGCCTGGCGCGGACACGCGCGCGCGCCGTTCTGAACCGACCCAGCGCGCACCGAACGAATCCACTTGGAGTGGAAACGAAGCGTCGCGCGAGCTGAGGTGGCCCTCGGGTGTTTCGCTTCATTTCGCTTGGGGTTTCGGGCCGAACATTCCCTTGCCCGCCCCGAGCTTTGAGGGTATTGCCGCCCGCTCGCGCCAGCAGGCGGGACGTCCCTTCGACACGCCTGCGGCACCACCCACACCGCTCGGAGCGCAAGCCACGGCGAATCGCCGCCTCCGTCTCTCCATGGAATCCCCTTTGCCTGATCATGACCACTCGGCGGCCGCGCCGTCAGCTAGCGTCAGCGACGACGACGCAGCGTCCGCTCTTTCGACCAATGCCTTCGAGGGGGTTCCAGAGGTCTTGCTGCGCGCGCTCGAGCGGCGCGGTTTCGAAACGCTGACGCCGATTCAGCGGGCCGTGTTGGACGCGCCTGGTGGCAGACGCAATCTGCGACTGACGTCGCAAACGGGTTCGGGTAAGACCGTCGCACTCGGGCTCGCGCTGCACGACGCACTAGCAGAGACTGCCGCTCGGCTCGAACAGCAGCGCGCAGACACGGGCAACGAACGCGGCGCTCAGCCCACGGCGCTGATCATCGTGCCCACGCGTGAGTTGGCGAACCAGGTTCACGCAGAGCTACAGTGGCTCTACGCAGGCATGCCGAGGCTACGAACCGACGTGGTCACGGGCGGCACCGACGTCCGCGGCGATCAGCGTCGATTGCGACGAGGGGTCGAGGTGTTGGTCGGCACTCCCGGGCGTCTGCTCGATCACGTGCGTTCGGGGGCGATCGAACTCGGCGCGATCCGTGAAGTCGTGCTCGACGAAGCCGATCAGATGCTCGACATGGGCTTTCGCGACGAGCTGGACGCGCTGGTGGAGCAGTTGCCCGAGGAGCGACGCAGTCACCTCGTTTCGGCGACCTTTCCCCCTGCGGTGCAGCAGCTGGCGCGCGCGTTTCAGCAAGATCCGCTGATGATCGAGGGCACGAAGCTCGGTGTCGCGAACGCGGACATCGAGCATGTCGCGCATCTCGTGCACTTGAAGGATCGTTACGCGGCTCTAGTGAACATTCTTCTGTCGAGTATCGGCACTCGCTGTCTGGTGTTCGTGCAGCGGCGCGCAGAAGCGTCGGAACTAGCCGAGAAGCTCGCGGGCGACGGCTTTGCGGCGTTGCCGCTCAGCGGTGACTTGCCGCAAGCTCAGCGCACTCGCACGCTTTCGGCGTTCAAGCTCGGTACGGTCGACATCCTGGTGGCGACCGACGTCGCGGCGCGCGGTATTCACGTCGACGAGATTGGTGTCGTCGTTCATACGGACTTCCCCCGAGAGATCGAAACCTATACTCACCGCAGTGGGCGAACGGGGCGTGCCGGGCAGAAGGGGCAGTCGGTGTCACTCGTCGTGCCCCAGGCCAAGCGTCGGGTGGAGGCGATGACCCATCGCCTCGGGATCGACGTACAATGGCAGCCGCTGCCCACGCCCAAGAAGATCCGCAAGCGCATCACCAAGCAGACGCGCCGTATACTTCACACCCGCCTGGAGTCGGCAGAGCTGCCCGAGTCCCTGCTTCAGTACTCTTCTGAACTCTTGGCGAACGTCGCCCCCGAAAGACTCGTCGCAGTGCTGTTGCAAATGGCTGAACGGCCGCTTCCAACTGAGCCACGCGCGGTGTCTGACGCGTCCGAGCAGCGATTTCGTCAGCCGACTCACGGCGAAAGGCCATGGCGCGGCAAGTCGTTCGGACGCGACAAAGGCCCTGCCGAACGCGGCGGTGCGCGTCCTGGCCGTGGCAAACCTCGCCCGCCTTTTGGTCGCAAACGTCCCGGCAACAAGCCGCGACCGCCGCGATCCGAGTAGTTCCGATAGCGAGAGAGCTGAGCCTTCGGCGTTGTTGCGCCGAATTGCGGATTCGTGGGCGATCACTCAGACCGCTTTGCCTTCACCCAGCGTGCGCACGATGCTACCAGCCACCCCGATGCGTTGGAGACACCCGAAACGATTCGCCCGCAGTATTCGCTATTACGGACCGCTCCTCGCGCTGGCCGCGACGAGTTGCGGCGGTGTGGACGATGGAACGTCCCGTATGGGCCCTCTCAGTAGTTCGGACGATGACGAAGCACCAGTCGACCAAGAAATCCTGCTCGAGGTCGACACCAGTGAACGCTTCCAAACCCTGGAAGGATTCGGCGCGTCCGTAGCCTGGTACGTCGAATGGCTGGCGGAGCACCCCAACGCCGATGAGCTCTACGACTTGCTCTATATCGACCTCGGCGCTGATATTTTGCGCATTCGCAACACTTACGAGCGTGAGAACGAGTGGGAGCAGTTCGCGCCAGGTGAGGCGTCGATCATCGATGGCGCCAACGAACGTCTGGATCAACCACTGCGCGTGCTCATCAGCTCGTGGTCCCCACCGCCATCGCTGAAAGACAACGCTGCTGCCCGTTGCGACAACGTCTGCGCCAACGGAGGAGCAGACTGTGTGCCCGCGCGGTGTACGCTGATTCAAAACGACGACGGCGAGTTCGACTATGCGGGCTTCGCCGAGTACTGGGCAGACTCGCTCGAGGCTTACGCGGAACTCGGTATCGAGCCCGACTACGTCAGCATCCAAAACGAACCCGACTTTCTGCCGAATGGTTGGGAAGGTTGTCGCTTCAACCCGACCGAAGAGGAAGGTTTTGCGAGCTACACCGAAGCGCTCGAGACTACCGCCGCACGCATCGACGCGCTCGACCTCGACAAACCTCCGCGCCTGCTCGGCCCCGAGACGTTGGGCGTTCACGGTGATCGCGTGATCGACTATGCCTCGGAGCTCGATCTCGACATGCTCTACGGCGTTGCACATCACCTGTACGAAGGCGAACAGTGGCGTTCACCTGACGGCTACGCGCCGTGGCTCCGAAAAATCGCGTCAAACTACGATGCCTTGCCCATCTTCCAAACGGAGTTCGGCGAAGGTGGTGGGTTCGAAACCGCGTGGCTGATTCACACGGCACTGATCGAGGCCAACGCGTCGGCGTATCTGTATTGGGAGCTGATCTGGGAGGGGAGGGGGCTCGTTTCACTCTCGAACCCCTTCGATGAAGACGAATTCACGGAACCAGGTTACCAGGTGATGCCGCAGTTTCACGCCATGCGCCACTACGCCAGGTATACGGACCCGGGGTACGTACGTGTTGGCGCAGAGCTCGACTCGGATGACGTGCGCGTCACGGCGTTCCTGGCGCCCGACGAAAGCCGTTTGACGCTGGTGTTGCTCAACCCCGACCTGGAAGAGCACACCGTGAACTGGGATTTGAGCGATTTCGAGGCCGAGGACTTTTTCGGGTTCATGACCGTCGAGGACGAGGAGTTCGAGCGGGTTTCCGACCTGGAGCCAGAGGGCGAATTGGTGTTGCCGTCACGTAGCGTCGTGACCCTGGTCGCTGAACGCTGAGCGGCGCCGCTTGCGGCGCTGGCTGCGATCCCGCATGGTTCCGTAGTGAAAAACTTGGCGCCCGCTGGGTCATGGGGAGTTCGAGGTAGCATTGTGGCAAGACAGCGCCGCGATAGGACCTGGGCGTGGCTATTCGTCACGTTGCTCGCGTTGTTGTCCTGCGCTCCGCTGTTGTCCTGCAGCCAACAGGGCAAGACAGGCAAAGCGCCCGAATCCGATGTCGCGGCGGTCGCGTCTGCCGACAGGCCCGTACATCCCGTTTTTTTGTGGCAGACGCAAAGCAGCGCCGCCACTGCCTACCTCCTCGGTTCCATCCACGTCGCGAGAGAGGACATCTACCCACTCGACGAGCGCATCGAGCGCGCCTTCGCCGCGAGCGACCACCTGGTGCTCGAAGCGGATCTCGACGACGAAGTCATGGCCGACTCGATGGTCAAGCTGGTCGAGCAGGCGCTCCTACCCCCAGGTGAGAATCTGTTCGACCAAATTGATCCCGAACTGGGTGAACGTTTGAGCGACGAGCTGCTCGAGGTCGGGCTCAGTCCCGAGAGCATGTCGCGTTTCAAGCCGTGGTTCGTCACCATGACGCTATCGAGTAAACGTATGGAGGATGCGGGCTACACGGGAGAGTCGGGCATCGACCAGCACTTTCGGCAGCGCGCCGAGGGCAACAAGGAGATCCTCGCGCTGGAGACCGTAGACGAGCAGATTCAACTACTCGTTTCGCTCGGTGACGGCGCGCAGCAGGAAGATCTGGAGATGGCGCTCGAACACGACGACGCAGAGTTCATGGAAGCGGTGTTCGACGAGTGGCAGCGAGGCGAGACCGCCGGGCTCGAAGCCGAGATGGCGGAAATGCGGCGCGAGTACCCCCTCGCATTCGAAGCGATGTTCACCAAACGCAACCTCGACATGAGCGACGGAATCGTCGAGCTGCTCGCGAAGCCTGGAACCTACTTCGTCGTCGTCGGCGCTGGACACCTGGTCGGCAAGCAGAGCATCATCGACGTATTGCAGCAGCGGGGTTACACGCTCACTCAGCTGTGAGCGGCGGACGCTGCTTGCACGTCGCTAACGATGAATGCGATGGCCGCGGGGCCTCCACGCACGGACGCGCGATGCCGCGTGCCCTGGTCGATCCACACGCTCTGTCCGCGGCTTATCGCAATCGTTTCGTCCTCGAACTCGAGGTGCAGTGTGCCTTCGACCAAATAAATCGCGTGAGCACGTTCGCACCAGTTCGGATCCGCAAAGCCGGGCTCGAACTGAACCATGCTCATGCAGCCCAGTGAGACCTTTTTTTGCTCGAGGGGATGATTGCCCTGCGCCCACGCCATCTGATCGAACTGCACGTGTTCCCAAGCCATGGCGCAGATATAGGTGGAGTCGAGACGATTGGCGAACAATTACGTCGTGACCGATGACCGAGCCGAAAAGGGCTCGGGTTGCAGCAGGCGAGACACCACGACACATCATGCTCGAGGACTTCTCGATTTTTTGGGGCGATGGGGAAGTCGCTTGGTGGCAGTGTTGAAAAACGGCCAACTTGCACCTGGGGCGCGCACGCCGCGGGCCGTGCGCGGTGACGGCGAAACATCTCACGGCTAGTTGGGCACGAGCTGATGGGCCCGCTGCGCGGCGCGCTCGCTGCAGTGTGGCCGACCTCAGACCCTTCACCTCGACGGCTCTTCACGCCTCAGCGGCGCGGTGAACTTCGAGCGGGTTCGTGGGGGAGAGTTCATGCCAAGCGTCGAGCCGACCGCGAACTTTGCCGACGAGCGAAGCACGCCTACCATTCGCTGTGGAGGGAGCATGAGCCGATGCGCGGCGCAACCGATCGCCTTGGAAAGCGATTGGCGAATCGAGCGACCACCAGACGCCAGCACCCAGACCCCCAGCACCCGCAAGAAAATTAGGAGTCCGAATGCCCCGAGGCCAAACCTCAGAACGCCAGGCACCAGCAGGACAGCCGTCAGGTGAACGAAACGAGGAGCGAGTTCGCGAGCAAAGTATCGAGTACTGGCGTTGCCGCCGACGATGCTCGTGGGCGCTCGGGGTGATCGCCGCGTCGATCGTGGTGCTCACGATCTTTCATACTCCCGCGGCCTGGGGAGATGGAAGGATTGCGTATGCCCTGCGCACTGTGGCGTGGGTGGCGCTCGTCGTGGCCGCGCTCGTCGCCTACCGCAACAACGGCCGCGCGTGCGAGGTCGAAGGCTTCTGCCGAGGCCGCTACCGTCTGAGCGCGAAAGAGTTGATGTCACGCGCTGCGGATCGCGTTTGAGGCCATGCCGCACGAAAGAAAGGGCCAGCCCTCGTGCCCGAGGCTGGCCCGTTCCTCGTTGGGGCGAAAGTCGTCCCAGCTGAACGTCACTCAAGCGACTTCGAGCAACTCTACCGTGCCGTCGTCGTTCACTTCTGCCATGTGTCCGGCGGGCTCCTCCAGGAACACCATGAAAACCAGCGCGATCGCGGCCGCGCCAGCAATCACTAGGAAGAACGTAGAGTAGCTGACCATCGACAGGACCGTGAGAAAGATCACGGCGCCCACGTTGCCGAACGCGCCGACCATGCCAGCTATCTGTCCCGTCATGCGACGTTTGACGAGGGGTACCATCGCGAACACGGCACCTTCCGCTGCTTGCACGAAGAATGAACAGCACATGCACGCCATGACAGCCAGTACCAGAGGCCAGCTGCCCTCCAGGCGGCTGAGCAGCAGGTAGCCACCCATCAATCCCGTGGTGAGAATCATCAGCGTCTTGCGGCGGCCGAACTTGTCGGAGAGCCAACCGCCACCTGGACGTGCGGCGAGGTTCATGAACGCAAACCCCGACGCGAGCAGCGCTGCTTCGGCTTGGCTCAAGCCCTCGAACGTCTGCAGGAAGAACAAGGGCAGCATCGAAACCACGGCCAGCTCCGAACCGAAGCTGACCAAGTACGCAACGTCGAGGATGGCCACCTGCTTGAACTTGTAACGATGGATCTGCGGGACCTCGGCCTCGAACACGGGCTGGTTGACGCGATACAGCTGCCAGGTTTGCACGACGAAGAGCGTCGCCAGAACCGCGTAGCAAGGGATCACGAAAGGTGCGCTGATCAATCCGAGTTGGGTCGGGCCAAGCTTCCAACAAAGTAGGCTCAGTGCGGCGTACATGGGGAGGTTCATGCCGATTAGGAAGTAGAAGTCGCGTTTGCTCGTGACCTCCAAACCCCCATTTCGCTTGGGGCGAAAGTACGTCGAGCCCTTCGGTGTGTCGCGCGCCTTCACGTAGAAAACGACGCCGTAGATCATGCCAATGACGCCTGTGGCAGCCATGGCGTAGCGCCAACCTTCGGGCCCGCCGAAGATGATGGCCACGGTGGGTAGCAACATCGCCGACGCCGCAGAGCCGAAGTTGCCCCAGCCGCCGTAGATGCCTTCGGCCACGCCCACTTGTTTGGCGGGAAACCACTCGCCCACGAGACGAATGCCGATCACGAAGCCCGCACCGACGAAGCCGAGCATGAAGCGAAACAGCGCGAGGCGCCCAAAAGAGTCCGCGCTCGCGACTCCGAAACAGACGAGTGAGGCGGAGATCAACAACGTGCTGAAAATGCGCCTCGGCCCGTAGCGATCCACCAACATGCCGACCACGATGCGTGCGGGGATCGTGAGCGCGACGTTGAGCACCATCAGCGCTTTGATCTGGGCGTCCGTGAGGTTCAAGGTCTCCTGGATCGACGCCAGCAACGGGGCGTGGTTGAACCAGATCATGAACGAGAGGAAGAACGCGAACCAAGCCAGGTGTAACGTGGCCACCTTCGGGTCGCGGACATTGAGTAGGTTGATTCTGTTACTCACGAGTTTCTCCTAAGGCCTCTTGGGCGTCGTTGCGGGCACTATGTGTCGCGTTCGAAGCACTCGAGCAAGCGGTAATCCGAAGCACTTAGAAACCCGAGAGACACACGAACGCACGCAGAAACTCACGAGATCGGTCGACGAAACATTCAATGTTTCGTTGCGTAGTGAACACGAACGCGACCCCTGCGGAACACATCGAGGACACCCGCGGAAACGCATAGGAAACAACGCCCGGCCGCCGGGTGGGTCGCGCTGAACGACCAGCCACGAGCGCATGAACCCGCGAAAACTGGCTGCGCCTCGGCTGCGCCTCGGCAAGTGGGCAGGGACGCGCACTCATCCCACTGCGGTACGCAAGAGCGTGCGTTCCGCGCTTTGGAGCACGACCAGCTAGCGTGGAGGAGACGCGGGGAGTCGGACCGCAGCTGCGCGCATCGCGACGGCTGCGGCCCTTTCGCTCAGTTCAGAGTCCGTTGATCCACTGCTCGAGTAGCGTCAGGTAGTCATCGTCCCTGAGCGCCCTCGCGAGCGGGGGCATGCGGTCGTAGGTGTCCTCGCTTGCATCCCGAATGTAGAGAATCGAGTTTGCGGGATTGCCGGGATCAACCACGAACGGGTCATCCAAGCCGTAGTCGGCGAAGTAGTCTCGCTGGTTGGCGAGCGCTCCGTTGATGATGCCTTGCTCCTCGAGCGGGGTTTCGAAGCGTGCGTCCCACAGCGCAGCGATGCCGAGCGGGCCATGGCACTGACCGCAGTTGATGTCCCAGTAGGAGCGCAGGCGATGTTCGACGCTCGCACCCGTGTCAGTGAGACTGGCGTGTGCTGGGAACCCGCCCAGTTGAGACTCATCGAGCACCTGATCGAACAACCCGAGGTGACTCCAGGTCCTGAGTTGGTTGTCGGTCACGCCCGACGGATACTCCCAAGGGCCATTGAGTGACGCGGTCTTGGCGCCCAGCACCCCCTTGGCCTCTGAGTTGTGGCAACTCACGCAGTCGCTGGGGGAGGGGTAGGTCCAGGTTTGGATCCAGTTGCCGCCACTCGACGCGATCGATATCGGCTCTTCGAGGATGGTCGTCAGCAGGTCGGCGTCGCTGTTGTCGTTCCGCCACTTGTACGTGACGCCGTACACACTCCCGCCCGGTTGCACGATGAGGAGACGTGTCTCGAGTCGCTTGGTCAGCAGCGAGTTGTCCTCGTCGATCGGTAGCTCGAAGTGTTTTACGAACACCGTGCCCGCTGGGAATGCCCACTTGCCCGACTCCGCCCAGGTGATCTTCGACCCAGAGGGTACGGACACCCAGCGCAACTTGCTCGCTCGATCAGACCAAAGCGCGGTGATGGGTTCGAACGGGATCATGCTGCTGCTGGGCACGAGCTGCGAGACGTTGGCGAACGCACCCGTCTGCGACAACAGCGTCGGGACGTTGTTGAACGTCGGGCTGGGGCCGACGGGCATGTTCAGGTAGGGCGCTGCCTGTGGTCGGCAGGCGACGCCATGGTCGACACTGGGCTCGCACACGTGCACGGGCGAAACCTGGAACACCTGCCAGCCGCCAATGGTAGTGCTGCTGGCCGCGAGTGGACCAGCGCCCGCCTGACTCGCGGTCACGTACGCATCGTTGACGGCGGCGCGGATCACGTAATACCCACCTGCGTTTTCGATTAGCTGGAAGCGCTCGCTGACACCGATGCCGCTGGCCGTCGCGCTGAGTGTAGCGCCGTCGTCGCTTGCGACGCTGAGATGTAGACCACTTGCAAGCGATCGGAAGGCGATGGTTCCCGCGCCACCATCGACGATGGTGAACGTTTCTCCATTGCCCACACTGCTGGCGTTGGCGAATACGCTCGCTCCGTTTGCGCTGACGTACTTGCCGTTGATTCCCGCTTGCAGCGAGATATTCGAACCGAAGGTGAAGGTGCTCGCTTTCTTTACCACGATGGCGCTGATGAACGGATTTTCGACCTCGGGTACGAAGTTGAGGTTCAGCACGCCGTCGGCGACGCTGACGTTGAAGGTCTCGTCATGCGCCGCGTCTGCGCCTACCACGGAGTAGACGTCCAGCGAGGAGATCACCCGCACACCTTCGGCGTCGACGTGGAAGCTTCGCTGGCCGGATTGATTGAAGTAGGTTTCCGCAAACTTGAGCGTCACCTCGTAGTCATCGTTGACGAGGGGCAAGGCGTAGGAGAAGCCACCAGCTTGCCAGCGGTGCGTCTGGTACAAGGCTGGGTCTGCCGTGCCAGAGATCGCGGCGCTGTCTGTGGACACCGAACCGCCCGAGTAGAGCGCGTCAGCCATGAAGGTCGTGCCGTCTTGCGCTACGTAGCTGCTTCCTGCAGTGTTGATGGCGTACTCATCGGCTGCCTCCTGCTCGCCCTCCTCACCGATGTAGCCCACCTCGACGAGCATGCCCGCGAACGCGGGCATGTTGCAGCAGTTGCCGCCGTAACCTAGAAGGTACAATCGGCCGTTGTGGGGTGAGAAGGTGGCGTCGATGATGCCATCGAGTGGCGCCGTGTTCAGCCACTGGCGGAGCGTGGGTGAGCTCGTATCGATCGGCGCTTCGAACATCTGGTCGTTGTTGAAGTTCCAATAGAGCAACCGACCATGGAAGTAGCTGGGCAGCTTGTACGGGTCGTCGATGCTCGGATCCCAGCGATAGACTCCACCCACCATGGTCGCTCGGTGACTCAGTCGCACCCACGCAGGTTGTGCGTTCGGCAGGTTGAGCGCGCCCGTGTTGTTCGGCGAGTTGTTCACGAGGTTGTTCGGGTTGAACAACGGCCCGGAGCTATTCGTTTGATAGTTGAAGTCGTTGTAGGGCTCATTGAAGCCTGTGATGTAGGGCCAACCGAAGTTGCCGGCGGTCAGCGTACGGTTGATCTCGTCGTACCCCGCTGGTCCGCGCGTGGCGCTCGATCCGTTGGCGTCCGGACCCACTTCGCCCCAGAACAGTTCCCCGGTTTCCGAGTCGAGAGCGATACGGAACGGGTTGCGGTTGCCCATCACGAAAATTTCCCCACGGTGGGTCGCGTCGGCTGCGAACAAGTTGCCCGAAGGAATCGTGTATCCGCCAGATGGTGTCGGCGTGATTCGTAGAATCTTGCCTCGAAGATCGTTCGTGTTGGAAGACGACTTTTGAGCGTCGTACACTGAGCGACCCGGACGCTCGTCGATCGGCGCGTAGTCCGAGGCAGGTGTGTTGTCGCCCGTCGAAATGTACAGGTTGCCGTCGGGACCAAACTCCATCTCGCCCGCCGAGTGGCAACATTCGGCTAGCTGAATGCCGTAGGTGAGCAACACCGACTCGGCTGCGAAGTTTGGTGTGTTGTT
Source organism: uncultured bacterium (assembly GCA_965651905.1). Taxonomy (GTDB): domain Bacteria; phylum Myxococcota_A; class Polyangia; order Polyangiales; family Polyangiaceae; genus SZUA-265. The sequence continues at coordinate 13,152 of CBFGUG010000005.1, read as the reverse complement.
GGTGTTGATGGGGATGCGGGAGATGACGTTGTGCGCTTGAGTCCCGTGGGTGTAGTGGAAGTAGGCGAAACGGTTCGCAGCGAAATTCGGATCGAGGACGAAACCGATCAACCCGCCTTCGGCGAATGAATTGGTTTCGAACATCGCCTTCTGGTTCAGTGATCCGTTTTCGATCGCGTAGAACTCACCTCGCCGTCCAATGATGTAGATCTGTCCGTTGCTGGCGATCTCTACCTCCATAGGTTCGTTGATGCCGTTGGCGAGGGTGACACTGTCGAAGTCCGAGTCCGGGGGTGGTGGACCGTTCCATTCGGGGACCGACTCGTCGATGGGACAACCCGACAGGTTCACGGGGGTGCCCGGCGGGGTGTCGGGGCACTCGTCGTCGAGATCGATGACACCGTCACCGTCCGCATCGGAAATGGCGCAGCCGTAGATGTCGACTGGCGCGTTTGCCGCAGTATCAGGGCACTGATCGTCGAAGTCGCTGACGCCGTCACCGTCGAGGTCGAGGTCGACGCAGCCGTGCTGATCTACCACGGCGCCTGGCGGACTGTTGGGGCACAGGTCGTGTTGATCCAGCACACCGTCGTCGTCGGAGTCGTTGGTGGAGATCGGACAGCCGGCAGCGTCGACTGGAGTTCCTGGCGCTGTCCCCGCACACTGATCGTGTGCGTCGAAAACGCCGTCTCCGTCAGTGTCCGTACAGCTGGGGCCGCTACACGAACCACCTTGCCCGCCGATGCCGCTGGGCGTATCGCCCTGCGACGTCAGGTAGAACTTGTCGATTGAGATGCCGTTCTCGCGATTGGCGATCACGATGGTGTGCGCTCCCTCCGCGAGATTCAGCTGCACCACGCTGCCGCCCGCGTCGCTGTTGTGTAAGTCATCCCACTGCCAGTTGGACGACCCCGGAATGTCGTTCCAGCGAATGAAGTTGCCGCCGTCGACGCTGACCCACATCGAGTCGTCGTCGGCTGAAGGCGCTCGCGCTCTCACCCACAGGCGGTATGTACCTGCCTGGAGCTCGACACTGAAGCTAGCGCGGTTCGGGCCGGGCGAGCTCGTGTTGTTCGACGTCGGCGAGATGTATGCGCCTGATGATGCACTGCCGTCACTGGTCGTAGCGAACCCTGGGGAGCCGCTCATCGTCGCTTGTTCGGCCTCGAGCCATACGGCGGTGAACGGGCAGGTGCCACAATCTTGCGCGCAGCTGCTGCAGTTCTCCGTCGAGGAGCAAATTTCATCGCCGCAGAAGTCACTCTCCACGCAGTTGGCCGAATCGTGCCATTCACCGCCGACGCACGACTGTTCGAGCGAGCCGTTGTTGCCGCACGGGGTGGTCCCCTCCTGCACGTCGTCGTCGACGCAGACATCGGGGTCTTGGCAAGTGCTGCCGTCTTGCCACTGGCCGCTGACGCAGACCTCGTCGAGCGTGCCGCGTCCGTTCAAACCGCAGGCAGTAGCGCCAGGCCGCACGTCGTCATCGAGACACGCGTCTGGATCGACACATTCCGTCGTGTCTTCCCACGTGCCAGCGATGCAAACTTGGTCGAGTGTGCCGCGGTCGTTGAGGCCACACGCCGTCGTGCCCGCTTGCCCAGTGTCATCGAGACACTCGTCAGGATCCAGACAGACACTGCCGTCTTCCCACAGGCCACCGATGCACACCTGTTCTAGGAAGCCGCGGCCGTTGAGACCACAGACCGCGATGCCGGCTTGGGTGTCGTCGTCGGTACACTCGTCAGGATCGGCGCAGACCATGCTGTCTTCCCAGTTGCCTGCAACGCACACCTGGTCGAGTGTGCCGCGGTCGTTGAAACCGCAGGCAGTCGTGCCCGGTTGTGTCGCTCCGTCGCTGCATTCGTCGGGATCGAGACACGTCGTGGTTTCACCCCAGCTGCCAGAAGTGCACAGCTGTTCGATCACGCCACGTCCGTTGATGCCGCAGCTGGTGGATCCAGGTTGGGTCGAGTTGTCGACACATTCGTCGGGATCCTGACAGACGCTGCTGTCTTGCCACTGACCAGCGAGGCAAAGCTCGTCGAGGGTACCACGACTGTTCAGGCCACAAGCAGTGCTGCCTGGACGCGTGGCATCGTCCACACACACGTCGGGATCTTGGCAGGTGCTGGTGTCCGTCCAGATGCCCGCGCTGCAAACCTGGTCGAGTGCTCCGCGTCCGTTGATGCCGCATGGGGTGCTGCCCGCTTGGGTCGACGCATCTAGACACTCATCGGGGTCGTCACAGCTCGTCGAGTCTTGCCACTGCCCGGTCACGCAGGCTTGTAAGAGAGTACCGCGTCCGTTGAGTCCACAACTTCCGCTTCCTGGCTGTGTAGTGCCGTCGGTGCACACGTCGGAGTCTTGACAGGTCGTGGTGTCGGTCCAGTTGCCGGATTCGCACGTTTGGTCGAGGGTGCCGCGTCCGTTGAGCCCGCAAGCGCTGGGCCCCGACCGTGATGCGCCGTCTAGGCACTCGTCGGGATCGAGACAAATCGTGGTATCGCTCCAATTGCCGCTATCGCACGATTGCTGAAACGCGCCACGCCCGTTGAGCCCGCAGCTGACGCTACCCGGTTGTGTGCTTCCGTCAGTGCAGACGTCGGGGTCCTGGCAGATTGCGCTGTCTTGCCACTGCCCAGTCAGGCAAACCTCGTCGAGGGTACCGCGCCCGTTGAGCCCGCAGGGTGAACTGCCTGGCTGGGTGTCGTCGTCCAGACAGACGTCCGAGTCTTGGCAAACGGTAGTGTCAACCCAACTCCCGGCGTTGCACGTTTGATCCAGCACGCCGCGACCGTTGAGGCCGCATGCCGTGATGCCTGGTTGCGTGTCGTCGTCGGTGCACTCGTCGGGGTCGTCACAGATGCCCGAGTCTGCCCAGCTCCCTACTTCGCACAGTTCCAGTTCCAGTCCGCGCCCGTTGAGGCCGCAGGTGGTCGTGCCTGGTTGGGTGTCGTCGTCTGTACACTCGTCGGGATCCAAACAGGTTGCCGTGTTCTGCCAGTAACCCGAAACACACAGCTGCTGGAAGACACCACGGCTATTGAGGCCGCAGGCGCTCGTTCCAGGGCGGGTGTTGCCGTTGGTGCAAGTGCTCACATCAGGGCATACGACCTGCACCTTGTCGACGTACAAGTTGCGGTCTTGCCCGGCGCCTTGGTCGTAGTAATCGTTGTTGAACGCTATGGCGATGCTTTTCGTGCCCGCGGTCGTGGTGACGGGAAAGTCGAATTGTGTCCACGTCGCGCTGTTGACCACCACCTGGCCCACCTGTGAACCACCGACGCTGACGATCATGTTCGGCCAAACGTCGAGGGCTTGCGAGCCTCGGGCAGTGACGCGCAACGTGACTGGGTTAGCGGTGAACGTGTGATTGGTCGAGACGTTGCCGTTCGACCAGATGTTCCAGCCATCCGGAGCGCTCCCGCCCGTGCTTTGGCTGATGTTCTCCGCTTCGTAGGTAGCTGGTGTGCAGTTGCCGCCGCCGCTACTAGCCGTCTCGGCCGGGCCATTGCCGCTGGCCACGAAACTCGTGCTCTTGGCCAACACCAACTTGTCGAAATCGAACCCGTCCTCGCGCATCCACACGTTCACGGTGTGAGTTCCCGCGTTCGGAACGTTGATCGTCGCGACCTGGCCATCGAGGGTGTCCTGACTCCACCCGAACGATCCCGTGAAACCCGAGATGCGATCCGAGCTGCTGCTAGCGGCTCCGTTCAGACCAACGTGTAGCGAGTCGCTTTCGTAGGTCGCTGCGCCGCCCGCGCGTCCGCGCACCCAAACGCGGTAGCTACCCGACGATGCGAACGTCACTTGATAGTTCAGGCGTGGGCTCGAGTTGACATAGCCCGTGTTGATGGCTGCCCCGCTGTCGGGAGTCGAGTCCATCACGACCCCACCCGATGCGCCCGAGGCGTTTTGTTGCGCCCATGAGTGTGAACCCTGAGCCGTGTCCGTCGTGAAGTGTTCCGCTTCGATCGAGACGATGCCGCTGCTTTCCACGAAGGTCAGTTCTTGAACGACGTGATCGACTTCAGGTGGGTCGGAAGTGTCTTGCGGCTGCGACGCATCACACGACCAGGCGAGAAGCGCGCACACGTTGACGAGGCAAGTACTGTCCAGCACTTGCCGAAGAGTAAAGGGACGGATGGTTGGGGGAGACATGCAGGCTGACTCGCACGGTTCTCCAGCTTTTCCAATCACCTAACGGGCGCACCGCTCCGATTCCCCCGGGGCGTTTCCGTTGTAGTTCGTCGCGACGAACGTGTGCGTCCTTCAGATTACGAGCGTGTGTCGGGTTAGCGCCCAGATCGCAGGTCGCTTGGTGGAAATGTCGACAGTTTCTCCCAAGCCGTACCGATCCGGGGCGGACCAGCTGCCGTGACGGCCGGTGACGCAACACGGAAACTCAGACCCCACCCAGAGCAGAGCAGACGTTCTCGATCTGCCCCAAATGAGCTATGCGGTGGGAAGGAGCTGCTGTGGTAGGTGCCCGTCGAACGTACTGCACGAAGTCGCCCGTTTGATCATCTCTCACACCTAGGTGTGAGGAAGAGATGCGTGTCATAGGTAAATGGTCTGCGATGTGGCAGGGCCAATCCTCGGAGTGACGTCGAGCTGATTTCGATCGGGCCCTCGTCGTTGGCGCGAACTGCCGATGGGCCGCGACTTCCGTCAGTGACGGGGGAATCGCGTGCGTGGCCGAGGCGAAGCACATTTGCGTCGTGACCCTCGCGCGGTTCGGCTCGTTCCGTAGGTCTCCGGAATCTTACACCCCAGCGGGCAACGACAGAAATGGCGCTGGTGTTCACGAATGCGTCGGAGGTGGCCACTGCCTCACTTGTACCCCCTGAACGTCGCGCTCGTGACGTTCCAACACAGAGACGATGGGAGCAAGCGAACATGAAAAACATACTAGGTACGGCTTCGGCGGTTCTATTGCTGGCGTTCAGCGCGGCTGCGTGTAGCGACGCTTCGGGCGACACGGACACTGATGGCGACGGGCTCACAGACTCGCAAGAGTCTGCCCTGCGCACCGATCCTCGAAACCCCGACTCCGACGCTGACGGTGTGTTCGACGGTGACGAACGCCGGGATCGTACGGATCCCCTGCGCTGGGATTCGGACGGCGACGGCGTGTGCGACGGCCGCGAGCGACACAATCGCACGGACCCCCTGCGCTGGGATTCGAACGACGACGGCATCGGCGATGGCGACGAAGACCACGACGGAAATGGCATCCGCGAGCGTGACGAAGACCAAGGGCGAGGCCAACGCTTCCACGGTGACGGCGGCGTGGGTGAGCACGACTGGCAAGACGAAGAGTTCGGCGGCGACGGCGGCAGCTACGGCGGACCGCGCGGAGGGCGCGGCTTCGGTGGTGACGCGGGCGGCCCCGACGCTAACTGGGGTGACTTCGACGCGGACGGCGGCTTCGGACCCGGCGACTTCGGTGGGCAGGGGCAAGGCCCGGGACAGGGTGGCTTCGGCGGTCCTCGCGGCGAAGGTGACCCCTCGGGCGAGTTCGGCGACGAATGATGTGATTCTTGCGGGTTTACGCCCGGCGTGCAGTGCGTGACACGTTCCTGTCAGCCCGACTCCTCGCCCCATGGGGAGTCGGGCTGACCTTTGTCGCCTCGATCAACCTGGCCTGGTCGAGCAGGGTCTTGGGTGGAAGGGCGTGTTGTGAGTCGAGGGCTGCAGCGTGAGTCGAGTGGGATGAGTTTGGGGGTGGCCCCGCGGTGACTGGCGCGCCGTCAGTCGAGTGCAGGCGTTAGCTCGCAACGCGCCGTCGCTGACGTAGAGCTGTGCATTGGTCTCATTTCATTCTGTGAGGACACCCGGCGATCTCGGCGCCTGAGGCCGTTTCCGCTGCGCTTCCGTTGCTCAGAGCCAGGCGGCTGTTCCGCTACGGTTCTCGCGAAAACGCCCTCAGCCACCGAGCTTGACGGGCGGTTTAGCTGCTACGCCAGGCATGGATCGACGACACGCGGCGGGGCCCGCGCTTCGACTCCCCAAGAAAAAATGCAACCCACGTCACCCTGTGATGGGGATGCGTGGGTTTCGGGCCCGTCACGCGTGCGTGACGAATCCGCTGGGCTTCGTTGCCCGAATGCCGAACGACTAGTTCGAACTCGCTGGAGCTTTGTCTGGCCGACGTCCCGAAACGGGAGAGTGTGGCAGAGCAAAGACGAGGGTCACGAACGCGGCGGCGAATAGTAGAAGAGTCAGCATAGGTCGTCAGGAGTTGGCGGTGCTTGGAGCCTCTTGCGCGTAATGCAGGGCACGTGCCAGTGTCTGGGGGTGGGGCGACGGTTGAAGAAAGCCGATTGATAACAGACACTTGTGTGGTTCGTGCCGACACTCCCAGGCTTTCCCCGTGTGCAGCGCAGTGCACAGGGGGCTGTCCCGGGGTGTGCACAAAATTGTGCAGCGACCTGCACACGGCGTGGGGAGTACTCAACTCATTCCAGCTTCGACGGGCCGCGTCAAAGACGTTCGGTCACACTGTCTCGCCTCGGGAAAAACAACTGAGTTTCGTCGCCGAATCGGGTCGACGAATGCCGCCGTTCGACGGCGTTCGGCGGCCGTCGTGCGTGGCCGAACGCCGCGAGTGTGGCGTCAGTGTGTCGCGCGCCTGAGCAAGAAGTCTGGCTCGATCAGGCAACGTCTCGAGCAACCGTCTTCGTCGGTCAGATTGCCGTCGTCGCAGCTTTCTGAGCCATCGAGCGTGCCGTTGCCGCAGGTCGGGAATGCGCAGTCGTTCGTGCACGTGTCGTCGTCCGCGGCGTTGCCATCGTCACAGGCTTCATCTTCGTGCACGACGCCGTCGCCGCAAACCGAGAGAGTACAGACGTTCGTGCACGCGTCGGCGTCGTTGGAGTTGCCGTCGTCACATTCTTCGTTCTCTTGCACGACGCCGTCACCACAGGGATCGCTGTCGCAGCTGTTCGGGCACCCGTCGTCGTTGACGTCATTGCCGTCGTCACACTCTTCGTTCTCTTGCACGATGCCGTCGCCGCACTGAGGCAACGTACATGCGTTCGTACATCCGTCGTCGTTGCGGAGGTTGCCGTCGTCGCACTCCTCGTTCTCTTGCACGATGCCGTCGCCGCAGCCGGAAAGCATGCACTCGTTCGTGCATTGGTCGCCATCGTTCGTGTTGCCGTCGTCGCACTGTTCGTCAGCTTGGGTCCAGCCGTCGCCGCACACGGGCTCCATGCACTCGCTAGTGCATGCGTCTTCACTGCTGTCGTTGCCGTCGTCACACTCTTCGCCCGGTTGCGTGTGACCATCGCCGCAGCGTGCTTCCGTACATTGGCTGGTGCAGAAATCGGTGTCCAAGGCGTTACCGTCGTCGCACTCCTCGTCGTCATCGATGATTCCGTTGCCGCACACTCCAGTCGTGGGCACTTGATCCTCGCAACCGCCCGCTGCTCCCGTGGGGCGTAACTCGCCGCACGCATGCTGCTGACAGGCGTCGAAGCTCCCCTCGTCGCAACCCTGCCAGTCGTGCCCAGCACAACACTCGAGCAGCTCTTGCCACTGTGCCTCCTGACCACAGCTCGCGCTGTTTGCCGCGTCTTGCTGGCACTCTCGCACGCAACTGCCGAAGTCCGCGTCGCACGGCTGTTGCAGGGCGCTGCAGATGCTCTCGCACGTGGGCGAACCGTCTGGCATCGGTCGCTGATCGTCGTCGTCCAATCGATCGTCATCCGCTTGGTCGTCGTCGGGTTCGTCGTCGTTCGATTGGTCGTCGGCAGGTTCGTCCGTCGAGTCGTCACTGCGGAGACTATCGTCGTCGGGTTCGTCGTCGTTGGACGCGTCGTCAGTTTCGCTCGGTGCGTCATCGCTGGCGGGGGCTTGTGTCGTGCCCGCGTCGGATCGCTCCGGGTCACCCCCCTGTTTCGTCCCCACGAAGCTCGACTCGCCGTCGGTGCCGCCGCCGCCGTTGTCCGAGCATGATCCAAGCGCGGTGACCGCGACTAGCGTCGAGCCCAGCAGCAACCGCGAGACATGATACCGAGATGGCAATAGTGGACGCCCATCGAGTTTGCTCTTCATGACTGTTCTTCCCGTTCCGCTGGTGATGCGTTGACTTGAACTGAACTCAGGTCGCGGTCGGTGTAATCCAGGTCTTCGCGTGCGAGGACTGATTGTCCGACGTACACGACGACATTCTCGCCTTGCTGCGTCCGACCGTGTTCTGCGTTGTGCGTGGCGACGCGCTGACGCAGCGTGCGACATTCGTTGCGTAAGCGTTCGAGCAGCCCCAACACTTCGCTTTCCAGCGGGTGACCGGGCCCCACGTCGAAGGTGTACGTCGAGCCACCGATGGAGTCTTTGAAGGGCTCTCGGACTTCGTCCGGCTCCAGGCGATTGCACAATGTGCGCACCACCGCCCGATAGTGGTCGTAGATGGCGGCTTCCCAACCCGCTTCGGCGCCTTCTGCAATGTAGAAGCGCTCGGCGTACAAGCGTGAAACGCCATCCGTGCTCTGTTGTTCGATGCGTCTCGCTTGCAGCAGCCGCGTCAGCGGCGCTTCCAACGATTCGACGGCAACCCCCGCCATGTCCGCCAAACGCTCACGCTCCAATGGCCCATGGCAAAAAATCAACGACCACAGCAGTTCGTCGACACCGCCCTCGCGATCGAGCTGCTGCATGGCGCCCAACTCGTCGGGGCTCGCTGCACGGTACACATCGTCCGCGCGCGTGCCCGTGGCGAAGACCAGGCCACTCTCCACCAAGTCGTGCAGGATGCTCTTGACGCTGTCTTGGTCGTCGCGTTGAAACCGTGCCAGCACCTGCTTGCGCGTCACTACGCTCGACGCGCGCAGGAAGCTCAGTATCGCCTCCCAGAGTGAACGACCGCGATCGGTATCACTCTCCTTGAGCCGCTGCATCTTGCGTTGATACGCGCGCAGTGAAATGCCGAACATGTCGGCCGTCACCTTACGGCTGACACCCTGACGTTCGAGTTCCGACGCCAGTTCGACGAACACCTGGCTGGCGATGTGGGCCAGGGGGGCGCGCGCGCCGCCCGCAGTAGCCAACTTGGCCAGCAGTACCGTGGTCTGTTGCACCACTGATTCGATCAGAACCTGGACCCTCATGATTCGCTTCCCGAAGTTGAGCAGACCCCGTGCGCCTCGCCCAGGTGACATTTGATCCATCCCGGCGGGCTGAGCACGTTTCGGCTCGTCCGCGCTGTCGTAGGGCGAGCTGTCGGGAGTGTCGGGTGAGCGCTCGAGGTTGTCGGCGTGGGTGTCGGCGTGGGGGCATCGCGTTGCCCTCGGGCGGCAACCCTCGTGCGGTCGTAAGCCCACCGCGCCTCGTTTGCGTACACGTGTTCCGCTATCCGTTCGTGTGCGTCGTGCATCGCCCCAGGGGTGCGATCTCGTGAGACAGTGGCGCTCGTGCAACGCATCTTCGTCGCACCAGCCGCGCGAAACGGATAGCCGCAGGCCAAAATTGTACATGGCTGAACCGAGCGTTCACGTTTGCACTCGATTGCGGTGGAAAAATACCCTGCGCGTTCGACGATACGCGAGCATCTTGTAGAGTTCCTAGCCCCGGCCTGTACTCACGATCATCAGATGAAGCGCACACCACTTCGCCACGAAGCCTCACTCAGCTGTTTGCGCAGCGTAGGACTGCTCGCCACGTGTGTCGGACTACTCGCCGCATGCGGTCCGAGTGCTGGCCCCGAGAAAGTGAGCTCGGATGACTCTGCGGCGACGGACGACGAGACTGAGGTTGGCGGGTCGTCGACGGGCGGTGGCGCAGGGAAGGGTGGTGAGAACCCGGGGATGATGGGCGGCGGTGGATCCGTTTCGTTGAACGAGGATGGCATGCCCGTCGACGACGAGGGTAACCCACTCGTCGACGACGAAGGTAACCCGGTTCAGGTTAACGAAGACGGCATGGTCGTCGACAGTCGAGGCAACCCCATCGTCGATGACGAAGGTAACCCACTGATGGTCGGTGGTGACGATGATGATGACGATGTCCCGGGCTCAGGCATGCAGGGGCCGAGTGATTCTGCAACCGAGCTGGCGGACTGTTCGACGCCGGGGCCTCGCCAGTTGCGCCGTTTGACTGCCGCGCAATACCGCCGAACGCTCGAAGACATTTTCAACGATCCGAACGTGCCCGAGGAAGCCGTGCTCAGTGATGCCGCGGTCCTGGGCTTTCACGTCGATGCGAAGACTTCGGTGGTTCGCGATCTAGAGGGCGAACTGCTGATGAACTACGCCGAGCGTGTCGCCGAGTGGGCGCTCGATAGCGGCAAGGTAAACCAGTTTGCGTCTTGCACCGATCACCAGGAGCACTGCCACCGCGAGTTCATCTCCAACTTCGGTGCGAAGGCCCACCGCGAGCCACTCAGTGAAGCCAGGCTATCGGCGTACCTCGAGTTGTTCCGAGCAGAGTCGAACTTCCAAGATGGGGCTTCCGTCGTGATCAGCGCGATGCTCCAGTCCCCGTTCACGTTGTACCGCCGTGAGATGGGCGTGCAGCAAGGCAACGAGTACGTGCTGACGCCGTACGAAGTCGCGAGCCAGCTCTCATACTGGCTCACGGACGCGCCACCCGACGACCAGCTGTATGACGCGGCCAAGAACGGCCGCTTGACGACCACGGAAGACTTGGAGCGCGAGGCTGCTCGTTTGCTCGAAACCGAGCGCGCGAAGGAGACGCTCGCCAACTTCGTGGAAGGTTGGATCGAAGTCGACAAGTTGTATAGCAAAGCCAAAGACGAGTCGGTGATGCCGCTGCCCGCGGAGCTCCGCGAGAGCATGGTGCGAGAGACCCGCGAAATGTTCGTGAACACCTTCGCGGAGGGCGGCACGCTGTCCGACCTATTCACGGCCAAACACAGCTACATCGATCAACGTTTGGCATCACTGTACGGCCTGAATGGGTTCGGGCAGAACTTCGAACGCGTGGACATGACGGAAACCAATCGCCCTGCAGGCATCCTGGGACACGCGTCGTTCCTGACCACTCACGCGCTGTCCGACAATTCCTCGCCCGTACAACGCGCCAAGATCGTCATCGAGCGACTACTGTGTGAGACGCTGCCGATGATCCCTTCGGATCTCAACGTCGCGCTCGATACGGAAAGCGAGTTCACGACGAATCGAGAGCGTTACAGAGCGCATCGCGAGCGACCAGAGTGCAGCGGCTGCCACGAAAATATGGACCCCATCGGCTTCGCTTTCGAGCACTACGACGGTTTTGGTCGCTATCGTGAACAGGAGAATGGCATCGACATCGACGCGACAGGGTCGCTCGCGTACCTCGCGTCGGGACGTGTCGAGTTGGATGGCGCGGACAGCTTGTCGGCAGTGCTGGCCGACAGCCCCGAGATGCAGTCGTGTTTGGTGCGGTATTGGTCGTACTACACGTTCGGTGCCGAGGGCTGGGACAACGCCGAGTGCAATCGTGACAGCGTCGTTCGCCACGCGCGGGAAGACGACTTCTCTTTGCGGAGCGTGCTCATGGGCATCGTCGCTGGCCCGCACTTCTCCCGAAGGGTGGCCGATCAATGAGTAGCAAGCGTCCGCCTTTTTCGCCGACCGAGATTACCATGCAGAGCAGCAAGTCCGCATCTCGCACCCAGTCTCCCTCACGTCCTACGGTTCCTTCGCGTACTGGACCATCGCTCAGCAAGCGTTGGAGCCGTCGTGAGTTCGTGCGCAGTGCTGGCTTGGCGAGCTTGTTTGCGCCGTTCCTATCCGTGCTCGACAACCATCCCGCACAGGCTCAAGGCACAGGGCAAGCCAAGTATCTGCTGTTGTTCATCACTCACGGCACGGACGTCGGCAAGTGGGCGTCGCAGGGTTCGGACTCGAGCATCACGTCGTTCAGCGCGATGACCGAGCCGCTGGGTGCGATCAAAGACAGTTTGATCTTGATGGATGGCGTGAGCGGCGGTGGCCTGTGCTCCAGCCATGGATCCCCTGGCGGTCTATGCGGCGCCACCTGGGGCGCCAATCCGCTGATCTCCATCGACCAGTTCATCAGTGACAAGCTCAGGGCGGCGGGCAACAACACCCTCATCCCGCACCTGGTGCTCGGCGACGGCACGACCGAGCAGAAGACCATGTTCTGGCGTGACAACCAGCCGCTGACGCCCGTGGCCTCACCCACGTCGGCGTACAGTGCCATTTTCAGCGGGCAAACCGCACCCGCTCCGGGCACGGACGGGCAGACGCCCGGCGTCGACCCGCGACTCGCGCGGCGGCAGAGCATTCTCGATCTATTGGGTGGCGAAATCAACGAGCTCGAGCAGGCCCTGGGAGTGGAAGAGCGAGCCAAGCTCGAAGTGCACACCGAGTCGCTGCGCCAGATCGAAGCGCGTATTGCGGCGCAGTCAGGGCAAGGTGATTCTGGCACGGTTCAACCCGTAACTTGTAGCGCGCCCGCACAGCCATCGAGCACGGGCAAGCTGCTGCCGGATACTTCCTTGCTCCTGCAGATGGCGGTAAGCGCGTTCGGGTGTGATCTGACGCGAGTGGCGTCCGTGCAGTTCGGACACCACCAGAGTACTCCCGTCGACTTGCCGAACGTGACGGGTGAATGGCACAACGAGTTCCTGCACAGTCCGAACAAAGCGGCAGAGCTCGTCAAGTTGGAGCAGTGGCTCAGCCAGCAGTTCGTCGATGCAGCGCTTCAGCTGCAGTCGCTGCCTGCGCCTGATGGCGACGGCACGCTATACGACCAGACCATGATGGTGTGGGCCCGTGACATGGGTGACTCCGTCAATCACGGCGACTCGAACATGGTCTACGTGTTCGCAGGCGGCGCGGGCGGCTACCTACAGCACAGTGGCAACGGTCGTTACATCAAGGCCAGCGGTGGCCACATCAAGGCGTTGCTCAATTGCGCCGAAGCGATGGGCGTCACCAACTACAACGGTTTCGGGAGCGGCAGCGACAAGACGCCGTTTGCGCAGCTCAAGGCCTGAGTTCGCACCAGCCCAGCGGGGCGCGGTGGGGAAACACTGAGGAATCGCGCCGTAGTCAATCGCAGTCAGCGTTCTCGTGACGGCGGGGAACTCTGACGGAATCCCGTGGGGTTGTTCGCGTTGGTTTCCGTCCGCTGTGTGCCTGAGACATCGGGGCGGGCGCGTGCTTCAATCCA
>CBFGUG010000004.1:0-180537 GCA_965651905.1 uncultured bacterium | reverse complement strand
TGCCCACGGACGACGGCTGCGGCGGTGAGGGTGAAGTCTGTTGCGAAGACGAAGTCTGCGATGGCGACCTCGAATGCGACAACCCCGCAGGCGACGGGCTCGACAACAGCGAGTGCCTGCCCACGGACGACGGCTGCGGCGGTGAGGGTGAAGTCTGTTGCGAAGACGAAGTGTGCGACGGCGACCTCGAGTGTGACAACCCGCCCGGCGAGGGACTGGGCAACAGCGAGTGCGAGGAGCCCTGACAGCGACGTAACGAGTCGGTGGGTCTGACCGCTCGAGCGGCAACTGACGCCTTTTGTCACCCCCAGCTAGGTCGGGTTCAGCGTTCTGAGCTAGGCTGGGGGCCATGAGAGCCTCGTACCTGCTCGCTTTGCTCTTCGGTGCGGGCACCCTTGCCTGCATGAACGTCGAAGACGCTGCCTCCCCGGCGTCTTCGGCGGGAGCCAATCCGAGCGGTAGCGCACCGGGCGGTGACCCGAAGGCGGCATCGGGCACGGAGTCACCGCCAGCGACGGCAAAGCCCGCCGAGACGCAAGCCGATACTGTTCACACAGTCCCATCCATCACCGAGGCGCTTGACTGGGTCGAAAACGACGCGTCTGCGGCCTTGGCTGACGCTCGCGAAAACGCACGGCTGTTGTTCGTCGATGTGTGGGCTGAGTGGTGCCACACCTGCCTCAGCATGAAGAGCACGGTACTTGCCGAACGATCGCTGACCGAGTTTGCACGCGACTTCACCTTCCTCCGCCTGGACAGCGACAATCCGGCGAACGCGGAGTTTCTCGAACGCTTCGAGATCAACGTGTGGCCTACGTTCTTCGTGTTGGATCCTAACTCGGTGACAGGCGTCGACTCGGGAGTCGTGGGGTATTGGCCAGGGGCCGCATCCCTTACCGAAATGCGGCAGTTCCTCGCCAATAGCCGCGAGGTAGGCGACGGCTTGCGACAGCAGCGCAATCCCGACCCACTACTCACTCATTTTCTTCGCGCACGCAGCGCCCAGAGTGAGGGCAAGAGTCAGCTCGCCCTCGAACACTTCGAAGCCGCGTACAAGGAGATGCCTGCCGAGTGGCCACGTCGTTCGGAACTCTTACTCGGTTACATTCGCACGTTGATCCAACGCGGTCGCTTCGACGACTGTGCCAAGCTCGGAGAACGACACTTGAACGAAGTCCGTGGCGCGGCGATCCCCATTCAGTACGCCAAACGAACGTTCACTTGTCTGGGACAATCGAAGCTTCCCGATCGAAAACGGCGCGTCGAGACCACTCTGGCGAAGATGCGGCATATCGCTTACTCGGAAGATCCGCAGATGAGCTTCGACGACCGCGCGGACGCCCTCGACATCCTGACGTCGAGCTTGCGTGAATTGGGCAACGAGCAAGCGGCAAAGGAGGTCAGTCTGGATCGTCTTCGGCTGTTGGAAACTGCAGCAGCGGCAGCAACCTCACCAGATCAGGCGCGCACCTTCGACCAAGCGCGCGCCATGGCGTACGTTTCCGTGGGTCGTGAACAAGAAACGATTAGCCTGCTGACCGCGCGCCAGAAGGAGTTTCCTGGTGCGGCGTCACCGTCCTCGCAGCTGTCGCAGGTGTACGAGGCGTTGGGTCGCCTGACGGAAGCCCGACAGGCGCTGGCGCATGCGTGTTCGCTGGCGCAAGGACAGCGCAAAGCCACCTTGCTCGGCAGAAGTGCCGCGCTCGCGCGTCGTCAGAAGGACGTGCCGGGCGAACGCGACGCGTTGAATGAGCAGATCAGCGAGCTGGCCAAGTTGCGCGGCAGCTTGGCGCAAAAGCAAATGGACGCAGCACGCAGGCGGCTGGATCAGCTAGGTGCGCCGAGCGCGCCGTGATGTGAACTGACCAGCCCGACTGGGCGTTGCAGCACGCGTGAAACTCCTCGGCGCCGTACCCAAACGGACGGCTTCGGCGCCCGAGTCGGGATCGACCCGAGCGCACAGGCCTCGCGACAGCCCCAGGACCTGCCGTGACCGGGCACGAGGGCCAGGCTGGCCCCATTTCCCGGTCACATCGGCGTCGAACGGTGGCCCAATCGGGCAGAGTGCACTAGGTTTCGCGCCATGCCTGGATACCGCAGCAGAACGACGACCCATGGGCGAAACATGGCTGGCGCGCGAGCCCTTTGGCGCGCGACTGGGATGACGGACTCGGACTTCGAGAAGCCCATCATCGCCATCGCCAACAGCTTCACTCAGTTCGTTCCTGGACACGTGCATCTGCACGACGTCGGCCAGCGCGTGAAGAAGGTGATCGACGCAGCCGGTGGCTACGGCGTCGAGTTCAACACCATCGCGGTCGACGACGGCATCGCCATGGGGCACGACGGCATGTTGTATTCGCTGCCCAGCCGCGAACTCATCGCCGACAGCGTCGAGTACATGGTCAACGCGCACTGCGCGGACGCGCTGATCTGCATCTCCAACTGCGACAAGATCACGCCCGGCATGTTGATGGCGACCATGCGTCTGAACGTCCCGACCATCTTCGTGTCAGGCGGGCCGATGGAGGCGGGCAAGATCGAAGGCACTCACGATCGCTCGGGCAAACGTCTGATACGCAAGCTCGACTTGGTCGACTCGATGATCGCTGCGGGTGACGACAGTGTCGGAGACGACGAGCTCTTGGAGCTCGAGCGCTCGGCCTGTCCGACGTGCGGATCGTGCTCGGGCATGTTCACCGCGAACAGCATGAACTGCTTGAACGAAGCGTTGGGGTTGGGCCTTCCTGGAAACGGCACGGTGCTGGCGACTCACGCCATGCGCTGGGAGCTGTTCGAAACCGCGGGCAAACGCATCGTCGACCTCGCGAAAGAATATTACGTGCGTGGCAACGAGAAAGTGTTGCCGCGCGGCGTGGCCACCTTCGAAGCGTTCGAAAACGCCATGACCCTGGACATCGCCATGGGTGGCTCGACCAACACCGTGCTGCACATCCTGGCTATCGCTCGCGAAGCAGGTGTCGACTTCACGATGGCGGACATCGATCGTCTCTCGCGCCGCGTCCCGAACTTGTGCAAGGTCGCGCCCGCGTCGCAATACCACGTCGAAGACGTGCACCGCGCGGGCGGTATCTTCACGATCTTGGGCGAGCTCGCGCGCGGCGGCCTATTGCATCGTGACGTGGCGACCGTGCACAGCGCGACGCTGGGTGACGCCATCGAGGAGAACGACCTGCGTAGCCCCAGCGTGGCTGCCGCCGCCAAACAACGCTCCCTGGCCGCGCCCGGCGGCGTTCGAACGACGGTAGCGTTTTCCCAAGACAAGTACTTCGCCGAGACGGACGACGACGCCGAAAACGGCTGCATCCGTGACATCGAGCACGCCTACAGCAAAGATGGCGGCTTGGCAGTGCTCTACGGAAACATCGCGCTGGACGGCTGCATCGTGAAAACCGCGGGCGTGGACGAATCCATCTTGAAGTTCTCGGGCCCGGCGCGCGTCTTTCACTCGCAGGACGACGCTTGCAAGACGATCCTCGACGGCGGCATCCAGGCGGGTGACGTGGTGGTCATCGTTTACGAAGGCCCCAAGGGCGGTCCGGGCATGCAAGAGATGCTCTATCCGACGACTTTCTTGAAGTCGAAGGGGCTAGGCAAGGCTTGCGCGTTGATCACGGACGGCCGCTTCAGTGGCGGCACCAGCGGGCTGAGCATCGGCCACGTTTCACCCGAGGCCGGCGAGGGTGGCGCCATCGGCCTGATCCGCGAAGGCGATCGCATCGAAATCGACATCCCCGAACGCACCATCAACGTCGCGCTCAGCGAGACAGAACTCGCACAGCGCCGCCAAGAGATGGAGGCGCGTGGTGCCAAGGCGTGGAAGCCGAACCGCGAGCGCGTCGTGTCGACGGCATTGAAGGCTTATGCGCTGATGACCACCAGCGCAGCCAAGGGCGCAGTCAGAGACGTCAGTCAGCTCGAGCGCGACTGACCTCCCTTTCCTCGACGCGTCAAAGCGTGCACTTGACGCCAGTACCCCCCAGACCGCAGTAGCCGTTAGGGTTCTTGGCGAGGTACTGCTGGTGGTAGTCTTCGGCGAAATAGAACGGCACCCCAGTGGCGATCTCGGTCGTCACTGGGCCGAAGCCCGCCTTTTCGAGCTGCTGCGCGTACGCCTGCTGTGAGGTCTCCACGAGCTTCAACTGCTCGGCGTCTTCGACGAAGACCGCCGAGCGATACTGCGTTCCGACGTCGTTGCCCTGACGCATGCCTTGCGTGGGGTCATGACTCTCCCAAAACACCGCGAGCAACTGCTTCAGACTGACCTTCGTGGGATCGAAAACCACGCGTACCACCTCGGTGTGACCCGTGTGGCCCGAGCACACTTCCTTGTAGGTGGGGTTCGGCGTCCCACCGCCCGCGTAGCCCACGGCGGTGCTGAAAACACCGTCGAGTGACCAAAACTTTCGTTCAGCCCCCCAGAAACAACCCATCCCGAACGACACCTGCCGATGTCCTGGCGGCACCTCGGAAATCGAGCGACCTGTCACGAAGTGTGCGTCGCTGATGGGCATCGCTTCACTGCGTCCGGGTAACGTGCGTTCGGGTAATGGCAGGTCAACTCTTCGAGACATTGCGTTCCTTTCCTGGCGCTACTGGGGCTTCGTGAACCGCGTAGTCGACCGCGTCGACCAACGCCTGCCAGCTGGCCTCGATGATGTTTTCACTCACGCCCAGCGTGGCAAAGCGCTGCGCGCCGTAGGTATTCTCGATCAGCACCCGCACCTTGGCAGCCGTGCCGTCGCTGGAGTTCACGACGCGCACCTTGTAGTCTGCCAAGTGCAAACGCTCGAGGTTCGGAAAGGCCACCAGCAGCGCTTCACGCAGCGCGTGACTGAGCGCGTCGACGGGGCCGTTTCCCTCGGCAACACACAACCGCTCGACGCCCGAAACCACCAACTTCACGGTCGCCTCGACCAGATGTGCGTCGGGTCCCGCGGCTCCGATGCCATGAACCCGATAGTACTTGAGCTCGAACGCAGGCTGCCACTCGCCGAGATGACGGCGCACCAGCAGATCGAAACTGCCGTCCGCGCCTTCGTACGAGTACCCTTGGTTCTCGCGCTCTTGCACTTCGTTCAGGATCGCGGAAAGCACGTCCGGATCCTTCAGCGTCGGGTGCCGATTCTCCAGCTTGGCGACCAGGTTGCTGCGGCCGCTCATCTCGCTGATCAAGATCCGACGAGTGTTGCCGACCGCTGCAGGCTGCACGTGCTCGTAGGTGTTCTCGTTGCGCTGCATAGCGCTGACGTGAATGCCGCCTTTGTGAGCGAAAGCACTCTTGCCCACATACGGTTGGTTCAATGGCGCCGCGATGTTCAGTCGCTCCCAAACGATGCGACTGAGCTCGGTGAGTCGTGACAAGCGCCCCTCAGGCAGACAGCGGCGCTCGAGTTTGAGCTCGAGGTTCGCGATCACCGCAGTCAAGTCGACGTTGCCGCAGCGTTCACCAACGCCATTCATCGTACCCTGCACCTGGACACACCCCGCCTGCACCGCAGTGAGAGTGTTGGCGACAGCCAGGCCCCCGTCGTTGTGCACGTGGATACCCAGCCCGACGCTGCCGACCCGCTCACTAGCCGCACGCACTGCAACATCGATCTGTGCGGGCATCGCGCCGCCATTGGTGTCGCACAGGATGATCCGCGACGCACCAGCTTCGGCAGCGGCGCTGATCGCCGCGAGGGCGTGCTCTGGGTTCGCCAGGAAACCGTCGAAGAAGTGTTCCGCGTCGAAAAACACGGGTCGCTGCGTGCGTTCGACGAGAAAGCGCACGGAGCTGTGGATCATGTCGAGGTTCTCCTCGTGTGAAACTCGAAGTGCCTCTTTGACGTGCAGGTCCCACGCCTTGCCGAAGATGCAGCACCCGTCGGCGTTACTCCGCACCAGCTCCGCCAAGTTGGGGTCGTCGGCTGGAGCGTTTCGTGAATGGCGCGTGGAACCAAACGCGAACACCCTCGCGCGGTCGAGCTTCAGCGAGCTCACCTGTTCGAAGTACGCTGCGTCCTTGGGGTTCGAGCCCGGCCAGCCTCCTTCGATGAAGTCGACGCCCAGCCAGTCGAGCTGCTCGGAGAGGTACAGCTTGTCAGCCAGGCTCAGGTTGACCCCGAGGGCCTGCCCACCATCTCGCAGAGTGGTGTCGTAGATTTCGATGTGTCGTTGGTCGTTGGTCATGACAATCCAGCCGGCTTTGCTCGGCCGTTGGTGATCACTTGCGAGTTACCGCATGGCCGAGCGTGCTCGATTACGCGATAATCAGAATGGTGATTGCGAACGTGGGCTGACACGCGCGAACGCGGGCACCACGAGCGAGCAGCTCGCTGCGCTCGGCAACTAGCGTCGAAACGCCAGCGTGGGTGAAGCGGACACGGTCAGACACGATTGGCAGGCAGTATTAGTGCCACAGCTTGGGACGCGCAAGCTCACAGCTCGCGAAGCCGCCGCACGAAGCTGCGCGCGCAGGCCCGAGCTTCCAGCCGCCAGACGGCTCGTCAGCAGCTGGGCAGCTCGCCTTCGGTTCGCGCAAACAGCTGGAATCGCAGGGCTTTCTTGCTCAGCAACACGCCTGGTTTCGTGCTGTAGCGAGGGGACGTAAGGCTTGCACTCACGACACGGGCCAGACGCCGTCGCCTGTGAGGTTCAGGTCATCCCGTCGCACTGGCAGCGTCGCCGATGGCCGACTCGAAACTGTCGTACTGCCCCTCTTCGCGCAGGCGATTGAGCGCTGACTCGACCAGCTTTCGCGTCACTTCGTCGTCCGAACTGCGAGCGGCTTGCAGCCGTCGAGCTACGCGCTTACGCGTCGAGTCGAAGTCGGTGCGGATGAAAGTCGATACGAGCTTGGTGTAACTGGCCGCTTCTGCTTTGCGCTCGGGATCGTTTTCCAGCTCCTCCGCGGAGATGCCTTCGGTGCCCGTCGCTTCATCCGATGCGGTAGCTCCCTCGGGAGCGGCGGGCTCAGGAGCGGCGGAAGGATCAGTCCCGTCTGCCTGAGCAGGCTCCGAGTCAGCTGGATCGGCAGGCGCGGCGGCCGCGGGCTTCGGCGTCTTGTCGGCGGCAACACTCTGGCGAGCAGGCGCCACCGAGCGCGTGGCCATTTGTGGCTCGCTCACCGAGAGATCGGGCTGTGCGGGACGCCTCCGTGAGTGAGCCTGCGCGTGACCGGTCCGCGTGCTGGTCTTGAACAGATCGAATTCTTCGATCTCGCCGAGATCGAGCGTCGACATCGATCGCTGCAACTTGTCGCGCAAGGTACCGCCCTCACGACGCGCGTCGTTCACGATCGCCTGCACACCTTCTGGCAGAGACTGCGTAGAAGCGATCATGCGCAGCCGAGCAGCACCGCCTTCGGGTGCGTCGTCGACCCGATAAACGCCCATGTAAATGGCGCCGCCGCCCGTTTCGTCTTTGAGCTGTTCATTCAACTGCTCGTAAAAGGAGAACGGTGTACCGCGTAACACTTCATCCGTAGCTTCGAGCACCACACCCATGTACGAGACTTCCTCGGGAGAAAACCCCGCGGGCATGGTGCTACTCGACTGCAGATTCTCGCGCACGCGCTCGATGACCGCGTCGACACTGAAGACGGGGAGAATGTTCTCCGCGTAGTTGATGACGCCGTTCGAAAGCAGCAACGCGCGGAAGTCTTCACCATCCAACGTGCGAATCGGGTGCATGTTGGAGTTGGCGTTGAGACGATTGAGGTGATCCAGCGGCTCGATGATGACCGAGTTGATCTTCTCGAAGTACTTGTCGAGGGAAACGCCGCCATGAATGGCTGCCAAGCGCGAATTGTCCGCGAATATCCAACCGACCCCCTCCTGCTTGACGAGGTCACTCACCGCGCGGACTGCGTTCACCTTCGCGATACCGCTCTCGTGTTCGCTGGGCAACGTACACAACACGATCATCGGCAAGTCGAGTTCACCGAGCACGCGAACCAACTCGCTCACGGCTGAACCAGTGCCGCCGCCCAAGCCCGCGGTGAGGATCACCAAGTCGGCCCCCTCGACGTGGCGCCCCACCACATCACGAATGCGCTCGGCATTTTCCTGCAAGCACTCGCGCCCGTAGTTCAAATCGGCACCTGCACCATCGTACCCGTCGATACCGACGTAGACTCTCTGCTCGGCCGCGAGTGCGTGCGAACGGTTACCTGGACCGAGCGTCGAAAGGTCAGTGTGCGCCGTGTTCAGAGCGATGGCGCGGTAACCGAGGCGCGAAAACTCGGTTGCGAGGTTGCCCCCTGCCTGACCTAGGCCAACTACAACGATATCGAGCGCGCGATCTGACGGCTTCATTCCAAGTACCTCCGGGAAGTCCCTACTACGATGCTGAAGTGTCGTAGTTATAGTTGGAATCTGAAGAGGATCTACAGTGGATGCGCCCGAGTCCCACGCTTTGCTCGACGCCTGCCGTACCCGCCGGCCTAGTCGCTCGCGTGCGTCGCGTTCTGCGGTAGTCTAGTCGCGCTGACCAAGCGACGAGTGTTCTGATGTGCGCAGCTCATGCAACGCGCACTTCGCGCGGGCGCGGGCCCGTTCTCACCGTGACTCGCACGACGTGGGCGCGCGCGCCGAGTGTTCACACGTGCTGGCACCCTCGGACACAGTTGCGCCCTTGCTCACAGCGGTCGCCACGTCGGGCGACTCTGCATCACACGAGCGGATGATGGATGAGTGACGCTGGCAGGGCATCGCGCGCCCGAGTGTTTGCCTAGAGTCCTTCGGACTCACGATTCACATATCAAAGTAGAACTCGGCGCCAACCATCAGTTCCACGACGTCCGCACCACCTTCGACGTTGGGGATGCGGAAGCGCCCGTACAGATCACCGAACGTCGCCCCAGCGCCACCGAACGTGTACCCGACGAAAGCGCCCGCGGGAACGGCCACTGAGTTAGCTCCCGACAAGTCCCCCAGGATGAATCCAGTCTCGGGCCCGAGGAACACGTCGGGACTGACTTGGAACGCCAACTGCAGTGGAATCACCAAGCCCACCGCCTGACCATCACCGAAGCTCATCTGCAGAAAGCCCCCGCTATCGAGACGAAGGTTGTCATTCCAGTGGAAAAAGACCGGCACACCACCCGTTAGCAGCCACGCGTCGAACAGCCCGAGCCTCAACGATCCGAACACGCCAACGTCGACCTGGCCGCGCTCGAACTGGTAGAGCGCGTGGATTCGTGGATCTTCGAGATCAGTCTCCGGGGAGATGGATAGCGGCAACACGAGACCCGCTTCGACGTCAGTGCCGAAGCCATAGGTCACGCCGGGATTGAGAAACTGGCTGTCGTCTCCGGGGTGAATCACGTGTTTGAACTGACCGTCGTAGAACGGCCAACGGTGACCCGCGTCGAAACGAAGTGTGCCCTCGGGTGTCACCAAGTCACGCTCGACGTAGGTCGCTGGTAAGCGACTCGTCGTCGCCAGCGCTGGCGGGGCCACGCCCAGCAGAACCACGGTTGCCCCCATTGCACTCACTAATCCCGTCGAAGAACCTCGCACTCGCCGACTCCAGCTCATTGTCATCGGCCGCGTTCTAGCGCCGCGACCGCGGTAGTTACACGACAATCGCCGCGCATCGATGAGAGAAGCTCTCTGCGTTGGCGCTTGCTCGAACGTTCAGTGAGGCATCAGCGATCCACGGCAGACCGCGCCAACAGCAATGCCAGCACATGAACCGCATGCGAGAGCTCGCCTTCGAGCTCGACATCGTCGAAGAGATGACGCCGACACACGTGCACGTGCTCACCAGGCTCCAGCTGCTGCGCTCCGACTTCGCGTACACCGAGTGCCAAAAAGATGTGCGCTGCGTTGCGATGTCGCGTCGTATCGGGAGCGACGACGCGCAATAGCCGCAACTCTTCCGCTTCGCATCCCGTCTCTTCCCTCAGTTCACGTCGCGCGGCTCGTTCGGGCGCCTCACCAGGCGAAACTCCACCAGCCACGAACTCGAGCGTCTCCCGCTGCGCCCCGTGACGATACTGCTGCACCATCACGGCGTTGCCTTCGGCATCGAGCGCGACGACACACACCCAATCGCGCGACTCGATGATCGGGTAATCGTCGTGAACCACGCCCGT
This sequence comes from uncultured bacterium, assembly GCA_965651905.1. Lineage (GTDB taxonomy): Bacteria > Myxococcota_A > Polyangia > Polyangiales > Polyangiaceae > SZUA-265. The sequence continues at coordinate 170,432 of CBFGUG010000004.1, read as the reverse complement.
GGTCGTGCGCACCGTGTCGACGCGCAGCGCGAAGTGAGACAGCTTCAATGCGTAGCGGGTCGACAGCACTTGCCAAGACATGGGGCGACCTTGCGCCAAGTCGGGGCGAATGCGCAAGAAGGTCGTCCAAGCGCCGTGCGGGTCTGTCTCGTCACACGCCCATTGCCGCGAGCAGTCTGCCCGTCGCGGTAGCTCGCTTGGCGATCTGCGAGGGCGAGCCCTGCGCGACGATGCGGCCGCCAGCTTCACCACCCGTGGGCCCCAACTCCACCACGTGATCAGCCCCAGCGATCAGCGCGGGATGATGCTCGATCACCACCACCGTATCGCCGCGTTCGACGAGTCGGTCTAGCACGCTCGTGAGTTTGACGACGTCGCTCTGATGCAATCCCGTGGTGGGTTCGTCGAGCACGTAGAGCGTGGCCGCGTGCCGCGTGCCCGCGGTGAGCTCCGTGGCCAACTTCAATCGCTGCGACTCACCGCCGCTGAGCGTGTGTGAACCTTGCCCGAGTTGAATGTAACCCGCGCCCAACTGCCTCAAAGTGAGCAGCGGCGAAACGATTTTGGGGTGATGAGCGAAGACGTCACACGCTTGCTCGACGGTCAGATCGAGCAGCTCCGCGACGTTGAGCCCGAGATAACGTGGCTGAAGGGTATCGGGCTCGAAACGCGCGCCATCGCAAACGGGACAGCGCTGCACGACGTCAGGCAGAAAACTCATCTCGTGAGTGACGACGCCTTGACCATCGCAGCCCGAGCAGCGGCCTCCAGCCCCCGCATTGAACGAGAAACGACTCGCCGTGTAGCCACGGATCTGAGCCTCTTGGGTTTGCGCGAGCAGCTTCCTGATCGGATCCCAAATGCCGAGAAAGGTTGCCGGCACCGAGCGCGAAGTGCGTCCAATCGGCGACTGGTCGACACTGAGCGCACGACTGATGCCGTGAAGTTCACCCAACGAAGCGAACGCCCCGGGCTCGTCGCTGACCAATCCGAGCTCCCGTCGAACGGCAGGCAGCAACACGCCACGGATCAGCGAGCTCTTGCCCGAACCCGAGACCCCCGCGACGACGGATAGTCGCCCAACGGGGAGTTTCAAGTCGACGTTCCGCAGGTTGTTGTAGGAAACGCCGCTGAGGGTCAGTCGCGGATGCGTTCGCGGCACGGGGGCAGACTTCCGACAGCTGAGCGGTCCTGCGAGAATCTTCGCGGTAGGTGAATCGCCGCTGGCGAGCACTTGCTCTGGCGTACCTGCGGCCATCACCGCGCCACCGCGAGCGCCCCCTTCCGGCCCCATGTCGACGAGATGATCGGCGGCTCGAATCACGTCGGCGTCGTGCTCGACGACGACCACCGTCGAGCCCAGCTCGACCAAGTGTCGCAGGTTACCGACGAGACGCGCCGTATCCTGGGCGTGCAGTCCGATGGTGGGTTCGTCGAGCACGTAGAGCGCGCCCGTGAGCCCAGCGCCGAGCTGCGCGGCCAGGCGCAAGCGCTGCATTTCGCCACCCGACAGCGTCCGCGCCGCGCGATCGAGCGTCAGGTAATTCAAGCCCACGTCCAGCAGGAATTGCACGCGACGTTCGAGCTCGCTGAGAATGGGCGAGGCGATCTTCTTCTGCGCGCCCGCGAATTTCAGCTTGGCGACTCGCCCAGCGTAGGCGCTCACACTCAACCGACACAGTTCGGGGTAAGAGCTTCCCTGCAGTCGCACGCTCCGCGGAATCGGCGCCAGCCGCGTGCCCTCACAGTCGGGACAAGTGCGAGTCCCACTCGCGTCGGAGGGTGGAGGCGCGACACTGGTGGGCGCCTTGCGTTTGCCCTTGCGCTTGCTGCGTCGCTTGGGGCGGGCGTCTTCGACGAGGACGCCCGCGCCCTCGCAAGTCGGGCACTGACCTTGTTTGGTGTTGAACGAAAACCAGCGTGGGTCGAGTTCTGGAAGTGAAAAACCGCATTCGGGGCACGCCGCACTCGTGCCGTGGCGTTGCTCGTTGCCTCGGTCGTCGCGCAACTTGATGCTGCCCGCCCCCCAGCTGAGCGCTCGCTGCAACTCGGCGAGCGTGAGGTCCTTCAGGGACGCAAGCGGACGCATCACCAAATCGATGTCGTGCTCCTTGGTGCGCGCGAGGCGCGGGGGTGCGTCGGTGTCGACCAACTCACCGTCGCAGAACGCCTGCTCGACGCCGTCACGTTGCGCCGCGTTGAACACTTCCAGGTAGGTACCCTTACGCGCCTCGACGACGGGCGCTAGCAGCTGAAAGCGCCCCCGCACCCGCGTCAGCTTGTCGTGAAGGTCGGTCACGCTCACGCTACCGATCGGCAACTGGTGAACAGGGCAATGCGGCTCCCCGAGCTTGGCGAACAGCAGCCGCAAGTAATGGGCCATCTCCGTGACCGTGGCGACCGTAGAGTTGGCGCCCGCGCGCGACGTGCGTTGTTCGAGCGCGACACTCGGCGGAACGCCCGTCACCGCATCGACGTCGGGTTTCGGCATGGTGGGCAGAAACTGCCGTGCGTACGGCGTGAGGGTTTCGAGGAAACGCCGCTGCCCTTCGGCGAACAACACGTCGAACACCAAGCTGCTCTTACCTGACCCGCTGGGTCCCGTGACCACCGACAGGGCGCCGTGCGGAATGTCGACGGAAACGTCTCGCAAGTTGTGTTCACGCGCCGAACGCACCCCGAGCCGCGCGGGTGCGCGCTCAGTCTCGACGACTGCAGTGCGCGAGGCCACTTCGCCGCGCAGGGCTCGCCCCGTGAGCGTGTCGGCTTTGACGAGTTGCTCGGGCGTTCCCTGCGCCACGATGCGACCGCCCGCCGCGCCCGCGCCGGGCCCGACGTCGACGATCCAGTCGGCTTGCCTCAGCAGCTCGAGATCGTGCTCGACCGTGATCACGCTGCCCCCCGCGTCGACGATCGTGTGCAGGCAGTCGACCACGTGGGCCACTTCATCGGCGTGCAAGCCTGCACTCGGCTCGTCCACGATGAACAGCGTGTGACGGAGTTTTTCCGTCAGGGCTCGCGCCAACTTCAGCCTCTGCGCTTCGCCTCCGCTCAACGTCGAAAGCGGCTGCCCGAGCTTCAGGTAACCGAGCCCCAACCGCGGCAAGGTCCCCAGCGATCGAACGATGGCTGGAACGTCGCGAAAGACGTGAAGCACTTGGTCGACGGTTGCGTCGAGCACTTGTGCGACGTTCATGCCGCGGTGAGCGACGGACAGTACGTCGGCGTTGAAGCGCTGGCCCCGACACACGGGGCACTGCAAGCGCACGTCCGCCAGAAACTGCATCTCCACGGTTTCGAAGCCTTCACCCGCACACGCTTCGCAACGTCCGCCCGCCACGTTGAACGAAAAGTGTGAGGGCGTGAGCTTGCGCTGTTTGGCGGCAGCCTCCGAAGCGAACGCTTTGCGCACCGCATCCCAAGCCTTGGTATACGTTGCCGGGTTACCACGAGAAGTGCGACCGAGCGGGGACTGATCGACCAACACCACTCGTTCGATGGTGTCGCCGCCGCTCAGCCCGTCGAACGCGTCAGGCCTGGGCTCACTGAAGTCGCCGAGACGCCGAGCCAGCGCGCGGTAGAGAATCGAAACCACCAGCGTGCTCTTGCCCGAGCCGCTGGGGCCGCTGACCGCCACCACGCGACCTAGCGGAAAGCTCACGTCGACGTTCTGCAGGTTGTGCGCACGCGCCCCCGAGACGGAAATGGACGGTTCACCTGGCGCACAGCGGCGCGCGGTTCGCTTTGAACTGCCACCTGGCGCGCAGGCCCGCGCGGTCGCGCCCCCGAACTTCAGCGCCCGCGAAAGCGACCCATCGAATACCAGTTTCCCGCCCTGGACTCCCGCGCCCGGACCCATTTCGAGCACGCGCGACGCCGACTGAATGAGCACGGGGTCGTGTTCGATGAGCAGCACCGTGTTGTTGCGCTCTGAAAGCTCGAAGATGGCGTCCGCCAACTGCACGACGTCCGTCGGATGCAGACCGACCGTGGGTTCATCCAGCACGAACAGCGCGTTGTGCAGCGAGCTTCCCAGCGCCGCTGTCAGCGTGACGCGTTGAGCTTCACCGCCCGAGAGCGTCCTCGCTTGACGGTCCAAGCTCAGGTACCCCAAGCCGACCTTCGACAAGTAGCTGAGGCGACTGCGCAGCTGCTCGACGATCAAACGCCCCTGCTCGGTCCGTGGCTCGATCGAGCTCACCTTTCGGAGCACGTCGTCGACGCTGGCGGAATGCCACTCGGCCAAGTTCCAGTCGCCGACTTCGTAACAGAGCGCAGCCTCGTTCAACCGACTCCCCCCGCACGCTGGGCAAGGATCGTAGCTGCGGTAGCGCGAGAGCAGTACGCGCACGTGCATCTTGTACGCTTTGGTTTCGAGCCAACGAAACCAGCCGAGCACTCCCCCGTATCGGCGCCGCGTCCAACTGCCGTCCCCTTCGAGCACGCGCTGCCGCTGTGCTTCAGGCAGTGACACCCAAGGTACGTCGAGCGCGATCCCTTCGTCTTCACAGAAACGTTTGAGTTGGGTGCGTTCCCAGCTCGTGCTCTTGCCGTTCCAAGGGCGGATGGCGCGCTGGGCAAGTGACTTGTAGGGATCGGGCACGACCTTATCCAAGTCGATGCCGATGACGCGCCCGAAGCCGCGGCATTCGGTGCACGCCCCGAGCGGCGAGTCATAGGAGAACAACCCTGGACGAGGTGCGTCGAGTGAACGAGCACACTCGGGACAGCTCAGCCCCCGACGCAGCAGTTCGCGCGAAGCATCGCCTGGAAAGTCGACGCGGGCGACGTCCGCCCCGCGCCGCCACGCTTGTTCGATGCCTTGTTGAGTGCGCCCGAGCCCAGCCGCGTTCAGGACGACGCGATCGGTGACCACGTCGACGTAACCGTCGGCCACGACTTCCGATGGTTTGGTGTCGTCGATGGTGAACGTTTGCCCGCCTCGCCAAATGCGTCGATAGCCGTCACTCGCCAGCTCGTCGCGCAGCTGCAAGTAAGCTCGTGCATCGGCGACCGGGACGCGGTAGCTGATCACCGCCTTGGCACCACTGCGCGTGTCGACCAATTTTCGCGCGACGCTCGACGGATCGAAGGCTACCGCGGGCTGCCCGTGTTCGGGGCAGTGCGGCCAACTCTCGCGCAAGAACAGCGCCGCGAGCAGCGGCTCGACGTCCGCCATGGTTGCGACCGTCGAGCGCGAACTCTTGACGGGCGCGGCTCGGTCGACGGCTACCGCGGCGGGAACAGGATCGAGCGCCGTCATCGGAGGACGTTCGAGCCGCTCGAGGAATTGCCGAGCGTAGGGGCTGAAGCTCTCGACGAAGCGACGTTGTCCTTCTGCGTACAACGTGCTGAGTGCCAAACTGCTCTTGCCTGCACCAGAAACGCCCGTGACGGCAACCACGGCGCCTGGCTCGAGCTCTAGATCCACCCCCTGAAGATTGTTGGTTCGAGCGCCGGTCAGTCTGAGGGGAAGCATGGGGATGGAATCTGAGACGGTGGCAATGTGCTCTGGCTCATAGTAGAAGAGTCCGCCCATGTCGCCCAAGGCGAAGAACAACAAGGGCAAGGGCTCCAAGCCCAAGGCCGATTTCGGCGATCGGCTCGTCGCCAAGAATCGCCGCGCACGTTTCGACTACGAGCTGGGCGACGGCGTGGAAGCTGGGATCGTGCTGATCGGCAGCGAAGTCCGCGCGCTGCGCGAAGGCAGCGCCGATTTGAGCGAAGCTTGGGTAGACATCACGCGCGGCGAAGCCTGGGTCAAGGGCATGCGCATCCCTACCCTCAAACACGCGGCGTTTGCGCACTCGGAAAAGCGTCCGCGCAAGCTGCTGTTGCATCGTGAGCAAATCGACAAACTCGCTGCGGCGAAAGATCGCGAGCGAATGGCGCTCATCGCAACCAAGCTCTACTTCAAGAACGGCCGAGCGAAACTCGAGATCGCCACAGGCCGTGGCAAGAAACTTCACGACAAGCGCCAGACCCTGCGTGAGCGCACCGCGGGCAAAGAAGCGCGCGACGCGATTCGAGCCGGCAAAGGATATCGCAGTGCCTGATGAGCCAATGATCGATGAACCAGTGACCGATCAACCCGTGACCGATCAACCAGGGATCACCGAGCCAACGACCGATGCCGACTCGGACGCGACGAAGGATGCGGATCCAAAGCGCATCGCCATCACCTGGGACCGCGGGGGCCAAGCAATTCTGCTGGAAACCGACGGGGCGCGCGTGAGTGTCGAATCGGACGCCGCTGCAGCGCCCGGAACGCCGCTGGCGGGGAAGTTCACGGGCGGACCGCTCGGCGGACGGCCGCTGCTGATCAAAGTACGCGGCTGCCGCCGGGTTAACCAAGAACCGACACGCTATCAGATCGATGGCCGCTTCGTGAACTTGTCCAGCAAAGAGCGAGCGTCGCTGCTGGCGGCGCTCGACGGCTGAGTGTCGGCGGGAGCGCTGCCGAAGTTCACCTTGCCCACCGGGCTTTGCAGCGGTCTGGGCTTCTTGCGGCGATCTGGGCTTCTTGCGGCGATCTGGCCTTCTTGCAGCGGTCTGTTCGGCCTCCAGCCGGGCGTCACTCGAGGACGACGCCCGTCGAAAGGCCGAGCCACAACCCGCCAAGGTGCTGATCGTCCAACAGCGCCACGCGGCGCAACATCGCCCCAGCCTCGACGTTCGTCGAGAGTGCGACGTGTTCGGACAGCCCTACACGCCACGCGAACTCACCGACCGCGCGCGCGGTCCAAGTTTCGGCGACCTCATCAGCAAGCCGCCCGCCCCCAACGTGCAGCGCCGCCACTGCCGCGCCCGCTCCGAAACGCAATGCGTGTTGGGCGTCGAGCTCTAGGGCGTAACCCGGGTGAACGCTCAGTTCGTGCCACTGAATGCGCGGGCTCTCGTCAGCAGCCGTGACCGCACCTGCTCCTAGCCCCGCTCCGAGCGCAATTTCGCCGCCGCCAGAGAAACGCAGCCCCACGGCCATTCGAGGTCCGAGGAGAACCCCGTCGCCACGCTGCACCCAGGCCCCCGCGACGGCGCCGCTGATGAACGGCCTGGCCTCGATGGTCGGTGGCTTCGGCCGACTCAGCCGCTCACGTTCGGCGGCGAGTTTTTGTTCGTGCTCTTCGTTTTCGAACAGGCGCCGCTCGCGCAGTTGACGCACGAGCACGCCCGAGGCCAGCGCGATGCGACGCGCGCGCAGGGGCTGGCTGCCCTGGAGCGAGAGACGCCGCAGTCCTTGTAGCTCTCCGCGATCCCACAGCTCGACGGTGATCTTCTTGTCGTCGGCGATGATGCGCACGTACAACCCCGGCGCCTCACTGCTCGTCGCAGCTGCGGCGGGCGGCGGAACCTCTACGTCGCTCAGCTCCAGCGCGACCAGTCGCTGCACCAACCGTTGATCGACTTGTTGGTCCGCGAGACGCCCGACTTCGACGACGGTGTTTGCACTTGCCACCGCGGACCAGCCGAACGCGCATGCAAGCGCCAGCAGCCCAGCGAGGGTCGAGCGTGCCTCAGCGCTCCCGCCCGCCGCCCGACTACGGCTGCTCGGCGTCTTCTCCCGATTCGTCCTCGCCCAGGACTTCGGCTTCGTCGGAAACGTCGGTGGGGACGCCAGCGTCGCCGTCTTCAACCACCTGAAATTCGAGCTGAGACACCCAGCGAGCCACTTCTTCGCTGCGGCCGCCTTCCGGGAAGTCTCTCTCATATTGGGCTGCCAACGCTTTGGCCGTACCGACCGCCCGTCGCTCTACCGCGCTTCGCAACTCACGGACAAGGGCGTCCTCCGCAAAATCTCCTTCGGGGGAGAGCGCGCGGTAGGCGGCAAATGCCTGCACGGCCCCTTTACGGTCGCCCGCGCGCTCGAGCAGGTCACCCAAACTCCAGGCCGCGAGCGGCGCCACGGGATCCCCCGGATGGTGATCGACGACGCGACGCAGCGCAGCAATGGCGCGGTGCCGCTGCCCCGTGGCTCGCGCGACGTCGACGAGCAGCATCAGTTGCTCGGGTGACGAGTCCTGCAGAGCGGCTTCGAAACCGCCGACTTGGCTGAGCACGAACAGTGCCGCTTCGTAGTCACCAGCGTTAGCCAGGCGCTGCCACTGCGGGGGCTCTGCGCTGGGTGGTGCAGACTCAGCCGATGGCGCCGGCACGAGCTCCATGGGGCCCAAGTCCTCGTTGCCTGGAAACACAGGCCCCGGCACGACGGGCGCCACGACTTCGTCCGACTCAGCCAACGGAACGCGACCCCTTCGAGACGCACGGCGCGTGACGCTGGGAATGGGTTCCGCATCGTCACCTCGCACTTCCTCGAGGTCGGGCGGCGCAACGACCAGCGGGGGTTGCTCGCTACTCCAGTCGGAATCGCGCGGATCGCCACGGCGATCTGCTGTCATTGGGCTGGTCTGCCCAGAAGCGCGGTTTGGTTCGGCGCTCATCTGGGCAAGCGGACTCGGCTCGGCGGGCATCGACAGCCGACCGACCCAAACCCCACCACCAAACGTGGCCGCCGCAACCGCAACGCCCCACCACAGGCCCGTGTGGGCTCGGCGCGGCGCAGCCGCTTCGTCCAGACTCGCGTCGAGGCGACGCCACACGCGCTCCACCGCTGCGTCGGAGGTGGGCCGTCTCAAGTCCGAAGCTTCGATCGCGGGGGTCGGACGACCTCCGACGGACGGCTTGCGCTTACTCGTCATGGGACCGACCTCTCGGCACGGGGTTGCTGCTAGACCCGGGGTTGCTGCTAGACCCGGGGTTGCTGCTAGACCCGGAGTTGTTGGGTCCGCTGGGGGATCCGGAATCGTCGTCCGCCTCGGCCTTGGACGACACGAAGTGGTCGTGCAAGAAGCGTTGCGCGCGCTGGATGCGACGTTTGGCTGTTGCGAGCGAACAGTCGGTCATCTCCGCCACCTCTTCCAAGCGGTGATGTTCGACGTGACGCAACGTCCAGGCGATGCGTTCGTCGGCGGGCAGCACACGCAGCAACGCGTAGAGTTGTGCAAGCTCTGCACGCACCTCTGGCCCCGCAGATGGCGACGCCAGACTCTCGAGATCGACCGCCTCGGTCGTCGACAGCCCGAACGTGCGAAGCAGCCGCCCACGGCGCAGCCGCATCCGCACCAAGCTCACCACGATCGACCCGAGCCAGCTCTTGAACGCCGCCCGCTCACGTAACGATGACAGCTGGGCGTGCGCCTTCAAGAAAGCATCGTGCACGAGATCTTCGACGTCAGCGGGTCCGCCTTGCAAGCGCACGGCTAACCCAAACGCGAAATCGGCGTGGCGTCGGTAGAGTTGTTCGAACGCCCAGCGCTCCCCACCCAGCACTTTGGAGACCAGTTCCGCGTCGTCGAGATCAGACGCCGGGCGCTGCCGCTCGCCACTGGCGGGGCCTGGTGTAACCAGTCTGAGCGCGGGAAATCCCATGGGGTCCATGCGTAGATGCAGTGATCGCAGATTTCGGCTCAAGCCGCAGTCAGATCAGCCTCCGGCCTCAGGACCAAGGCGAATTTGGCGAGCTTACGAGAAATGCACACGCCTCTTGAGCCGAAACGAGGCGTCATGGCATCCAACCGTCGACCAAATCTGGTCCACCATCAATTGATGAACTCTGAGGAGAACAGAACAATGAAGGCAATCGCAATCGCATCTGCGCTTTCCATGGTTTTCGCAGTCGCCTGTGGCGGCAGCACCCCCGAAGCTGAGACCCCCGCCGACGAGTCGGCAGCAGGCGAAGCTACCGAGGAGCCGGCAGCTGAAGAGGCTGTGGACGAGATGGGCGAGGAAGAGGCCACCGAGGAAGCTGCCGAAGAGGAAGCTGTCGAAGAGGGTGCCGAAGAGGAAGCTGCTGAAGAAGAAGCTGCTGAAGAGGAAGCTGCAGAGTAATTCACTCTCAGTTCTCACGAAGACGGCCGAGGTTACCGCCTCGGCCGTTTTTCGTTTGTGGGGGCAAGAGAGGGTGTCGCGACCGCCGAGCGACAGCTTCAACCACCCAGCGACAGCTTCAACCGCCGAGCGAGAGGCGCAAACGCGTGCGCCCGATCAAGATCTCGTCGGCGTCCTGCAACGTGCACCGCCCTTGAACCCGCACGAAAACGCCCGAGCGCGAGTTCAAGTCGCTGAGCAGCACCACCCCGGCCTGCTCCTCGACGACGCAATGCTGGTGGGCCACGAGGGGATCCTCGGCGAACACCAGATCGCCTACCGCAGAGCCGATCTGCAGTGCATTGCCCGGGGCGACGATGGTTGCACCAATCGCGCCGCCCTCCAGCACCTGAACGACGCGAAACGCCGACGGCCACTTGGGCGACGAGTAAAAGTAAGTGGGATCCGGATCCGGCGCGTCATCGGGTACGGGGTTGGCTTCCAGCCGCAACAACTGATCGCCCACCACGAACTCGTCGCCAAACTCCAGCGCGACGGGTGAACGGATGCGCACGAACACCCCGTTGCCGCCTTCACGGTCCTCCAGCGCGAGTCTGCCCGCCTCGTAGATGAGCACGGCCTCCTCGGGGTGGCAGAAGGCTTCTTCCGCTAACGGCACCGTGCCCGTGGATCCCAATACCGCGTACTTGGACGTGGGTTCGTAACTCTGTGGTCCCCCGCCGAGTGAACGGATCACGAACAGCTTGTAGAGCGGCTCGTTTTGCCCGTCGGAGTCTACCCCCCTGGGCGGAATGCTCGGAGTGGACGGCTGATCCGCAACGGGGCGTGGCCGCTCGCGCGGCGGATGCGTGAGCACTTGCATGCCGCCGATCTCTTTGCCCTCGATCACCGCGTCGAGCTCGCCGTCGCGCAGCGACAGCACCATCTCCACGTGCTGGCCCTTCATCAGCCCGCGCACGTACGCGGCGATGTCCGACTCGGTCTTGATCGCGTCTTCGTACGAGCGTTTGTGGCTCTTGATGACGCGCCCGCCGCCCGCAAACAGGTGCGTGATGATGTGCGGCGCATCGAGGCCCGAGTCTTCGGTTTGTACGTGGTAAACCTGACCCCGGAACTTGATGTTGTTGTTGAAGCCCATCTGGGCTTTGCGGAAAGTGGGCTTCTTGAACTCGCGCTCGAGCTTTTCGAGCTCTGCTTCGTCGTAACGCGCGATCGCCTCGTCGAGCAGGCTGTGCTCGCCGCTGATGCCTTCCATGCGCTCGAACGCCATCTGCGCTTGCTTCGAGCTGGGGTCGATGCGCAGCGCTTCCGCCATCAGCTCCTGACCCTCTTTGTCGTTGGGCCCGAGGGCCGCCCACGCGCTCAGGACGAGCACGGCTTCGCCCGGGCGCCCCTCGCCGACCAGCCATTGGGCGACTCGCAAGGCGCGCTTGCGGCAGGCTGAGACGGACTCGCTCATCAACCGCATCATTTCCGGCGCTTGCCATTGGTGCAAGTTCTTTTAATTGCCGCGACGATAGGCGGGCCTCGTAGGCGCACGCGGGTGTGCCGGCTAGGTGCCCGGCTCCCTTCTCCGGAAAAACTCGGCCAAAGGCCTTGAACCCCGCCAGACGCAGCATTAGCTTTCGCGTCCCCTCAGACCCTGCTGGAGTCCGCGATGAAGCCCGAAATCCACCCCACCTACGAAGTCGTCACCGCCTCGTGTGCCTGCGGCGCGAAGTTCGAGACTCGCTCGACCCGCACCGACGAGCTCACCAATGACATCTGTTCGCAGTGTCATCCGTTCTACACGGGCAAGCAGCGCCTGGTCGACACCGCTGGACGCATCGATCGCTTCCGCAAGAAGTTCAACCTGCCCAGCGCCTGATCGTCGATCGAGCCGCGACGAGTTGCTCTCGGTCCGCGGAATCTGCTTACGACGTTCCGCCCAGGTCAGCGCTGACTACGCACGGCGAGCCCCACACGCGAGGCTCGCCGTTTTCGTTTGTATCCCTCCCGTTTGCGCGCGTGACGCCCGCAGTTGACACGCAGCTATTGTGGTTGATCCCCTCGGCTGCGTTCCCGCACTATGCTCGAACGTCATGATCCCGGAAGACAAGCTGAACGCGGTGCTGCGGCGATATGCCGAACTGGAGCAGCTGATGTGCGATCCGGCGGTCATTTCCGATCCCAAGCGGCTGCAAACCCTCACGAAAGAGCGCGGCGGCATCCAACCGCTGGTGGAGGCGTTCGAGCGCTGGCGCCAACTGAAACAAGAAATCGACGGGCACCGCGAGGCGCTGAAAGACCCCGAACTCGGGGAGCTCGCCGAAGAAGAGCTGCCGCAACTCGAGCGTGACCAGGAGTCGCTGGAGCAGGAGCTGGCGGTGCTGCTGCTGCCCAAAGATCCGAATGACGAAAAGAACGTCATCTTGGAAATCCGCGCGGGCACGGGCGGCGAAGAAGCCGCGCTGTTCGCCGCCGATCTGTTCCGCATGTACACGCGGTTCGCAGAGCAACGAAACTGGAAGATCGAGCTCTTGAGCAGCAGCGAAGCCGCGGCGGGCGGCTACAAAGAGATCATCGCGCTGGTCTCGGGAGACCGCGTGTACTCGACGCTCAAGTTCGAAGGCGGGGTGCATCGTGTGCAGCGCGTTCCCGAAACGGAAGCCCAAGGGCGCATCCACACCTCGACCGCCACCGTGGCGGTCATGCCCGAAGCCGAAGACGTCGACGTCCAGCTCGACGACAAGGACCTGCGGTTCGACATCGCCGCAGCGGGCGGCCCGGGCGGCCAAGGAGTGAACACGACGAACTCCGCGGTGCAGGTTACGCACCTGCCGACGGGCATGATCGTCAAGTGTCAGGACGAACGCAGCCAAATCAAGAACAAGGCGCGGGCGCTCAAAGTGCTGAAGAGCCGCCTGCTCGACCTGGAAATTCAGCGCAAGGCCAACGAAACCCGTGACGAACGCCGCACGATGGTCGGTTCGGGTGAACGTTCCGAAAAAATCCGAACGTACAATTTCCCGCAAAACCGCATCACCGATCATCGCATCGGGCTGACGTTACACCAGCTCGACCGCGTCATCGAAGGCGAGCTTTCGGAACTGCTCTCCGCCGTAAACTCCTGGCATCAAGCCGCGCGACTGGAAGGGCCCGATGGCTTCTAACCGTCCAGTCCGCAATCCTTCCACCCGCGAGGATCCACCAAGCGATACTTCCGCGAGCAAGGATTCAGCCAGCGGCCGCACCCCAGGCAAGCGTTCGCCCAGCGATAGCTCGACGGCAACTCGCACCGCAGCTGCAGACGGCGATGATGCGACGCCGCCGAAGATCGACCCTGACGGGCTACTGTGTGCGCTCGTGCTCGTGCCGGGCACGTACGCTCGCAATCGTTTCTTCGGCTTCTACGAAAAGCCCACGCTCGCGAAGATTCGGCGCCGCGCCGCGCGAGTTCGCGGCATCATCCGTCAGCTGACGGGCAATGGTCGCGAGCGCGCCGAAATCATCGGCGAGCGCGTGCTCGAGGACCGCGTGCTGTTGCGCTACGAAGTGTTCGGCATGCGTTACGCCCGGACCACCTCGCTTTCGCCGCTCGAAGCCGCGTTGGTACGTTACGCCCTGCACAAGGCCCACGGCCGTGAGCTGGACGCGCGCGAGAAAACGCTGATCGAGCAGTCTCTCGCGCGGCTGAACGGCAACGGCGTTCAGCCGTCACCCATCGAAGGTCACTGACCCACTTCCGCACCTGCCCCCGAGTTCCGTCATGAGTCTCCGCAGCCCGTTCACCCGTCTCCTCACAGTAACCTGCGTCGTTGGTGCAGTCGTCAGCTGCGGCGGAAGCAACACCTCTCCCGCCACTGCATCTAACGCAACTTCGACCACTGAGGACGACAACGAAGACTTCGCGGAAGACAGCAGCGACCACGGCGAGCCCGAGAGCAGCGCCGCCGTCGATCCCTGTGCGGGCGGCACTTGCACGACCTGCGGCGAGTCCGTCTGCCTCGACGGCTTCTTCTGCGCCGAGTCCACACAGAGCTGCAGCTGGGTGCCCGCCTGCGCGGAAGACCCCACCTGCGGATGCCTGCAGAAAGCCCTCCCCGACTGCTCCTGCAGCGAACGCGACGGCGGCCTCTACGTATCTTGCGATTGAGTCTCCTGCGACTGAGCCTCCGGCGATTGAGTCTCCTGCGACTGAGCCTCCGGCGATTGAGTCTCCTGCGCTACCCGGGGTTTCGACGCGGCCTTGATGGTTTCGTTTTTTGGTTGGGGCCGACGAGGTAACTGGCGCGCCGTCAACCGACTGCACTCGTTAGCCCGCACCCCACCGCACTTTCCGCAGAGGGAGCCGCGCACAGCCTGCCCCTCGACTCCCCAGAAAAAACGCTCAGCCCACGTGGCACCTGGCGGATGAACCGCCAAGGCGCCAAGCCGTTCACTGAGCACCGTTCACCGAATACCAAGTCGTGCGATTGACTATATCCGAGGGTGAACCCGAGACACGCCGCGCGTCACTCGCACTCGGGGAGTCCAGATCTGGATAGCTCCCACTCCTCGTCGGTGCACTCTCGGCTTGGACCTGCCGGGCGGTAGAGACCCGCAGTTAGATACGCTAGGCCGTCCGGGGGCACGTAGCAGCCTGCCTCGCCGGGCGAGGCGGTGTTGGGCGCCATGCAGTCGACCAACCTTTGGCCGCGGTGGCACTCCTGCACCGGGTCCACAACTCCCGCAATGAGATTAGTGCATTCCTCTGGACAACCCGCGTCGGCGTAGAGTGGACAGAACCCCTCACGCACGTCACCTGTCTCTGGATCGGCGTTGACCGGGGGCTCCGCGGGGAGCCCAGAGTCGCTTGGCTCATCGGGTCGCGATGCATCTCGATCCTGGTCGGAGGGAGCTGGCGCGGTGTCATCCGTTGTATCAGCGGTGGCGCCCAACGCGTCGGTTGAACTCGCCGGACCCTCGTCGGTGGCTGCTCCGCATGCGTGAAGGATGCAGGTGAACGAAAGCGCGAGTGTCGTCAGGGCTGCTCGTGACATGACCTGCTCCTCAGTGTTGCGTGTCCAGGTTACTTCCGGCGCGATGATAGAACGGCTGGCGCGCGCCGACCTGATCAAGTTCATCGGGAGCCCCCGTGCAGGCCACAATCCCAACGGCCACCACCAGCCCTGCCTTCCCCATTCATCGTGCTCCTTGCTGACAGGTCATCACGCACGCGCCGTGCCAGAATCGAGCGAACGATGACATGTACGCGATCGAGCCATCAACGCGTGTTTCGCTACTCGTCCGGCTGAGTCGCCGCGAGCGCTGTGGCCAAAAAGCCCCACCCATCGCGAGACCGCGGTGATGCCTTTCGGGACAAGTCAGCCGTCTCATCGTTTCCACGACTTCGCTGGGTGTCGCGGCGACGATTCAGAAGAGTGTTCATTCTCCGGCACTACGCCGCCAGGCTTGGCAACCTTGTTACCATTGTCCGGAACTGCGCCGCCAAGCACGGCAACTCCGCCTCCGTTCGCCCGAACTGCGTCGCCTAGCTCGGCAAGCTGGCGGCCATTGTCCGGAACTGCTCCGCCAAGCTTGCCAACCTGGCTGCCGTTGGCCGGAGCCTTACTGCCATCGTCCGGAACTGCTCCGCCAAGCGCGGCAACCGGGCTGCCAATTGCCGGAACCTCGCTTCCATTCTCCGGAGCCTCGCTGCGGTTCTTGGCAACCTCGCTTCCATTCTCCGGAGCCTCGCTGCGGTTTTTGGCAACCTCGCTTCCATTCTCCGGAGCCTCGCTGCGGTTTCTGGCAACCTCGCTTCCATTCTCCGGAGCCTCGCTGCACTTTTTTGGGAGGTCGCTGCACTTTTGGCCAGGTCGGGGCGGCCTCGGCGGCTGACGGTGCAAACTGCTGAATCGATTGACGAATCCATTCGTCGCCTGACCGACGAGGGCTGCGGGACTGCAGTGCGGACGCGGGCGATGCGCTCACAGCGGGCGTCGTCGGTGGCTGGACGCAGGCGCGCTCGCGGCGCGCGCGTCAAGTGGCTGAGCCGGGTTTGCTGGGTTGCTCGCTGGGCTTGACGGCGAGGATGATCACGCGCTGCGAGTAACCGCCGAGGAAGGCGTTGGGGGTCGCTACGTCGCCGCTGATTTGGCCCACGCGGAAGCCGATGCTGTGCAGCATCTTGCCGAGTTCGTGGAGCGAGTAGAGACGCAGTGAGTAGTGCCACTCACGGTTGCGCCCGTCGTCCAACATGACGGTTCGTTTGACGTTGAGACGGCTGGTGATGAAGTCGACGTGCATGTCATCCATGCACACCGCGCCGTCGCCCTCGAACCAGCACTGCATCGGTTGCTGTCGCACCACGAAGTCGCGATTCGGTACGTCGAGCAAGAAGCTGCCGCCCGGCTTGAGCGCGCGGAAGATGTTCGCGAGCACGGCCAGGTTCTTCTCTTCCTCGAAGTAGCCGAAGCTGGCGTTCCAGCAGTAGACCGCGTCGAACATTTTCTCGAAGGACATCTCGCGCACGTCGCCCTGCATGAAGCGAACGTCTTGCTTTTCGTCTTCTGCCAAGTCCTTCGCGCGGATCAGCTGAGACTCGGACAGGTCGTAACCCACCACGGACAGGCCGCGTCGAGTCAGCTCGACAGCGTGATCCCCAGCCCCGCACGCCAGATCGAGCACCACCGCGCCGGGTTCGACGGAGACGGAGCGCTCGATGAAGTCGACCTCTTGTGCGAGACGTATTTCGTCAGGCAGCGCGTCGGCACGCAGGAAATCGTCGTTCCACAGCTCTTCCCACCACGGTCGTCGCTTGCCGTCTTCGCTCGCGCCCGTAAACGAGGTACGGCGCGGAGGGGTGCGTGGCAAACGTTTACGTCGAGGACGGCTGGCTTGGGTCGCTCTCGGGGGTGGCGGCGCGGGCTTCTCTGGTTCTGGAGAAGCGGCGGGAGCAGCCGCACCAGGTGATGGCGGAGCCGGCGGCTTGGGCGGAGACGGTGGCTGAGGGTGAACGACTGCGGGAGACTGCGCAGCTTCGACGGAGGTTTCTCGACGATGGCCAGGTTCGCGCTCGGAGACCGCTTCGACTTCAGTCAGGTCGTCGACGGAGATCGCTTCCAGATTGTCTCCGCTGTCAGCTGACTGAAAGAGCTCGTCTGGGAGTTCTTCGGGTTCCGCTTCGACTGCGGATACCTCGACGTTGGGGGGGCTGGGTGAGCGGGCAGGCGGCGGAGGCGGTTCGATGACTTCCACCTCGACATCGGGCTCCACCTCTTCGACCCCGGCGGATTCCTGGGTACGCGCCAGTTCGGCGGGAGGTTTTGCCTGGACGTGTTCCAGGAGCTCACGACGCAGCGCTGGCGTTTCGGGAGGGGTCGGCGCATCCACTCGAGACTCGGCTGGGGCCAGCAAAGGGGAAGCCGCAACGGGGGCACCTGCGACGGGCGGACCTGCGACGGGAGCACCCGCCTCAGCGGGAGGCATGGGCGGTGGGGCGGGGGAAGGACGGGCCGACGCCACGGCCGCAGGCGTATCTGGCGGCGTCGGCATGTCGGATCCGGGCAACTTGGCGCCTGGCGACGCGTCGGCCGTTGCCGGCGGCGGATCGGAGTGAGTGCTGGTGGTTTTCAGCGCGATGATGCGCATCGGCGTCACCACCGCCTTCGACTCCGCTTTGGGTGCGGTAGTGGCCGGCGGGTTTACGGGCTCCGCGTGCTCGCTCGCCGAGGGGTCGCGAGCGGCAGCCAGGCCAGGTGTTGAATTGAGCCGAGGACGCGGCGAGTCACTGTTGCGCAGCGGCGGTGCCGAGAGCCGCCCAGGTGGGACTGAACTGCGCCGCGACGCTCCCGGGTAACCCTCAGGTAGCGGCACCAAGCTGCGCGTCGTAGGACGGTCGGATACCCGCTCTCCTTCGGGTCCAGCACCTGCTTGCCCAGCACCTGCTTGGCCAGCGCCGGGTTGCACAGCACCTGCTTGCCCAGCGGCGTCCTGCAAGTCGACGGCTTCCTCGGGCACCTTCGCCTGCGGGGGCGGCTTTGGCATCCTCGGATCCACTTCCGCCTCGTCACTCATGTCGGCGCTCCAGGCTATCACCGTAGCGGACGGGACCCGTAGCGTGGGAGAGGCGGCCACTGCCTGGAAGCAGCATCACGACCGTCGAGCCCAAGTGAAACGTTCCCACTTCGTCGCCGCGGGCCACGACTTGGCCGGGCGCGATCGAGTGCTCTCCCAGGGGCGTGTTCGCTCCGCCGAGCGCCTTGGTGGTGATGCGACCGACGATGGTCGCGCCCACCATGATCACTTGCACCACACCCAACGACTCGCTCTCGACGACGATGCTGACGCGCTGGTTGCGCACGAACAACTTCGGCACGTGGCGTTCACCGATCGAATTGACCGGGAAGAGGTCGCCCGGCATCGATCGAATCATCGTCACCACGCCGTCGACGGGCGAGTGCACGCGGTGGTAGTCGCGCGGGTGCAGGTAAACCACGGCATACTCCCCGCCGCGATACAACTGCTCCGCCTCGGGAAAACCACACAGCTCGGCCACGTCGTACGGGCGTCCCTTGACCACGATGGAGCAAGCGTCAGTGACGTCGCCTGCCGCGACCAGGTTGCCGTCGGCTGGGCTGACGATGGCCGCGTCTTCGATGGTCCGCGCGCCCGCACGCAGCTTGCGGGTGAAAAACTGATCGAAGCTCGCGTACGGCCCCTGATCGGGGTCGGCTTCGTTCAAGTTGACGTCGTAGGCACGCGCGTAAATGCGCATCGCCGCGTCCACGAGCAGTGGCGTGCGCTGCTGTTGACACAGGCGTCCTACGGCACGGCTGAGCCGCACGCGGGGAACGAGGCGCAGAAGCTGGGCGGCGGCGAAAGTGCTAACGGTCAAAGACAAAACCTAGGGGGCAACTGGTGGGGCAGATTGGCTCGCAGCCGTACCCATCCGACGAAGAAGCGAAGCCGCGCCCGCTTGGGCTCGAGTCGCCGCAAGTTCTAGTGTGTTGGCAGGGTTACGCGGGAATCGTAGGCCGATGAGGCCGCCCCGGTCAATCTCGCACGACTTTTCGCGCCTGCTCACACAACTTTCTGAATACGGGGTCAGCCGGCAGCCGCGCCTCCGTATCGGCACCGACCTTGGAGCCACTCATCCTACCCCAACCCTCGCAAGCAGCTTCCTCCGAATAAGGGTCGATCCCCACCGCATGAGAGAAGCTCTGAAGCGCGCGATCGGCCTCCTGCTTCTCGGCCAGCATGCGTCCGTGGAGGCCCAGCCAGCCACCGTGAAGGCGCGAAAGTTCGTCGAATGTCCCCAGCTGCTTTTCCGCTTCAGCGGACTGGCCCAAGCGGAACTTCAGGGCTGATGCACGGTAGCGGACGCCTGGCAGGTCCGAAGCGGACTCCAGCGCCCGGTCGAAGTAGTCGCTGGCGTACGGCACTCGCTCCTGTTCGAGCATCAGCTCGCCCAAACGCACACTCTGTACGACGACGTCCGACTGCGCGGACTCCTCCGGCTCTTCCTGGTCCTGCGGGTCAGGTAACGCGCGCAGGTGCGCCTCGTACATGCCGATCCAGTAGTCGAGCGAATAGCCACTGACGCTCAGCATCGCTTCGTTGGTCTCGCGGCTGCTCAGCCCCTTCAGATCGAGCATCAAGAGCGTGAACGCGGAGACGCCATTTCGCTCGATCCAGAAGTCCATGAAACTCTCCACCTCCGCGTAGGAGATAGACGCGGCTTTCGCCGTCGGCAACATGGCGATGGACGGACCGATTCGATCGATGCCGATGTTCTCCCCCGCCAGCAGCGCATCACGCGCGATCTGATACGGATCACGCCGATCATCCAGCGGGCGCACGTCGCGCCAACGACGCTCTTCGCGCTTGGCGATGCCTTCCTGTAGCCACAGCGGCGCGTAATCTCGACTACCGCGACTGAGCACGAGATGCGTGAGCTCGTGCGCCAAAGTGTCTTGCCAGGGGTATCCGAGACTCGGGGCACGCGGAGAGACCATCGTCACTCGCCCCCAACGCGCGACGGCTACGGTGCCCGTCGTCTCAGCGGCCTTCAGTGGCAGCCCGCTCACCGCCGCGAGTGAGAACAAGTCGCGCACCACGTCGATGCGCATGGGTAAGGGAAGCGCGATGCCGAGGTCTTCGATCAAACGCTCACGCGACTTGACGGCCACGTCCATCAAGATCGGCACGATCGCGCGGTCGCCCTCGTCTTGGATGCGAACCCACACGCCCCTCGCCTCATCGACGATGATCGACGAACCTGCGGTGGCCCGCGCGCAACTGCGCGCCAGGTAGAGCAAACGTGACGACTCCACGGTTTCTGGGAGTGCGCTCAGGATGGCTTCGGCCGAATCGCAGTCCCCAACGTAGACGGCCAGGCGCGCGCGCTGGAACGCCAAGGCTGGACTCTCTTCGCGCACCGTCTCGAGCAGCTTTCGTGCCTTTTCGACGTCGAGCTCCGTGATGGCGTTGGCAATTTGCTGAAAGCCGGCGTTGAGCTGCGTTTCCTCGACGTGATCGCCATCGTGTTCGGCGTCTGCGCGAGCGGTCGACACCATCGCCAACGCGAGCACGCAGACGACACACGAGCGAACCCAGCTCATCGGAGCAAGCCCTCCGCGTAACGCTTCACCGCAGGCGACAGGCGCCCATCCGCTTGTTCACTCAACCCCTCTAGCACGCGGCGACGAAAGTCTTCAGCGGCGTTCTTGTCGTCGGGGTTCGGGACATCGCCACCCGTTCGAATGTTGCGGCCGCCTTCGCCCTTACCGTCTGGTGACGACTCTTCGCCTTCGTCGCCTTCATGCATGTCGCCCGTGTCGGACTGTTCGAGCAGACGCTGGGCTTCCGCCTGGAGTCTCTGCGCGTCGTTGCCTCTTCCGCCACGCAACTGCTCGGCCGCGTTCTCCATCAATCGTCCTGCTTGTTCCAGGCGACCACGCAGCTCCGACGGCAGCATCTTGGAGAGATCACCCTGTGACAGGTTCTCGGCACGCTTGGCGAGTTCTTCCTCCAGCTTGGAGAATTCGCTGAGCGCTTCGCTCGCCGCCTGCTCCGCTTCTCGTTGCATCTTCTTGGCTTGCTCGTCGGCCCAGCGGATCTGCTCCCGCAGCTCTTCGAGAAGCGCCTGCAAGCGAGCTCGAGTCACCGGATCCAGATCGCTGTGCCGCAACGCCTCTTCCGCAGCAGCCTGCGCGCGCCGACCACTCTCGGCAGCTCCCTGAAAGTTGGCGCGCTCGAGTTCGTGGGCCATCGCGCCTGCGTGCTCGCGCGAGAGCGCCGCAGCGGCTCGGCCCGTGCCCGGCGATTCCCCGGGTTGTGGCAAGCGCATGGCACCTCTGCGCACAGCCTCTGCGCGCTCCTTCGCTTCTTGTTGCAAGCTGTCGTCGGCGGCCGACGACGACTCTGCCTGGTCCATCGCGCTGCCCGTTCGCTCGGTGAGCTCTGCGTGTTCGCGCGCCAGGCGATCGACTTCACCTGCAGCCTTGTCGAAGTCACTGTCGGACTCCTTCGGCTGCCCCGTCGCATCGCTGCTCTTACCGCCGCCAGTTCCACCGCCAGACTCGACGCCGCCACCGCCGCCGCCCTTGGATCCAAACGACGGGTTGGGGCGACGCAGACGTTCCGCCATGTGCAATGCAGCCAACTCGGCGTGGAAGTGGTCCGCGTTATCGAACGAGCGGCGCACACGCAAGAGGTCGGCGAGGGCGACGCTCCCGAGATCAGCTCCGAGTGTACCCAGCACCTGCAGTTCCTTGGCGCCACTGTCCAGCACATCGATCGCCACCTGCAGCCGCAAGCGCCCTTCTTGACGATCTTCGAGTTGTTGTGCAGCTCGCGCCGCTAGCGCCGCTTCTTCGGCAACGTCGGCGAGCTGTCGCGAAACGTCCTGCGCGTCGTCGCGCGCGAGCTTGCCGAGCGCCGAGTTCATGCCCAAGACGATCGATTCCAGCGTTTCACGTTCTTCCCGACGCGACTTGAACGCCTTGTGCAAACGTTGCAACTGACCTTCGAAGAACGCTGACCAGCCGCGCGGAACCGTCAGCCCCGTGTACTTGTCGGACAACACGCGCCCGGCCAGTGCCTCCAGCTCGGAAACCTCACTCGAACGACGCTCGCGCAGCGTCGCCTGCAGCTCGACGTCCTTTTCCGCCTCCAGGTCGAGCTGTGTCGCCAGTGTCTTGACGAGTTGGTCGAGCAAACCTTCGAGCGCCTGGTAACGCGCCACTTGCGGAGATCCGACGCCCGGCGGTCGGATGCGGATCACCTCGGACTGTCCCCACTTGGCGCCTTCGCTGGGATCGTTGTCTCGGGCCTCGATACGCACGTCGACGGGCAAAAACACGCGACGCAAGAACGCGTCGTCTGCACCGAGCACGTGCCCACCGCGACCGCTGCGCATGTCGCCGGGAAAGTTTTCGAGGGTACGCCGGTCTTCCCGCCCCGCGGAGCGCAACACCAAGTCGACCTGGGTCAGGCCGTGATCGTCATGCGCCTGCCACAGCAGCTCGAGCGAGGTCATCTCTTCCAGCTTGTGCTCGGCAGGCGCGCCCTCCAACCTCACGACGGGTGGCTCGTCCGGCTGCGAGTACACTTCGATGGAGCGGGGTTCGTACACCAGCACGTCTCCGAAGCGTGCAGCGACACTCAGACGCACGCTCTTGTCCAGTTCCCAATGCGCCACGACCGCGCCCGAACCATCGTCGGCGAAAGGCACTTCCGTGGTGCCGTCGGTCAACACCAACTCGCGCCCCGTCCGAATGGGAACCCCGTTGAAGCTGAGCTCGGTCCCTGCGGGCAGAGCCACCGCCGAGTCGAGCGTCAGCGTGGCTTTCTTTTGTCGCAAGTACGCTGGCGGCGTTGCGCGCACCGTGGGTAGCTCCAGCAAATTCAGCCCCACACGAGACTTGCCCTCGCTGGCCGACATCACGACGACCCCCTCGACCAAGTGCCAGGGCGCGAACACCACCAGGAACGCCGCCGAACACAACCCGACCAACGTCAGCTGCTTCCAGAAGCGCGCGCGCGATTTGGCCGCGCCCTGCATTCGCCCCGCGTTCACTTTTGACAGCACACGCTGATAGTGCAGCTGGGCGAGTTCGGGGGACTGGCCCATGGCATGGTGCTCGGTGTCGCGCGCCAAGCGCAGCGCCCGCAGCAGCCGCGCCCCTTGTTCGCGGTCGACCGCACCAATCGCGGCGGTGATGGCCTTGTCTTCCGTCGCGTATCGACGATTGGTCAGCCAACGGTGGCTGACCAGCACCACCAAGGCGAGCAACACGAGCCCCCCGGCGAGGGCGCGATCGAGCAACGTGCCGCCGCGAGCCAGCAGGGCCGCACCGACGAGGGTCACCACCAGCGCCGTCCACGCGGCACCAGTCGCCGCGCGCTGAATTGGTCGGCGATAGGTCTCTACCAATCGCTGCAGAGTCGGGTGCATCGGTCGCAGCATTGCGCAGGAATGCCCGATTGAACAGCCCAGCCGCCGGCTGCGTCGTTGGCTTGCACGGCGCGCGGCCAGGCCCGTCACCCAACCCGAAGGATCAGCGGCAGCAGTGCGGGGCGTGGCGCGAGGCGCGCGCGAGAATCGTCACGAAACGCACGATTCCCGCAGCACTTCGACCACGTCGAGCTGGCGGATTTCGGCTTCTTTCTCTTCGTTCTTGAGCCCGTCGGTCAACATCGTCATGCAAAACGGGCATGCGCTCGACACCACGTCGGCTCCCGTGGCGAGCAGCTGTCGCGTGCGTTTGACGTTCACGCGCTGCTTGTTCTGCTCCTCCATCCACATCTGGGCGCCGCCCGCGCCGCAGCACAGCCCCTTGTTGTGGTGAGTCTCAGGCTCCACCAGCGTCACGCCCGGCACCTTGCGCAAGATATCCCTGGGCGACTCGTACACGTCGTTGTAGCGCCCGAGGTAACACGAGTCGTGATAAGCGACCGTCGCCTTCACTGGCTTGCTCGGTTTGAGACGCCCCTCGGCGAGCAGCCCGAGCAAGTAGTCCGTGTGGTGAACAACCTCGTACTTGCCGCCGAAGTCGGGATACTCGTTGAGCAGGGTGTTGAAACAATGCGGGCAGGTGGTGAGAATGCGTTTGACACCGCCCTGCTCACGATAACCGTTGAGCACCTCGACGTTGGCTTCCGCGAGCATCGTGAACAGGTACTCGTTGCCAGCGCGACGTGCGGGATCTCCCGTGCAGCTCTCTTCTTCGCCGAGGATCGCGAAATCGACGCCAGCGGACTGCAGCAGCTCGGCGGTCGCCCGCGCGACCTTCTTGGCTCGATCGTCGTAACTCGCCGCGCAACCAACCCAAAACAGCACCTCGGCTTCGGGCTTTTCGGACGCCATCGGCACGTCGAGCCCTTCGGCCCAGTTGGCGCGGTCCATACGCGAGAGGTTCCAGGGGTTGCCGTTGACTTCCATCCCCTCGAACGGCTTGTTCAGCTCGGACGGGAAGCTATCGCCCTTGATGATGACCTCGTGACGACGCATCTGAACGATCTTGTCGACGTAGGTGATCATCACTGGACACTGCTCTTCGCACGCGCGGCAGGTCGTACACGCCCAGATCACGTCGGGATCGATGATGTCGGGCACCAGATTCTTGGCTTCGAACTTTTTGGGAGCCGCGGCTTCTGCCTCTTGACCTTCAGTTTCCGAAGGCTCATCGGTTTTCGTGGACGCGTCGGTGCCTTCCGACGCGCCACTCGCAGCAGGATCCCAGTGCTCGACCGGCCCATCCAGCGACAACACCTCGTCCTGACGCGCGTACAAGTGATCGCGCAAATCGAGGGTCAGGTGCTTGGGGCTCAGCTTCTTTCCCGTCTGGGTTGCCGGGCAGTGATCGCTACAGCGGCCACACTCCGTACAGGTGTAGAAGTCGAGCACGTCTTTCCAGCTGAAGTGTTCGATGCGCGCCGCGCCGATGCGCGCGCGGCTCATGTCCTCTTCTTCGGACGCACTCTCGACCAACCCCATCAGCGCCTCCGTGTCCTTCGCGATGGGGCGCAAACGTCCCCTTGGCGTGAGGTCGCTGGTGAACACGTTGGGAATGGCCGTGATGATGTGAAAATGCTTCGACAGGGGCAGCAAGTTCAAAAACACCAATACCAACGTCGCGTGCGTCCAAAAACCCGCGTGCGCTACGACCACCAAGACCCCTGGAGCTGCGTCGGCCAACAGCAGCGCCGCAGCACTGCCCGCAGGCTCCGGGTAGGCGTGGTAGCCTAGCTCGGCAGGCGCACTACCGAGCGGAGCCACGAGATCGCGCGCGGCATCACAAAACGCAGCCTCGCCCGAGCACACTTCCTTCAGGCGAAAGTTGAGCACTTGGCTCGCGCCGTCGTAGAAGATGTCCGACAACATCATCACCACGATGATGCCCAAGATGACGAGCCCCTCCGTGCCCAGGGTCATTCGCTTCTGCTTGTTGAGCGTTCGGTAATAGATGAACACCGCGCTACCGAGCAACACCAGTAGAGCAAACGCGTCTTTGAGGAAGGAATAGACCTCGCCGAGCGGAAGCCCCAAAAAGGCTTCGGGTCCCAGCACGAACAGATTGAAAGATGGATCGAAGCCGCGGCCCCACAAGATCAGCGTGCGCAACAGCAACACGATGAACCCCATGAAAATCAGCTGATGCGCGATGCCCGCAAGCGGGTAGTAACGCATCTTCTTCTGAAACAGAGCGAACGTCCAAACCCGTGCGAGCCGCGCCCCCAAGTCCTCGGTACGGCTCTCGTAGGTTCGATCTCCAACCTGCAGCAGCTTCCAGCGCTTGCGGGCGGTAACCAGAAACATGCCGACCAGTCCGGCAATCACCAGTGCCATCACGACGGGGTTCATGTCCCCGTTATATCGTCATTTCACGGCAGCGTCATTTTTGCGGCCACACTCACAGCGTGAGTTCGAAACGACGCTCTTGCTTCTCCGTCAGAAGCTCGAACTCCGTGGCAAAAGTCTTGGGTCCGAGGCGTGCTCCCAAGTTGATGCGCACGGGCTCTTCCAGTCCCTCCCAGCGCTCGAGCCGCACTTTCACGACATATTTGCCCCGCGCCGAGCCGTCCCCCGCGAGGGAGAACACATTCTCGAGATTGTTCTTGCCGCACGCCCCCTCGTCACCCGGACAGTCCCGGTCCTTGGTCAACCCGCTCGGTAGTTCTCGTCCCACGGTGGCGGGCGCCCCCTGTGGGTCAGTCACGAGCAGATCGACGTCCGCTTCGCGCTGATCCCACGCGACGATGAACTGCACGAACCCCGACTCGACACCGCAGCCCTCGTCGATCGGCCCGTTGCAGTTGTCGTCACGTGCGTTGAAGCAGATCTCGGGCCCGGCCGCCACGCAGCCGAGCTGCGCGGTGTCCTTGCCCATGTCGTCCGCACTTCGCTTGGGCGCGCTTGGCGAGGCGCACGAAAGCGCCAGGCCAACCAACACCAGCAGCGAGGGCAGCCTAGCGCGCACGGCTCAGTTCTTGTCGTCCTCGCGGAAGTCTTTCACGTTCTGCGCCACCAATGGGTGAAGCAGCTCGTGATAGGCCTCGCCTGCCAGCTTGCCCGTTTCGCCCGCTTCGTCACTGAGCGCCAACAGCGGACCTTGTTCCTGCATGAACAGCAGCGTGCGAATCGCACCTTCACGCTTCGCTGCGTCGTCGCCCTTGGCCATGTCGATCAGTCGGTTACGCAGCACGACGCGTGTGAACGAGTGCGGCCCGTTGTCGAAGTGCAGGTTGTCGAACTGACGACGCAGCTGCTCGATCGCCCAGTCTTGACCCGCTTCACGGATCTCGACTCGCGCCATGGCAACGGCGTTGTCGACGAAGCGGAAGATGTGGCCTTTCTCCAAGTCGTCGTGCGACCAGTAGCCGAACGAGCGGTACCACATCTCCTGCAGCTCCAGCAGTGCCTCGGGGGAAGCGTCAGCCAAACGCGCCAGAGCGCGCGCTGCGGTGTCCGCCGTGCCGCCGAGCATGAGCGCCAAGCCGGCATCCAGCTGCAGTGACTCGTTCTCGAGCAGCTCGAACAATTTGGCACTGACATCAGGCGTCAAGCCCGCCTTGCCGATGGCTCGTGCTACCTGGTGACGTAGTTTGAGCTCGAACTCGGGGCGCAACATGGGAAGCAACGCGGGTGACGTGCCTGCGACGGGACGCTGCACCAGCGTCTCCAAGAGACACCAACGGATGGTCTGCTTCTTCGGATCGTCGCCGCTGTGTTCTTCGATGGTCTCCGCCACCTTGATCATCTCTTCGTCCGTGGCCACCCAAGCCAGCGCCATGCAAGCCTGCATGCGCGCCTCTTCGTGCTCCATCGGATCGAGGACGTACTTCATGAGGGGTTCGAAGGCGCGGTTGTCGCCCCACTCACTGAACCCGTCGGAAGCACCCACACCCAGCGCGCGCAGCGACATGCCGAGGATGGCACGCCCGCCGCCCATCAGGGCCTCCTGGGTCACGTCCAGGTCGGGATCGCGACGGGTGAGCTGCTTTTCGAGCACGCTCCAAGACTTCTCGTCCTTCATCCAACCGATGTAACGAAGTGCGCTTTGTACGATCACCCATTCGTCGGGCATCGGCGGCTGCTGCCCCTCGAGCGGCAGTGCGGCCTTCGGATCCGCCCACTCACGCAGCTTCGTCAGGTGAATCTCCGAACCCATCGCGCTGAGCGCGCGCAAGCCGTTGGCGTGGGGCATGGGCAGTGACGTGATCCACTGCCAGATCGCCTTTTCGGACTGTTCGCGGATCGACTCGTGCTTGTCGGGGTACAGGATCGCCAAGTCAGCGATCATGCGTGCACCTTCGACGCGCTCCTTGTTGTTGCGCTTGAGCAACTGTTCGTAATCCGTCTCGTCGCCGTAGATCTTCTGCTCGTCCTGGCGCATGCGCTTGGCGATGATGCCCACCGCGCGGACGTCGCCGATCGACGCCAGTGCCTTCCCCACACGATAATGCCAATGCGGGTGAGCGTTCTTGTCCAAGTACTCGACTAGTGCATCGCCGCCCTTGGGATCGGAGAGCTTGTCGATCATGGTGAAGATCTGTTCGGTCTGGTGCCACTCGCGGGTCTTGGTTTCGGTCGACACCGTGTCCAGCGCGACCACCAAACCGCGAGTTCCGATGCCATCGCGCAGCGCCTCCAAGTACGCCTTGCGCTCCTCCGCCTTCAGCCCGGTCAGAGCCTCCACCAAGGGCTGACGAGCGCGATCGTCACCAAGCCGACCCAGGCCGGGTGCAGCCTGATGCGCCACCGACTTGTCCTGGTCTTGTACTAGGGCGATCAGCGCGTCGGTGTACTTGGGATCTGCTTCACGACTGAGCACGGTCGCGACCATCTGACGAACCGCCGGGCTCTCGTCTTTGTGCATCGCCGCGAGCTGATCGAGGCTGACGAGATTGACGAGCTTCTGAGGGTCGAACGCCATTCCGCCGTTGAGCTTCTTCACCGTGGACAGGTGCCCTGCTCGATAAACGGACATGATGTCCTCGAACGCGCTCGACTCGCCGAGCACGGCGAGCGCCCAAGCGATCTGCGGTTTCGACTCGGGCCCCGCGTCTTTGATGGCAGCAAGCAACGCCGGCTTGGCCTTGTCAGCGGCGGGAGAGCCATACTCGGCAAGCGCTCGCGCGGCTTGTGAACGTATCTTCTGCTCGGGATCTTGGAGCGCAGCGATCGCCAAGTCGACGCCTGCTGGGTCACCCGACCACGCCAAGCGCTTGAGCGCTTCTTCTTTCAAGAATGGACTCGCGTTACTAGCGGCGTACTTTCGAAACTCTGCGATCTGCTCTTGCTCGGGCAGCACCAAGATGCGCTTTTTTTCCAGCGCGGCTTTTTCCGGAGACAGGACCTCAGCGTCCTTTTCGGCACCAACCGTCACGAAAACGACGCCAGCTACCGCAACAGCCACCAGCGCGAGCAACGCCGCTATTGGCTTGGCCTTGCCCTTCTTGAAATCACCATCATCTGCGTACATTGAGTCCTCCGAAAGGCCTGTTGCACAGGCACCGAGCGGGCCGCGACCTTATCCTAAAGCGCCGCTCTGAGGGGAAGCCGCGCGTAACAGCCACGCCTCAAACGCAATCTTCCGCCCGCTCCACACTCGACCGATCAAGCGCTGCTCGGCCGGCCGCCTGATAGCCGCGCTGTGCTCTCGTCGCAGCGAGTGAATGGCGCGACTCGCGTCCTTTGCGTGGGTTCGGCAAGCTAGCCGCGCATGTTCATCTCTCCCCTGCGTCGTGCGCTGCTCCTCGGCCTCGTCGTCACGTGCCTGGCTGCCGCCGTATCCCATGTATCCCCTGCTGAACATGCCGCTAGTTTGGTCGCCCTGGTGTTCGCTGGCGCCACGTACTGGTTGGTGCTGCGCAAGGACGCAAAAACGATCCAAGACTCGGGTTTGGCACTTGGCGGATTGTTCTCTCCAGAGCCGCTCAGCGTGCGCAGGATCGCGCGGGACACGGGTTCGGCGTTGCTCTGGACCGTGGCCACCTGTGCGCTGATCTTCCCGCCGTTCTGGTTGGGTTACACGCTGTGGTTCGGCGTGGACGCCGGATTTTCACTGAAGCTCCGCGACGGCTTCTGGGACGAAGCCTTGGGCCACCTGTTGGTGATCGCGCTGCCCGAAGAGATGTTCTATCGAGGGTATCTACAATCGGCAATCGACGACGCCAGCACACCACGGGTGAAGCTGCTCGGCGCTCGAGTTGGTTGGGGACTGGTTGTTGCGAGTGCGATCTTCGCGCTCGGCCACTTGCTGGCGACTCCACTCGTGACACGTCTCGCGGTGTTCTTTCCGGCCTTGCTGTTCGGCTGGCTGCGAGTGAAAACCGGGGGCATCGGCGCCGCCGTGCTGGTGCACGCCTGCTGCAACATCTTCGCGTCGATCCTGGCGCAAGGTTACGAGTGACGGTTCTCCCTCCAACAATCCAAAGAGCACAAACGGTGAACAACCTAGCGATTGAACGGCTCGCGCGTCTCGCGCTGGAGGAAGATCTCCAGAGCGGAGATCTGAGCACGGAAGCCAGCGTTCCCATCGACGCGCACGCCGAAGGGCACGCCATCGCGAAGTCGGAGCTCGTCTGCTGCGGCGGAGCGTTGTTCGGCGCCGTGTTTCGTTGCCTAGCGCCGAACGTGAAGTTCGAGGAGGTAACCCACGAAGGGCAGCGCGTCAGCGCAGGCCAAACTTTGTGGACGGTTTCAGGAGACGCGCGTGCGCTGCTATCGGCGGAACGAGCGGCGCTGAATCTGGCACAGATCGCAACGGGCGTTGCCACCCACACGCGACGTTACGTCGATGCGCTGCCACCTGGCTCGAAAACGCGCATCGCTGATACCCGCAAGACGACGCCCGGCCTGCGGCTGTTGCAGCGTTACGCCGTACGCATCGGGGGTGGGCACAACCACCGTGATAACCTAGGAGCCGCCGTACTCTTGAAGGAGAATCACATTCGCGCCGCGGGCGGTGTCGAAGCAGCCATCGAGGCTGCTCGTCGCTACGCACCGCACACGAGTAAGATCGAGATAGAGGTGGTCGATCTTCACGAACTCGAACGTGCCCTCGACGCGGGAGCAGACATCGTCATGCTCGACAATTTCTCCGACGAAGACGTCGAGCGCGCCGTCGCTCAGACGAACGGACGTGCGGTCCTCGAAGTTTCGGGCGGCATCACCATCGAACGCATCCCGCGACTGGCTCACGCTGGCGTCGACGTGATCAGCGTGGGCGCACTCACACACTCCGCGCCCGCGGCGGACATCTCGTTCCTGTTACGCTGAACGTCGGCGTTCGCGTAAGAGTTTCGGCAGGCTGGGATCACTCAGCGCTGCTGGAGCACGCTGCAAGCGACCTGCGTGCGCACGCGGCCGACTGGATCGGCAAGCACGATGGCCGCTTCCGAGTAGAGGTCCAAACGCAGCAAGTCGACCGCCGCTTGACGACGCCGTTCAGGTGACTGGCTGTTCAACTCCGCCACCAGCTTGGGCGCCAGCTCGCGATCTCCCATCACGACGAGCGCCGCACGCGCTTGCCGAGAAATGAGCACGCGTCGGTGGCTAGCCAACTCGCGCAGCCGTGTCTTGGCCGCGGCGGCGGTCTTCGGGCTGCGGCCGAGCGCAGCACTAGCCAACACTGCCGCGTGAGCATCCTCACTCTTGGAAAGCGTCTCGAGCGGCGCGACGAGGCTCGGATCTCGAGGCGCCAGCAATACCGCCAAGCGCTGTTCATCTACGGGCCCCGTGCTGATGGCCCTGGCCAGCGTCGCGAGCGCTGCCTCACGGTACGGGCTGGTCTTCGAACTGAGGCGAACGGCAGCCACGATCGACGGCAACCCCTTCTGTGATTCCATGGCCCACAGCAGCTGCTCTTGTCCGCCGCGAGTCACGCTGCGTGGAGCCGCCCAAGCATCGACGATGGCCTGACGAGTTTCGGTCTCCGCGCGCTCCCACAAATCGCGCAGGGCACGGACCGCCGGGCGTCCGCCAATCGACCCCGCGAGCCGCACGCCCAAACTACGCACCAGCGGATCTGGATCCAAGCGCGCCGCTTCCAGAGCCAGCGGCAAGTCCGAATCGACGGGTTCCTCGAGCGCTGCGTGAAACGCTGCGCGCCGCACTCTGAGATCGCCATCCAAGAACGCACGACGTCGCGCCTCACTGCGCTCCTTGCCAACCGCCGACCGCGCGCCCACGGCGTGCCAATTGGGATCTTTCGCGCTGATGTACCGCTCGAAGTTGTCGTCCGCGTCTGCTTCACCTGCGTCCAGCAGTGCCAACATGGCGGCAGCGCCAACTGCATCCTCTTGCTCAGCTCTGTCAGACAGGGCACCGTCGAGCCGAGACGCGCACGCGCGCAGGTCGCGAATCCTCGCGACCCCGTCGTCGCCCGCAGCCGAGGTGATCTCGCGTACCGCCACGGCTTCGGCCAGTTCCCGGACGTCACTCGACGAAAGCTTCCCTGCCTGCTGCGCGCTCTGAATTTCCTCGCGCAGCGTGGGTAACTCCCCGTCTAGGGCCACCTGGCTCAGCGTCGACGGCGTGCATGCCGCCAAGCTCAAGCCGAAGAGCAACAACCAGCTCCGAATCATGACGAGACCAGATACCACGGCCAGCCCCGAACAACGGGCTCTAAAAAGTCTCGCGGCTGTCGCCAGCTGCCTGATTTCGTCGTGTGAAGCGCCCCGAGAGACGGCCAGGCGAGACGCAGCGTCGCCGCTGCCCTGCGCGTCACCACTCGAATACTGTGAGCACGTCGGCCCCGAAGTTCGTCGCGCCTGCCCTACCAAGATTGCCAGCGAACCGTAAAGCCACGTAGGTGGCCCCGCAAGGTTCAGTGAACGACTTGGGAGTTGCTCGCCTCACCCTCTTTGTTCTTGACGGACTTGGTGAGCTCGTCGCGGCGTCGCTGCGCTGCCGCAACGAACTGAGTGAACAAGGGATGCGGTTGAGTGGGCCGACTCTTGAACTCGGGATGGAACTGACACGCGATGAAGTGGGGATGATCGGAAAGTTCGACAATCTCGACCAAGCTCCCGTCGGGGCTCGTCCCGCTGATCGTCAGACCAGCGTTCTCGAGCTGCTCGCGGTAGTCGTTGTTGACTTCCAAGCGGTGCCGATGGCGCTCACCAATGTCTGGCTTGCCGTAGATTCTGTCTGCCAAGCTGCTGGGCTTGAGTTTACAGGGCCACTCCCCCAAACGCATGGTGCCGCCCTTCTCTTTCAGGCCGCGCTGCTCTGGCATCAGGTCGATCACCTTGTGGGTGGCGCCGTCCTCGAACTCGGTTGAGCTGGCTCCCTCCAAACCACACACGTTGCGGGCGTACTCGATCACCGCGAGCTGCATGCCCAAACAAATGCCGAAGAAGGGAACGCCGTTTTCGCGGGCGAACTGGATCGCCTTGATCTTGCCTTCGATGCCGCGATCACCAAAGCCACCAGGGACCAAGATCGCGTCCAAACCAGCCAGTTGGCCTTCAGGCACACCATGTCCCAACTCTTCGGAATCGATGTACTCGAACTCGATACCGACTTCGTTTTCTAGCCCGCCGTGTACCAGGGCTTCGTGCAGCGACTTGTAGGTGTCTTTCAGGTGAACGTACTTGCCGATGATGCCGATGCGTACGGCTTGGGTCGTCTTCTTGAAACGATCCACGACGCGTTGCCACATCCTCAGATCGGGTTCGCGCGACCAAATGTTGAGCTGCTCGGCAATCTGATCGTCGAGGCCCTCGGCGTGCAACACCAGTGGCAGCTCGTAAATGCAGCTCACGTCCACGGCGGATACGACCCGATCCGTTGGCACGTTGGAGAACAGCGAGATCTTCTCCTTGAGCCCTTGGTTGATCGGGCGGTCACAACGACAGATCAGAATGTCCGGCTGGATGCCGATCTCGCGCATGTCTTTGACGGAGTGCTGAGTGGGTTTCGTCTTCAGCTCACCCGCCGTCGTGATGTGCGGCACCAAAGTCACGTGGACGCTGAGCGCGTTCTCGGGCCCGGCCTCGACCTTCAACTGGCGGATCGCCTCCAAGAACGGGAGCGACTCGATGTCGCCGACGGTTCCGCCGACCTCGACGATCGCCACGTCGACACCTTCAGTCCCTTCGCGGGTGCGCGCTTTGATTTCGTCGGTGATGTGGGGAATGACCTGCACGGTCGCGCCGAGGTATTCGCCGCGACGTTCCTTGTTGATCACGCTCTGGTAGATGCGCCCGGTCGTGATGTTGGCCGTACGCTTGAGGCGCGCACTCGTGAAACGCTCGTAGTGCCCGAGATCGAGATCCGTCTCGGCGCCATCGTCAGTCACGAACACCTCGCCGTGCTGATACGGGGACATCGTCCCCGGATCGACGTTGATGTACGGGTCGAGCTTCATGTGCGTGACCTTGAGGCCACGCGCTTCCATCAACGCACCGATCGAGGCGGACGCCAGGCCCTTGCCAATCGACGACACCACACCACCCGTGACGAACACGAACTTCGTTCGGCGACTGGTCGACCTTCTTCGCTTCATCGTCGCCACTCCGCGCGCGAGCCAGGGGAGGCTGTTGGGTCATCCGTAATGAACTGCGAGTCGTCCGCGGGGACGACGGTCGTTGCTGAACGCACCAAACGAAAACCAGACGAAAACGGGTGTGCCTGCGCGAGGAGCGTTGCAGCTTCTGACGTCAGGACTTCCGACGCGGGCGACGGCGTCGCCGTGCCAACCGTCATTGTCGTGTCTCCATCACGGCGCGTGAGACATGCTGATGCGCGTTCTCCATGATGGGAGACTGAGATATCACGTTGTCCAAGTCCGATCACGCACAAAGGCCGTGTCGGTCCGCTCCCGCAAGAACGGCCGGCGGCCTCGGTTCTCACCGACTTCGTGCCCCGTCTGGACCGCACTGACGCAGAAGTACTTGATCTCTCGTCATAGATTCACGACACACGCGGGTTTGCGTTGCGTCGTGGCCCACGACGCGACGTGCTTGTCGTGGATGCCCACGTGTACTGACGGTGCGCGCGCGAACGGCGTGGTGTCCTCGCAAGGTTTGCGGGTGTTCGACGTCTCTGCAGCGCGAGGCAAGCCCAGTGCTAGCGCCCAATCACGTAAGGATGTCGCGAAGCTACGTCGTCGTCGCGGCGCTTCCCCCGATCAGTCGCGCAGATCATCTGCCGACGCGAGCAGGAAAGCGGCACACGCGTTGCGTGGCGTCGTCTCGACCTGATATCAGCGGGCGTGACGACAGAACGAAACAACACCGTTGCTCAGGTCTAACAGGCGGAGATCACCCGCCTGCCCCGCGCCCCCTTGCGCCACTTACGCCGAAAGTGCTTCGTGGTTCTGCGTAACGCTCGTTGCGAACCTAGCGGCCATTGGTGAGAGTCTCCTGTCGCCGACTCGGCGGGGCTAGCGCATCTGCGTCGTCAGCTCAGCAATCGTCGCAGCATTGTCGGACTTCGCTTCGAGCGTCTGAACCTGCCGCGCTGGCACTCCCTCGGTCCGACCTTCACCAAGGGGCGCTAAAACTGGCCGCCCAGCGTAAAGCCCAACGCGGTATCGTCGGCCATTGGACTGACGTACACGCTCGTAGCGGGCGGCGGAGGCGGAGCGGCGGAATCACTTCGGGTTTTCATGAACAGCCCTTCCGCGATGACGCCGAGACCGCCCACCTGTCCGATGCCGCTGAGCGTCGCGAAGATCGTGCGCAACACGACCGTGAAGGTGCCACAGCCGATCTCGTCCCGACCACACTTGGCCCCCGTGATCGCCATCACTGGCCCGACAACGGGGAGCCTGAGGTCTTGCGCCGTGGGCGCATCAGACCAGAGATACGACGTGCCGAAAGCGATACCGTAACTGCCCGCTGTAACAGCCGCCCCCGCAAGCAACACGTTGGTGCGCGCCGACGAACTAGGATAGGTGTCGGGCTGATACGTCTCTGGCGACTGCGTGGGTTCGTCGGCGAGACACGGGGCGGTCACCAGCACATGCAGGCACAGAGTCGCGAGGGCTAATGACGTGGACTTCGACACGGCGCTGTTTTGCCCGGCGACGTCCACGAACGCAACCAGCCCGTGCCATGAAGCGCCAGTTTCGCGCTCGCACTTTTCGACAACTCGATTCAAAAACTCGAAAGAACTAGGTATTTGTTGGTCTCGATGACGATTGACGGCAGGACGAAACGACGCGGCCTCAGGTGGGAACGGACCTTCCAGCTCCTCACGTCGTCCGTCCTCACGGCGCTGCTCATCACGGCCGCCCCAAGCGTGGCCGCAAACGAGCCAGCCCCCAGCCCCCAAGCGCCGACCGTCCCAGCGGCTGCAAGAGCGCTGGAGGAGTTGCATCAGTGGGCGGCGAAACATGGGGGTCGAGTGTCAGTCGACGCGGTCGAGCTCGGCTCGGATCGAAGCCTGCTGTCGCAAGATCCGACCCTCGCTCTCAACCCCGCGTCGAACATGAAGGTGCTGACGGCCGCAGCCGCCCTCGACATGTTGGGGCCGCACTTCAAGTTCCAGACGGGACTGTACGGGGACGTCACCACACCGCGCATGGAGCGCGTCGTGCTGCGTGGCCACGGCGATCCCTCGCTCACAGAAGCCTCACTCTGGCGTTTGGCGAATGCCCTCGCTCAGCAGGGAGTGCGGTCCATCGGTAGCGTGTTGGTCGACCAAAGCGATTTCGACGACCAGTTCACTCCTCCCGGCTTCGAGCAACAACCCGACGAATGGGCACCCTTTCGAGCGCCCATCAGTGCGATCGCCCTTCAACGCAACAGCATCACACTCCACGTCGCGCCGAGTCAATCCGGGCAACCTGCGAGGGCCTGGTTCGAACCCAGTGGGATCTTGGAGAGCAGCGGGCAAGTCGAAACTACTGCGGCGGGGCGCGGCCAGGCTGTTCAGTGGCAACTGACGGCAGAAGGCGGCAAACTGGTCGCGAAGTTGGGTGGACGTGTGGCCGCTGGGCTACCACGTCAACGCTTCACTCGACGACTCGACGATCCACGGCTCGCACCCGGCCAGAATCTCGCAGCGCACTTGAAGACCCTCGGAGTTACCGTAGATGACGTGGCGCTGGGCGGGCACGACGTAAAATCACGCATCACCTACGTCGAGTCTCCTCCGCTGTCTGAACTGGTGCATGAACTAGGCAAGCACAGCGACAATTTCTACGCGGAGATGCTTTTCAAGGCTTTGGCCACGGCGGGTGACGCGCACCCCAAGAGCAGCGCAGCGGCCGCGCGAGTAGTGTCGGACTGGCTGCAAAAACAAGGTGGGCTGACGAAGGACGTCAAACTCGTCAACGGTTCTGGCCTATTCGACACGAACCGTCTGAGTGCCCGCTCGCTCACCGCCGTTCTCAGCGCCGCCTACGACAGCCCGCGCGTCCGCAGTGAGTTCGTCTCGCACCTCGCAATAGGTGGAGTCGACGGTACGTTGCGTTCGCGCTTTCGAGCGCTGGCCCAGCAGCGTTCTATCCGCGCCAAGACGGGTACCCTGCGCAACGTCATCAGCTTGAGTGGCTACGTTCTCAAACAAGGCACAGCCAACCCTGTCGCTTTCGCGATCCTCGTCAACGACGTCAACGCAAGCCCGCAAGCGATCCGCCGCAAGGTGGACGCGATCGTCGAAGCCCTCGCGCGATAGCCTCGACCGAAACGCGACGCGCGGTAAGCCGCCGCACGTGCGTCCGTCGCTTGGTCCCTCGAGCCGATCGATGAGCTGCTAGCCGAATGGATTACGTCGCCTTGCTCCGGGCTCCCTGATTGCTCGATCGAGTGGGGGTAGTGCCGCGCGAACGACGCGAGCCGAAGCGAAACACGCGATCGCTGCGAGAGCGCGTGCTTCTCAGCCGCGCTACATGCGCTCAGTCGCACGAAAGCCCCGTCGGCGGCTGCCAGACGGGGCTCGGTGTAGCGTCGCGAACTCGAGCGCCACGCTGCCAGTCGAGTGACGGGCTATTGCGCGGCTTCCTGCTCGCGCTCCATCTCCATGATGTCGGGCTCGTACTGAGACTTGTCCAACATCGCGATGGTGATGAACAACCCTACGAACAGGATCGAGCTGACGAACACCAGCGCGTTGAACGGCTTGTCATAACGCAAGTGCATGAAATAGGCGCACACCATCGACGCCTTGATGGTAGCGATCACCATGGCGATGATCAGGTTACCACTGCGTCCCAAGTCCACGTAGGTCACCCAAACGGTGATCGCCGTCAGGAAGAGCAGACCGCCGCCTACCGCGAGCAGCATGGGAATGGGCATGACGTGCGCCAGGCCATGGTCGTGGTCGTTGTGTTCGTTGCTAGACATCGCGTACCTCGAAAGACTCTCGCGTCGTGCGCCAAATCAGTGAATCCAAGTCAGTGAATCAAGTAGAGCAGAGGGAACAGGTAGATCCAAATCAGGTCGACGATGTGCCAATACAGCGCCGCGTAGTCGATCGGTCCAAAATACTCAGGGCCAAACTCGCCTGTGCGAGCTCGCAGCAAGAGCCACACCCAGATCCCGATGCCGACCAGCACGTGAATCCCGTGTAGCCCGGTCATGCAAAAGTAGATGCTGAAAAAGCGGTGAACGTTGCGCGGCTCGACGTTGAACTCGTGAGGCCCGACCAACTTCTTCTTCGGTGCTGCGCCAGCAGGCACGGCGGTGGGCTCGGGCGCTGCCTCCGCCTCTTTCTCTCCAGCAGCAGGCGCAGGCTTGCTCGTTTCGGCCGCCGCGAACGGCAACGTGTCGCCGAACTTCTTCTTGTAGATAGGCAGCTCCCACGCCTGCTGAGCCGGCTTGTAGAAGTCGCCGGGCAACAGTCCATCGTGAATCTTGTGGGAGTACTCGACGTACTTGATGCCCATGAAGCCGAAGCCGCAAAGGATCGTCAGCGTGATGTTGGCGACCAGCATCTTGGTCTGCTTGAGCTGCGCGTTGCGAACCGCCCAGGCCGCCGTCACCGAGCTGATGATCAGCACGCACGTGTTGACCGCACCAAGGGTGGTGTCGAGATAGTAGTGCGCGTACTCGAAAACCTCGGGATGCAGCCCACGGTAGATGGCGTACGCACAGAACAGGCCGCTGAAAAACAGTATCTCGGTGACGAGGAACAGCCAGATACCGAGTTTGCCAGAATCGAACTGGTGCTGCGGCGTGTCGAAGTGATGTGCCAGGAAGGGCTTATCGTGGTGCCCGTCGTGCCCGTCGTCGTGTCCGCCCTGCAGATTATCGGCAGTTGCTTCGCTCATGATTGCTTCCGATCCAAAAAGCCAATGCGTGTGGGTTTACGCTTCGGAGATCTTGACGTAACCGCCAACCTCTTTGTCGTACTTCCAGTTGGCGTACTCATAGGGCCCCTCGGTGATCTCAGGGGGATGGTGAAAGTTGTAGTAGGGCGGCGGCGACGAACACGCCCACTCGAGGCTGTTGCCGCCCCAAGGGTTGGCCGGCGCCTTGCGGCCGCTCCGCAGGCTCTGCCACAGGTAGTACGCCGTAAACAGGAAGCCGACGCCCATGGTGAACGCACCAATCGTCGACAGCTGATGTAGCGGTTCGAACTCGGGCAGGTAGTTGTAATAGCGGCGCGGCATCCCGCGCGAGCCCATGATGAACTGCGGAAAGAACGTCAGGTTCAAGCCGACCAACACGACGATCGAGCCGATACGCCCATGGACCTCGTTGTACATGCGCCCGCTCATCTTCGGCCACCAGTAATGGAGACCGCCCATCAGCGCGGTGATCGCACCACCCATCATCACGTAGTGGAAGTGCGCCACCACGAAGTAGGTGTCGTGCAAGTGGATGTCGACACTCATCACCGACAGGAACATGCCCGTGACGCCACCGATCGAAAACACCCACAAGAACGCCAGCGAATAGAGCATGGGCGTGTCGAGGTGGATGGCGCCCTTGTACATGGTCGTGATCCAGTTGAAGACCTTGATGGCCGTTGGAATCGCGATCATGAAGGTGATGCCCGAAAACACCGTGCTCGCAACGACGGACTGACCACTGGCGAACATGTGGTGCCCCCAAACCAGGAAGCCCAAGATGGCAATCGCCACGCTCGACAGCGCGATGAAATGATAGCCAAAGATGCGCTTGCGGCTGAAGACCGGGAAAATCTCGCTGACCACGCCGAACGCGGGCACGATCATGATGTAAACCGCGGGGTGGGAGTAGAACCAGAAGAAGTGCTGGAACAGCACGGGGTCGCCACCCAACGCTGGGTCGAAAATGCCAATCCCCACCGCACGCTCGACGATCAGCATCAGCAGTGTGATGCCCAGTACCGGGGTCGCCAACACCTGCATGATGGCCGTGGCGTAGATCGCCCACAAGAACAGCGGCATGCGGAACCACGACATCCCCGGTGGACGAAGCTTGTGCATGGTGGTCATGAAGTTCAGCCCGGTGAAGATGGAGCTGAAGCCCAAGATGAACGCACCAAACAGCGCGGGGATGACGCTAGTCGTCGTCATCGTCGAATACGGCGTGTAGAAGGTCCAACCAGTGTCCGCCGCTTCGGTGACCAAACTCACGACCAGGCACAGCGCACCGATCACCCATAGGTACCAACTCGCCAGGTTCAAGCGCGGGAACGCCACGTCTTTCGCGCCCAACATCAGCGGCAGCACGATGTTGCCGAGCGCCGCCGGGATTCCAGGGATGATCACCAGGAAAACCATCACCGCGCCGTGCACGGTGAACGCCTGGTTGTACGTTTGGTGATCGATGAGCGTCGGACCGTGCGTCCACAGCTCGGCACGCACGAGCAGTGCGAAGGTACCGCCGAGTAAGAACGCGGCCAGAACGCAGCCGAGGTACATGACCCCGATGCGCTTGTGATCGAGGGTGCACAGCCACGAAAGGATTCCCTTTTCGTGAGTGAGGAAGTTCTCGTCAACAGTTGTGCTAGGCGCTGCCATATCTCAACCTTTCAAACCTTCTGCCTGATCCGTCCTACTTGAGCGACTTGATGTAGGCGATCAGCCCGTCGATGCCCTTGTCTTTGATCTGTCCTCGGAACGAGGGCATTTGGGGCGAGAACCCCGCGACGATGTCCGCGTTGGGTTCTTCGATGGATTTACGGATGTAGTTCTCGTCGACCGTTACCTGACCACCGCCCTGCAGTGACTCGGTCTTGCCGAACAGCCCCTTGAACGAGGGCCCGACGTTGGGGGAGCCGTCCGTCGAGTGGCACGCGCCGCAGCCGAACTTCTTGTAAAGGACCTCACCCACCTCGACAGGCGGCTTGGAGTAGAGCTCCTCTTCGACCTTGACCAACCACTTTTGGTAGCCATCCCCCTCGTGGACGATCACCTGGCTCAGCATGTCAGAGTGCGCCTTTCCGCAGTACTCCGTGCAGTAGATTGGATACGTGCCGTCGATCTCTGGCTTGAACCAAAGATCCGTGTAGCGGCCTGGCACCGCGTCCATCTTTACGCGAAATTCCGGGATGTAGAGGCTGTGCAGGACGTCCGTGCTCTTGATCAGAATGCGAACGTTCTCACCCTTGGTGACGTGCAGCTCGTTGTCGACGTGACCATTGGGGTACTTGAACGCCCACTGCCAGCGCGAAGCAGTCGCCACGATCTCTGTCGCGTCCTTGGGTGCCGTGCGTAACGCGACGAAGTCTCGGAAGCCCCAAACGAAGATCGACACCAAGAAGAAGAAGGGGGCGACAGACCAGATGATCTCCAGCGTGTTGCTGTGGTCGACCTGCGAAAGGGCCGCCTGGTTCGATTCCCGATCCTTGGCGCGGTACTTGTAGCAGATGACGAACATCGCGGCGAAGATGCCCACGACGCTGATCACGGACACCCACATGATGTACATGAAGAGGCCGTCGATGCTCTCGGCCAGCTCGGAACCCACGTTCGGTAGCCAGAAGCTGTCGGACGGCGGAACCTTGGGCATGAAGCGATCGGACTCACCCTCGCCGCCAGCTTGCGCGAGGGACATGACCAGAGAATTCGTCAAAAAATGCGTCATGATACGGTACTTGGGCTTGGGGATAGCGGGGGCTGTTTGCGCTTTCGACGCCGATACTCGGAGAGCCAGTAAGCCGAGAGGAACGCCCCCAAGAGGAGTGCCGCAAGACCCGCCCCGACACGCATGATGTTCATGGCGACGGGCGCGTAACGTCCTTCGGTCTCGTCGTAGTGGAAGCAATAGAGCACGAGGCGATCGACGATCGAACCAATCTTGCCCTCGGACGCTTCGACGATGGCCAGGTTGAGCGTCTCGG
Organism: uncultured bacterium; assembly: GCA_965651905.1. Lineage (GTDB taxonomy): Bacteria > Myxococcota_A > Polyangia > Polyangiales > Polyangiaceae > SZUA-265. Next base: position 128,848 of record CBFGUG010000004.1, on the reverse strand, counting down.
GGTGGTATTCGATGCCGTACAGGTAACGGGAGATTCTGCCGTCGGGGGTGAGCAGCACGACTGCGGCGGGGTGGATCCACTCCTTGCGTGCTTCGTTGTACGCGTAGTCGATGCCGACGGCGTTTGCGACCGCGCGGGTGGCGGGCTCGGGACCAACCAAGAAGTGCCAGTCCGTTGCGTCTGGCCGCCCGTAGTCGCGCAGGTAGCGCTGACGACTCACTTCGGCGACGGCCGCGGTTTCTTCGGGATCGATGCTCAGCGTGAGCACTTTGAAGTCGTCACCCACCGTGCGCGAGAGCTGTCGGAGACCACCGACGAATCGGGGCAACTGCAAGCCGCACAACATCGGACAATCCGCGTAGTTGAGCGTCAAGACGACGGGGTGTTTGCCATCGAAGTAGTCCCGCAGAGTAACGCTCGCGCCAGTCGAGTCCGTGAACGGGGTATCCAGCGGAACGTTTTGCCCGAGCTGCTCTCGAATCTCGAGTCCGTCGATGCGTTTCGGCTTGTCCGCCAAACGATCGGGAACGGAATCCGGATCCAACGGCACGGCGTGACCGACCCCAGCCATCAACACCGCGAGGGCCGCGACGGCGAAGGCGGCGATGCGCCGAACGTTAGCAGATCCGAAAGTCATGATTGCGAGGGGAAGAGTTTCGCGAGGCTTATCACTGCCCGGGCGCAGGTGCAGGCGCCGGGGGCGCGCTCGGCTGCGGGGGCGATTGGGGCGAGGGAGGTTTGGGAGCTTCGGGTTTGGGAGCAGGTGCGTCACCGCCCGTGGATTTTGGGGGAGTTACTGCAGTCGGGGCCGGCGCGGGCGCGCCGGTTGGAGTTCCGGGCGCCACTTTCGGCGCGGGCGCGGGATCAGCAGACTCGTCCGTCGGGTCTGTAGAGCCCTGCTCGTTCGTTGAGCCTTCTTCGGTCTCGCCTTCTCGCTCGGCGTCCGATCCAGCACCAGCGTCTCCCGCCCCGGCGTCTTGTTCACCAGCAACCGTTGACTCAGGCTCGGTCTCGAGCGCAGGCGACGCCGCGTTCGGATTGGCCTGAATCTCTTTGAGAACCATGCCCTCTGCCTTCGCGAGAGGTAGCTTGGCTTGCTGCAGTCGCGCACGCTGCTTGGCCTTGAGCTCGCTCACGGTCTGCAAGTCCGCATACCCGCCCAGCTCTTGGTTGGCGACTCCCATCTCGCCACGTGCCAGCGCAACGAGCGCAGCGCTGCCCGCGATCATGGCGGCGGCGCCGATTGCGAAGAGGGTGCCGATGACGGCGGTGTTTGGTTTGTCAGCTTCAGTGCCCATGCGTCATCTCTCAGTAGTTGTCGAACGCCAACGACTTGGACAGCCGTGAATCCGCGAGCGGAATCAGCTGCATTCCCTTGGCTTTCCTGGCCGCCGCTCCGAAGAACACGGCGACCAAGCCGACCAGACACAACACGTCGACCACGCCGAAGGGAACGACCCCGTCGTCTTTGGGGAACACCAACCAGTACAGGTCGATGTAGTGCATCACGAGGAGCCAACAGGCCCAGAATGCCAAGGCAGGCTTGCTTCGCTTCACATGGCGCGAAAGCAACCCGAAGAAAGGAATGATGAAGTGGCAGACTAGGAGCAAAGCCGAAACCGTGCGCCAGTCGCCGCGGAAGCGCCAGTGGTACCAGAACGTCTCTTCTGGAATGTCACCGTACCAAATCAGCATGAATTGCGAGAAGCCGATGTACGCCCAGAAGATGACGAAGGCGAACATGATCTTGCCGAGGTCGTGATAGTGGTGCTGAGTGACGTAAGTCTTCAGGGCGCCCTGCTTCTGGACCCACATCAGGGACAGCGCCATCGACGCATAGCCCGCAATCACGCAACCCGCGAAGTAGTAGACGCCGAAGATCGTCGAGAACCACGCGTAGTTCAGGCTCATCAACAAGTCGAACGCGCAAAACGTGAGCGTCAGCACGAAACCGATCATCGCGGGCGCGCTGATCTTGGTCAGGTGAGCGCGAATCGACTCGCTGCCCTCGGGGTTCGCTTTGTCTTGCTCGAGCGACTTCTTGAGGAAGAGCATGGATAGCCCAGCCCAGAACGCGAAGTAGACGATCACGCGAACCAGGAAGAACCCCTTGTTCAGGTACGGAGCCTTGTGGTGCAGAAGGTGTTCCTTCTCGACGAGGCCAGCATCGAGCCACGCGTACAGGCCTTGGATCGGCGACTCGCTGTGGGTGTCGACGAGAATCATCGGCAGGATGATCCCCAGGGACAGCGCGGCCACGACGGGCATCTGCGCTGCGAGGATCTCACCGATGCGACGCACGGCGATCCACCACTTGGCGTTCACCAGGTGGTTGATCGCCACGAACCACAGTGTGCCGAGGCCGATGCTGAGTACGAACATGAACGCCGTCAGGTAGGAGCGCAGCAGCCCCTCCTTGTCGTTCATGCCCATCACCACGCCACCAGCGAGTGCGACCACGCCTACGATGATCGCCAGGTTGGAGAACTGGGTAGCCTCCTTGCCTATCTCGAGCTTCTCTTCAGAGCTGGTTTTCTTATCGCCTGCCATGAGACTGCTTTCGCTTACTTCTGCGGTTCGGGTGCTGCTGCGGCGGCGAACTCCGCCTGGCTGCGTTGCAGTGCCCGCAAATAGAGGATGATCGCCCAGCGGTCTTCAGGAGTTACCTGGCGCGCGTAGCCGGGCATGTTCCTGATGCCGTTGCTGATGGTCTTGAACAATTCGCCTACGGGCTTTTCCACGATGGTGGCCGACGAGATGTCCGTCGGTTTCACCCAGGTGCCTTCCTGCAGCGCAAACGCTCGCTCGTGCACCATGCCTTGGCCGTTGCCCGTTTCGCCGTGGCACGGCGCACAGAAGACGCCGAACTGACGCTTACCGCGTGCCATCGTGGTGGCATCGATCTCGATCGACGTTGGGAACGTACGAGCAATGGCGCCGTTCTCGAGCCCCTCGTAGAGGTGTGCGTCCTCACGCAACTCGCCGACGGCAACCGTGCCTTCCACGGGTTCGCGCATCGCTCGCTCATCCGCGAAGAACTCGTTGACGCGCTGCGCCTTGTACTTCGCTTGGTAGTCCATGTTCGGCACGACGTGGAACGGTGGCTTTTCCGAGAGGCCCGCGCGAGCACTGGCGAACAACCCGAACGGGATCATGGCCATCGCGCCGAGTATCAACACGCCATACAAGAACCCGCGTGGGAGCTGGTCGCTAGACGTGTCCGCAGGTACTGCCTCGACGGCAGAAGCCCCAGTTTCGTCGAGCAGGCTTCGTGTGGCCGCCTCGTCGTATTTGGGGTCGGCCGTCTCGATCATGATGAAGAAGCGGTCGTCGGTGACGCGAGCGAAGCGACGCACCCGGTCGAGCGGCGATGACGGCTTCGGCAGGCCATTGAGGATCATCATGCTCAGGAACGCCGTGATGGCGCTGAACAAGACCGTCAACTCGAACGTGATTGGGATGTTCGCCGGCAAGCTCCAGAACGGCTTGCCGCTGGTGATGAACGGGTAGTCGACGGCGTTCGCCCACCACTGAAAGCTGACCGCGACGGTCAAACCCGTCAGGCCCGCGCAGAGCACGATCCACGGAAGCTTGGTGGGCTTGATGCCCATCGCCGGGTCGATGCCGTGAACGGGATACGGCGAGTAGCTGTCCCAGCGCTCGTAACCTTTGTCGCGCACCTTCTTGGCCGCCTCGATCAGCTGATCCTGATCTTCGTATTCGGCGAGAATGCCGAACGGCAACTCGTCAGCCTGAGGCGTCGTCTTCTTTTCCTCGTCGTAGCTCATGAAACCACTCTCAGTCGTACGCTAGTTGCTTCCAGGCTCGATGTTCCAGGCTCAGTGAGCATGATGCTCCGCGGCGTGCACGCCCTTGACCTCGCTTGCGGCAACCTGCGGCAGGTAGCGGCAGAACAGTAGGAATAGCGTGAAGAACAGGCCGAAACTGCCCATGAACGTCAGGAAGTCGAACACGGTCGGCACGAAGTAACCCCAGCTGGAGGGTAGAAAGTCGCGGTTGAGCGAACTGCACGTGATTACGAAGCGCTCGAACCACATTCCGACGTTGACGAGAACGCCTATGACCACCGACGCCAGCATGTTGGTCCGGATCTTCTTGAACCAATACAGCTGCGGGAAGATCACGTTGCAGCTCACCATCGCCCAGTACGCCCAAGCGTAGGGTCCGAAGGCGCGGTTGACGAACGCGAACCCCTCGTAGGGAGCGCCGCTGTACCAGGCGATGAAAAACTCCATGCCGTACGCGTAACCAACCAGCGTGCCCGTTGCGAGAATGACCTTGTTCATCAGCTCGATGTGACGCACCTGGATCAAACTCTTGAGTCCGAAGAACATGCGCGCGGGGACCAGCAAGGTGACCACCATCGCGAAACCGCTGAAGATGGCGCCCGCAACGAAGTAGGGCGGAAAGATCGTCGTGTGCCAACCGGGCAGCTGCGACGTCGCGAAGTCGAAACTAACCACCGAGTGAACCGAGAGCACCAGGGGCGTCGAGAGCGCTGCCAGGATCTGGTACGCCTTTTCGTAGCGGTGCCACTGACGAGACGAACCGCGCCAGCCCACCGCAGCCATGCCGTATGCGAAACGGCGAATCTTCGACGTAGCGCGATCGCGAATCGACGCCAGATCGGGGATGAGCCCCATGTACCAGAACATCAAAGAGACGGTGAAGTAGGTGCTGACCGCGAAGATATCCCAGTCCAGTGGACTGCGGAACTGCGGCCACATGTCCATCTGATTCGGGATGGGCAACATCCAATACGGTAGCCACGGGCGACCGATGTGGATGCCTGGGAACAACAGTGCGCAAATGACCGCGAAGATGGTCATGGCCTCTGCCGCGCGGTTGATCGCCGTGCGCCAAGTCTGGCGGAACAGATAGAGCACGGCGCTGATCAGCGTTCCCGCGTGACCGATACCGACCCAGAACACGAAGTTGACGATCGGCCAACCCCAAGCCACCGGGTTCATGTTGCCCCAGATGCCCACACCCTCCCAAAACAGGTAGCCGACACAAAGCCCGAGGGTCGCGAGCCAAATCTGTGCGATTCCGAACGCGATGTACCAGGCTTTGGGTGGCGTGGGGGTCTCGACGACGCGGTTTACGGCGTCCGTGATCTTTGCGTAGGCGTTGTCGCCTCGCGGTGGCTCTTGCCAGTCGCGAATCTCAGCAGTGTTAGCCATGGGATGCTTCGCTCCCTTCCTTCGCCTTGGACTTGCCTTGGTTCATGTCGGGATGGGGATTGGTGATTCGACCCAGGTAGGTCACCCGAGGACGCACGTTGAGCTCTTGGAGCAGGTGGTAACCACGCGAGCTGGCTGCCTTGATGGCCACCTTGCTCTTGGGATCGTTCAAGTCGCCGAACTCGATTGCACGAGTGGCGCAGGCGTCTTGGCACGCCGCGGTGACCTCGCCATCTTTGATCCGACGCTTGGCGTTCTTCGCTTTGATCTTCGCGCCCTGAATACGTTGAACGCAGAAGGTGCACTTCTCCATCACACCGCGGAAGCGCACGGTGACTTCGGGATTCTGCGCCATGCGCTGAATCTCGTTACGCTCCTCGGTGAGAGGCAACGAGTAGTTGAAGTAGTTGAAGCGACGCACCTTGTACGGGCAGTTGTTCGAGCAGTACCTAGTCCCGATGCAGCGGTTGTAGGTCATCTCGTTCAGCCCCTCGGAGCTGTGGATGGTCGCAGCAACCGGGCACACCTGCTCGCACGGCGCGTGTTCGCAGTGCTGACACATGACGGGCTGGTTGTGCACCTGATCCGGCTCGTCGGGATCGTTGCCTTGGAAGTAGCGATCGATACGAAGCCAGTGCATCTCGCGGCCCATCAGGACTTGGTCTTTGCCCACGACGGGAATGTTGTTCTCGGCGTTGCAAGCAACCACACAAGCACTACAGCCGTTGCACTTGTTCAGGTCGATGGTCATCCCCCACTTGTACCCCTCGTAGCTGACGGGCTCGTGCCACAGCGAGAGCAGCGGCGGGTGGTGCACCATGTGCTGGATGTGATCCGGGTGGTCTTGGAAGTGCTCGAACGTGTCTTGACGCACGAGCAACGGCAGACGCTCCTGGGTTCCCTTGCGCCCGATGTCGTCCATCGGGTGCTTGTCCTGGGTGGTAGCCAGCTTGAACTTGCGTCCAGTCGGCGTAATTTTCACACCAGTTGCTGAATCCCAACCTGCGACAGTGCGCAGCGGGTAAACACTCACGCCAACCGGGTCGACTGGGTCGTGATTGTGAGGTGACGAAGCACCACCCACGACGCCAGCGTCCGTGCGACCGTAGCCGAGGGATAGACGTACCGAGCCCGGAGCCTGACCGGGGCACATCAGTGCGGGCAAGGTGATCTTCTGGTCGCCAACGCTGACGACGACCATCGTCGAATCCTCGACACCTAGGTGCTCGGCGGTTTGGGGGCTGATGAACGCGGCGTTGTCCCACGTCAGCTTCATGGCTGGCTCGGGCAACTCTTGTAGCCAAGGGTTGTTGGCGAAACGACCATCGTAGAGTCGCGAGTCAGCAGCGAAAGTAACCTCCAACACGCCACTCGGACTCAGATCGGCCAGGGCGGCGTCGCCGAACTGAATCGGGGACAGGGGCCGAAGCGTCGGCAAGACTGGCGGAGCTGCAGTGTTCGGGAAGCCACCATCGTGCACGGCACGACGCCAAGCCTCGTCGGAAGCCACCCGCGCGCCGAGGGCTCGACGAACGAGCTGCTGCCCTTCACGAACCTCGTCTCGCCTCAGCAGCGCGACGAACTCGGGAACGCTCGGGGCCTTGAACAGCGGAGCAATCAGCGGCTGGCTCAGCAGCAGCGACCCGTCGGAACTGCGCGTGTCGGCCCAAGACTCGAGGAAGTGCGCCATCGGCACGTGCCAGCTGCACTTCCGCGAGGTCTCGTCCCGGTACAGACTCAGGTGAATGCTGACGACATCGCTGCGGAACAACTTTGCGACGTCGACGTCTGCGGACGCCGTGTAAACCGGGTTGCCGCCGAGGATGACCAGAGTCTTGACCTTGTCTGCTTGCTTGACGAGCTCTTGCAGCCCTTGGCGCAGGTTGGCAGGCCCTTCGTCAGCAACGTAGTGGACCGTTTTTTCGACGTTGCCCAACAGTGCATTGAGACGATGCCCCAACGCGTGAATTTCTGCGGGCTGGTTCTCGCCAACCACGACCACACTCTTGCCTTGGCTCGCGAGCAGGTCCTTGGTCAGTGCGGTGACGAACTTGGCGACGCGAGGAGTGGTCAGGAACGCGGCTTTCGGCGCGGGCTGAGCGCCAGCTTGTCCGAGCGCCTTGCTGATCGCCGCGTCGAGTGCAGCAGCGAGTGCTCCAACCTGCGCCGAACGAATCGCCAAGCGGTGATCCGCCTGGATACCCGTTGGACTCAGCGAGCTCTCGACGCTCCACATGCGGTTCATGCGGCCGCCTTCAGGATCGCGCGCCTCCGAGAAACCGCGGCTGATGGCTAGGGACTCGGGTCCTGTCGCCAACAGATCGGCATCGAGGCACAACACGACGTCGGCTTTCGCCATGTCGTAACGCGGCTTGACAGGGCTATCGAACGCCAGCTGCGCTCCAGCACGAGCGTTGTCGCGATTGACGGCTTCGTATTCGAACCACTGGGCACTCGGGAAAGCCTGCAGGAAACGCTGCTTGGTGTCGGCGACCGTCGCGGATGAGCTCGACTCGCTCAACACGAACAGCCCTTCACCGCCGTTAGCCTGGCGCAACTCCAGGAAGTGCTTGTTGGCGAAGACGCCGAAGTCTTTCCAAGTGGACTCCGTTGCCTGCCCGTTCGAGAACTGCGCAGGACCCTGGCTACGATCCGGGTCGTACAGTCCGAGGATCGAGCCTTGCTCGAAGGTGCCGCTGGCCCCCATCGTATCGGGATGATTGGGGTGGCCATCGACTTTGATGGGGCGTCCGTCGTAGCTCTTGACTTTGAGCGGTGTACCAACGCCGCCGAGTTCCATCGCGGTGTGGAAGTAACGGGGAACGCCGGGCACGATGCCCTCGGGCCGCCGAGTCATCGGCACCAGTTTGTCTTCCTCCCAGCGACAGCCAGCGGCGCCTGCCAACGAGAACGAAGCGGCCATCAGCTGCATGAAGCGACGGCGCTGCTTGTCGTCGGGAAGCGCCTCGGTCGGGTCTACGCCGAACTCGTTGTCCACGAACTTCTGGAAGTCGGGGTCCTGCTCGTATTCCGCCAGGCTACGCCACAAGCGGGGGCTGTCCTGCTTCTTCATCGATGACATGTTGAACAATCGGTGGGGGGGTTGATGTTGTTCTGCTCGCGGAGTTTCGCGCCGAAGGCGAGTTGGGCCTCAGGTGGTTGCCACCCCATGTTCGTCACCTCTTCGGGTGGGCGCAGATGCTGCTCGGGGGCACGGTGACAATCGAGGCACCACCCCATGCTCAACTCCTCGTGCTGATAGACGACTTCCATCTGGTCGATGCGGCCGTGGCACGACTTGCAGCCAATGCCTCGGGTCACGTGAGCCGAATGATCGAAGTACACGTAGTCAGGCAGGTCGTGCACCTTGGTCCACTCGATGGGTTGCTCCGTCTCCCAGCTTTGGCGAACGGGCTCGAGCTTGGGACTCGTGGTGCGAACACGTGCGTGGCAGTTCATGCACGTTTCCGTGGGGGGAATGGCCGCGTGCGCTGCCTGCTCGACCGTGGTGTGGCAGTAGCGGCAGTCGATCCCCAGCTCACCCGCGTGCAGCGCGTGGCTGTACGGGACGGGCTGCTCAGGTGCGTAGCCGACCGAGACCGTGTACGGACTAGCGCCGTACCAGATGAGGCCAATGAGATAGAGCGGCGCGACACCAAGCACGGCTCCCGCCAAATGCACGGTCTTGTTCGCCCAACGAGGAAAAACGAAAAGATCCATCTGTCACCAAGCGCCCTGCGGCGCGACTTCAACTTGGGATGTCTTCAATCGGGAATGCTCGAGCACGGGAGAGTCCCAGATGCGAGAACGCTGCTCGATGACGCTCGCCCGCGAAGTACCGGGCACGACAGCAAGCGGGCGCGACCCTAGTTCGGACTGCACCCACAAGCCCTGACGCCAAATGTCGCAGCCCCAAGCAGGGCAGCGCGGCGGGTCGTCAGTCGGGTGATGGGGCACGGAATCGCTTCGGGTTTGCTCCGTTCGAGTCGACAGTCCGAACGGATTGTGGGGGGTCACTCTCGAGACGCCTCCTGGCGGAAGCGCGGCCCCTAATCGCCCAAACCGGGGGCAAATGTAAATGTCTCGACGACGGCAACTCGCCGTCAGCCGCAACCCCAGCTGCCCGCCGTCCCAGGGGCCAAGCTGTGACCGGGGCATTTGCTCAGCAGTCCAGGCACTAGAGCCCTCAGCACGAGAGTGCTAGCGCTCGTTCGCTACCGTGGTCTAGCGGCCGACTGCGACAATATGTAGCTGTGCCTCAAACGACGAAAGCCAACGCAATTTGCGTTGGCTTTCGTCATTTCGAGCTTCGTCGAGGGCGGGCAGCAGTAGCCCGCTTCAGTCTCAGAATTCGCGCATCTGCTTGCGGATCTTGCCGATGGCCTGTTCCTGCAGCTGGCGAATTCGCTCACGAGACAGGTTGTACTTGTCGCCAATCTCCTTGAGCGTCAGTTCGTCCTCGTTGTCCAAACCGAAGCGCCAACGAATGATGCGCGATTCGATGGGAGTCAGCGTGCCGAGCAAGCGCCGTACCTCGTCCGACCAGCGCGAGGCAGCCAGGTCCTCGTACGGGGACAGCGCGTTGTCCTCGACCAAGAAGTCGATGAACTTACGCCCATCCTCGTCACCAACTGGGCGATCGAGTGAGAACGGAGTCTCGGCGTAGAGCTCACGCACCTTGTCGAGCTTCTCCTTCGGCACGCCCGTCTCTTTCTCGAGTTCGGCTGGCGTGGGTTCACGCCCCAAACGCGCGATCAGGGCTTGGGTAGCCCGCGTGACGCGGTTGTAGGTGTCGAGCATGTGAACGGGGATGCGCACTGCGCGCCCCTTGTCCGCCAGGGCACGACTGATCGCGTGACGGATCCACCACGACGCGTACGTCGAGAAGCGGTAACCGCGGCTGTGATCGAAACGCTCGACCGCCTTCATCAGACCGATGTTGCCCTCTTGAATGAGGTCGATGAGGGGCAGGCGACCGCGGTTGTAACGACGCGCGATGCTAACGACCAAGCGCAGATTCGCCTTGACGAAGCGGTTCTTGGAGTCGCGCTGACGCGTGTCAGCGGCCTTCACCCGAGACACGTAGCGACGGTACGATTGCGTCGCTGCAACCAGAGCTCCAGTTCCGTCCTCGTCGCCCGAGATGGTTCGTGCAATCTCGAAAGCCTCCGCCATCCACAATCGATCAGAGTCGGACAAGCGAACCGCTCGCGCCAACTCCTCGCACAGTTCGCGATAGCGGCGGGTCTGATTGGCGTGAAGCTTGGAGCGCTGCTGACGGTACACCCCGAACAGCTCCTCGATCTGGGCGAGGGTCTCCAGCTCGTTGGACGTCGTCGGTGCGTCTTCTTCGACCTTGGTTTGAGCAGTCTCCAAGTTGTTCTTCAGAGAGGCGAGGATGTGCTCGCCCACCGGGACGAACGACAGCATTTCGACCCAGAGGTCTACCTCTGCGGTCTCCACGTCTCGGGCTGCAGCCAGTTCTTCTTCGGGTCCCATCACCTGGTGGCTGGCCATGTCGCGGAAGTAGCGCGAGAGCATCGAGTCTCCGACGGACTCGCTGGCGTTGCTCACACGGATCTCCCCAGAATTGGCGGCAGTGCGGTTGCTCGAGCTCGGAGGCATGCTGTCGTAGCGACGCGAGGCCACGACGGATGCAGGCGGAACGGAGGGACGCGCGAACGCCGGCGAGTAGCGCACCGCATTGTCGTCTGCCTGCTCCTCGGAGCCGAATGAGCTTTCGTTTGCGGAGGTTGGCATTTCGTTCATGTGGGGTCTCGATTCGTAAGAGGAAAACGGGTCAGAGAAAGGGGGTCAGCGAGCGGGAATTGCGGTTTGACGGGAACGGGTCTCAGGGAGCGTGCAGCTTGGGAATTTCGCGCTAGGCTCTGGGGGTTGGCCCGGGGTCAGCAGTTCCGTCGCGGAAGTCTTTCAGAGGATATTCGTTAGCAATAAGCGTGCCCAAATTCTGAGCTGTCTCGGGTGCTTGCGAATGGCGTTGCCGTACTCGATCCATACGGCTGGCATTGCCTGGGGGTTGCCTAGTGAAACGGTTTTTTGTCGCGTTTTGCTGCATGCGAACGAACAGGATTGTGAGATAGAGTGCGTTTTCGGGTGAGGGTGCTTGATACCGCACCACATTGAAAAGATTTCATCGGTGCGCCATTTCGTGTCACCCCCCAAGTCGGGCCCCATCACACAGTAGATGGTTGTAGCTCCACCCGATCCGTACCCGTGGGCCCTCGGTCGGGGCGATAAACCGGGAACTGTGCGGAGTTCCCATGCCCCGCTAGCGTGCGATGGGCGGCTGACTACACGGCTGGCGGACGTGAAGCCGCGCCAGGCGCGTGGCGCCGATATCCGCGGGCGCCCTCACAGGACGAAATGAGACCAAATGTCTCAACCCTTGGACATGGGCATACGGTGCTAGCCACCAAACTTGAGGAGCGTCAGTCCCATCGTCAACCCCCGGGGCTTTGCCCAGTTCGCCCCCCTCGAACGAACATCAGGCCGCCGCGACGGCCGCATTCGGCCGCCCGAGTCATCGATGCCGACAGCCCCAGGCGACTTGGGGGCATCGAGCGGCACACTATGATCTGTGTGTCCGGAAATTCGGTGCTCAGAACTGCTGCAGGAACCGCGGGTCGTTTTCGTACAGCAGGCGGATGTCGGGTATGCCGTAGCGGAGCATGGCGACCCGCTCCACGCCGAGGCCGAACGCGAACCCGGTGAAACGCTCAGGATCGATTCCACAGGCCTCGAAGACGTTGGGATGCACCATCCCGCAGCCGAGGATCTCGAGCCAGCCCGTGCCCTTGCACACTCGGCAGCTCGCCCGAGTGCCGTCGTCGGCCGAGCAAAACACGCAACCGACGTCGAGCTCTGCCCCGGGCTCTACGAACGGAAAGTAACTCGGACGGAAGCGAACCGCGGTGTCGCCGTACAACCGTTTGGCGAACTCCGTGAGCACGCCCTTGAGCTGCGCGAAGCTGACGCCTTCGTCGACCAAGAACCCCTCGACCTGGTGGAACATCGGCGAATGCGTGACGTCGTCGTCGCGCCGATAGACCCGCCCCCCGCTGACCACGGCCATGGGCGGCGTGCGAACACTCATTTCGCGAGCCTGAACGTTGCTCGTGTGGGTTCGAAGTAGTGCACGAACGTCGCTTGCCGCGCCCTCGATATCCACCCAGAAGGTGTCCTGCATGTCCGTCGCGGGATGATCCGGAGGAAACGCCAGCTTGGTGAAGTTGTTACTCTCGAACTCAACCTCTGGGCCCCAGGCAACCTGAAAACCCAGCTGCCGGAAGATATCGAGGATCTCGTCGCACACCTGAGTGAGCGGGTGCAGATGTCCACGCGGGGCGGGACTACGACCTGGCAGAGTGAGATCGAGCGGTGGCCCCTGCAGGTCCGCCTGCTTCTGCGCCGCGTGTAGCGTCGCCAGCCGTTGCTCGAACGCTTGTTCGACCTGGGCCTTCAGCGCATTGGCGCGCGCCCCCATGTCACGACGCTGGTCAGGCTCCAAGCCTCCCATCGACTTCAGGACGGCCGTGAGCGCGCCCTTCTTGCCCAGCAGCTGAGCGCGCGCCGCGCGTAGTTGCTGTTCGTCGCTCGCCGCCTCGAATTCGCCCAGGTAACGCTCGCTGAGCTCAGCGAGGCCCGAGGCGATCTGGTCGCTCGGGTCCGTCACTGGTCGTTCTCCGCTCGGACTCAAGCAGCCGAAGCGACCAGCTCGGTCAGCTTCTTGAACGAGGCGGGGTCGTTGACCGCCATGTCAGCCAGCACCTTGCGGTCCAGCTCGACCGAGTTGGTCGCCAGCGCGTGGATGAAACGCGAGTAGCTGACGCCGTTCTCTCGACAGGCTGCGTTGATGCGCTGAATCCAAAGACGGCGGAAGTCGCGCTTGCGAAGCTTACGACCGACGTAAGCGTACTCCCACGACTTGCGCAGGCTGCGCACCGCTTCACGGAAGCGGTTCTTGCGACCACCGTAGAAGCCCTCGGCTTGATCGAATACTCGCTTATGACGACGACGGGGGATAGGACCGCGTTTGACCCGAGACATTGCTGACTCCTCTAAAACCTAGATAGAAACGAAAGAACCCAGTGCGTGAACTCGGGTCTCAGAGATACGGGAGCATGCGCTTCACGCGCGCTTCCATCGATGGATGAACCAGATCGTTGTCGCGGTTGCGACGACGGCGCTTGCGCGACTTGCCCATCAACAGGTGTTGTCCGCCGGCACGGGGGCGACGTACGCGTCCGGACCCGGACAGTTTGAAGCGCTTGGCTGCAGCGCGGTTGGTCTTCATCTTCGGCATGACTCTGCTCCTGCCGGGCACTCGGCCGTCGACCGACGATTTGCCCAGGGGGCGAGGCTTATGGCGGATGCCGCGAGCCAAGTCAAGAAGCGCTGGAACAAAGCCCAACCCTCACCACCCGTTCAGCGCTAGGCGCGTCGTCGCCACTGCATCGAAACAAGGTTTCACGAGATCCCCAAACGCGGCCGACTACAGGCGAAAACCCCGCCAATGCGCGGTTGCTCTCGAGGTCGCACTGGGCTACTCCCCCGTGCGCCGTCGGTGCAAACCAGCCCCCGTCGGCGACGCGAGTCGAGCTGGCAAGAATCTTTTGGAGACGTACAGACATGGCTAGGAAAAAAATAGCGCTGATCGGCGCGGGCAACATCGGGGGCGAACTCGCAAACCTCTGCGTCGCGAAGCAACTCGGCGACGTCGTACTCTTCGACATTCCCAACAAAGAGAGCTTCGCCAAAGGCAAAGCTCTGGACCTGGAGCAAGCCTCGGCGCTCAGCGGCTCAGACGCTAGTGTAATCGGCAGTTCCGATTGGAAGGACTGCGCGGGCGCAGACGTCCTGATCATCACTGCAGGCATCCCACGTAAGCCCGGGCAGTCGCGCGACGACCTGGTAGCCACCAACCTACCGATCATCCAAAACGTCGCAGACAACGCCAAGGAATACTGCCCAAACGCGATGGCGATCGTGATCAGCAACCCGCTCGACGCGATGGTGTACGAGTTCAAGCGCCGCACGGGCTGGGACAAGTCGAAGGTCGTGGGTATGGCTGGCGCCCTCGACAGCGCGCGTTTCCAACTGTTCCTCGCTCGCGAAGCTGGTGTGAGTGTCAAAGACGTACGCGCTCCCGTTTTGGGCGGCCATGGCGACGACATGGTCCCGCTGCTGCGCTACACGACCATCAACGGCCTCCCCGTGACCCAGTTGGTTTCCAAGGAACGCTTGGACGAGCTGGTCTCACGCACTCGCAAAGGCGGTGGCGAGATCGTCGGGTTGATGGGTACGAGCGCCTACTTCGCGCCCGCAGCTGGCGCGATCGCGATGGCTGAATCCTACCTGCTCGACCAGAAGCGACTGCTGGCGTGCGCCGCCTACCTCGAGGGCGAGTACGGCTACCAAGATCTGTACATGGGTGTGCCCGTCGTGATCGGCAAAGGTGGCGTCGAACAGATCGTGAAGCTCGACCTCGACGACAACGAGAAAGCGATGCTCGCAACGAGCGCCGCCAGCGTTCAGAAGATCGTGGACGTGGTGAAGGCGGGGGCGAAATGAACATTCACGAGTATCAAGGCAAAGCCGTCTTCAGCAAGCACGGCATCCCCGTGCCCAAGGGCATTCCCGTATTCGAGGTCGAGAAGGTCAAAGAGGCCGCCAAGCAGTTGATCGAAGAGACGGGCAATTCCGTGGTCGTGGTCAAAGCCCAGATCCATGCGGGTGGCCGCGGCAAGGCCGGCGGTGTGAAGGTCGTCACGGGCGGACCCGACGCCGCACTAGAAGCGGCCAAAGGTATCTTCGGCAAATCGCTCGTCACCCACCAGACCGGCCCCGAAGGCCAAACCGTACGACGCCTCTACGTCGAACAAGGGCTAGACATCGCACGTGAGCTGTACCTCGGCTTGGTGGTGGATCGCGCCGCGCGTAAGATCGCGGTCATGGCGTCGACCGAAGGTGGCGTTGAGATCGAAGAGGTCGCCGCGAAGACGCCAGAGAAGATCATCACCGAACACGTCGATCCGCTGCTTGGCCTGGCTCCGTTTCAGGCCAGGAAGATCGCCTACGCGCTGGACATCGCGGCGGGCAGCCCCGATCCCAAGAAGACGACCAAACAATTCGCGTCGATCCTCACCAAGCTCGCTTCGCTGTTCGAGAAAGAAGACTGCTCGATGTGCGAAATCAACCCGCTCATCGTCACCAAGTCTGGCGACGTCATCGCTCTCGACTCGAAGATCAACTTCGACGACAACGCCGCGGATCGTCATCCCGAGTGGGCCGAGTTGGTCGACAAAGGCGAGGAAGACCCCGTCGAACTCGAGGCCAAGGAGTCGGGTCTCAGCTACGTTTCACTCGATGGCAACATCGGGTGCCTGGTGAACGGCGCTGGATTGGCGATGGCCACCATGGACATCATCCAGCACCACGGCGGAACCCCTGCAAACTTCCTCGATGTGGGCGGTAGTGCCACCAAGGAACAAGTCAAACAAGCGTTCGGCATGATCCTCAGCAGTCCCAAGGTGAAGGGCATTTTCGTGAACATCTTCGGCGGCATCGCCAAGTGTGATTTGATCGCCGAAGGCATCGTTGCCGCGACCAAAGAGATGGAGCTCAAGGTTCCGTTGGTCGTTCGCCTGGAAGGCACCAACGTCGACCTGGGCAAGAAGATTCTCAAAGACAGCGGCTTGGCGATCGACCCAGCCGACAGCATGGCCGACGGTGCCAAGAAGATCGTTGCCGCGGTAGCCGGCTGAAGGACGAATGAGATGAGCGTACTAGTCAACAAGAACACCAAGGTCGTCGTTCAGGGGATCACGGGCGGAGCGGGCTCGTTCCACGCTACTCAATGCATCGAATACGGCACGCAGGTCGTCGCCGGGTGCACCCCCGGTCGTGGCGGGCAGACTTTCGAAGCCAAAGGCCCGAAGGCAGAGGCCGTCAAAGTGCCCGTGTTCGACACAGTGGCTGAAGCGGTCGAAAAAACTGGCGCCGACACGTCGTGCATCTTCGTGCCTGCCCTCGGCGCGGCGGACGCGATCCTCGAGGCACTCGACGCGGGTTGCTCACTCGTGATCTGCATCACCGAGGGGATTCCCGTGATGGACATGATCCGCGTGCGCCGCAAACTGAGCGACTCGAACGCGCGATTGATCGGCCCGAACTGCCCAGGGATCATCACGCCAGGCGAGTGCAAGATCGGCATCATGCCGGGTCACATTCACAAGCCCGGTCGCATCGGCGTGGTGTCGCGCTCAGGCACGTTGACGTACGAAGCGGTGGGTCAACTGACGTCACTCGGGCTCGGTCAGTCGACGTGCATCGGCATCGGTGGCGACCCGGTTGGCGGCCTCGACTTCGTCGACGCGTTGACACTGTTCAACGAGGACCCCAATACAGACGCCGTGATGATGATGGGCGAGATTGGCGGCAACGCAGAAGAGAACGCGGCGGCCTACATCAAGGCGAACATGAAGAAGCCCGTCGCTGCCTTCATCGCAGGGACGACAGCCCCCCCAGGCAAGCGTATGGGACACGCTGGCGCCATCATCAGCGGCGGCAAAGGGACCGCCTCGGACAAGATTGCAGCGCTGGAGTCGGCCGGCGTCAAGGTTGCCCCCTCCCCTGCGGACATGGGCACGACGCTTCAGAGCTTGCTCTGACCGAACCCTACGCAAGCCAAGCCACCAGAACCCACACAACGCGAAAGAAGAGGTAACGCCGTGGCACTACAACGCACACTGTGCATCATCAAACCCGACGCCGTGCAGGCACGCAAACAGGGCGCGATCCTGCAACGAGTACTCGACGCTGGGTTCGATGTGTTGGCGATGCGACAACTGTCGCTCAGCCAACAGCAAGCTGAGGCGTTCTACGACATTCACCGAGAACGCCCGTTCTTCGGTGAACTGGTCGAATTCATGACCAGCGGTCCCGTAGTCGTCGCCGCGCTGCAGGCAGAGGACGCCGTAACTCGCTACCGCGAGCTGATCGGAGCGACAGATCCGGCCAAAGCTGCACCCGGCACAATCCGCGCCGTGTACGGCGCGGGCATCGACCGAAATGCGGTGCACGGGTCCGACTCGGAAGAGAACGGCCTACGCGAGACGAAGTTCTTCTTCGAAGAGCTTTGAACCGAGCGCGGTATCGTCCAACGATGGGGGCAGTGATCAGATCGCGGCCAGCGGCGTCGCCGGGTTTACACGACTCACCCGGTGGCGCGGACCTGCCCCGCAGTTGCCGCATCTCGTGCCACGCTTGGTTCCCGATTGCGACTGGGCCGATACCCAAGTATCGTGGGCAGCGTGGCTGGTTCGGCCGACCCTCCATCCGTGCCCGTGGATGCTCTCGGCGCGCTCCGCGAAACACTGAGCGCGCTGAGTAACCTCGAGGGACTACTCCGCTCGCTGAAGGTGAGCCCGAAGTCCGTTGCTGCAGTCCTACCTGACGTTCTCGGCGGCTGCGAGCCGCTACTCGGTAGTCTGTCGACGCTGAACTCGCAGTTCCCCCGGTTGGATGACGATGAGTGTTTTGCGGAGATCGAGCGTTCCGTCCGCGCAACTAGCGAACAGTTGACTGACGTCCTCGAAAGCGCCAGTCGTCGAACACTCAACGCGAGCACTCGACTGCGGGCGGAAGCCGCAGTGAGTACCGCAGTCAAAGAGCTGGGTGCTACCCTGCCGTTGCTGGAGCTACTTCGGGACATCGACTCTGCTACGGGGGCGGTCAACTGGGTCGAAGCGCTTTGGCTCAGTCGAAGCGGTGATCAGTCGCCTAGTCCTGGAGGGCTCACCGTCGATGTCACCGTCAACGCCGACGGGGAAGCGCCGATCGCGGGGCTGCTACCTCGCGCAGCCCTCAACATGGTTCGTCTGGCGGCGGCGTTGGTTTACGACAAGGGTGAACCCCTGAGCGTCGAGTTCCGCGTCAACTCCACCGAACATCAACTGATCGTCGACCGACGCCCATCACACGGTCATGTCGTCAAGCTCCTAATCCCGCGTGAGGTGCGCGCCACACGTCACTGCTTGAGGGCTGCGGCCCACGCTCTTGGGGTCACGTTGGAAGTCGATGGGACGCATGTCCGCATGACCTGGCGCACCGATGTGCGCTCCCCTTGAGCAACGCTCGGCTCCCTGCAGGCAGACTGAGCCTCGGTCTGCTCGTCGCCCCATGTGATCGCCGCGTTGCCTGGCATGGCGGCAAACCCACCCGTCAAGCTCGGTGGCTGAAGGCTGTTTTCACGAGCACCGTAACGGAGCAGCCTTCTGGCCTTCTGGGTTCGAGCAACCCCCCGCTCCATTTACGCACGCGGCGTGCCGCCGCGCGGGCCCCGTTCGTTTGGGACCCCGCGGGGGAAACAGCCTCAGGCGCCGAGATCGGCGGGCGTCCTGACAGCTCGGAATGAGACCAATGCACAGTCGCAGGCTGAGCCCACCCCTCGTGAGCGACGACGTCCTGCGGCGATTCATCGAATCAGGACTCTAGATGTACGCACGAAAAAAGCAGCGTGACCCCCATCGGTAGGCCAGCGAGCCGCGCGCCCTCTTGCCAGTGAGCATCGCTACCAGTACACCCCCCGAGCTATGTCAGTCGCCATCGATCGACCACTGATTGAAGCTGCTTTCGAAGACAGGGCGCGCCTGAAAGACGACGCCACACGCGAGGCGGTGTTACGCACCGTCGCGGCTCTGGACAGCGGCGAACTGCGAGTCGCGACGCAGTCCGCACCAGGACAGTGGACGACCCACGCGTGGGTCAAGCAGGCGGTGCTGCTGTACTTCGGCGTCACACAAATGCAGCGGCTCGAGTGCCCGCCCTTCGAATTCTACGACAAGGTCCCGCTCAAGCAGAACCTCGACAAGGCCGGCGTACGAGTCGTCCCGCCGGGCACGGTGCGCTACGGGTCGTTTCTGGAAGCTGGCTGCGTCGTGATGCCAGGGTACGTCAATATCGGGGCGTACGTTGGCGCCGGATCGATGGTGGACACGTGGGCAACCGTAGGGTCGTGCGCCCAGGTTGGCAAGAACGTACACCTGTCTGGCGGAGTGGGCTTGGGAGGAGTGCTGGAACCTCCGGGAGCACAACCCGTGATCGTCGAAGACGGCGTATTCGTCGGTTCGCGCAGCGTGATCGTCGAAGGCATGCTGGTCGAACAAGAAGCGGTGATTGGCGCTGGAGTAACACTCACCGCTTCCACCGCCATCATCGACGTATCGGGCGAGAGCTCCAAAGAGCTGCGTGGCCGTGTACCCGCTCGCAGCGTGGTAATTCCTGGCATGCGCCCCAAAAAGTTTCCCGCAGGCGAGTTCATGGTGCCTTGCGCTTTGATCATCGGGCAGCGCAAAGCCAGTACCGATCAAAAGACCAGCCTGAATGACGCGCTCCGAGACTTCAACGTTTCCGTCTAGCCTACGTCTGATGGCCATGTGGTGTACGAGCAGTAGTGCCGCTAGCCGAGCTGGGTCGTGTTCCGTCATCTACACGCCGTGGATCGGACGCGCTTCGTCGTGCGGCGACGCCACACGAGTTCGAGCGGTTTCGCTGACATGCGAGGCCTGAAGCGATGACGCTCGACAACGATCGGATCCACACTGCGATGCCATCACTCCACCGACTGTTCGTGATCGCAATCTGCGGTACATTCCTCGGTGTGGGTTGTGACGATGACGTCGCGACGTCGCCCGCCCCGGCACACTTGGTACCCACGACGCCAACGTCCACTGCCAGTGGCACACCTGAACCCAGGCAGGTCGAGTCAGGACATATCAGCAAGGCCCTCGATCACCTGCTGGCACCGCTGCCGAAGCCTGTGAGGATTTTGAGCATCACAGCACTGCCCAGCTTGGTCGTTCTCCAGGTTCAGAATCACGCGAACCAAGCCGAAGTGAACCAATACGGTTACCGTGACGGCGAGGTCGAAGGTCCCGAGAACGTCAAGTTGTTGGGCAAAGGCTCGTTGAAGGAAAATCTGTTTCGCCTGAGGACAGCAGACCCGCGTGTCGCGGAAGAGGTGCTGGACAAAGTCCGCAAACAGCACCAGCATCCCATTACCAAACTCGTGATGGTTCGAAACCTGCCAGAGTCCCGAGACATTCAGTTTCGAGTGTACGTGGATAGCCCAGCGGGCGAACTGGTCATCGCAGCAGACAAACACGGGCGGATTCTAGGTCCAATCGAAGTCGCTCCCACCGCATCTCCCTGACGACCCTCTTACGTCGATTCGACAAGTACACCGAGAACAACGTGAGTGAGCCCAAGAAAACCGCCACATCTACGGACGCCGTGCACGCGGGAACCGAACACCGTCGAGCGCACAACACGCTGACGCCGTCGATTGCTCAAACCGCAACGTTCACGTTCGCCAGCACCGCAGACCTCGTGCGCTACATGCGTGGGGACGACGCCGACCCTGATCGTGAGGAGTATGGCCGCTACGGTAACCCCACAGTTCGGGAGCTCGAGCGACGCTTGGCTGCGCTGGAACGTGCGGACGACGCCGTCGCTTTCTCGAGTGGAATGGCGGCAATCACCACTGCAGTCTTGACGCTGGTGAAGTCGGGGGAGCACATCGTTCTCTTCAGGGATTGTTATAGGCGAACACGTCAGTTCGTATCGACGACCCTGTCCAAGTTCGGCGTGGAACACACGCAGGTCCCCGCTGGTGACATCGATGCGCTAGCCAAGGCGATCCGCCCAGAGACTCGCTTGGTCATCACGGAATCACCGACCAACCCCTACTTGTTCTGTATCGACCTCGAGAAAGTCGTAGAAGTCACCAAGCAACACAAGCGCGTAAAGGTGATGATTGACTCGACGTTCGCGACGCCGATGAACTACAACCCTATTCAATTCGGGGTGGATCTAGTCGTGCATTCGGCCACGAAGTACCTGGCCGGGCACAACGACGTACTGGGCGGCTTGATCGCGGGCCCGTCTCATCTGATTTCGCTGCTGCGTGACGCACGAGGCGTCCTCGGCTCCGTGCTGGATCCGCACGCAGCGTTTCTGATCGCGCGAGGCATGAAGACGTTGAACCTGAGAGTGCGAACGCAGAACGCGACGGCGCTTGCTTTGGCGAGAACGTTGGAGGCACACCCCAAGGTCAAGCAGGTATTTTACCCGGGCCTCGAAAGCCATCCCTCGTATGCCGTCAGCCAAGCGCAGATGAGCGGTGGTGGCGGTGTCGTCAGCTTCATCGTCGAAGGCGGAACCGAAGCAGCATCGCGAGTGGTCGACGGTTGCAAGATCGCGAGAATCGCCGCTTCGCTCGGTGGGGTGGAAACGCTCATCGAGCAGCCACGCTTCATGTCCTACTTCGAACTCGACGACGAGCAGCTTGCGCAAATCGGGATCGATCCGGCTCTGATTCGCCTCAGCGCAGGCATCGAAGACAGCGAGGACGTGGTGGAAGACGTCCTGAACGCCCTTTCCCACGCCTGAGCCCGGGTGGCTCAGCATCGGCAACCCAGAGTGCCCCATGGCCTGGGTGGCACCGTGGCCTGGGTGGCACCGTGGCCTGGGTGGCACCGTGGCCTGGGTGGCACCGTGGCCTGGGTGGTTTCGCGGCCTGGCTAGCACCGTGGCCTGGGTGGCACCGCGAAGCGATTGCACGGCGCGGTGACTTTGCTCAAAAGGCGGGTGTGTCCGTGTGGCTGCCGAACACGTCGCGCAACACGTCGCAGATCTCTTGCTGGGTCGCGTAGACTTTGGCAGCTTCGATGATTGGTGGCACCAAATTTACACTCCCCAGCGCTGCTTGGCGCACAGCCGACAACGCCGTCTCGACCCGACGTTCGTCTCGCGCCCGCTTGACCTGCTGTAGTGACTCCAGCTGCTGTCGTTGGACGTCGGGGTCGACCTTCAGCGTCGGGATTTTCGTAGTGTCTTCACTCGCGAAACGATTCACCCCGACGACCACACGCTCACCACGGTTGAGCTTCTTCTCGAACTCGTAAGCGCTTCTCGCGACCTCTCGTTGCGGGTAGCCCTTTTCGACGGCAGCCAGCATCCCACCCAACTCGTCAATCTGCCCGATCACGGCAGTCGCTTGCCGCTCGAGCTCGTCTGTGAGCCACTCGACGTAGTGGCTGCCCCCCAGCGGGTCCACCACGTTGGCGACGCCCGTTTCGTGAGCGATGATTTGCTGCGTGCGCAGGGCCACGGTTACCGCCTCCTCCGTGGGAAGCGCATAGGTTTCGTCCAGCGAGTTGGTGTGTAGCGACTGTGTCCCGCCGAGCACCGCGGCAAGTGCTTGTATCGCAACACGAGCCACGTTGTTGTACGGCTGCTGCGCGGTCAGCGACACACCTGCCGTTTGGGCATGGGTGCGCAACTTCAAGCTCGCCTCCAGCTTCGCGCCAAATCGCTCTCTCATGAAGTGCGCCCACATGCGGCGTGCCGCGCGAAACTTGGCGATCTCCTCGAAGAAGTCGTTGTGCACGTCGAAGAAAAAGCTCAGGCGATGCGCAAACTCGTCCGGGTGCATGCCTCGCTCGATGCCGGATCGAACGTACGCCAAACCATTGGCCAGAGTGAACGCCAACTCCTGCACAGCAGTCGCACCTGCCTCACGGATGTGATACCCGCTGATCGAAACGCTGTTGAAGCGAGGCATCTCGTGCGCGCAGAACTCGATGGTGTCCGTCACCATTCGCATCGCAGGTTTCGGTGGCACCAGCCAAGCGTGCTGTGCGATGAACTCTTTCAGACAATCGTTTTGAATGGTTCCCCCGAGTCGATCTCGCGGTATCCCGCGGGCATCAGCGAGAGCTACGTAGAACGCGAGGAGCACGATTGCAGGACCGTTTATCGTCATCGACGTAGTGATGCGATCGAGCGGGATCTGATCGAACAGCACCTCCATATCGGCGAGCGTATCGACCGCCACACCGCACAACCCCACCTCGCCCAGCGCGCGGCGCGAGTCCGAGTCGTATCCCATCAGTGTCGGAAAATCGAAGGCAGTCGAGAGGCCAGTCTGCCCTTGCTCGACGAGGAACCGAAACCGTTCGTTGGTCTGACGAGCAGTGCCGAACCCCGCGAACATGCGCATCGTCCACAACCTACCGCGGTACATGTTCGGCTGCACGCCCCGCGTGAACGGATAGCGCCCTGGCAAACTAGGTGTCTGATGTTCCTTCGACACATCTAGCGGGGTGCTCAAGTCTGGTACCTGCACTCCACTCCAAGTCTCGTAGCGCTGTGCGCGCGGAGGCACCCGACGCTCGGACTCTGCCAAGTCTCTGGTTCGCCATTCCTCGATGGCTTGCGCCAAAACACGCGGGTCGGCGGGGACCTCGCCACCCGTAGAAAAATCGTCGGAGTCGGGCACTCCCCGGAGGGTATCACGCGCGAGCCTGTCCCGCTTCTCCGAGCTCACTCGGCGTTCGGTGCCAACTTGCGTGCAGCAGGCGCCCGACGTTATCTTCGATTGGTGCGTGACGCCGTCTGGATTCTTCTGCTCACAGTCGCATGCTCTGCAGCGCCTCCAAGCGAACCTGAAACGCCTGATGAAAGGGCCTCAGCGAAGCAACACCGCGAATCGACTCCGCGCGGCAACGAGACGTCGAAGTCAGGCTCACGATCCGGATCGACAGATGTCCTCCCCCAACCCGCTCCCGTACCTCCTCCCATCGAGGATGGCTCCGCGTGGGGCGGTCCTTACCCAACCAGTCTATGGGCTAGCTCCCCATCTCGCAACTGGGCAGTGATTTGCCAAGCGCGCAGTGACACGGATGGTGATGGTCATATCGCGGTGAGTGTATCCGGGCACGGTGAGTTGTCTGGAGATCAGTTGACCACCTATCTGATCCGCGCGGGTAAGGCCGAAACCACCATCGATGACTTCTTGGGCAGCGACCCGACTGGTCAGTACGTCATCTTTCGAAAGGCGAACGAAGTCTGGTTGCTGGATACCACGAGCGATGCGCGCGTAGACTTGGCTGCTGCGGGCGCGGATCTAGCGGATGACGCCAGCTCGTACACGCCGCATCGTGCGCTCAGCTTCGACCCGATGGGTCGTCGCCTTGCCTATCTACGTCAGGGGCCGGACGGAACTGACGTCGTGATCCACGATCTGAAAACAGGTTCGGAACGCGAATACCCTGCAGGACGAGGAACGGTGGGACGCATCGCGTTCGAGCCCGACGGACAGTTCGTTCGCTTGGATGTGGTCACCACAGACACCAACGGCAACGGTCGGATCCAGTGGCCGTTCCCTCCGCGCTCCGACGCGTCAGGTAGGTGTCCCGGCCCGATCCCGACGTACAAGGTCTGGCAGTGGCCAGGTGATGACGCTCGCGTACGGCTCCTCGATCTGGCGACTTCCAACACCGAAGACGTCGATGGCTTCGTGATGACTCTCGCGGGGAGTGTGATAACCCGCGACGAGGAAGGCGCACTGGTGATGCGACTTCCGAATGGTAAGCGTCGCAAGATTAGCTCGAAACAGTGTGCTGCCAAGATTCTCCACGTCGACCCCGAAACAGAGAGCGTCGTCTTCGGGTGTGCGGGGGCGTACGCGGCGCGACGAGACATCTACGTGCGCACAGCGACCGGTCGCAGGCGACTCGAGTTGGACCTCGCTCCCTTCGAGATCGACTCTCGCTTCGGGGGACGCCCGAGCTGGATCGCGCTCTACCCGCGTAACGACACGGTGCTGGTGCACCTGAGCGCGGCAACCGCGTACACGGTCACCGCCGAAACCCGAGTGTTGGCTACCTACGGGACGCACGCGCTCGCGGAACGCGCCGAGCGGTACTTCTTCCTGTCGCTCGAAGATCCCGACGCCCGCTCAACCAAGGTCGTCGAGCGCGCAATTGGTGCGCAACGTGCCCCCGTATCCGACATCATCGCAACGGATCGCTACGTCGCCGTCGGCCGGGACCTGTTCGACATCGCTGAGATGCGGTCCATGGGCCAGTTCGAACGGCCACCGTTGGCCGTGTCCAACGACGGTTACGGGTTCATCCCGAGCAAATCGCCACAAATGCGCTCGTTGAGTCAGGGTCCCCTACATTGGAAGCGCCCGTCAGAATGACCAACCAGACACGCTAAGCCTCGAGGACCTGAGGTCTTCGTACACCTGCCACGTGACCCGAGAGCTCGCTGAAGAAACAAAGCACATCGTTCGCGTCACCCACATGGGCCGAATGAACGGTTCGGCGTGAAAAACCGACGCCTGTTGCGAGCCTTTGCCGGGTGCGACGGAGACTGCTAACCTGACGCGCCGCTTTCGCGGCAAAGGGAGACGAGTAACTCATGACTAGTTCAGCTTGGACACGCAACCGTTTGTGGTTCCTACCTTTGCTCACAGTCGCCTGCACGGGTGACGAGGACGAGAGTGGCAGCTCGCCCCCTCGCGTCGCGATATCAAGTCAAAGCGCAGCACTCACCGCGCAAGAGAACGCCGAGGCAGCATTGCGAGGCGTGCTCAATGCTGGTGGATTCATCGCGGAATCCCAGGGCATCGCCGATGGGCTGAGCTCACTGTCCGGGTCGAGCCAGTCGTGCGAGACCGTGAGCTTCGAGTGTGCTTCAGACGCGACCGACTGCCTGCCGAGCACGACGACGGAATGTACGACCGTGGAAGATGAAGTCTCGACGGACGACTTGCTCGAAGCACGACAAGACCTTCACGACGGGCTGGACGACCTCATCCAGCTCTTGAGCGACGAGATCTTCATCGACGAAAACCTGGAAGCCGAAGACGAGACTCACGCTACCTTCCGCATTCCTGCTTCGCTGTTCTGTAGCGAAGACGACAGCCCCACGCTGGTGTCGCCTTCATCACCCGACGACGGCAGCGGAGTGACCCCAGCGCCACTCGAACCCGAAGCGCCCACAGACGATGGTGACGTCGAATGCGAGGAAGACTACGAACTGCTCCAGCCTCGACTGAGGCTCAGCTCGCCGCGCGCGGGCGACATCGACGTGGAGATCCTGCTGACCGAGGAACAACGGAACCCCATCACTCTGCAGCTGTACCACGACAGACTCGGAGCCGAGCTCAATCTGGGTGAACTTCTGGAGACGCTCGAAGCCTCGGGCGAAGAGTTGGACGGCGTCTCGAAGTTGGAGGGAGTCGTGGGCGTCCAGCTGATTCGAAACGCCGCAACCGACTACAGCCTGAGCCTGAACGTCGTCG
The DNA here is from genome assembly GCA_965651905.1 of uncultured bacterium. Taxonomy (GTDB): domain Bacteria; phylum Myxococcota_A; class Polyangia; order Polyangiales; family Polyangiaceae; genus SZUA-265. The sequence goes on along the minus strand of CBFGUG010000004.1, from coordinate 102,469 downwards.
AGCGGGTCGCGCTCGTGGCAGGAGAGGCAGACGAGCGAGTCGAGGTGACCGTCGGCACCAACTCCCCCAGCATGGAGCTCAGGCTCGACGGCGCGGCGAAGACCATCACAGGCAGTTACGACTGGGGCGCCCTGAGTTTGGTCGCTCCACTAGCCGCCTTCATGGCCGACGAGGAGTACGACGAGTTTGGCAACCCGTTACCAATGAAAGAGTACGCCGGGATCGTCAGTGCGTTACTCGGAGGCATCAATGGGAGCTTGCGGTTCGACGGAAACGCCGACAGCCTGCTGCTCGAGGGTCTCGGTCTGGGCGACGTGAGCAGCACGATCGAACACGACGGCAACGAGCTGTTGAAGCTCGACGTGAATCCTGATGACGGCAGACGCTTCGATCTACTGATCGCAGCCGAAGGCGACGGCGCTGCAACGCTGACGTTCTCCCCCACCCTCGACGTTCGAGCTAAGCTCGGCTTTGCGCACATCGCCGACCAAGTGGATGACCTGCAACGTTTCCTGCTCGACGACGAAGTGCGCGTGTGGCTCGAAGGCGAAGACCCGAGCGTTCACGTCAGTGAGGAGGCGGTGAGCCCACTCGACGCGACCCTGCACGTCGAAAGCAGCACCGACCCCTCCTCTTCCGTAAGCGTCGGTCCCGGAATGTGTCTCGTAGCTGTCGACGAGTCCGATGATGAACCAGCCACGTTCGCGTCCGCTTTCGAAGCTGCTGTGTGCGAGTAGTCACTACATTGCAGAGGCTACCACCAGCGAAATTTCGTTGTTCTGTTCACTCCCGAATCCGTTGGGCGAACCCGAATGGGGAAAGGAACCGAAGCCGTTGGCACCACTCCCCGAGCGGAGCTAGCTTCAATGCCACGGGCAACCACCATTCCGCCTAGTAGCGTTGGCGAGACGGATGGGTGTGCCTACTCCCTGAACTGCCTCGAGTTCATGTCAGAAGCAAACATCGCGCAGCTCAATTTCCTGATCGTCGACGACGAACCGCTGATGGTGGGCCTGTCACGTCGCGTATTGGAAGAACTGGGCGCGACCTCCATCCAATCTGCCCATGACGGGACGCAGGCGCTGGAGTTGCTGCGTGGAGTGACCAAGTTCCACATCGTCCTGTGCGACTTGAACATGCCACAGATGGACGGCGTCGAACTGACACGCCACCTCGCCGAGCTCGGCTTTTCAGGGGGCCTCATCTTTCTCAGCGGCGAAGAAGACGGCTTGCTGCGCACCGCACGCCAGTTGGCCGAGGCGCATCGGCTCAACGTGCTCGCAACACTTCAGAAGCCTCACATCGTCGAACCCTTGCGTCAGGCGATACTCAGGTACGAGCCTTACGCCCCACGCACCTCACGACCTGCGGGCCCCCAATTCACGGAGCAAGACCTGGCGACAGCGCTGGAGCAGCAACAGATCGTATTGCACTACCAACCACAGTTGGACGTCATCACTGGGGAGCTACGCGCCGTCGAAGCGTTAGCTCGCTGGCAACACCCAGAACAAGGTCTGCTCCCCCCTTGGCGGTTCATTCCCCTCGCCGAACGAACGGGGCAAATAGAAGAATTGACCGATCAGGTGATCGTCCAGGCGTTTCGCCAGCTCGCCATCTGGCAAAAACGAGGCATGGACCTGCAGGTCGCGGTCAACGTCCCCATGCAGTGTTTCGAGCACCTGCAGTTCGTCAAGTTCTTGTCCGATGCAGCGGAGCGGGAGGCGATCAGTCTCCATCAGTTGACGCTAGAGGTTACCGAGAGCCAACTGATGGGCGACCTGGCACGTTCGCTCGAAGTCTTGGCTAGACTGCGCATCAAACGCGTTTGTCTGGCTATCGACGACTTCGGTACGGGATACTCGTCGATGCAACAGCTCAAGCACCTTCCCGTACAAGAGCTCAAGCTGGATCGCGGTTTCGTCACGGGCGCGACGCACGACCCGCGCAACCGAGCGATCTTGGAATCGAGCGTCGAACTCGCGAAGAAGCTCGGCCTACGCACGGTCGCTGAAGGTGTCGAAACGATAGACGAGCTGATGTTGGTGCGCGAACTCGGCTGTACGTTGGCCCAGGGTTACTACTTCACCCCTCCGCTACCTGCGGAGGAGCTGGAGATTTGGCTCTCGGGCGGCCACTTGGCGCTCGCAAACCCGTAACACGGCCAGGGGCCAGGGACACCGCGTTGGTGAGCTACGAACAGCCCGCTGCGGCCCCCGGGAGGCGCCGCAGCGGTCGTTTCTCTTCCGCTCAGAAGTCGTCGCGGTTCTGAGCTACCTGCGGCGGGAATACGCCCTTGGAGCGCGCCCGATCACAGCCACGGGCGACACCCGTCACGCCTGTGTCCGTCTTGACGATCTTGAACTCCACGCGGCGGTTCTTCTCCCACGCCACCGGGTTACTCGCGTCGTCCACAGGACAATATTCTCCATAGCCTTGGTGGATGAGACGCTTCTTGTCGATGCCGCGGTCGGCCAGTGCCTTGACGACCGATTCGGCACGGGCCTGCGTCAGCTTCAGGTTGTGGTCGTCCGTCGAGCGTTCGTCGGCGTGACCCGCTACCTCTACGATCTTGAACTCCGGATGATGGTGCAAGGTAGACACCACCGCCTTGATGATGGGGAACGACTCGGGAAGGATCTCCGCGCTATCCGTCTCGAACAGGATCTTGTCCAGAATGACTAGATCGTTGCCTTCGAGCAAGATGCGACCCTTGTCGGGGCAGCCGTCTTCGTCCTCGTGCCCGTTGTACGTCTCTGGGTCGTTGGGACACTTGTCGTCCACGTCGAGGATCTGGTCCCGATCGTTGTCGGGATCCGGGCAGCCATCTTCGTCTTCGAAGCCGTCTTTGTCTTCCGGGTCGAGCGGACAATCGTCATCGACGTCCAGGATTCCGTCCTTGTCGTTGTCGGGGTCCGGGCAGCCGTCTTCGTCCTCGAAGCCGTCGACGTCTTCGGGCTCGTCGGGGCACTCGTCGTCGGAGTCGAGAATGCCGTCCCCGTCGCGGTCACCCTCGCCACCTTCGGGGCAGCCGTCTTCGTCTTGGTCGCCGTCGATGTCCTCGGGAATGTTCACGCAGCGATCATCGACGTCGAGAATGCCGTCTTTGTCATTGTCGGGATCGGGGCAGCCGTCTTCGTCTTCGAAATTGTCGAAGTCTTCTGGGTCGTCCGGGCACTCGTCTTCGTCGTCCAAGTAACCGTCACCATCACGGTCACCGATCGACGGCTCGAAGATGAAGCCCAGAAACAGACGTAGATCCGCAGCCTGGTAACCCGCAGACCACGTGCGTCGACCACCACCCATGACCAAGTAGCTGTTCTTCTCCACGAACAACTTCAAGCCACCGACAACCTCTTCAGAGAGCTTCTGCTCGTCAGATGAATCGCCGTCCGTGAGGTACGTGGCGTAAGTTTCCGCTATCAGGTCGAGCGCGTCGGTCGCGCGCCACCCCAGACCGAAGTTGAAAGTGCCCAGGTTGCCATGACGCACAGGACCTTCGATGGCGGTCACCGATCCGAAACCCGCGTTCTCCCCGATGTGACCACGGTAGCCGAGGTTGGTCGCGACACGAAAACCGGAATCCCCGAAGCGATGTTCGAGGGCCAACTGTGGCCAGAACCAAAACCCCGGGTCTGCACCCAAATTCTGGTGAGCGTCGCCGATGGGAATACCGATCTGCCCGAGCAACGCGACCCCAAGTGTCTTGTCCACTCGCGTCAGCCGCCACTTGCCGTGGAGCGCGATCGTCGAAATGCTTTCTTGGTCGAGGGGCGCGGTGTTGTAGTTGGCTCCACCGATCTCCGGATCGGGCCCGATGTCGTACCCCGGGTCGCCAGTCATCAGTACGACAGGGACGCTCAGACCGATGACGGCAGCGTTGGCGATGCCGTAGTTGAAAGAGAACGTGCCCTGAAACGAGTTCTCGACCAGCGAGGGGATGCCGTGCGCACCGTCTGCTGGGAAAGTGGTCCCGCTGCCATCACAACGACCCTGCTCGCACGGTTCACCGTTGGCATCTAGCGCCTCGTCGTCATTGGTCGTCCGCAGGATGTTCTGGCCGTAATCGAGAACTAGACCGAAACTGATGCTTCCATCGCCGAGAATGTCGGTGCCGTTGACGGTGATGAACCCCTTCGAGTCGACCGCTGGGCGAAACAGGTGGGTGTCCATCCCACCCGATTGAGTACCGACTCGAGTGTCTTGCTGCGCGTCTGCTGACAGTGACGTCAGCATGACCGACGGCAGCACCGACAAGAGACCTAGGACAATCTTCCAGCACTGCCTTATGCGCATATACAACTCCGAGCTCTGCGGTTCTTTCGCGAGCGACGCTAACATCGCCAAATGGCGGGCGTCAATTCGAGGTCGCACACCGTCGATCGGAACCGGGCCATCGTCGGCGGCCCCTGTGCGTCGCACGGATTCTACAAAGCTTGGGGTGGTCGCTGGCGCTCAGCGCCGCAACTGATGCTACGCTCCGAGGCCTTGGCGCAAAAGCGAGTTCATCACGGAGCACGCGGTCTGCCCTTGGCAATCGTCGTCGGCTTTTCGCTGTCGACAACGGCCGTGGCAGCCGGGGACAGACTCACGCTCTCTGGAAAGTGGCAGGCCAGCCCCATGAGCCTGCAACGCGCCATTGGTGAATGGGGCCCCTCCTGCGGGCCTCAACCAGGGATCCCAGGGGGCGGTGGTGGTCCTGTGACGGTCACGCAGTCAGACACTGAGCTGACTATCGTAGGAAGCGGCGTGAACTACTCGACGGCAGCTTGTTGGGAGAAACACTCCAGTCTTTCGCGGACCCACCATTCGGGAGGTTCGCGAGCCTGGTCCAACGTGTGCGAGTCGGGTGGCGACACATCAAATCACGTGAGCATTCGAACCACGATTTCGGCGACGGATACTTCCATCCACTTCGATGAAACGGGGCAGTACCAATTCCGAGTCGACGGCCATTCGTGCACGGCGAGTACCCGACGGACCCAGCACTTCACACTGCTGGAACGCGCCGAAACCGCTAGCGCTCAGAGCGTCGAGGCACGCGGCGATACAGACTGCTCGAGTCCCGGCACGCCCGAACGCCTGGAAGTCAGCCCCATGAACGCGCTCGTTCGGCCCGGGCAAGAGCTCCAGTTTGCGGGCAAGCTGCGAGACTCCGCGGGGTGCGCTCTACCCCACCCGATCAGCTGGCGCATCCATCCTGAAGTCGACGGCGTGACCGTGAGTGAGGACGGCTTGGTCACGGTCCGCGAGTCCGTGGATGTGGAATCATTGACGTTGACCGCGTCGGCGAGCGGACTCTCTCGGCAGGCCGTGTTGCGGGTCGCCTCACGGGGCCGCTACGAAGCGCTGCTCGACGAGCGACGCGACGCGCTGTACGGATCAGATGGCGCGACAGAAAATTCGACAGGCTCGTCTAGTGCGATGTCCACGGCGGTAGCCGTCGCAGAAGATCGCGCCACATCTCGAAAGCATTGGTTCGTCGCGCTGGTAGGAGTGCTGGCAGCTGGCTTGGCGGCACTGGGAACCGTTTTCGTTCGGCAGGGTCGGACGAAGTCCTCCGCCATGCACCCGAGCGGCCAAGTGGCGGCGAACACCCCCGGGACGCACAAGGTTTGCCCTACTTGTGGGTCGATCTACGGCGACCGCGCCGAGTTCTGCGGAAAGGACGGGACCCGGCTAACCAGCGCTTAGGTGTCGGTAGCTATGCCCACGCGAGCGCGCCCTTCGGGAAGGCCCAAGTGCGCGCGCCTCGAGAGCATCGTGGCACCGATCCGAGGCCTCGCGCGTCATAGCTTGACGAGTCGCCCACGAAACGCGGCCGCGAAGGTGCAATATTCGACTACCACACGCGACAGCTCCCCCTGCGACCAAGCGCCACGTCAGCGCGCCAGGCGCTGCACGAACCATGCAAATTAGGGCCGCCGCCTCTTGGTCCGCGGCCGGCGTACGACTATAACGGGACCCACCGCTCGACCCACCCTCAGGCCCTGGGGACCGTGTACCCAATTGAGCGAGGACAGTCATTCATGAGAGTTACCTGCGAATCCTGTGGCGCCAAATACAATCTTCCAGACGCGAAGGTCCAAGGTCGGAAAGCCAAGGTGCGGTGCAAACGCTGCTCCGCCAGTATCGTCGTGGACGGGACCAGCGTAGCGCCTGACGCTCCAGATCAGGACGAGGGCGATGGTGCCAGCTCCGAAGACCCCGCAGCTGAGCCCCAAGCCCGCGAGCCAGTCGGGTTCGAAGAGGAGGAAGCAACAGCCGTCATGCAGTCTCCTCTCTCGGCCATGCGCAACGACAAACCAGAACCTGCTGGGGATTGGTCCGTTAACATCACGGACGACGAGCAGCGTCAGATGACCAGCGAACAGATCGTCGAAGGCTGGCTCAGCGGTGAAATCACGGAGGACACCTACGTCTGGCGGGACGGCATGGACGATTGGGTTGGCGTGCTGCAGGTGGAAGAGTTGGATGCAGCAATCCGAGCAGCAGGAGCGCCTGAAGCGGCGCCCGCCGCGGACGTGCCCGCTGCCGAACCTCCCCCGCCCGAAGCTCCTGCACCAGTTGCGCTCGGTGCCGCGCCGCCAACAGCATCCAAACCAGCTGCGCTAGCGCCTACTCCAGCCGCCCCCCAATCGAAACCACGCGCCGCAAGCACCGCCCGCTCGGCGACGTTCGACCTGTTCGGCCCGCCTCGGGCGTTGGAGCGTGAAACCACCGCAGCCAAACCCGCATCCGCCCCGCCGGCCGCTCCACGGCATGAACCTTTCGGAGGCGCTGAGAACTCGGTCGTCTTCTCCTTGGAGGCACTCACGGCGCAAGCCGCGGTCAAGGAGCAGCCCTCCGAAACCCGAGCCAGCGAGGACCTGTTGACGATGGGCGGCTTGGGCGCTGATACCCCGTTTTCCGCGCCGCTCATCGATCCGACGAGACCTCCAACACCTGATCCACCCGCGTTTTCCCCGGGCGTCCTGGTGGCCCCTGGAGAAACGGCCGAGCCGCGGCGTAAGGTTCCTGTTTGGGTGTGGGCCGCGGCTGGAGTCGCGATCTTGGTCGTGGGCTTCTTCGGGGGCCGAATGTTCATGACGCCTGAGCCCGACACCTCGACGGAAGCGACCGCAAGCGCTCCCGAGACGGATCGGAAGCCCGAGCCAGCGAACACGTCCGAGAAAGACGACACCGACAAAGACGACACCGAGAAGAAAGACGAGTCGGACGACGCCGACGAGAAGAAGGACGACGACAAGAAAGACGCCGACGGGGCCGAGAAGAAGGACGACGACAAGAAAGACGACGGCAAAACCGCTTCCAACGACGGCAACCAAGCTAGTGGGAGTAGTGGAAGCAGCGGCAGCAGCGGCAGCAGCGGCAGCAGCGGCAGCAGCGGCAGCAGTGGAAGTAGCGGCAGCAGTGGAAGTAGCGGCAGCAGCGGCAGCAGTGGAAGCAGCGGCAGCAGTGGAAGTAGCGGTGGCGATTCCAAGAGTGCTAGCGCCCCCAAGTTCAACGTTTCTGCCGCAAAGTCGGCGTTGGGGTCCGCCGCCGCCTCGGCCAAGAGTTGCAAAGCAACTGGCGGCCCAACTGGTTCTGGTAAGGTTCAGGTTACCTTCGCCACCAGCGGTCGTGTGACCAGCGCCAAGGTCGTCAGCGGACCCTTCGGCGGCACCAGCGTGGGAGGGTGCGTGGCTCGCAAGTTCCGTGCGGCACGTGTGCCCGCCTTCTCGGGCTCGCCCACGACGGTCGCCAAGTCGTTCAGCATCAAGTAAGCCTGACGCGTCTATCCTCGTAGCCGCTCCGCCAGGCGTGTGTTGCGCTCCTCCCGACGAAAATCCGACAGTGCCATGTTGACGGCCTTGGGATCCGCGACCAACACGCAGAGCTCGCGAGCGCGGGTTACCGCGGTGTAAAGCAGGTTCTTGGACAACATCGGAAAGTGCGCCGTCAAGAACGGCACGACGACTGCGCAGTACTCGCTGCCCTGACTCTTGTGGATGCTGGTGGCGTAGGCAAGCGTCAGGTCGTCAGCATCCGCATCCGTGTAGCGCGCATCGTGCCCATCGAAGTCGACGGTCAACTCGCGGGACTCGAGATCAATTCGTCGCACACGGCCCAAGTCGCCGTTGAACACCTCCTTGTCGTAGTCGTTGCGCAGTTGCATGACCCTATCACCCTCACGGAATCGTTGGGCGCCGCGCTGCAAGGTGACGCCATCGGGGTTGAGCGATCCTTGTAGCAGTTCATTCAGTGCGGCGGTGCCTGTCGCTCCCTTGTGCATCGGGCACAACACCTGTACTTGACTCATCGGGTCGAAACCGAACCGCTCGGGAATTCGGCGCGTGACCAGTTCTGCGATCGTGCGCGAAGCGTGTTCAGCGTCAGTACGCTCGATCAAGAAAAAGTCCTGGGGGGTTGACGGCTCCTTCGAGTTAGCCGGCGGGTTACCAGCCAGGATGGCATGTGCGTTTCGGACGATTGCGCTGGTAGAGCCTTGCCGAAACACTTCGTCGAGGCGCACGACACATACCGCGCCGCTGTCGATGACATCTCGCAACACAGCCCCTGGCCCCACCGATGGCAACTGATCGACATCGCCGACGAACACTACCCGCGCGGGATCGGGGACAGCGGTCATCAAAGAATCTGCAAGACGTACGTCAATCATGGACGCCTCGTCGATCACGATCGCCTGTGCGTCGATAGGCCTCTCGGGCCCCCGCTGAAAGCGCCGCAACCTCGGGTCGAATTCGAGCAAGCGGTGCAGTGTAATCGCTTCAGCTCCAGTGGCCTCGGACAAGCGTTTTGCTGCGCGCCCGGTCGGCGCTGCGAACCGAGTGCTGAGTTTCGCTGCGCGAAAGACCTCGAGCACGGCGCGCACGATCGTGGTTTTACCCACGCCGGGTCCACCCGTGATCACGACGACCTTGTGTTCACACACAGCCTCGACTGCGCGGCGTTGCTGTGGCGCCAGTTCAATGCCCAGGCGCGCTTCGAACGACGCCACCGCGGCCGCGGCCACGTCCAACGCAGGTGCGCCGAAACGCTGAACGCGATGAAACTGCTCAGCCAAACTCACCTCGGCCCGATGCAGAGCGCTCAGCGCCACGCAGTCGTCCTCGATCACGATTCGTTCCGAGGCCCACAACTTGTCCATCGCGGCATCGACGAACGCTTCGTCGACGCCCAACATGCTCGCCGTAGCCAGCCTCAGCGTTTCGCGCGGGGCGTAGACGTGGCCACGCTCTTGCAGCTGATGTATTTGGTGGTGAACGCCTGCCTGAACACGCTCTGGATGATCTTTGCTGATACCCATGCTGGCGGCAATGCGGTCAGCGGTCACGAATCCAATCCCGCTCACCTCCATGGCCAGGCGGTAAGGACTAGACTGAACCACCCTCGCGCTCTCCTCGCCGTACTTCTCTTGAATGCGCCGCGCTAGGTTACCGGATACTCCGTGGGTCTGGAGCAACAACATCAGTTGCCCGGCGCCGCGCTGTGCTCGCCAAGACAGCTGGATGTCTTCGCAGCGTTTCTTGCCCAGCCCCGCCACTTCCGACAGTCGCGCGGGGTTGTCATCCAACACAGCAAGCGTCTGCAGCCCGAACGCCTGAACGATACGCTTCGCCAGCCCAGGTCCTACTCCAGGGATGAGCCCAGAACCGAGGTACTTCGTGATGCCGTCGATGGTCGTCGGATCGACGGGCACCAGCGTGTGAACGCGAAACTGCTCTCCGTGTTTCGAGTCGAACACGAGCTGACCAGTCATACGCACATCCGTCCCAGGGCCGACGAACTGAAAGTGCCCCACAGCCGTGACCGGTCCCCGTCGCGGAACATCCACCCGCAGCACACGAAAACCCGTGCGCTCGTTCTCGAAGGTGACGCGGGCGACCACGCCGCTCAGGGTCTCATTCACGTGCGCACTGTAGATGAGCGAGGCCGGATGTCGACACCTGGCAGACCCCCTCCCCAGCGGCAGCCCACGCCCAAGACCGCAGAATCGCTGCCTCCAGTGCGTCGTCTGTGACGCTGCAATTCTGCTTCGTAGTTGGCATTCGGCGCACTAGAGTGAAGCGATGCTTCGACGCTACCACGAGTGTTGCGCTGGCGCGGGACGCGCGCCCTTTTCGCTGACGGGCAGCGGGCGCAACTACGAACGCTCCCTCCCCTTCGCTCTGGAACATCTGGACCTGGATCTGAAGGTGCGTTTCGAAAGCGAGTCCGTCGACGGAGTCGCGACCTGGACCTTTCGGCGGCGTGACCCTGGCGCACGACAACTCACGCTCGACGCCGTCGGTTTCGTCATTCGTAAGGTCGAACTTCGTGATGGGGGGGCGTGGGTTGCAGCGCCTTTCGAATACGACTCCGAATCCCTCGTGATAGCCGTCGGCCAACGTTGTCAGCACGCCCAGGTTCGCGTGCGCTACCAAGCACAACCCAGACGGGGGCTTTACTTCTTGGGGCCTGACGCCCAGTACCCCAAGCGCCCGAAGCAGGTGTGGAGCCAATGTCAGGATGAAGACGCACGGCACTGGTTTCCGTGTCACGACAAGCCTCACATCAAGAGCACACTGACCCTGCGCGCCACGGTTCCATCTCAATACAGCGCACTCTCGAACGGCGTGCTCGAAAAGGAAACCAAATCAACCAAGACGAAGACGCGTACGTTCACCTACCGCATGGCTCAGCGTCTACCGAGCTACCTGGTTACTTTGGTCGTCGGACAGTTCGCGAGAGTCAGCGACCGCCCCGCAAAACTCGAGTCGGGGCGGGAAGTGCCCGTCGAGTACTGGGTTCCCAAGGGACGCGAGCAGGACGCCAAGCGTGGTTTCGCTCGAACCCCCGAGATGATCGAGTTGTTCTCACGTCTGACAGGCGTCGAGTATCCCTACGCCCGGTACACTCAAGTCGTCGTCAGTGAGTTCATCTTCGGGGGAATGGAGAACACCACCGCCACGACGATGTACGAACACGTGCTGCTCGACGAGCGAGCCTCCCTCGACATCGAGAGTTATGACTTGGTGGCCCACGAACTCGCCCACCAATGGTTCGGCGACTGGGTCACCTGCAAAGACTGGGCACACGCTTGGCTCAACGAAGGCTTCGCGACCTACTTCGAACACCTCGAACGCGAAGATCGCGAGGGCCACGACGAGTACCTCGCAGGCGTCGAACGAGACGTGCAGACCTACCTCGGTGAAACTTCATCCAGGTACAGCCGAGCGATCGTTTCGCAGGACTACGACACGCCCATCGATCTGTTCGATCGACACTTGTACGAGAAGGGCGGCCTCGTGCTGCACCTGTTGCGCACGACGCTGGGTCCTCAGATCTTCGACGCGGGCATCAGGCGCTATCTCCAGGCCCACCCCCAAGGCAATGTGACGACCCCCGATCTGCGGGCGGCCCTCGAGCAAGAGAGCGGGCGCTCGCTCGATCGACTGTTCGACGAGTTCGTGTACCGAGCGGGACACCCCAACATCAAGGCTCGCGTGGAGTGGGCGCACGGTCATCTGACGGTCAAGTTCGAGCAATTGCAGAAGGGCAACTACGAGTTGCACTTTCGCGCGGTGGTCCGCGACGGCAGCGGCAAGGACCACGAATTGCAACGTGTTTGCTCCGACCGACATTGCGCGCTGTCCCTGAAACTGGACAAGCGCCCCAGCCACGTCGTGATCGATCCCGAACTGCAACTGATCGGCAGGCTGCGGATCGAGGCGCCCACGGACCTACTCGAACACCAACTCCAACATGCGACGAGCGCACGGGGTCGCCGTCAAGCCGCACAGTTACTCGGTAAGAAACGCGGGTACCAGCTCCCGAAGCGGCTCGCGCGCGTTCTTCAGCTGAAGCGAGAAGCGTGGACCGTCCGCGCGGCATGTGCGCGCAGTCTCGCGAGCTTACGGGGGCGCGAAGCGTTCGACCTACTGGTGGCGCAGCGTGAGGTCGAGCACCCCAAAGTTCGACATGCGGTTGCAGAAGCGCTCGGTCGCTTCAGAACGCCCGAGGCCTGCTCTGCGCTTTCCGTGATGTTGCGTGGCGAGAAGAGCGACTTGGTGCGGTCGGCCATCGTCAGAGCGCTCGGACAAACTCGCCAAGAGAGCGCCGCGCAGTTGTTACGTCGTCAGGTGTCGACTTCGTCGTGGGGTGACGTAGTCAGCGCCGCCGCCCTCACGGGGCTGGCCACGCTTCGTCAAGCGGACGACGAATCGGTCGTGCGTGACCACACCGACTACGGCAAGCCGACCCGCGTCCGCCGCAGCGCGGTCATTGCGCTCGCAAAGATGACCGAAGGTCGTCAAGTGCGGGAGCACCTCGAATTGTTGCTCGACGACCCGCACCCGCACCTGCGCTCGGACGTTGCGGCCGCCCTGCAAACGCTGGGGGATCCAGCATGCCGCGCCGCGCTCGAACGACGCCTGGGTGTGGAAGACGACGGACGCGTTTCGCGACGCATCCGCGAGACGTTGCGAGGGCTCGATCAAGGTGATGCCAAAGCCGATCTGACGGATCGGTTGTCGAGGCTCGAGCAGCAGCTGGGCGACGCACTGGCTCGACTCGCCACCCTCGAATCCAGGCAAGGCACGTCGAGAGACGTCTCCAATGCTGAGACGTCCAAGAAACCTTCGGACACCGCGAACGACGCCCCACCCCAAGCAGCGCCCAAACAGAACCGCTCCAAGAAAACGGCTTCGAAGAAAACCAAGAAGAAGGCATGACCGACGCGCCCCACCAACCACTGCTTCAACAGCGTCACGGCAACGTCCTCGTCGTCACGATCGCGCGCGCCGATCGTGGTAACTCATTGTCGCGGTCGACGCTCACTGCGTTCGCCGAACTGCGGAAGCAGGTGGAAAGCGACACATCGATCCGCGCGCTCGTGATCACGGGCGCTGGGGAGAAAGTGTTTTGCGCTGGGGCGGATCTCAAGGAACGCCGATCGATGTCGAACGAACAGATCCGTGAGCAGTTGCTGGCCTATCGCACGGAGCTAGGCTGGCTGGACGCGGCGGAAGTTCCCGTGGTTGCGGCGATCAACGGCGCGGCACTCGGCGGCGGCGCGGAGCTGGCCTTGTTGTGTGATCTCAGAATCGCGGCGCCGAGCGCTAGCTTCGGCTTTCCAGAAACCTCCCTCGCCGTCATCCCCGGGGCGGGCGGCACGCAGCGGCTGCCGCGACTGATCGGCGAGGCGCGAGCGACGGAACTGATTCTGCTGGGCTCACGTATCGATGCAACAACTGCGCTCGCCTGGGGACTGATACATCGCATCGCGCCACCGAACGTTCCCTTGTTGCAATCCACACTCGAGTGGCTGAAACCGATCGAGCGTGGCGCGCCGATCGCGCAACGTGCCGCCCTACGCGCGCTGCAGGCTGCACGAGAACTTCCGTTGGAAGAAGGCCTGCAAAGTGAACTGGATGCCTACGAGTCCTGCTTGAAGACGGACGATCGCGTGGAAGCGCTGGCTGCGTTCGCCGAGAAACGCCGCCCGAATTTCAAAGGCCGCTGAGGACTCAGACCAGACCGCGAGATTTATCGTCGTCCGACTCGGGTTGGGGTTCGATGACATCGTCCAACCCTGCTCCGCCACGAACGGGAATCGCGCGTGCGGCTGCTACCCGTTCGAGCGTCGATTCCAGCTTCGAACGGTTGCTGACGTCTGGCAAGAACGCACGGCTGCCATCCCACAAGTCCAACGCCACGCCCGACTTCATGTCGAGCACGATGCGCTCCATTTGCGGCCACTTGTAACGGCGCACTCGCGGCACGACGAAGCTCCGCACCTCGCGCGCCTCCACGCCATCAGGGAACACGCGAACACCGCGCATGCTCGAGCGCGCAACAGACGAGATGGCGCCGACCAACAAGACCAACGACAACGTGCGAATACTCATCACGCGATCGGGGTCCTGAGCCACGACGTAGTCGAACACCGCGGTGTTGGACCCGCTGTTTTCTCCAATCAACACCAGCAACCCGACGCCCGCGGCGCACAACAGGTAAAGCAGCGACGGCAAACGCGAAATCAACGGCGGGCCGAAGGCGCACTCTTCCGGGCGGTACGTCATGTCGAACCCAGGGGGACGTGACGGTCGCTCCGCAACTTGATGGGGGGCTGACTCAGACATCGAACTCGTGATGGATGTGGGGACGCGAGCGACCCCCCGACCAGAACAAACAGCACAATGGGGCTAGCACACGGCGAGCGGCTGAGGCAGAGCAGGCGACATGCCCGCGTTCGTTACGAGACAGGCCCCCGGCTCGCCGGAGATTTCGTCGCGCCTGATCAAAAAAATCGCCGAGAACATGCTGCAGCACCTGAACATCGAAGGAGCTGAACTCAGCGTCTTGCTCACTGACGACGTGACCATCGCGCGGTTGAACCGAGACCATCGAGGAAAGAACACGCCAACTGACGTGCTCGCGTTTCCGCAGATGGACCCGGATGACGAACAGCTGAACACGTTGGACGATGGCGCACTCGGGGACGTCGTGATTTCTCTCGACCGAGCGCTGATGCAAGCCGAACAGCGTCGGCACGACCTACTGACGGAGGTTCGCGAGCTGTTGGCGCACGGCCTGCTGCACCTGCTGGGTTATGACCACGAAACGGACACCGAAGAGGCCGAGATGAACGCCTTGGTCGCCAAATTGATTGCCGCATCGCGGTAAATTCCGGCCGGCAAGGCCGCTTGGGAGAAACTGCCGAACCGTCGTGTTTCACTGTGTCAGAACCATTCGCAGGCCCCAGGCGTCGTCACCAGAAACACAACAAGCACCTGTAATCACTACTCTTTTCTCTATCCACCAAGGCGCAGCATCGGGTTGCCGGCGAAGGCGTAGGAGTGGGTTCAGCGGTTGAGGCGGGATGGCATTGCTGAGCGTGAGTGATTCGTCCTGCCGCGCGCGGCCGCCGGACGGCGGATCGCCCAGGCAATTCCGCTTGAAAGGCGAAAAGTGCCCTGTTACTCGTGGCCCGGTGCTTAGCGATGGCGCCGCTGGATGGAGCGCATCGCACTAAGGCAGGAGGAATTTTCATGGCTGGCAAGCGATTGACGAAGGCTCAGGTCGTGACCGAAATCTCGACGATGACGGAACTCGAGAAAAAGACCGTCAACCGAGTTTTGGACGCTCTCAACGACCTCGCGTCGAAGGAGCTCAACAGCGAAGAAGCGGGCGAGTTCGTCGTGCCGGGCTTGGTCAAGCTGCGCGTGGTCGTCAAGAAGGCCACGGAAGAGCGTCAGGGTATCAATCCCCACACGCGACAGCCGATGACCATCCCCGCCAAGCCCGCGAGCAAGACCGTTCGCGCCAGCGTGCTGAAAGCGCTCAAAGACCAGGTCCAGTGACCTGACCGGTTCGGCAAACCCGAACCACGACGCCCAGTACTGAACGCACTCTCCCAAACCGAGAGCGTTCGCGACGCAACACTTCGAATCGGACCGCACGCTTGGCCACTCGCCGAGCTCGTGCGGTCATTTTGTTCAGTGGCTGTGCAAACGCTGGCGTTTGGCGCTATCAAGCCCTCCCATTTTCGATTGCGCCACGTTTCGGGCCTCGCCCGGCGTTCGCGTTCTGACCCACGACACCCACTCTCGGCGTTCCCAATGTCTCACACCGAAAAAGAACTAGTCGACCTCGGCCACACCTACCTCTACCAAAACTACCGTCAACCCGCGTTCGTGCTGAGCCACGGCAAAGGTTGCGAGGTATGGGACACGGCAGGCCGACGATACCTGGACCTGAGTGGTGGCATCGCGGTTAACACCTTGGGTCACGCGCACCCCGAGCTTCGAGCAGCGATCGCTGATCAGGTCGGAAAGCTGACGCACACGTCCAACTATTTCTTCAACGAACCGAACGTTCTGCTGGCTGAGGCATTGTGCAAACGCACGCAGATGGCGCGCGCGTTCTTCTGTAACTCGGGCACGGAAGCGATCGAGGCGTGTCTGAAGCTCGCGCGTAGATACTTCTTCGACGCGGGACAGCCAGATCGTCACCGCGTGATCGCATTCGCCAAGTCGTTTCATGGGCGCACCATGGGAGCGCTGGCCGCGACCGGCCAGGCCACTTACCGTGACGGATTTGGTCCCCTGGGTAACGTCACTCACGTGCCGTACGGCGATCACGAGGCGGTGGCAAGCGCGATGGGTCCGGACGTCGCCGCCATCATCGTCGAGCCCGTCCAAGGTGAAGGTGGTGTGATCCCAGCCCCCGCAGGTTTCCTGTCAGCGCTGCGCAAGATCGCAGACGAAAGCGGTGCAATGCTGATCGCGGACGAAATCCAAACGGGTATCGGCCGCACGGGGACGTTTTTGGCTTGTGAACACGCGGGAGTGAAGCCTGATGCAGTTGCGCTCGCCAAGGGCCTCGGCGCGGGTTTTCCGATCGGCGCGATGTTGTGCCAAGCGCGCCTGGAAAATGCACTTCCCCCAGGCAGCCACGGCACCACCTTTGGCGGCAACCCCCTCGCCAGCCGCACGGCACTGACGGTTCTCGAAATCATCCAGCGTGACGACCTGGTTGCCCGCAGTAAGGCAATGGGTGAAGCGCTCAGCCAGCGTTTGCGCGCCCTGCAGGAGAAACACCCCAACGCCGTCTCGCAAGTGCGTGGCCTGGGCTTACTTCAAGCCATCGAACTGGACGCTAGGCTCGACGCTCGTGAGGTGTTGGCCAAGCTGCGCGACGCTGGCTTGCTGCTCACCATCGCTGGGGGTACTAGTCTGCGTTTCGCTCCCCCACTGATCGTGACGGAAGCCGAGTTGGACGAAGGCGTGGCGCTGGTCGACGACATTCTCGGAGTTAGCCAATGAAACACTTCTTGACCCTGAGTGACGCGGGCAAAGACGGCCTGCTGCAGTTGCTCGACGATGCCGACGTCTTCAAAGACCAACGTGGGAATGCGGCGCACCGTCAGCTACTGGCTGGGCGGAGCGTCGCCTTGGTGTTCGAAAAGGCTTCGACGCGCACACGCGTGTCGCTGGAAGTAGCGGTGAGTGAACTCGGGGGGCATCCCTTGGTACTGACCAAAGCCGGCTCCCAGATGGGTCGCGGCGAGCCGATCGAAGACACGGCTCGAGTTCTTTCGCGCATGGTTCATGCGATCACCTTCCGCACTTTTTCCGATGCGACGCTGCGCGGGCTGGCCGAAGCCAGCAGCGTGCCCGTGCTCAACGCGCTGACTGACGCCGGGCACCCGATGCAATTGCTCGCCGATCTGCAAACCGTCAGGCGCGAATTCGGCAAGCTCGACGGTTTGCGTTACGCCTGGGTAGGCGACGGAAACAACATGGCCAACTCGTGGATCGAAGCGGCAGGTCTCCTCGAGCTCGAGCTCACGGTAGCTTGCCCGAACGGATACCAGCCAGACGACGGCGCGGTGAAGGCTGCCAACGCCAGGGGCGGGAAAGTGAGCGTCACGTCCGATCCGAAGGTCGCCTGCAACGGTGCTCACGTGGTGAACACCGACGTTTTCGCGAGCATGGGTCAGGAAGAAGAGGCAAAAGCACGCTCGCGGGCGTTCGACGGCTTCTGCGTCGACGCCAGCTTGATGAAGCTCGCCGATCCGAGCGCCATCGCGTTGCACTGTTTGCCCGCGCACCGTGAGGAAGAAATCAGCGCCGAAGTGATCGACGGTCCTCAAAGTCGCGTGTGGGATCAGGCTGAAGCGCGCCTGCACACGTCCAAGGCCGCGCTGTGTTGGGCGCTCGATGTCCGGCCTGGATGACCTAGGGGAAGCACGGGACTCGACGGACTGTGCCAGTTGCGGCACGTCCGTCGATCCGCTGAGAGCAGCCCGGGTGCGGTTGCTCGGTAACCGATTCTTCTACTTTTGCAGCAGCCGTTGCGCGGATTCGTACTCGCCCGACGAGTCACCGAGTCGAAACACCAAGAGCCGCGTTTCGCCGTTGCCACGTCGAGATTCATCCCACGGCAACACCTCATCCGAACGCGTGAGTGACGAACGCCGTTTCGAATCGAGCGAGCGCAGCGCGCCGCGGCTCGAGAACGAGGACGAGAACGAAAACACCCTGCGAGAGTCATTCGGCGACGACGCGGGCGATCACGGGCGAGCGAAGAAAACCCAGACGCAGGTCAGCCCCAATCAAGCACGGTACGAACGACGTCACGACGCTGAGACCGCGAACGCCACTACCCGGGCCCTTACCGCGGGACGGGATTCGCAGCGAGTGCGAGTAGGCGAGGGTTCGACACAGGCCCAACGAAACGCGGCCACAGGCACGCCTGTTCTTTCGCGAGAACGACTGCTGTCCACGGCGCTGACGTTCGGTTGTTTGGCGATCGGCCTGGTTCTAGCGCAACAGTCGACGCTCACCACCGCGCTACGAGCCGGATTGCTGCTACTGGGTAACGCTTGCCTAATCGTCTACTGGTTCCGTTTCGAGCGCGTCAGCGACCGTCGTCATTCGGCAACGTCGACGCTGCTGAACGTATTGTCGTTCCTCGTGGGCGCGGTGGCTTGGCAAACGGGGCACCCCGAACACGACGCGGCTTGGAGTTTCTGCGCGACACTGCTTGCGACCTCTAGCGGAACTCTGCTCTTGCTCCGACGCGCGTACCGCAAAGTGGACCGCCAACTCGCCGCGCAACACGCGTGGCTCGCTCAGGACGCTTCTCGCGTAGTGGGAGGAGAAGTCGAGAGCGTCGCGGCAGCTGAGCTTCGTCCAGGCGAGGAAATCGTCGTTCACGCTGGAGAAACCGTGGTGGCAGACGTCACCATCGTGGCGGGCACCGCGGAGGTCCATCCGTGGTATCGCGCAGGGGCCGCCTACCCTGCTGGGCCCGAAGACTTCATCTACGCTGGTGCCAGTCTCGCCAGCGGTCAACTTCGTGCAACCGTGCGCTGGACTGGTCTCGATCGGCATTGGGACCGCCTGACCAACGACCCCGCGCGCCGAGCGGAAGACCACGCTCCCGTCGTAGGGTTGGCCAAGAAGCTGTCGGTGCGGGGTGCGCCACTGATCACGGCAGCAGGCATCGCGGTCGTGATGACCGCAAGCGAGTCGTGGGTGCAGCTGGCGCTGGTCACGCTAGCTTGTGCGGGAGCCCTGCTATCGCCCGCGATCAGCCGACTAGCGGGCGCGCGAGTTGCACTCGCCGTGCAAGAGGGCCTGCAGCACGGAGTCGTGTTTCGCAGCGCTGCGTCACTCGATGCAACGGGACGGGTATCCACGGCCGTTTTTTGTGCGCGAGGCACCTTGCTCTTGGGCGAGCCAGAACTCTCGAGCATCGAAGCGGACAGTCTCACCAGCGACGAGGTGTTAGCCCTCGCCGCTGGCGCCGCCAAGTCGGAGCAGAGCCCCAGCGCGGTGGCACTGGCCCGGGCGGCGAGAGCCCGTGGGGTGACTCCCGACGCCGTGCGCAGTCCCCAGGCGGAACACGGACTGGGCGTGACGGCGGTCGCCAGCAACGGGCAGCCCCTGGTCGTGGGCTCGCGCGCGCTACTGCTGCGACAACGAGTGAGCATTGCCAGAGCGGAATCGCGCATCACGGAACTCGAAGCCATGGGCAGGACCGTGTTGCTCGTCGCCCTGGGGGGACACTTGGTGGGAATTTTGGCTCTGCAAGACGGCCTGCGCGGCGGAGCCCGCGCGGCGGTACAACACTTACTCGACGCGGGCATCGAGCCCGTCATGTTATCGGGTGACGCTCGTAAGTCGTGTGAGGCTCTCGGACGTACCATCGACATCGACCACATTCGTCCCGAGGTCTTGCCACCAGAACGAGGACGCGAGGTTCAGCGTCTGCGGAGCGGGGGCGCCTACGTCGCCGTGATTGGGCGTAGCCCCATGGATGAAGTCGCTCTGACGGCCGCCAGCGTTTCGGTCGCATTGCCCAGCGCAGGCACGCAGAACATGGACTACGACGTGGAACTCGCCACGAACGAGGTCCAGAAGGCCGCGCTGGCGCTCAGGTTGGCACACCAGTGCCGGCGAGACGCCCTGCGTAGTGTGATGATTTCATTCGGTGGGGGCGTCACCGCCGTGTTGGGTGTGGTGGCCTTTTCTGCCCCCGTTTCCTTCATCCCGCTGGCATGCATGGTCGCCACGATTGCGGCCGCCGCGAGTCTCCCGACACAACGACCGACTGGCAGCGGGACCGCGCAGCTTGACCCCGCGCCAGAATCTTCGCATACCTCCTGACATGGGCAGCGGGGAAACACGCCGAGCACAAGCGGGAGAACCCGCGAAAACACCAAACGTCGGTCGTCTGCGCGATCAGCTCGACACGTACATGGCTGAACAGGGGCTGCGCTCCACTGGGCAGCGTCGCGCCATCATCGAGGTGTTCTTCTCGTCGACCGATCACCTGACGATCGACGACCTACTGGAAAGCGCCCGCAAGGTAGATCCAGGCATCGGCTACGCCACGGTCTACCGCACCATGAAAATGCTCGCGGCTGGGGGCATCGCCCACGAGCACAAGTTCAGCGACGGCATGACGCGCTACGAACTCGCCGACGAGGACGCACACCACGATCACTTGATCTGCGTCGAATGCGGCAAGATTCAAGAATTCGAAGAGCCGCTCATCGAAGAACTGCAAGACCGTATCGCACAGCGCTACGGATTTACGGTCGTCGATCACAAGCACGAACTGTACGGCTTGTGCAACTCACCCGAGTGCACTCAGAAGAAGACGCCAGGCAAGCGCAAGTAGGCGCTGTCAGCGTCGTGCCTGTAGAGTTCGCTCATCCGTCACGATCCAGTCGACGGCTCGATCGTGCTTGGCAACGGGCAGTGACGAAACCAGCTCGAACGCGTAAACCACGCCGATGCTCTCGACGCTGCTTCCAAACGTCGCTAGCGCGCGATCGTAGAAGCCCGCGCCATACCCCAAGCGTTGGCCCGTTTCGGTAATCGCCAGCGCGGGCACGACTACGATGGCCAGGTCGCCGGGTTCGACCGTCTGACAGCCTGCGCCCGGCTCGAGAAAGCCTCGGGAACTCACTACCAGGTCGTCGCTCGACGAAGTCCAGCGGAAACCCCAGCCATCTGCCATATGCGGGTACGCCACACGACAGCCGCGTCTTCTGAACTCGGTGTCTAGCGACCGAAGGTCCACTTCACGGCGTTCCAGCATCGGCCAGAACAGCGCAACGCTGTCGACATTCGCGACGATGGGAAGGCTCAGTAGCGCGTCACAGATCGCTGCGCTGCGCCGCAACCAATCTGGCTCGGACAGCATGCCGCGACCCTTACGCAGCTGAAGCCGCAGCGCTGCTTTGAGTTGTTTCTCCGTCATCGAATCGCATTCAGGGGACGGAATGGGCCTGTCCCGTTTGCTCGCCGAGCAAGCCTGCGTAGAGGACGAGCCCGCGTACCTGCAACCTGTCTATCAACAGATCACGATTGGTAGCCACCAACATGGTGACCCCCGGATCATCGCGA
Source organism: uncultured bacterium (assembly GCA_965651905.1). Lineage (GTDB taxonomy): Bacteria > Myxococcota_A > Polyangia > Polyangiales > Polyangiaceae > SZUA-265. The sequence goes on along the minus strand of CBFGUG010000004.1, from coordinate 81,062 downwards.
TACTGACACAGTATCTCGTGCACCATGGCTGCGGTCGACGGATCCAAACCGACGTCGGGGTCGTCAAAGAAGAAGAAATTTGGCTCAATAGCCATGGCTCGCGCCAGCGCCAAACGCTTGCGCACACCGAACGAGAGATGGGCGGGGAGAGAGTAGTATTGGGCCTGCGGGACCCGTACGCGATCGAGCGCGCGTTTCGCTCTGGCTTCGATGGTTTCCAAATCCAACCCGAGCAAGTCTTGATGGTAACGCAGCGGCAGAGCGACGTTCGCCAATGCGTTCATATTCGACAGCAATCCACCTTCTTGAAAGACCACGCCGCAGCGGATCCCCTGTCGAAAAAGCGCCGCGGGGTGCAACGCATCCACTTTCACCCCACCCAGCTGCAGAACTCCCTTGTGAAGGGGCAACAAGCCCGCGCAGACATAAAGCAGCGTGGACTTGCCCGACCCGTTAGCACCGACGACGACAGCACTTTCGCCTTTCGCCAGACGCATGCTGGCGCCGTTCAGAACGGGCGTGTCGTCGTAGCCAAACGTAGCGTGTTGGAGAACTAGGCCGGACATCGAGGCCTCGACTGTCCCACTTGCTGCGGCTCTCGTCGATTCACTGAATCGGTGGCCCCGCGAAGTAGTAGAACGTGACCGTCACCACGGTGTTGAAGACTACGCACGCCAACATGCCGAACACTACTGCTTGGCTGGCCCGCATGGGGACTTCGGTTGGGGACGCCCCTACCTCGAGCCCAAAATGACACGCGAGCCAGCCGATGATCACCCCCAGCCCAGCGCCCTTGAGAACGAACAAGGGGAAGTCGAGCGGCACGAGCGCGTCCGCGAACCCCGCGCGCATCGCCAGAAACGAAGGCGCCCCAATCACCAAGGTGACCAAGAACCCCCCCAATATTGCCAACGCGCCGAAATACACGGTCAGCACCAAAACACTGACGACGGTACCAATCAGTCGCGGCAAGACGACGAAACGATGCGGATTGATGCCCAACGACACCAACGCCAACACTTCGTCGTTCACTTTCATGTTGCCGAGTTCCGTGGATATCGCCGTGCCCGAACGCCCAGCGACGACGAGCGCCGTGGTGAGCGGGGCAACTTCACGCAACACGACTGCTACCAACATTTTTCCGAGAATCTCACCCGGCAGCGCGGTAACCAATTGCGCTTGAATGATGATCGTCGCACCGACGAGCAGCGCCATCACGCTGACCAGGGGTAGCGCTTCGAAACCCGTGAAAAAGACTTGGCGCACGGTCACTCGACGAGACACTGCGGCGGCGGCGGCTCCCTCTTCGAAATAGGCGGCAAACGCGCGCAACAATGTGGTGAGTGCGCGAGTGACGAACCACAGGCGGGAGACAGTTCCCGCACCCAGCTGCCGCACGTAGCTCGGCTTTCGCGAACGAGGCTTCTGCGGGAAGAGTGAAAACTTGGGCTCAGCCACGATCAAGCCTTCGGGTCCAACGCTGCCCCACGCGGACTAGTCGCAGCGGTGACGCCATGAGCTGGCTTTCTACAACGCGACGCGCGCCAACGCTCGTATGAAGGTCATCGAATCCACGGACTTGATGAAGCACGAAATGTCCCACGATGTGGTTCTCTCTCGTGACGCGGTACGCCGTGGGGCAGCTAACGGGATTTTCGGCTGTGCTGGATTACGAGCCCACCGATGCCCGCGAGGTGCAAGATCTCGATCGGACGACAGGAACGAGACGGGGCGGCAGCCCCATGGAGCGCAGTAGCCACAAGCATGACGGGAGCTACAGCAGGGTGTCTCAGCCCCTCATGCCATAGGCGCGCGACGCCAATGCCCTGCGATTCCAGCCTGTCACCCCTCGGGCGCGTCGCTACTGGCGCGGCGTTTGGTCACGCCGCTAAGCCATCGTGAGCGTAGCCAAGTGACTTTGGCAAGAAGTGTGCTCCGTTCCCGACAAGACTGCGGGCGACTGGTTACGCGGTCGACACTTGAATGAAATGGCGTTCGGTGGCAAAACCGTCGATGGGAGGTTGGCGGTGGGTGCCGCCAGTGGGATACATCATGGGTACGAGAGTGCGCTTCATCGAGCACGCTGGAAAGCTGTCGATGCTGGAGATCGAGGGAGCTCCCGAGCATCCGCTGATCGTCAGGTTGATTCAAACATTGGAAGACTTGGGCGTGCGAGTCATCGAACACGAAGACCGTCACACTCCCACGCGCTGCGTACAACGCGTGCTGGTGTCGGAACTGGATGGTAGCGACATCAGTGAGGCGCGCCGATTCCAAATACAATCGGCACTCGTGACGTCAGCAAGCCAACCACCACCCGTGCGGGAGCAATGACCTTCTTCGGATTATTTGCTGATCCCGAACCACGCACCCAAACACGCCAGCGCGAACGCGACGGGCGCAACGGCTAACGCAAACACCACGGCGATCGGCGCCGCTAGCGACAACAACGCCACGACGGCAGCGATCGCCAGCGCCGCACCCATCGCTGGTTCGAGAACGCTGGTCGCACCGCTCGCTCGGGCAACCAGGTAACCCGCGATGGGAAACGCCATCAGCACCGACCAACCTAGTAGTACGAGGGGCCCGTTGGAGCGCATGTCCGCCTCGTTGGCAGCCGCAAAGCTCACCCCGAGTTCGTGTCCCAACAGCACGGCTAGCGCGAGAGAAACCAGCACGACCCCAGTCGTCACGAACGCCCCTGCAACAATCCAGCGAATGACCAGCGGACGTTCCTGACGGCGCAAAGCGGCTCTGAGGTCGCGCAAACTCGGAGACGTCAGTCCCGACGCGGGGCGAGGTAGCCAGGCCTCCCCACGCTGAGCGTCACGCAGCCCCAGCCACGACAGCAGGGTCATCAACATGAGCAAGGGTAACGCCACGGCGAGCGTTCCCTCTCCACGGCCAAGAACGATGTGGTCGTACAGGCCGTGGGTGAGCATCGCAGCAAACCACGTGATGCTGAGCAAATGCAATTTCGCCCGATTCGCTAGCACGCCCCCCCACAGCCCGGCGAAGAACAGATGGGCGGGAACCGCGAGTAGGGCGCGCACGACTCGTGCGCCCTGTTCATCCCCTCCGAGACTCAAGAACAGGATCGACTCGGTTGCCGCGAAACCCGAAGCAACTGCCACGGCAGCCAACATGCCGTCGGCCCGCTTCCGCAACGACCCGAGTTGATGCAGCACCCACAAGCTCGCCAGCTTCGCTCCCTCCTCCATGGGAGCCGCCAACAGTAACATCGCCAACAGGGCGCCCAGGCCCGTCGGTGTGTTCGCGACCAAACTCAATCCCGACACCGACCAGAACGCGACTTGAGCGAACCAGCAACCGACGGCCAACACCACGCCAGCCAGAACGCCACCAGAGACCACCCAACGCGAAAGCGTGGACCGCGAGGCGAGCGCACGCCACACGATTGCGAGAAGCACCGCAGGAAGCGAGACCGCTAATAGAATCGAAACCACGTGCGGCACGACACACCCACGCCGCGCTCAGAAGTGCAAACCGAGCACGAGCAACGCGCTCGCAGTCAGCCCGACGGCGGAGCCATCCCGCGAGTAAACGCCCGCGCCAGACTCGAGCACGGCGTCGCGCGACAGGAACGTGAAGTCCGCTTCCAAGCGTAGGCCCGTCGAGAAAACGGGTGTCACGAAGTAGTCCGCACCACCACCCAAACGAGCGAAGCCGCCGCTGGCGCTCAGATCACCGATCTGATCACCCAAAGCATACACATCGTCTTCTGCAGCGAACGACAGCGTCTGCAGGTAGCCTCCCCCAACGAAGACGTATGGCTCGAAACTGCCGTATGGCACGCGGAGCGCCACTTCAGCGCCCAGCGACCACATGTTGAACTCGTCGAGCAAGGCGTAACGAAACCGGGCGCCTGCCGTCAGATAGAGCAAACGCGCCCCGGCACCGCCGCCGAAGACGGGCCCCAAAGCTTGATCGGACACTACGTCTCCGTCGACGAGGTCGGAGTTACTGAGCAGGCCGAGGGACGCCCACGAGAAGCCGACCTCAGGCGTGAGCCACACGAACTGCAAGCCGCGCCCCGAGTCCGCGTGTTCCGCATGCTGCAGCCGCTGCTCGGTTTGCGCCGCAGCAGGCGCGGGTGGCGGAGGCGGAGGCAACAGCGTTTGTCCGCTGGGGCCCTGCCACCCTTGCTGCGAATGCAGTCGGGTTGACGACGCTTCGGACGGCGAGGACTCGAGTAGCATCTGCGCTGACGCTGCGGCTGGTATGAACACGCTGGCCGCGACGAGGCAACACCCGATCCGGATCGATGCGACAGCTCCTGCGAATGAGGTAAGTGCCACTGCTCGCCGGGTTCGGGCCACATTCGATTCGTTCGCGTCTTTGCCGTTCGTCATCGCGTCGCTCTCCCTGGTTCGGACTCTGCTGGGTATCGCCGCGCGTGTCATCCAGTCGCGTCAGGCTAAACGCTCTCGAAGAAGCGCGGGTCATCCAACGTCTCGCAAATGGTTCGAAGCCGCGACGAGTCTGGTCCTTGGTAGCGCAAGCCGTCGAGATCTTCCGCGAGAGGCACGTCGCATCTTAGCGTGGCCAAACGCCGATACAAGAGTGCCGCCTCCATGTTCACGCTCAGGTTTTCGGCGAGCGCCTTGGCGCCGCGCACCTGCACGTCCCAATCGGCAGCAGACGCCGGGATTCGTTCGATGTGTTCGTACCGAGCCAGCACGCTCGCGGCGCTCTTGGCGCCCCAGCGAGGCACCCCCGGGATGCCATCAGCCGAGTCTCCCACGAGGGCAAGGTAGTCGGGGATCGACGCGGGGGAGACGCCAAACTTGTCCCGCACGCCATCCTCGTCGAGTTCACGACTGCGAATGCGATCGGCTAAGACGACCTTGCCGCCAACCACACACTGCGCGAGATCTTTGTCGGGCGTACAGATCACCACGCGCTCGACCTCCGAGTGCTCGCTGAAACGCGCCGCGGCGCTCGCGAGCGCATCATCCGCCTCGAATTCGATCATCGGCCAGGTGACGATGCCGAGCGCCGACACGGCACGCTCCGCTAGTTCGAACTGCCCGAACAGCGCGGGGTCGATGCCTTCACCCGTCTTGTAGCCGTCGAACAGGTCGTTGCGAAACGACTCGATCGTCTGATCGAACGCCACCCCGACGTGGGTCACGCGGGGCTCGGCGAGCAGGCGCCGCATGCTGCGCAACAACGCGCGCGTTGCACCAACCTCGCGCCCCTCGGTGTTCTGTGCCGCGGGTGCGCCATAGAACGCGCGGAACAGTTCGAACGTGCCGTCCACGACGTGGACCTGTACGGCGTGCTGACTCTGCCCCGGGGTCATTCCCCGTCGATAGCCTGTTTGCAGACGGACGGACACCGTCAGGATCGGCGGCCGCGCGATGGGACGCAACGGAGCCCCAAGGCGGCGTTTTTACCGCGGCGGGCGCTCGCTCTCCCGTTGGTTGGCCGGACCGTTTTCCGCTTGCTTCGGCGCCTCCGAGCCGCTACCGAAGGCACGTCATGAACCGTCTCTTCTCTTCGAGCTTGGCTCTCGTGCTCTTCACGAGCGCTGGTTGCACGCTGATTGCCGACATCGACCGCAGCGAGATTGACGACACCACCGATCTCGAGGGCGACGGTATGACCGATGATGACGCGGGCATGGCGGATGATGACGCCGGCACGACCGATGAAGGCCCAGTCACCGACGATGACGCGGGCGCCGCCGAGGGCGGCACCCCGGCGGCTGACGGCGGGTCGCTGGAAGCTGGAGCTGGGGACGCCGAAGGCGGCAGCCCCATCGCTGAAGCAGGATCTGCGGACGCGGGTGACGAGGCGGGGAGTTCAGAAGCGGGCAGCGTCGAACCTGAGGCGGGCAGCGACGAAGCCGGCGCTGTCGAAGCCGACGCCGCTACCGACGACAGTAGCACCGACGATAGCGACGACGACGCCACTGACGACAACAGCGCAGACGATGAAGGCAGCGTGACGGAAGCTGGCTCGGCCGAGGCGGGGACCGTCGAGGCGGGCGCGCCCGACGCCGCAACCAACTGATCCAGCCGCGGCGCGCCTCGACGAACCGCGAAGCTCATTCGGCAAAGGGGGTCGCGCGCTTCGGCGAGCTGCAGCTCCGCCAACTGACTCAGCGTCGTCGGCGACGGCGCAGCAAACTGCTGGTCAGTACCAAGCCGAGCAAGCCCGCGCTGAGCACGCCCAGCGAGTCGCTGCCTGCGGGGGCCCGGCTAACACGTAAGCAGCCGTATGTTTCTTCGAGTGGAGGAACGAAGCCGCCGGGGAGTACGGAGGGGTCACTAGGATCCCCTTGATTCATCAGCTCGAAGAGGTCGTCAGCACCGTCCCCATCGCTATCGCTATCGGCAGGCAGAGCGAACAGAATCATACGCAGAGCGTCGTCGTCCATCTTCCCGACGGCTCCGTTTGCTTTCAGGGTTTGCGCAAACGGCTTCGTCGCAGTGTTCACAGATCCGAGAGCACCACTGTGGCAGACACTGCAGTTTCCTACGAACCCGAACTCCTGGTTGAGTACGTTGAAATAGTTAATGCTAGCGCTGGCCGTCGTCGTCCACAACGCGGGCGCGACGAGTCCCAAGACCAGGGCCGCGATCGCCTTGTGTCGAATTCGCTCAAACATCGGAGTGCTCATTTCGCTTCGCTCCACGGCATCAAAAGTAGAAGTGCACCTGGGCCTGCAAGGCCGTTGCTGCGTCCTTGCGCAATAGCGCGTCCACGCGGAAGTCCCAGTGCGTGTAGAAGAACCACTGTGCGGTCACCCAAGCGGCCCACTGCATTTCGCCCGCCCCGGGCACCCCTTCGTCGAGACCGTCGGGCAGGCCGCGATCGAGTACCTCGAAGGTCGCGGCCGCGTGAAGTCCACGCATGAGCTCGACATCGGCGTTCAGCATACCCGTGTAGCCGATGCCGTACCCCGTCGTCTTGAGCACGTCGAGTTCCGCCAAGACCACGAGGGGATCGAACGGCACGTAACGCAGCGTCGGACCGTGAGCGTGACGAATGGTGCGTTCCTGGCTACCCGTGAACAGGCTCTTGGCGCTCTGCAAAATCAGCGTACTCACGCCGACCGCCAACTGCGGATCGATGATGTACTCGGCAAAACCGACGAAACCGCGCTCGCGGTAGTCGTCTGGGGAGATCTGATAGTTGCCCAAGACGAACATGCCCTCGCCACGCCAGTGGCCGCCTGTATAAGCCAGCGCTAGGCCATGGCTCTGGTCGGACTCACGATCCGTCTTGGTGGCGTCGCGCACGTAGAGCACGTGCTCCGACAGACGAATGCCGAACGGCAAGTTCAGACGCCCTGCCCTCAAGAGCCAGTTTTGACCGATATCTGCACCGATCCAGTGGGTGCGCGAGATCACGTTGGGGCCGCTCTCTTTGTCCAACAACTGTGCGCCGCGCAGGTGAGCGCTGTTTTCGGGCACGTTGGCGTAACCAACGCTCACCCCGGCCTTGAGCGTGCCGAAATCCGCCGCGGCATACACATCCATCTGCATGGGGAAGGTGGCGAGGTCACTCGGCGCCTCGTCCTTGGCCATGGTGTAGATGCTCATCATTCGGAAACTACCGCCGACGCGGAGTTCGTCGGGCTCGTCGAGCGCGTACAGCAATTTGGCGTCACTCGTCACCGCGTCGCCATTGCCCCAGTCGGCGCTGAGCAACCGCTCACTCTGTACGCGCCCCATGTGGTTGAGCAACTCGCCGCCGCTGGGATCGGTGTGACAAGTGGTGCACTTGGCGTAACCCTCGCGGATCATCCAAGCGTACGCCTGCACGTCACTCGACCACCCCACGCTCGACACCACCACCACCAGCAGCATCAGCCACTTGAAACAAGAGGCGAAGTGCGCAGGACCTCTGATCAGACGCGAGATCCAGCTCGGGCGCTCGCTCGTGCCCGAAACCACAGGACTAATCATAGGCGCCCGTTTTCGCCCACCTGCCGCCAGGCGTCAAACAGCTTTCACCGCCGAAAATTGGTCGGAATGGTTCCCGGATCACATGACGTCCAGGCGAATTTTCTTCAGATCCGTACGAAGCGAAGTGCGCTGCGACTCACCCCCGTGAGCGGCCACTCGTAACGGCAATGCGCATCCACCTGCCAGCCGGGCAGCGTCGGCGGCTCGGCGGTAGCCAGAAGCACCCACACGTGACGTCGCGCCAAGCGCGCGCCCTCGACCAGCCAGCGATCAGGCGCCCACGTCGCGCGCGAGACCGCAACCTCGTGAGCCCCGTCGCGCACGGCTTCGGCGCGACCACGTACTACCCGAATATCGTCGGCGGCCAGTGCCCCCACCGTGCTCCGCAGAAACGCGACCCGTTTCGCTCGCGGCTCGACCAGGCACATCTGCAAGTTGGGACGAAATAGCTGCAGGGGCAGCCCAGGCGCCCCCGCCCCCGTTCCAATATCAACCCAATCTTCCATATCGCTGGTCGTCGCAGCGAGCACCACGGCATCAGCGACGAACAGATCAACCAACTCGTCTTCGTCGCGCGCTGCCGTGAGATCCACGCGCTCTCCCCACTGCACGACCAATTCCAAGTAGCGCGCCACGCGCTCCCGCTCACGGTCTCCGAAATTAGCCGCTGGCCGCAACTGCAGGCTCGCGTCGAACCCACTCACCGCGGAAGCGCTGTCGACCACGCCCTGAATGCAGCGCTCGATCTGCGATCCGAAACCCGCGCTGGGGATGCTCAGCATTTTTCCGCCATGAGGCTCGCGAGATTACAGTAGCCGCCGTGACCCGCACCGAATTTTCCCTCGAGCCGCTGTCCGCCCTGGCGCGCGCGCATCAACCAACGAAGTTCGAGCTGAGTGAGATGCCGGGCGGAGCATCGACGAGGCGCTTTCTGCGCGTCAGCTACGCGGACGGAGAGCGCGCCGTCGGCATGTTCTTCCCCGACGCCCTGAAATCGGAAGAAGCCGCCGACGACTCGCTGCTCGCTGGCAGGAAATGGCCGTTCATCGAGGTGCTGGAGTTGCTGACCGAACGCGGGGTGCGCGTGCCCGCGCTGCTCGGCCAAGACTGTGACCGCGGCTGGATCTTGGTCGAAGACTTGGGCGACGAGACGCTAGCCGATCGACTCGAACGCGCCCCAGCGCAAAAGACCGAGCTGTATCAGCGCGCGGTCTCCGATCTCGCGCGGGCGCAACGCGCGCTAACGGAGCTGCCGTCGAGCAGCATCGTGCGCAGTCGCCGCTTCGATCAGCCCTTGCTCGAATGGGAGCTCGAACACTTTCGCGAATACGGCCTCGAAGCACGCGGCATCTCGCTCAGCGAGAGCCAAGCCCAAACGTTCACCAGCTGCGCAAAGGCAATCGCGTCGGCGATCGCCGCACTGCCTGCAGGGTTCGTCCATCGCGACTACCAGAGCCGCAACCTGATGGTCACTCAGGGCGACTCACTCGCCTGGGTGGACTTTCAGGATGCGCTATTGGGCCCTCAGGTTTACGACCTGGTCGCGCTTCTGAACGACAGCTACCAAACCTTCGACGACGCCTTCGTCGACGCCCGCCTAGCCGAGTTCGTCGAGCACCGCGGCTTAGCCGCCAGCGAGCTGTCACGCGTACGCCGCGAGTTCGACCTCGTCACCGTGCAGCGCAAGCTCAAAGACGCGGGCCGCTTCGTTTACATCGAACGCCACAAAGGCGACGCCAGTTACCTGCGCTTCATCGAACCCACTCTGTCCAAGGTGAACAACTCCCTCGCGCGCCTGACTGACGACCCCGCAGCGTCGCGATTGGGCGAGTTGCTCTCGGAAGTGCTGGGCTGACGTGTTCTGTTGAGCCGCCTAGCCTTCTCGCGTATGCACACAGCACCATCGCTGGCTCGAGCCACACTCCGAAGATGGGCTCTGACGCGCCGGACCGCGATAAGCGAGGCCTCGCGTGCGCGCGGAAAGCTGCCTCGCCGGGCCGGGAAGCACTCGTGCCATCGACTCGAGCTTTCGTGTCGCGCGGGGGAGCTTCGTGTCGCGTCACGAAGCTTCCTGGAGCGGCGACGAAGCATCCGTGCGGGCCCCGGAAGCCTTCGTGCCGTGCGTCCAAGCTTCGTGCACGACGAATGTAGCTTCGTGCACCGCCGCGAAGTGTCCCTTGCCTCACACGAAGAGGATCGCCGGCGCACAGTTGCAGGATTGTGGCAAGACTCGGCAACACTTGCTCTCCGCGAAGTCTCGGCTCGGGCGCCCGACGAGTTTTTTCGGGAACCCGAGCGCTACCCCACGGTCAGCGAAGACATCGCAGTGCGTGTTGCTGACACCCGGCGATTGGATTTGGGCCACTGAAACCACGTCGCCGGCTGTGGGTCGCAGAAACCGACGCAAGATCAGATCGCGGGGCAGCCCCAAGAACGTCAATTTTTCAGTGAACTGCCGACCAGCGCGGCCGAGACCCGCGCATAACTTCACCGCCCCACGTCGCACCGTTGCTCGATCCGAAACTGGACGTCGTGTTCAAGATGTTGATGTTGCGCAGCGAGCGGTTGCTGCGCTCGATGCTGGAAGCGGTGTTGGCTGAACCCGTCGAGTCGTTCGAGGTGCGCGATCGTTCGCTGCCAGGTGATGCGCCTGCAGACAAGGCGATCGTGGTCGATCTGTTGGTAGAATTGGCTGACGGGCGGCGGGTAAACGTCGAGATGCAGGTGCGGGCAACGCCTGAGCTCAAGCCGCGCATCGTGTTCTACGCGGCGCGCAACTTGACGGAGCAGCTATCCAAGGGAGAGAGCTACGTGCAGTTGCGGCCTAGCGTGGTGGTCGTGTGGCTCGCAGAACCTCGCTTTGGCGAGCTGGACCGGTTTCACGCCATCTTCGAACTGTACGAGCGCCACAGTCAGTTCCGCTACGGTGACGAGCTGACGCTGCATCTGTTGCAACTGTCGAAACTCGAAGGCCTTCCCGGCAGCTTGGCGAGCTACGAACAGCAGCTGGCGCTGTGGACGCGTTCCTGAGCGCAAGAACACGACTGGAACTTCACGCGCTCAAGGCGCACAATCCGATCATGTCCGAAGCGGTCGACGCCCTGGAGCACCTGTCCGAAGATCCCGAAGCGCAGCGCGCCGCGCGCAAGCGCGTCGAAGACGCCAAGTTCCTGCAAATGCGCTTCGCCCTCGGCCGCGAAGATGGCCGCAACGAAGGCCTCGCAGAAGGCGTTGCTCAGGGGCGCGTCGAAGGGCGAGCAGCGATATTGCTCCAGCTGTTAGAGCTCAGGTTCGGCCCGCTCGATGCTGACACGGAGGCGCGTTTGCAGTCAGCGTCGTTGAGTGAGCTGGAGCGCTGGACGGAACGGATCTTGAGCGCCGAGTCCGTCGCCGAGGTCTTCGCCGAGTAGTGTCGAATGATCGGTCATTCGGAACCCACCGGCCTTCATCATTCGTTCTGAAGAGCATCGAGCCCGACGTACGACGCCTGCTGAGCCACCAATCCACGCGCTAGGCCAGCTTGCCGACGGCTCGTCCGTCCCGTAACCTCTCCACATGCAGCGTTCAGTCGGGACTGTGCTACTGGCTTCGTGCCTGTGTGCTGGCGCATGCAGTTCGAGCGGGTCTGACGAGAACGATGGCGGACGCGCCGCGGATCTTCCCGAGGGCTGGGAGGACGCGAAGTCCGTTCAAGGCTTCATTCAGTTCGCGTGCTCAGGCAACCCCTATGAAGGCAGCGAGGAGCAAGTGGAAGCCCGCGGCGCGGAGCGGCAAGTGCTCATCGAGATCAAGGACGCGCACTTTCGATGTGCGCAAGACGTGGAAGCGTTCTACAAGGTAGACGATGGTGAGCTCGACGTACTCGTGCAGCCCGTCGACATGAGCCCCGACGGGGTCGCTGGCTGCGACTGCCTCTACGAGCTGTTCGTGCTCGTGGACGAACTCGACGAACGCGACTTCGAGCTGACCGTGTACCGGCGGTGGGATAACATCAACGACGACAACGACCCACTGGAGATTGGGAGCGCGGCCGTTTCGAGCACCTCGGATTGAGCCTCGGTGGGTTTCCGCTGAGGCTGCGTGCGGGCACCAGCGCTCAGCAACGTAGAGGGAGCCGCACCTTGCCGCGCCGCGACTACCCAAATCCAAAAACCGAAGACCACCGCACCAAAGAGTCGCCTCGTATCCGATTGGGACTTCCAACGACGGTGCGACCCCTCACGGACCCAGCCCGCTCAGGCCAAATGTAACGGTACGACCGTTGCGCTGCACCCGTCGTGCACCCGTCGGGGAACGGCCTGATCGTCACTTGGCGGGCATTTCGTGCGTGGGGCCGATCGCGCGGTGTGTTTTCGGGCGCGCGACGAGCCGTCGGCAACGATCGAACGTCGACAATTCGTCGTTCGCTAGAAAACGCCAGCGGTCTGACCGTTCGCGCGGGTGAAACGCCCTGCAGTGAAATGGTCTCCGCGTTTCCTCCTATGGGTTCGGGCCAGCGCCCAACGCTATGTCGCTTCGCCCACGGCAAAAACCGGCGACTGCACGATCGTTCGGCGTGCGCGCAGCATCAAGACGACGCGCAAAAGTTCGCACTCGTGAAACAGTTACGGAGCAAAGCGAGCTCCCCCGAGTGAAGGATACGTGCCGCTATCGTCCGACATGCGCGGTGGTCTGTGCTGGTAAGAATGGTGCGCAGCGACACAGGAATCGCACGCAGGCCCGCGGATCCGCTACACTCAGCCCGATGAACGAGTGCCCCGTGGCCATCGGCGATATCCTCGCCGGCAAGTACCGAGTCGAGAAAGTGCTCGGCCAAGGGGGTATGGGAGTCGTGGTGGCCGCTTGGCACATCGAGCTCGAGCAACGTGTGGCCGTCAAGTTCCTGTTAGCTCGCTTCGCGCAAGACCGTGCGGCGGCTGAACGCTTTCGGCGCGAGGCGCGGGCGGCCGTCAAAATCAAAAGCGAGCACGTCGCGCGCGTCAGTGACGTGGGCACGCTGGAAGACGGCGCGCCGTACATGGTGATGGAGTACCTCGAGGGCTGCGATCTGGAGACGGAGCTGGCGCGCGTCGGCACCTTCGAGATCGAAGAAGCCGTCAAGGTCACACTGCAAGCCTGTCTGGCGATGGCCGAAGCCCACGCCAAAGGCATGGTGCACAGAGATCTCAAACCCGCGAATCTGTTCCGAACGACGCGGGCCGACGGCGCGAAGATCGTCAAGGTGCTCGACTTCGGGATCTCGAAGTCCGTCCACGGCAGCTCCGACGGGCAGCTGGCGCTCACGGGAACCGCGGCGATGATCGGTTCACCGCTGTACATGTCACCCGAGCAGCTGGAGTCGTCACGCGATGTCGACGAGCTGGCGGACGTGTGGTCGCTCGGGGTGATTCTGTACGAACTGCTCACGGGCGCCGTGCCGTTTGGTGGAGACACGCTGCCGCAACTGGTGGCCGCGGTCCTCAAAGGGCAGCACACGCCCGCCATCGCGGTGCGTCCGGACATCCCGCAGCGACTGAGCGACACCGTGTCACTCTGTCTGCAAAAGGACCGCAGCAAGCGCATGCCCAGCGTGGCTCAGCTGGCGGTGGAGCTCGCCGCGTTCATGCCTGAAGGCGACCGTTACTCGCGTGAGGTGTTGCGGGTCGTGCAGCACTCGGCGGTGCCCCAGACGGGAGCCGTTGCGTTCGCGCCACCAATCAGCGTGGGCTCGCGTCATCCTGATTCGGCAACCGACGTGACAGGACCGCCTGTGTCCGCATTCGAGCGTGCGCCTGAGAGCGCTACTCAGCGCAGCAGTACAGGCGGTAGTTCGAGTCGCGGTGTTTCAAGCGCCAGCGAGCTGGAGGTCGACGTCGAGCTCGCATCGGGCGGCACGCAGCAATCGGCACCGAACAATAGGACGATCAACTCCTGGGGACGCACGGGCGGTCAAAGCCAGCCCATCCCCGCCCCGCCCCGCCGCGGACACTGGGCGGCTGCGGGGGTGGCGACAGTTGCCCTGGGCGTCGCGGTTTGGATCTTCGCAGGAGGCGACAAGTCGACGGCCGCGCCCCCCGTAGGAGCGCTCAGCGCCGATCCCTCCGAATCCACACCCACAGCAGCAGCGACGACGGAGCCGAAACTCGAAGCCCAATCGGCCGAAACTTCCGAGCCGGCCGACGTCGCCAACATCGACGCGGGACCCAGCGCGGAGCCCACGGCGGGTCCGACAGGTGAGGAAACAGGGGAGCCGTCAGCCGACGTTACAGCGTCCGAGGGCGTCGAAACGGCAGGACATGCGGATCCAACGCCGAGTACGGCAACTCCCCGCCCCAAGCCGCGACCCAAACGCCCTGCGCCCAAAGTGCGACCGAAGCCATCCAAAGACGTCGAGAAATCCGCCCGCGACGAGTCGTCACTGCCGAACTTCGGCGGACGCCGCTGACGGAACTGGTCTGCAGCAGGACCGTTGTTGCCTCGCACGCTGGCCCGAGACTAGGCTAGGCCCGCAATGCGAGTCGAAACCTCAAACCTGCAGCGAAGGCTACGCAGTTGGTACACGTCGTGGCTGCTGTGCGCTTTCATCATCACGAGCCCGCTCGGGCTTTGGGCTCAAACGACGCCTTCGCAGAAGGCCGCGGCCGAAGCCCTGTTCGATCAGGGGCTGCAGTTGCTGCGTGACGACGAGTTGAACGAAGCTTGTGAGCGCTTCGAGCGTAGTCAGAAGATCGACCCAGCGGTGGGCACGCTGCTGTACCTGGCCGAGTGTTACGAACGCAGTGGGCGCATCGCGAGCGCTTGGGCCACGTTCCGCGAAGCGGCATCGAGCGCTGCGGCGCTCGGTCAAACCGACCGAGCCAAGGTGGGGGCTGAACGTGCGGAGAAGCTGCGGCCTCAGCTGTCACACGTCACCTTCGACGTTGGAGCCAACGCGCAGCTACCTCAGTTTCGTCTGACACGCGGCGAGCACGCCATCGAACCCGCTACGTTCGGCGTGCCCATCCCCATCGATCCGGGAGTGCACACGCTGACCGCCAACGCCGAGGGGTACGCAGAATGGGTTCTCCAGCTGCAAGTCGCCCAGGCCGCAAGTCACCAGGTGGTCGCCGTCCCTCCGCTGGTAGCTAAAACGGCGCCGCCGCCAGTCGTTACCCCAGAACCCGCCATGCCAGCACCTGAGCCGGAAACCGCTCCCGCTCCCGCGAGCGCGGTAGATTCACCGCCCCCGTCGACCAGCGTGACGAGTTCACCCTGGTTTTGGATGAGCGCAGGTGTCGGAGTAGCTGGCGTGGGTGTCGGCGCCGCGTTTGGCGTAGTCGCAAAAGGCCACGACGACGACGCCGCAGAGTATTGCAACGGCTCCCGTTGCTTCGATGAACGCGGAGCAGCGGCGTCAGAGGACGCGCGCTCAGCAGCGCTCATCGCCAACATCGGTTACGGCGTGGGCGCGATCGGCGTGATCGGCGCCGTCATCATCGCACTCAGCCACGATGGCGAAGCAGAACAGAGCGCGGGCTGGCAAGTCGAACCCATCATCACCGACAGCGCGACCGCGATGAGCGTGAAGGGGGCGTTCTGATGTCCTTTGCGTCAGTCACCATCACGTTGTTCCCGAGCCTACAGCGTATCGCGCTAGCTCTGAGCCTCGGGCTGTTCGCTCAGGCTTGCATCATCGAAGAACGCAAGTTCGATCAAGACGAGGCGGATCGCGTGGCAGCCGCCGCACGCGATGCGGATGATCCCGACGACAGCACGAGCTCCGACGATGCTGACGCGTCGAGCAGCGCGGACGCTGCGACCACCGCCGCACCCTCCCCCGAATGCTCGGAGTACTGCAGCCGAGCGCTCGAAAACTGCACGGATGAGCTCGCGATCTACGCCTCGGAAGAAGCGTGTTTGGCGGTATGTGCCCTGCTACCGCTCAGCAGCGACGACAGCAACAACACCGTGGAGTGTCGCAGCGAACAAGCACGGCTCGCTCGTGCTACGGGTGAACCCGACGTGCATTGTCCCGAGGCCAGCCCTGGTGGCTCACGCAGGGGCGGCGGCGAAGGCTGCGGCACGAACTGCGAGTCGTTTTGCAGACTGCAACCGCAGATCTGTCCAGGTGATG
The DNA here is from genome assembly GCA_965651905.1 of uncultured bacterium. Taxonomy (GTDB): domain Bacteria; phylum Myxococcota_A; class Polyangia; order Polyangiales; family Polyangiaceae; genus SZUA-265. Next base: position 65,030 of record CBFGUG010000004.1, on the reverse strand, counting down.
ACGTCACGGTCCCCGAGTTCGACGAGTGCATGCGACGCTGCGCAGTGATCCCCGATCACGGCGCATTCGACGTCGATGTCGATCACGATGCGGACAACGTGCAGTGCCGTTTGGTGCACGTCAGCTCGGCTGCGCTGGGTCCCACCTCGGCGATCGCCCACTGCTGGCACAGTACGATCGCTCCCGGCCCCGCCAGCCCCTGTCAGACCCGCGACACTCCACGCTGTGAACACTACTGCGACGTGGTGATGGAGGCTTGCCAAGAGGATCTCGCAGTTTACGAAACCAGAGGTCAGTGTTTGAGTGCTTGTTCGACCCTCGATCCTGGCGAGGGCAGCCACACGACACAAAACACCGTGGGCTGCCGCCTGTATCACGCATACAGCGCGCTTGCGGCGCCAGCACAACACTGCTCCCACGCCTCCCCCGCAGGAGACGGCCACTGCGGCGTCGACAACTGCGAAAGCTACTGCACGATCGCTCAGGGGCTTTGCCAGGACGAATTCGACGAAGCCTTCGACTCACGCGAAGCATGCCTGCAGCAGTGCGCGAGTTTGGAGGGAGCCGAAGCGGACACGGGTTACAGCATCGAACAAGCGACGTCGGGCGGCGGCGTGGCTTGCCGGATCTACAACGCCATCGCCTCGGCCGACGATGCGTCCCTGTGCGCCGCAGCCTTCGGCGCGGCGCCCTGCGACGAATAGGTACGCAAGAGTGAACAGGCGCTTCCGAATAGCCGGCGGCGCCTGAGACTCGAGTCGTCTCGATCGAGCCTCCAGAAGCTGGCCTGAGCAGTGTATCCGCCGCCAGCGTTCGCTCACTCCACTCAATGCAAGCGTTCGCGATCCGACGCTTTCTCGTGAGATCCGTCGCGCTCCCCGACGTCTGGTTCGAGCTCGGGATCCGCAGCGTCGCGGCCACTAGGCAGCGCAGTCACCTCCGCCCCCCACACGTCGAGCCACTCCTGCCGCCACACACTGTCCATGAACGAAATGCGGGCGTCTCTGGGAACGGACAGCTCCCGTAAACGACGACACAATAGCTCCAGCGCAGGGTCCAAACGCTGCAGCGCGAGGTAGACGTAGACATACTGCGTCCCCATCCCCGAACCCACGACGCAGCCCAGGCGTCCAGGCACGAGCGCGCGATCGAGTTGCATCTCTATTTCGATGCGGCGATCGGCACGGCGATCCAGTTCGCTCTCGGCCGGGCTGTAGCGCAACACGCAGAACTGCTCGCCGTGCGCGGAGAAACGCGCCGAGTGGAAGCCAACCCCCGACAAATAGCAGCGCAACATCTCGGGGCGCATGCTCGTCGCGACGAACACGTCAGCACAGGGCAGCTCCGTCGCCGACGAAGGCTCGTGGTCAGTAGCGTCTCGCTCGTGAGCAGATTCTCGCTCATCGGATCCGAGTTCGAACATCACCCATTCAGCGCGCTCACAGTCGAGGTGACACGGGTGCTCGGGCAGCCCGGCAACCACGCCGCTCACGGCCGCGGCCACCGCTTGCGCAAGCTCGCCGATCGACAGCGGCAACTGGCCGCTCTGTTCACCCACTAGTCGCAGTGGATTCGGGCGCGCTTGTGGCGTTACCGAGATCTCGCGTATCCAGTTGTCGAACACGTCGTCACCCAACAGCGCTGCGAGCAGACAGTACGCGGCGTCCATCCCTCGTTCGTCATCGGCGCTGCTGAAGTGCTCTGAAGCGATCACGATGTCCAACGCGTGTCCCCGGCCAACGCCCACGCGGGCGCGCGCGGTCGACAAGTCCACGCCACAGTCCCGTCGAGTGATCTCCAGGGAGCGCTCGAGTGTGCTGGCGGGGCGCTGACACTCGATGGTCCACGGAGCTACCTCGGGCGCGCGCTCGACAATCAGTTGAGCGAGCGGCATGAGCGCCGCATCGTCCGTCGGCAGGATGAACAGGCGCTTGTTATCATGGAGTTCGTCACGCACCTCGACGCCCAAGCCGCGATCCACCCGCGCCAACGCGCCGCGCAAGTGACCTATCCACTGAGCTACGTCGCGGTCGCTCCAACGCGCCGCTGCGAAACGAAACTCTTCCCAAAACGCGTCGATCGCACGCACGTTCGACAGGTACTGCTCGGTTTCGGCTTCGAAGTGGGGCCGAAAAAATCGATAACGCATCAGTCGAGCACCTCGACGCGCACGGGCACGACGCCAGCGCGAATCATCCCCAAACGCTCTGCCGCGATGTACGAAAGGTCGATGATGCGCTCGCGCCCAGCGAACGGTCCGCGATCTGTGATGCGCACGTACACATAACGGTTGGTATCCGTACGCACCACGCGCACGACGGTGTCGAAGGGAAGCTTTTTGTGGGCGGCCGTAAACCTGGCAGGGTCGTAGACCTCGCCGCTTGCCGTCTTACGTCCGGATAGTTTGTTCGAATAGTAGGTCGCTTTGCCCGACTGCGTACTTCGAGCACGGCGACCTTCGTAGCGCGCGAGCAACTCGGCCTCGGTCTTCGCGGGTGACGCTTGGGGGACCGGACGCGACCCATCGGCTGCCGCGTCGCTCGGCGGCGGGGCTACGCCTGCTGGCGTTGCTGCCGCGTCTGCCGCACAGCTCGTGGTGTGGGCGGGTGGCGGCGCGCCGTAAGCTGGACAGTTGCAGGGCGCCGCGGGCGGTTGCGCGCACGAGATGCAGAGCAGCGTGACAGACGCTAGTGCGCCAACGCCTCGCCAGCGTTTCCAGGACCAACTCACGCTACGGAGCATCAACCCGTGGTCGTGTCAGAGCATGCGGAGGGCGGTCAAGAGCGATGGCGCAGGACGGGCGAGCGGCAGGCCACCGACGGTTTGGCTCATGGCGCTAGCTGTGGTGAGTGCGTGCACCTAAACTGCGCGCGGTATGCTGAGTGGTCACTTCTGGACGATATCGCGCCACGTGGCCGGTCGGGTCCGTCCTAGCGGCAATCCAGCCTCACGGGCTTGGTTCCAGGACGTAAGCGATGCTCGTGTCGGAAGGGTCCGTTTGTCAGGGCGTTTGACACTGGCCTCCCCTCACCAGCTGGTCGTCGTGGTGCATGGCCTCGGCGGCAGTAGTCAGAGCGTCTACGCGCAGCACGCTGCCCGCGTGGTGGCGTCAGCGGGCATGTCGTGTTTGCGCCTGAACCTACGCGGCGCCGACGGTCGCGGCGAAGATCTGTACCACGCAGGGCTGAGCAGCGATCTCGCAGCAGTGCTCCAGTCGCCCGCGCTGCTGAACTTCGAGCAGATCTACTTGCTCGGGTACTCGCTCGGTGGACACGTGACGTTGCGCTACGCCGCGATGCGGCCCGACCCACGAGTGAAGGCCGTCGCAGCGATTTGCTCCCCACTTCACCTGGAACGTGCATCGACAGCCTTCGACGCTGCCCGCTTCAGCGTTTACCGAAGCCATGTACTGGGTGGCTTGAAGCGGATGTACGCCTCGTTTTGGCACAGGCGACAGCCACGCGACCTCCCACACCCCAGCCACGTCGAGCGCATCGCCAAGATCCGCGAGTGGGACGAGCGGGTGGTCGCCCCTCGCCACGGCTACGAAAGCGCGAAGGCCTACTACGACGACAACAGCGCTGCACTGGTACTGGGTCAGATTGGCGTGCGCACGTTGCTGCTGCACTCACTGCGGGATCCGATGGTGCCCATCACCACGATCCGTCCGTTCACGAGAGCGCTGACACGTACTGAGAAGTCGAACCCGGTCGACGTCCGTGAAGTGAGCAGCGGAGGACACGTCGGCTTCCCCTCGAATTTCAGTCTGAACCTGCCGGCCCCTGAGGGGCTCGAAGCGCAGGTGCTCAGCTGGTTCAGCCAGCGCGACGCAGATTGAGCAGCAATTCTCCGCACTCCGACGCTGCAACCTGGGACAGCTGAGGCCGCAGCACGCGCGGATGGAAACCCCGCTGACTGCGGATTTGCGGTTTTCGTTGGGTCCCAGACAATGCTAGAGCATGCGCCCACCCCGCCAGGTCAGCAGCCCGTGACGAACGTCTCCCGACGCCAGGTCGGCGCGGCAAGCGCATCTGCGTCGTCAATTCAGTCCTCATGTTAATCGAAATCAATCCCGAGAACCCCGAACCCCGCAAGATTCGACGCGCCGTCGACGCTTTGGAACGAGGCGAGGTGATCGCGTACCCGACCGACACGTGTTACGGCTTCGGCTGCGATCTGCTGAACAAGAAGGCGATCGAGAAGTTGTACAAGCTCAAGGGCATGAGCCCTTCGCAACAGCTGTCGTTCGTGTGTCGCGACGTGGGAGACGTGGCGCGTTATGCCGTACTGCACGACTTCGAGTACCGCATTTTGAAGCAACACTTGCCCGGCCCCTACTGCTTCATCCTCAACGCGACTCGCGAGGTACCCAAAGTCGTGCAGACTGCGCGCAAGCACGTGGGCGTGCGCATTCCCAAGCACGAAGTGGCCTTGGCGTTGGTGCGTGAGTTGGGTCGTCCCATCATCAGCAGCACGGCCGCGCGCCCCAGCTCCCCGCCGTACATTGATGCGCGAGAGATTAACATCGACTTCAAAGGCCTGGGCCTGGTGATAGACGGCGGGGTGGGCGGCGAAACCCCGACGACCGTCGTCGATTTGACGGGTGACAGCGCCGAAGTGGTGCGTGTGGGCGCGGGCGACCCGCGGCCTTTCGAAGACGCTTGACGCAACGCAGAACGTGGCTCGCAGCTACTACGCTGAGGCCTACTCCGCTCATTGCCAGGCTCCTGAAGTGCCAGCCTCGAAATGCTAGGCTCCCGAAATGTCCCTGCGCCTCGACCCCATCCTCGGAAACAGCCAACGTTTGGATGGCGGCGCGATGTTCGGCAACGCGCCACGCGCGCTGTGGAGTCGCTGGCTCGAGCCCGACGAACAGGGGCGGATCGATCTGGCGACGCGCGCGGCCCTGGTACGCGATGGTGAGCGCAACATCCTGCTCGAAACGGGGATAGGCGCGTTCTTCGAGCCCAAGCTCAAGGATCGTTTTGGGGTCTTGGAGAACGACCACGTCCTGCTGCGGTCGCTCTCCGATCACGGCCTGAGTCACGAAGACATCGACGTAGTGGTACTGAGCCACTTGCACTTCGATCATGCAGGTGGGCTACTCGAGGCCTACCGTGAAGGAAGCGAACCGAAGCTGCTGTTCCCCAACGCGCAATTCGTCGTCGGTCAGCGAGCTTGGGATCGCGCTGAGAACCCCCATCCGCGGGACCGAGCGTCGTTCATCCCCGGCCTGACGCAGCAACTGCGCGACAGCGGACGGTTGACGCTCGTGCCCGATGGCGAAACGCAATCGCCCGTGTTGCCAGCGTCGTGCTCACTCCATCTGACTGACGGGCACACGCCGGGCATGCTGCACGCCTGGCTGCGGGGGACACATCAAAACGTGTTCTTCTGCGCGGACTTGATCCCCGGCAGGCCTTGGGTGCGCGTGCCCATCACCATGGGGTACGACCGTTTCGCCGAAGCGCTGATTGACGAAAAGGCCGAGTTCTTGAAGCGCTTCGACGCAGAACGCACCTGGCTGTTCTTCACTCATGACTCGCAAGCCGCGATGGCCCGTGTAGCGCTCGACGAGCGAGGGCAGTTTGGCCCTGCTGAGCTCATCTGCGAAAGCGGGCTCGACCTCGACGCGCCTTCGCCAGCTGCGTAGCCCCCCCTCACGCGCAAACCTCCAGGCAACCCAACCAGGACCATCCAGTGCAACCCTACAAACAACGTTTCGTCGACTTCATGCTCAGCGCGTCAGTGCTCAGGTTCGGCGACTTCGTGACCAAGAGCGGACGGAAAACTCCGTTCTTCATCAACACGGGGCTGTACCGCACGGGGCAGCACATGCGACAGCTGGGCGAATTCTACGCGGACGCGATCGAAGCGCAGGGGGCGGAGTTCGACTTCCTGTTCGGGCCTGCTTACAAAGGTATTCCACTGGTCGTCGCGACATCGATGGCGCTGGCGCAGCGCGGTCACGACGTGCCCTTTTGCTTCAACCGCAAAGAGCTCAAAGACCACGGCGAAGGCGGTCACTTGGTCGGGCACCCACCGGGCCCTGGCCAGCGTGCACTGATCGTCGAGGACGTGACGACAGCGGGCACTTCGATTCGCGAGACCGTACCCCAGCTGCGCGCCGCAACCGACGTTGGCCTTGCCGGACTCGTGGTGTCCGTCGATCGAATGGAGCGCGCGAACGCCGAGACGACCGACTCACTCAACGCGCTCGATCAGATCGCGTCCGAGTTTTCGATGCCGACGTTTGCCATCGTGAACATCGAAGAGATCGTGGATTACCTACGCGGACGTCGCATCGACGGGCAGGTGATGCTCGACGAAGACACCTACGCGCGGATCCGCAACTACCGCGAGCGATACGGCGCCTGAACGCCGCCCGACGAGAGGCGTCGTCCGTGAAGGCTACTGTTGCGGAGCGGCGGGCTGAGCCTGCTGCGCTGGTGGAGTCACTTGCGCTGGCGGAGCAGCTTGCGCTGGCGGAGTAGCTCGTGGCGTGGGTTGAGCGGCGGCTTCCGCTGGCGCCGTGCCTGCAGCCGCTTTGGACGCTTCACCTGCGACGTCTACACCGGGCTTCGGTGGAAACGCGAACAAGGTCCGGATCTCGAGCGAAACCCGCCCCTCCTGCGAATTCGTTTGCACGAGCGTCGCGCCGAGCCGCTGCTGCAAGCGTCCTTCCGCTGGTAACCAGTGCCCGTTGACCACACGGAACTGACCGTCGTCGGTGCCTTGAAAGTGAACGAGTTCGTGCTCGGCGATGTTCGGCAGCCCGAGGCGTCCGCTCGCCACGTAGCGACGCGTATTGACGCCGATGACCGCGCCATCTGGCGTCAGTTCGTTCAAGCGGTACAGGCGGTACACCACCACGTCCGTGCCAGCAAAGCTCTGGCGTGAGGTCGTCATCCACGCGGCATCTTTGCCCACGGGTTTGTCGGGGTAAGTGATGACCAGCGACGTGAGCGCGTCGGTTGCGAATGACAACAGCGACGCCACCTCGGGCTTGGTCTTTTCGCTTTCAGTGGGGCTGAGGGTCTGCAGCAGCCCACCATCGACGAAAGGCGCTGCGAACTTACTGCCCTTCAAAGTGGCGATCGCCTCCGCGGCGCCCGGCGGTAACTGCCCTATTTGATTGTTCGCCGCGCTGGCTTCGACCACCTCGAACGACAGTTGTTTACCCGAGACCGCCCCTTCCTGCGCCGCGATCTCCTCGACCTGCGCCGAAAGCTTGTATTGAACGACGGGCATGCCCGTGCGGGGCCCGGTCTGGATCGAGACTTCTAGCTGGCCAATACGCTCGTCACTGGGCGGTGCTCCGCCCAATGTCACGCGGGGTGAACTCCCTTCGCTGCCGATGGTGAGCGTGGGCGGCGTGTTCGGCTTGGCTTCAGCGTCTGCTTTTTGGGGATCCAAAATGCCGTTCGGGGGCGGCCCGTCGGGACCTGCCGCTCCCGTGGCGTCGGGCTTGAGTCCTTGTTTGGTCGCCTGTTGTACGACGTTCGCGATCTCCGGGTTCACTGCTGGCACCGACGGGCCTGCGGTGGCTTCGGACTCGGTGTTGGGCTCGGCTTGCTCGTCAGTTTGTTGGTTAGCGGGCGATTGTTTGTCCTGACACGCGACCGCCAGAGACAGCGCCAAGGAACCAAAGCCCAACGCCTGGATGAATTTGCGCTCGAACATGATTCGTCCTCGTACCTCTCGGTTCATTCACCCTGTCCGCGACCTCGGGCGGAGCTGGGCGCCGATGCATAACAAGCCCTACTCGGGATGTGTTCCGCGGAAATGAGGCGGCAAGTGAAAGAAACCGCCAGAAGCGGTGAAATACGGGCGTCGGCCCCCGACGTCCGAGGTTTCCAAACGGCACTAGCTGCCCCACCACGAAACGATCGGATACAAATGTAAAAATTTCCCGTCACTTACCTCCCGGCCGACTACTTCGTGGATCGTCTAGGTAACGGCAAAAACCGCAATGTCTGGAGATGGGTAGAAGATTCGAGGGCATCTAAAAGGTGCCCCACGCGAGGGAATTTCGCTCTTGGCTCCCACGTATCTGTGAACCAGAGTTGATTCGATAACCGGATTCCGCGCCAAACCCGCCGAAACCACTAGGAGTACTCAAGCACCATGGCCACCAAACGCACCCTCACCAACATCCTCTTCCTTTCCTCTCTGGCTCTCGGAGCCGCCACGGCAGCCTTCAGCCCCGACGAGGCCCAGGCGGGTGACGATCACAGCTCGAGCGATGCCTACGACTGCAGCAAGAAGCCCAGCGCCAAGGTCACAGGCGCCGCAGCGACCAAGTTCAAGAAGCTGTGCACAGACGCCAAGGTCAAGGACTACGGCGACATGAAGAAGCTGATGAAGTCTTGGATGAAGGCCAAGGGCAAGGACCCCGTGCTCAAAGCGGGCGACGCGACGCTGAAGGTGGAGAACTGCAAGAGCTGCCACAACGACGCGAACGGCTACAAGGGGACCAAACCCGAAGCCTACAAGTTCATCGAAGCGATGATGCCTTGACGCTCCTACGCGTCACTTAGACGCGACTCGATTCAGCTAGATTCGAAGACCCTGGTCATCTCCGACCAGGTTTTTCGCTTTGTGTTCCGAATGCGGCGTGTGCTGAACGCGCAGGATTCGGGTGCCCAACGCATCAGGTGCCCAAACGCATCGGATGCCCAATGCATCGGGTGCCGAGCGCCGCATCGGGTGGTCAGGAGCCGCCTTTTCCGCGCTGCTGCAAGATCAGATCTGCCAGCTGTTCGATCTGCTCGTCCGACAGCTTGTCTTGGTACTTCGGCATCTGCGCTTCGTCACCGAAGAACAACGGCTTGCTCGAGTCTTTGATCACGTCGATGACCCAGGCGCGTGAGCCATTGCCGAACAGGTTGGGACCGTCACCTTCTTCACCCTTTTCCACTTCGTGGCAGGTGTTGCATTCCTCTTCGTAAACCTCGAACCCGCGCTTGACCAGAGCAGCGTCCACAGGTCCGGCCTCCTCCCCCATCAGACTGTAGACGTACTCCGTGACGGCTTTCAGATCTTCGTTCGAAAGATCCTCTTCCGAGTAGGGTTCCATTTCGTCGTGGTTGGTGCCGCCGAAGAAGCGTTTGTCCTGGGCGTTGCGGATCAACGCGGAGAGGTACTCCCTGCTGCGGTAGTCCGTCAGATCGGGGGCCTCTTCGCCGCCAATGCCGTCGAGCTTGTGGCAGGTTTGGCACTCTTCCTTGAAGAGCCGCTTCACTGCCACTTGCGGATCGTTGAGATAAACCGCGTCACCCCCCGTAGGCAAGACGCCCTTCTTCGCCAGTTCACGGGCGCGCGATGCTTGCTTGTGGGCTTGCGCCATCGACTCGATGTGAGCTTCGTCCCCCATGTCTCGCGCGACGTTGAGGCCCGTCAGCGCGACGAAACCACCGAACACCGAGGCAGCGCCGATCAACGCGGGCAAACGCTTGATCAGCTTTCCGCCCGCCGCGCGATCAATCCACGGCAGCGCCAAGATGAACAACGTCGCCAACCCCGGCAGGACGACGGTCGGCAGAATCTGAAGTGACGCAGGGAAATACTTGAGCAGTTCGTTGAGCGCCCGGAAGTACCACTCGGGACGCGCGTCGAACGCCGAGTCCGCTTCTGCAGGGGCGAACAGCTCCGCGCCGTGAGTCTTGATGGTCGCCACCACCAGCACCGCCACGATCAACGCGAGCACCACGAGATCTAGCAGCAGCTGATTGAGGAAGTGACCCGAACGCACGGGCTCCTGCGCCCGCGGCACCAAGGGGTAACCGTGTCGCCGCACCTGGGCTCGGTGAAGCAGCAGCAGTGCGAGCAGTCCGCCCGGCAGAAGAAACACGTGAAGCACGTACATGCGCAGCACGGTCAAATTGCCGAAGTCGGCCCCGCCGATGAGCAAGCGCGCGATCAGATCGCCACCTGGCGCCCCGCGCATCACGCTGGTCTCGACGGCCATACGCGACACGGCTTGATCGTCCCACGGCAGAAGTACTCCCGTGAGCGCGGCAAGCGGGATCAGACCAACGAGCCCCAAAGTCGTGAGCCAGTGCAACTCGAACGGCTTACGATAACCACCGAGCGCGATCAGCAAGATGACGTACAAACCGCCGACGGCAATCATCGCGTTGGCGGTGTGATGGTGCATCCCGCGGATGAACCACCCACCCGTCACCTGGTCGTTGAAGTAGGCGACGCTCGCCCACGCATCCGTCGACGAAGGACTGAAATAACCCGCCATCACCAGCCCGAGCAGGGCTTGCTGCAGGAACAAGAACAGCAGCACGCCAAAACAGGTGTGCCGAAGCCTCGCACCGCCGACGATCGGCTGGTACGCGCTCTGTTGCCACGCGGAGACGACGCCAGTGCGCTCTTCGAGCCAGTTGATGAGCTTGTCCACTTACGCGGGCTCCTTGCTCGCGATGCCCGCCTTGAAGCGCTGGTACTGAATCGACACCAGGCCGTCCCCTCCGACTTGCACATCGAGTTCATCCATGCCGCGCAGAGGCGGGCCGCTCTCGCAGCGACCGTCTTTCCCGAAGGTAGCGTCGTGACACGGACACAAAAACTTCTCGGTCGCGGCGTCCCAAGAGATGCCACACCCCAGGTGGGGGCACACGGTGGAGTAGGCCGTCAGCTTTTCGCCTTCTTTGATCACCCACGCCGATCCGATTTTCACCTGTTGAACTCGGTTCCACGCGTCGACCTTGTCGGCGAACAGGTCCACCTTCATCGGCTTACCTTCTTCGAACAGGTCGGGTTTCCCCACGGCAATCAGCTGATTCGAACCAGACGTAGTCTCGTGGTGAAGGGGGTAGATGACCGCCCCCACCACAGGCACCGCTGACACCGCGAGCACGCCCGTGCCGATGGTCCCGATGCCGATGATCTTGAGGAAGTCGCGGCGCGCTTCGTCAGTAGGGCTTGGCCCAGCGCTCGTGTTCCCCGATTCGTCCGTCTTGTCAGCCACCATACCTCAGCCACCGTTCTCGGGTCGTTCCACACCACAGTGTCGGACGACGACTAAACTGGATCCAACGCCGCTCGCTTAAGCAACTCATCCGACCGTCGACTACTCGTCAACTGGATGACAAGTGAAACAGTTGACCGCTGTCTTGGGACCAACACCGCGATTGAGCAGCTGATCGAACTCGGGAGTCAGCGTGTTCTGCATGAACGCCGTGACGTCGGCGTCGTACTCGAGCGCATCTTGAACGGGGTTCTCCCGCGGCAGTGCGTACAGGTCATCTGTCGGCATCTTGTAGTCGTTGAGTTCAGCGTTGCTGCCGTGACAGTCCTCGCACGTGTAACCCTCATTTTCGCCACCTTCTGGTGAAGCGAACAGCATTTGAACCTTCGGGTGAACGACTGCCGCCATGTAGCCGATCTTTTGCATCGGCGACTTGACGCTCCACGCCACTCCAGGCGAGCCCATCTCAGGCAGGCCTGGGGCTTTCGGGTCGCTTTGGCCACAACCGCAAAGCGAAGCCGCCAGAACGACGACAGTGGTGCACAGTCCGCGACGAGTGGACGGATGGCGAATCGTGGGGCCGCTACCGTCGTCGGATCGGTGCCTCGAGGAGCGACAGGAGTTTTGCTGAAAGCTCATTGGATCGAATTGTCGCGCGAGTTGAAAGCGCTGACGCAGTGTTATCCGGTCACTGTGCTGCGGACAACCATCGAGAAACGTCGATCGTCTGAACGGACCGTCGGCGAACGCTCGTCGTCACTGGCAGAGGTCCGTGTTTCGCTCGGAGAGGCCGTCGTCGGGCCTGGCTGTCATTTTCGAGTGTCGATTGCGCCACCCGTTGAAGGTTCGGCCAGATCCCTCGCTCCCATCGAAACGTTTCTCATCGAAAAAAGTGACGGGAAAAGCCGACCAAAATCGATGCCCGATCTCAGAAAGGCGGAGGCTCGGGAAGCAAGTCCGGCACGGGCTCAGGCGTTTCGACGCCAAGGCTCGGCTGGGGCACGCCCGCATCCACGTCGAGCGGCGCCACCTCGCTCGGCTCGGTCCCCGACAAGAACTCCTCGAGCTGCGTCGGACCGTCACCAGAATTGGGCAATAGACCTGACAGGCGATCGACCCGAAGCTGCAGGATCTCGCCGGGCCTGCGAAACTCGGTCTTGGGTCTGTCTTGGTGAGCAGCTTCCATGAACTGAATCCACGCGGGCAGCGCCGTGCGCGCCCCCGACTCGCGCTTTCCCAAGCTGCGCGCGTCGTCGTAGCCCACCCACACCACGACCACCACGTCCGTCGAGAAGCCCGCGAACCAGGCGTCCTTGGAGTCGTTGGTGGTACCCGTCTTGCCTGCCAAGTCGCGCCCCAGCTTCGCGGCGGCTTGCCCCGTACCTTCGCGCACGACCGAACGCATCAGGCTCGTCGTGAGATACGCCTCTGCCTCGGTGAGCACGCGCCGAGGAGGTGGGTAGGCGCCGACCGAGAGCGGAGTGCCATCAGGACCCGACACGCCGAGCAAAGTGATCGGCTCAGCGAACATCCCACCGCTAGCCAGCGTCGCGTAGGCGTTGGCGAGTTCTAGTGGCGATAGTTCGTACGAGCCCAACGCTAGAGACAAGTCGGGTTGCATCTCGGACTCGACGCCGAGCGCGTGTGCCCACTGCACGACCTGTTCTGGTCCACTCTGGCGCAGGATGCTCACGCTCGCTTCATTGTGGCTCTGCGCGAGCGCTTGGCGGAAACTGATCTTGAACTCGTCCCCTACCTGCTCGACGCCCGTACCGCCCTTGCTGACGTCGAGCATCGTCGCTGGCGTGAAACGACGTGAGTGCAGGCCGTAACTGTACAGCAGAGGTTTGAAGGTCGAGCCAGGTTGACGCTTGGCCTGTGTCGCGCGGTCGAGCCCGCCAGGGATCGCTTCGTAGCTGCCCACGAGAGCCAACACTTCGCGGCTGCGCACGTCGATCGCGACGAGCGCAGACTGCGGCCCCAGTTCGAGACGTAGCGTAGCCTTCGCAGCTTCATCCCCCTTGTGTTCGAGACGTACCCGAAGCGGCGCCCCAATCTCTGCAAATTTGGAGGGCGCGAGGTGCTTGGGGTTGTAACGCGACTCGGCGGACAGCGTGACACGCCCCATCAGATCGCCCACCTGCACGTCGAGCGTCCCCGTGTGATCATCCGTCGCAACCACCGTGCCCGTGTAGATGCCGTGGAGCCGCGGCTCTCCCGAAAACGGCTCCCCCCAGAACTTGCCGTTTTCTTTGGTCAGCGGCGCTTGCAGCTTGTGACGCTCCATGTACGCGTCGAGGTTGTCTCGAACCGCCGCCCGAGCAGCCGCTTGGAGCCGCGGATCGATCGACGTGCGCAACGTGTGTCCACCCTTCAGCACGTCTTCGGCGTTGTCCCGACGTAAGCGTGTAGTCGTGAACTGAACGATCTCGGGGGCGAGGCGACTCTCGCTTTCCTCTGCGGGAGCTAGCCGTAGCGGGCGCTCTCGCACGCTCTCGTGCAGTTGCGGGGTGACGAACCCTTTACGCAACATTTGATCGAGCACGAAGCGACGTCGCGCCAAAGCGCGTTCGGGAGCTCGCCGCGGCGTGTATCGTTCGGGGGCCGCCACCAGCCCGGCGAGCACCGACGCTTCGTCGAGCGTCAGTGCGCTCGCATGTTTGCCGAAGTAGTACCGCGCGGCTTCTTCGATGCCGTAGCGGCCGTGCCCGAGGTAAATGTGGTTGAGGTAGAGCCAGAAGATCTCGTGTTTGGTGAGCGACTGCTCCATGCGCAGCGCCAGCAGCGTTTCGCGGATCTTGCGCTCGTAGCTGCGCGAAGAATCGAGCAGTACGTTCTTGACGACCTGCTGGGTGATGGTGCTGCCGCCTTGCACGGTCTTGCCCGCGCGCAGGTTGATCCACAGCGCGCGCAACATGCCGAGGTAGTCGAGCCCCTCGTGTTCGTAAAACGATGCATCTTCTGCCGCCAAAAACGCCAGCTTGGCCGATTTGGGGATGACGTCGAACGGCACGACCGTGCGGCGCTCGGTGAACACGCTGACGAGTAGCGTTTCGTCGCGTGCGAGAAAACGACTGATCTGCGGCGGGTCGTAACCGGCCTTCAGCGTCTCCACACTCGGCAGATCACGACTGTAGTGCTCGAGCACGAAGTAGACGGAAGCCGCCGCCGCAAGGCTCGACAAAACCAGCCCACCCGCGACCCACAAAAAAAACAAACGCCAACGGCTACGTCGCGCTGGCGTCGTAGACGGCGGCTCACGCTCGGCGTCGTTCAAAAGCACGTCGCGCTCGGGAGACGGAGGCGGGGCAGAGGTGATCGCCCGACGGCGTCGTCGGCGCGGCACTCCGTCTGGCGCCAAGCTAGTCGCAGCGTTCGGATCGACGGCTTGCGGCTGGGGCGCGGGCACCGCGACGTTCGTCGGCAGGTGTGGTGCCTCGGGTTCACGCGGATGCCGCACTTCGGCGTCCTGCGCAGAATCCCGAGCCGAGGATCCCGCGGTCGGGGGTTCTGAAGGCGCCCCGAGCGGCCGTCGCCCGCGGCGCCGAGTCAGCCCGGGTGCGGGCTTTTGCGGGTCGTCTGACATCTCTCCGCTACTCGCTCGAACAGCTCACCAGCGTGACGCTTACTTCACTAGGAACAACAGCGCGCCGACGGCTAGCCCTGCGCCCAACAACAAAAATACTGCCGCCACACCGATCAGTACCCAAACGCTGTCGCCCTTGGTGGCCTTGGGTTTCGCGGTGGGCCTCGACGGAGATGCGGGTGGCGACGACGTCGGCCCCTGTGAACTCGTCGCGGTGGGCACAGTCGCAGCGGGCCCCGGCGTCATCTGGAAGATGGCATCCACCGACGGCCCCTGCTCGGCAAAGGGCCTGAGCGCCTGGGCAAATTCGATCGCCGACTGATATCGCGCGTCTGGAGACTTGGCCATGGCACGACTGAGCGCGCGCCACAACGCCTCTGGAAAAGTCTTGCCCTCGACGCGTTCGTTGATCGGAATGGGCGCTTCGACCACGTGTTTTTGGATGTACTCCATCGGGGTCTTTGCTTCGAACGGCAGCTTGCCCGTCAGGGCTTCGTACAGGATCACCGCCAGCGAGTAGATGTCACTGCGAGCGTCGAGCGTCTTGCCCTGCGCCTGCTCGGGAGACATGAACTCCGGAGTGCCGAAAACCATTCCCTCTTGAGTCAATTGAATCGAACCCGGGCGCATCTGGCGATCAGTAACCTTGGCGAGGCCGAAATCGAGCACTTTGGGGTAGTCGGGGATCACTCCCTGCTTACACAGGAAAATGTTCTCGGGCTTCAGGTCGCGGTGGACGATGCCCATGTTGTGCGCCTCTTGCAGCGCACCGCAAACCTGAATGAGCAGCGACGTCGCTTTGGGAAGCTCTAGCGGTCCCTCACGTTTGACGGCGCGATTGAGGTTTTTGCCCTCGAGGTACTCCATCACGATGAACAAGGAGCCACCACCCACGGTGCCCTCGTCGAGCTGGCCATACATGAACACCTTGACGGTGTTCGGATGCGTGAGCTGACTCATCGCGCGTGCTTCGCGACGAAAGCGCGACGCCAGATCTTTGCGGTTGGCGAGCTTTGGATGCAGGATCTTGATCGCAACGCTGCGATTCATGTCCACTTGAGTGGCCTGGTACACCGACCCCATGCCGCCCGTCCCAATCTTCTTGGTGATGTGGAACTGGCCACCAAGTATGGTTCGATCCAGGAACGGATCCGCCGGCTGCATGCCGTCGATGTAACAGAGATTCGAGCTCAGCTCGACATATTCGGCACGCCCCCAAATCACCCCACGCGCCTCCGACATGCACCTCCTGAGTCCCCGCCTGACCGAAGCTGGTTTCCGCCACGCGTTTTTCACGCGCCAGGGCGGCGTCTCGAGCGACGCCTACACTAGTCTCAATTTTTCTTACGCGGTCGGGGACGACTCGAAGAACGTGGACGAGAACCTCAGGCGCGCTGGTGAGTTCGTCGGCTTGCCTGCGAATCGTGTTTTTTTCGCGGCCCAGGTCCACGGCGATGGTGTGCTCGAACTAACGGGCGACGAAGCCCAGCTCGACGTCGTGCTGCGCGAGGGCGACGCGTTGATCAGCGCCGAGCCAACCCTGGCGTGCGGAGTGCGCACTGCGGACTGCGTTCCCATCTTGATCGCGGACACGCGCACCGGCCGTGTGGCCGCCGTTCACGCGGGGTGGCGTGGTTTGGTCGGTCATGTGATCCGAGCTGCTGGCGAGCGACTCGGCGGCAACCCCGAGCACTGGGTCGCGGCGATCGGCCCACACATTTCGGTCGAGGCCTTCGAGATTTCGGACGACGTTGCCGAGCGACTCGAGGGCGCCAGTGACGCAAGTGACGCCATCGTTCGCGCGCCGGGTCGGAAGCCTCACGCCAACTTACGCACGATCGCGCGCGCGCAACTCGAACGACTGGGCGTGCCCGCCGAGCAGATCGACCAGGTGCTTGGCTGTACGCTGGGGCAGCCCGAGCTGTTCTTTTCGTATAGGCGTGACGGCAAAGCCAGCGGCCGGCACCTTTCAGTGATCGTACCGCAAGCTCGCTGACGAGATCTCATCGAACTCGGTTCACAGACAGCCGGGTTTGATGCGGCGGATGCCGTTGGGATCGATTGTCCACGGTTGGGCGCAACGACCGCCCTTGGAGTCGGCTGACTTACCGCTGGGCTTGCCAGCGCCGGACTTGGCCGCGGCAGGCTTCGGTCCCCGTGCGGGGTTGCCCTGTTTGACGGCAACGGGCCGTACGTTCTTCTCATCGCTGTCCGCCGCGTCGTCGGACTCTGGTGGTTCGTCGGAGTCGTCGGCGCGCGCCAAGTCCTCGACATCGAGCGCCTCGGTGGACGGCTCAGCAGCGCTGGTCGGGGCGTGCGGGGCGCTCGCGGTGCTGGCAACGGTCGCGACATCGGGCGCGTCGCCTTCGGACTCATCGCCTCCGCTGACCGCAGCAATCAGCAGGAAAACCAACAACACCGCCGCCCCGCCGACACCGAACATGAGCAGCTTTTTCTTCTTCTGCTGGGGGGTGGCAAAAGGGTTGTCTTCGCCAGCAAACGCCTGCCGACGCCCTGGCTGCGTGAGTTCTTCGGTGTTGTGAAAAACCAGCGTCGGATCGTCACCTGGCAACGGATCGAGCAGGTTGTTGCCGTGAAAGATCGTGGTCGCGGCGTCGTCTGTCTCGCCGGCAGGAGGGGGTGGGGCAGCCGCAGCATGGCCTCTCCAGGTGTCCGTCAGCGTCCGCATCAACTGGGGATCGGAGTCGTTGAACGCCGTCAGATGACCCACTGCTGAAATACTCTCGATTTCGGCAAGCGCGGACTCGCGTGCTTCCAGGCTGTCACCAGCAACCTCCTCGACCCACTCGCCGACCTCCCGTGGACTGAGGATCTGCATCGTCTCCTCCACGGCGATGGCAAACGCTCGCGACGTCGGAAATCGCACGTCGGGATCCTTCTCCAACGCGCGCAACACCAGCGCGTCGAGTTCCGGGCGTATCTGAGGGTTCACCTGGCTCGGGGGCGGAACGGGCGCGCTCAGAATTTTGGTCAATATCTCGGAGGCGTCGGCGCCAGTGAACAAGCGTTGGCCCGTCAACGCTTCCCACAACACCACTCCACTCGCGAACACGTCCGAGCGACGATCGACGTGCCTGCCCTGGAGTTGTTCGGGGCTCATGTAGCTGAGCTTGCCCTTCATCTGCCCGTCTCGGGTGACCTGCACGCGTGCGGCCGCCTTGGCCACGCCAAAATCCAACACGCGCGCGACTCCATCCACGCCGACCAAAACATTCTGCGGTGAAACATCGCGATGCACCACCTTCAGCGGTTCACCACGTTCGTCGGTTGCCTCGTGCGCGGCGTGCAATCCATGCAACATGCCGCTCACGACGCTGCCGATGAAGCCTTCGGGGAGCTGCACCCCCTTGCGCTTGGCCGCTCGCAACACGCGGGAGAACGCCTCACCCCGCACGTAGTCCATGACCAGAAACAGCTCTTGGTCCATCGCCACCACGTCGACGGTGGCGACCACGTTCGGGTGCTGAATGCGTGCCGCCAGACGCGCCTCGTCCAGGAACATGTCGACGAAGTCCTTGTCCTTGGCGAACTCGGGGTGCAGGCGTTTGATCGCCACCGTGCGCGAAAAGCCGACGGGCCCCAGCAGCCGACCGAAGTGAACCGTAGCCATGCCCCCCGTCGCGAGCTTGCCGTACAGCGCGTAACGCCCAACGACACGCAATGGCTTGTTTGGGTCGGGTTGGACTTCGGGCATGGGCTTGAGGCTGGCAACCCCGATGAAGAGACGCGAAGACCGCGTTTGGAGCGACTGGAGACTGCCAGCGTGACGTTTACAGCATTGAAGATATTTGGGCGACCTCCAGAACGCGCCAACGCGCGACCCGTTCGACCCCTCTCCAACGCCGCGTTGCGGCACGCTGCCCTGGAACGGCGCGACACTTTGCAGGGCCGCTGGACGGCGAACCACTGAACCTTAGAGCAGGCCAATGGATCGTGTGCAATGCGGGGTCGCTCGTGATTGTGTAGGCTTGCGCCTTGCGCCACCCTTGCCGTAATCAGCGGCCTGTCAGCGTGACATCCCGGGTCCCATATCAGGTCTAGAAATGCCAGAAGACGTCCCCACGAGACCGGCCAATCACTCCCCCGCGGACGAAAGCGGTCCGCCCGAGCTATGGCTGGTCAGTTACGCCGACGACGACGACCGCGAAATGAAGGCGGAAGAGATCTTCGTTGCGATTCGCCGCGGTGAAATTGACGGCGAGACCATCGTCTGGCGCGAAGGCATGGCCGAATGGCAGGCGATCACCGAGACACCCGAACTGCAGGGAGAGCTCGAGCGCCTCGCGGGAAAGTCGAGCGAACAGCGCAAGCGCACGGTGATGGGCGGGTTCGGCGCGCGTACACCTAGGCCACTGTCGCCGCCGCGCCCGAACGGCATGGGGAGCGTCCCGCGCAACACTTTGATAGGTACGGGCGCTCACCTCGCCGCAGTAGACACGAGCCACACGGACACTGAAGTCACTGCGCCACTCAGCCCCGCGGACAACGACGAAGACTTGGACTCGAGCCTGCTGGAGTCGTTCCGGCCCCCCGCTGAAGCAAGCTCCGTTCCCTCTCAGACAGCTACTGCCCCCCTTCCAGGCGTGCGGCGCAGCGACGATCCGGGCACCTACGACCGCAGTCCGAGTAGTGTGGAGGCGGCGCCCATCTCACTCAACCCTGACTCGATCGTGTCGCTTCCATCCGACGCGCTGGAGTCAGTGGTGGCGCACCTGCCGCCGACTGACTCGCCCAGTGCGCCTCGCGGTATCTTCGAAATCGATTCGATGCCCGCGCCAGCCCCCGATGCTGACGTGGAAATGGAGGAACCACCGCTCAAGGCTCACGAGCCGCCACCGCACCCGCCAACCCGTGCCAGGACGGTGAGCGAGTACAGCGCAATCGAGGCGCCAACCATCGATCCCAGCGTGCCCCCCGAAGCCGAAAAGCGGGGTGGCACGGGCAAAGTGTTGTTGTTCTTGTTGCTCTTTGCAGGAATGGGCGCGGCGATGTTTTATGTCGGACGCCAAAGCGCGACGAAACCTGCGCCCGCGGCGGTCACCCCGACTCCAACCAGCGAAACGCAAACCGCCCAAGCGGCGACGACCGAGCCCAGCGATACTGCAGCGGCTGCCGACGGCACGGCGGACGTCGCTGACGAAGCAGCTGCAGCCGCGGAAACGGACAGCGACAGCGCGGAAACGAACAGCGCGGAAACTCCGTCAGATGACGAGAGCGAAGCCGAGACCGAAGCCACCCAAGCGCAGGCCCCGACCAAGACAGTCTCGGGCGGCCGATCCCCGCGTCCTGCGCCCAAGGCTGCCCCCCAGCCAGTAACCACCGACCCGAAGCCCGCTCCGAAGGCCGCTGCTCCAGCCGAAACCACCGAAGCCGTCGCGGGCCCGTTCGACCCGTCAGCAGCCTCCGCTGCGCTCGAGCGAGCGGCGGCCTCTGCATCCTCGTGTCGCAAAGAAGGCGATCCTTCGGGCGTAGCCAGCGTCACCGTGACGTTTGCGCCGTCTGGACGTGCGACGAACGCGAACCTCAGTGGGCCGCCATTTTCAGGAACCACCACTGGCGGCTGCATTGCGTCCAGGATGCGCACAGCGAAGATCCCACCATTTTCCGGTCCGCGAATGACGGTGAAGAAAACCGTCGTCATCCGCTGACCACCGTCGCTGCGCTCTACGGCAGCCGACGTTTCACCCTGCGCCCGCGCGGCGGGCCCTCACAACCTTGGAGCCCTTCATGCTCACCAACGCCCAACGCACCTACTCCGAGTTCGGTCAAAGCATCTGGTACGACAACGTCCGCAAGAGCGCCCTAGACAATGGCGACTTCGCTCGTTTGATCAGCTCGGGGGTCCGCGGTTGCACCAGCAACCCGGCCATCTTCAACAAATCGATCGCCGGCTCTTCCGATTACGACAGCGTGCTCGCGCGGCTGGCGGGTGAAGGACTGTCCGTCGAGCAAATTTACGAGTCGCTGGCCGTGGAGGACATTCAGAAGGCCGCTGATCAACTGAAGGCCGTGTACGACGAGTCCAACGGCGCCGACGGTCACGTCAGCATCGAAGTCATGCCGCGCTCTGCGCACGACGTCGACGCCACGGTCAAAGAAGCGCTGCACTTGGTCGAACGCATCGGCCGCAAGAACCTGATGGTCAAGGTGCCTGCTACCGACGCGGGGCTCACGGCCATCACCGAGCTCATCGGGCGTGGCGTTTCGATCAACGTCACCTTGATCTTCTCTCGCGCACGTTACGTCGAAGTCGCCAAGGCGTACATCGCAGGGTTGGAACGGGCGCACGCCGCAGGCACCGACCTCAGCAGTATCGCCTCCGTTGCCAGCTTCTTCATCAGTCGCATCGACTCCGCCGTGGATGGCTGGCTCGAAAAGCAGAGCGCCCAGGCAGGCAAGACCGACCCCAAGAGCTTGATGGGCAAGATCGCCATCGCAAACGGCAAGCTCGCCTACGAAGAGTACGAAGCGCTCTTTTCGTCGGAGCGTTTCGAGAAACTGCGCGCTTCAGGCGCACGCCCACAGCGGTTGCTTTGGGCCTCGACCAGCACAAAAAACCCCGACTACCCCGACACACTCTACGTGGACGAGTTGGTGGGCAAAGACACCGTCAACACCGTGCCCCCGGCAACGCTCGTGGCATTTCAAGACCACGGTCAGCCCAAGGAAGCGATCACTCACGCACGCGAAGAGGCCCGCGCGCAACTCGACGAATTGGCGAAGCTGGGCCTCGACTTGGAGCAGGTGTGTGCCGACCTGTTGACGGACGGCGTGGACTCCTTCGTTCAGGCGATGGACGAGTTGTTACAAGCCATCTCCACACGCCGCCAGGGATTTCAAAGCGCGCAGTCGACGCCGTGAAGCGTCGGGACTGAAATGACGCGAAAGGGCTCTCGTGGTGGCTGGCGCGCCCCGACGCCGGGGCGCGTCTGGCGTCATCTGCGCGAGTCCCAAACCCCCACTTGGCAAAAGGCGATCGTGGCCGCAGCTTTTGCCTACGTCGTTTTTCCGTTCGACGCGGTGCCCGACCTGACTCCGATCATCGGCTGGCTCGATGACCTGGGAGTGGGAACGGCGTCTTTGGTGTTTTTGTCTTGGGCGCTCGGGAGGCAGCCCCCTTCCCCAAACCAGACACTCCCACGGGAGAAGTCCACCGCGCACGGGCAAGGGACGACTACCCAGCAAGACCAAGAACGAAGATGAAGGCCGAAACGCTCCGCCGCCCCTCCGAAACCTCAGCACAGGAATGCTCATGACCCGTTCCCCTTTCACGCTCAAAGGCTCGCTTCCAACTCCCCCCACGCGCCGATTCGGTCGCTCGATGGTGCTGACGCTGGGACTGCTAGGCGTACTGGCGTGTAGCAAAGACACGAAACAAGCGCCCACGGCTGAACCGCCCAACGAGGCCCCTGCCTCCGCGCAGAACGCCAAAGACACGCCAGCCTCCGCAGAGACCAAAGAAGAGCAGCCGTCGGGTACGGAAAACAAGCCGACCGACGAGGGCAGTTACGGCCTGGACTCGCACGAGCCCACGCCAGCTCGCACTGGAGCACCAGCTGCCAACGCGGGCTCCGACACGAACGGCGAAGCGGAGACCGATACGGCCGCGAAGGGCACGGGAGCCAACGCCGAGAAAGCCCAGCCCAAAGCTGATGCCCCCACCGAAACCACGCCGACGATTCGAGGTGCAGCGGTCAGTGGCGAAGGTTTCCGCGCGCATCTGCAGAGCGCAAGCAAGCTTCAGAAGGGCAAACCAGGCTCGATCCAACTGGTGCTCGAAGCCGTCGCGCCATTTCACTGCAACGACAAATACCCGTACAAATTCACCCCCAGCCCAACACCGGGCGTGAGTTACCCAGGCGCCGTAATCAAGAACATGACCGTCGGCGAGCAGCGATCGACCATGAACATTCCCTTCACTGCTGGGGATGCTGGGGAAAAGCAGCTCTCGGGCGAATTTGCCTTCTCGGTCTGCACTGACGACAAGTGTCTGATCGAGAAACAGAAACTGAGCATCACGGTGAACGTGGCGGACGCCTCGTAGGCCCGACCTGAGTCTCAGCGTTCCCATCCGTCAGCCTGCTTCTCACTCAATCATATCGAGTACGCCCGTGTTTGACCTGAGCCATCTGAAACTCGACGCCAGCGGACTACTACCAGCCATCGCGCAAGACCATCTGACGGGTGACGTTCGCATGGTGGCGTGGATGAACCTCGACGCCGTCGAAGCGACGCTGAAGAGCGGCCGCGCGACGTTCTTCAGTCGCTCCAAGGAACGGTTGTGGGTGAAAGGGGAAAGTAGCGGTCACTTTCTCAACGTCGTGTCGATTCACGTCGACTGCGACGCGGACACGCTGCTGCTGCGAGTTGCGGCTGCGGGTCCGTCTTGCCACACGGGTCGCCCCACCTGCTTCTTTCGAGATCTCGATGCCGAAGGGCGGCTTGTAGAGTCAGCTTCGCCAGCTCCCACGTTCTTGTCGGTTCTCGAACGCGAGATCGAAAGCCGACAACAGGCGACTGCGCAGAAGAGCTACACGCGATCGCTGCTCGACGGAGGCGCGTCGAAGATCGGTGCCAAGGTAACGGAAGAGGCTGCCGAGTTTGCGGAAGCGATTGAAAGCGAGACGCCCGAACGTGTCGCCAGCGAAGCCGCTGACGTGCTTTACCACGTGCTGGTGGGACTACGGCTACGTGGGGTACCGCTTAGTGAAGTGCTGGCGACGTTGCAGCGGCGCTCAGGCGTGAGCGGGCACCAAGAGAAGGCGCAGCGCAGCAAGCCGAGCGCCTGATCCACGACGCCTCGAACGCGGTCGAGTCGATTTCCAGCGCGCTCGCCGAGCGCTGAGAACCCGAGCCTGACACCACGGATTCGGCGCGTCGGTGTGCCGTTCGATGTGTCGTCGTCTCTGCGTGAGTTCGTGTGTGTCCTGGCAGGATTCAGCTGAGTTTCGAGAGTTGGCGTGCAGCTGGGTAGTGCTTGACGGGTCACGCTCCGAGGCGCAGATGTAGGTTGCGCACACGACGGGTGGGAAAGAATTGTTCACACAAGGCTCCGCTATCGACTTGCTCGGTGGTGTTTTGCGGCGCTGCGCGTTTGACCATGCTTCGTTCACCCAATAGATCAGGATGTTCAACACCCTGAGCGATGGACCTCAGTCATGACGGAAATTCTGATCTTCGAGAGCGACCCAGAGTTTGCAACAGCCGTAGAAGGCGAACTGGTCAGACGCGGCTGCAACGTCTCTACGGTGGCAGACGCCACCGTGGGTTTGCAACAAGCAGCTTCCCAACCCCCCGATCTGATCTTGTTGTGCGCTGAGTTGCCGCGCATGAACGGGTTCTCGGTTTGCAATCGGCTCAAGCGCGATCCCGAGCTGCAGAAGGTCCCCGTGATCATCATGAGCTCCAACTCCTCGGAGGAGACCTTCGCCGCACACCGCAACCTCACGAAGAAGCGCGCGCAAGATTACATTCACAAGCCAGTCGCGGTCGCCGAGTTGGTGCAGCGCGCCGCGCAGTTCGTCGAGCTGACACCGGGAGAACCACCAGCCAGCGACGTGAACTTGGAAGAGCTGGATCTCGACGAGATGGAAGAAATCGAAGGCGACGGCCTGGACGATCTATCACCAGCTGAGTTCGGAGATGGTGCGTCGAGCATGCCCCCTGCCACCGCGCCCTCGGCGCCGCCGACCAGCGCGTCACACGCTTCGCTACCGGCTTCGGTTCATCCGGCTTCGGTTCATCCCGCATCCGTTCACCCAGGGTCGGTCGCACCAGCATCCGTGCCGCCTGGCTCGAGTCCGCCAGCAACGGTCGCCAGCTCCATGCCTCCAGCTGCGGTCGCTAGCTCCATTCCAGCAGCCCCCCTCCCTGCTACCAGCATCGCCGCAGCGACCGAAGCCGCACCGCTATCGAGTCGCCGTCCGAGCGCCCCAGCGAAAGCGCATACGCGTTCATCCGCCCCCCCCAAGTCGGGCCGCGCGCCATCCAGACGCCCTTCCGCCCTTTCCGAGCCCTCGCTCGGGGGCGAGATTTCGGCGGAACGCGTCGCGGACCTAGAGCATGCGCTGCAATCGACCCGAGCGAAGTTGGAGTCGGTGTACCAGCAGCTCGACGACGTCAAAGCTCGGGAGTCGAACGGCACGGCCAAAGCTCACGAAATCCTCGACCTGCGGGAAGCCATCAACCGCAAGGACAAAGAACTGATCGACTTGCGGGATCAGCTCACGCGTCGAGACAAGGAGTTGTTGTCCGCCAATGACAAGGCGCTCGAAATGGAGCGCAAGACAACCGAAGCGTACGAAGCTTTATCCGAAGTCGAAAAGCAACTGCACGCCGCCGAACGAAAAGCGGACGCGGCAGGAGAAGATCGTGAACAGGCGAACCGCCGTGCCGACAGCCACAAGCGCAAGCACGAACGAGCCCTCGAGGAACTCGAGGCAGCAGACGCCCGTCGCCAGGACCTGGAAGATGAGCTCGACGCTTCGCGAGAAGAGGCCGCCGGGAAGCAACAACAGCTGGAAGAACTACAAACGCACCTGGACGCTAGCCGCTCGGAACTCGACGGCAGCCGAAAACAGCTCGACAACACTCAGAAGCTGTTGGAGCAAGCTCAACAACAGCTCAGGGCAGTCGAAGCACAACTCGAAGAATCACAGTCGCAAGCCAGCCTCGCCCAAGATAGGCTCGAAGAGCATGAGGCGGCCCACAGCGCCATCAGCGAAGCCTTGAGCAGCGCGCTCGAACGTCTTTCGAGCCTCAACACAGGACGCTCTGAACACTGAGACGGACCGTCGAGACTATCCCCGGTTCGGACACGACAAGTCGTGCTCCCCGCGCTCACCCGCGCACGACGTTGGCGGTAGCATGAAGCCACGCCGACAATAGCGAGCTGAACCGGGTCTTGGCGGACGCGGCAGCTTGCTTGACCTCGTCGTGGGAGAGCTCCGTGGGCGATAGTCCCGCGGCCAGGTTCGTGATGCAACTCACAGCGCCAACGCGGACGCCCAGCTGTCGCAGCGCGAGCACCTCGAGCACGGTGCTCATACCCACGGCGCTGGCTCCCAGCGTACGCAACATGCGAATCTCGGCTGGCGTCTCGTAACTCGGCCCGAGCATGCCTGCATAGGTTCCCTCGTGCAGCGCAACGTTAATCCGAGAAGCACAAGTGCGAGCGGCGTCACACAACACTGGATCGTAGGCGTTGGTCATGTCGGGAAATCGCTCGAGCCCGTCGGTTACGCCGCCGAGCAGCGGCGTCGTCCCTGTGAGGTTCAGGTGATCGGTGATCAGCATCAGATCCGCAGGTTGCATCCCTTCAGCGAGACCGCCTGCGGCGTTCGTCAACAACACGGCTTTACATCCGAGACGAGCCAGCAGGCACACGCCGAACACCACGTCGCTGATCGCGTGCCCCTCGTAGGCGTGCACCCTCCCCTGTAAACAAGCGACCCGCGTCTGCTCGACGGTTCCGAACACTAACCGCCCCAAGTGACCACTCACCTTCGGCAGCGGCATCCCACCGATGTCCGCGTAGAGCACCACGCTGGGGTCTTGCAGGGTATCGGCAAACTCTCCGAGCCCGGAGCCCAAAACCACGCCCACCTCCACGCGTGGAGGACCGCCTGTTCGTTCGTGCAGGGAGGCTACGGCTCGGTCGAGACGCTGCGGATCGGGCAATGGCATGGGATTCCTCCGTGAAAATGATCAATCAGCAGATTGCCAGCTTCCGTCGCGAGATGGGCGTGTTATGTTCCCCGGCCCTTTCTTCGGTAGCCCTGGCTACGCGACAACACTTGGACGAAACATGGCTAGTAAATTCTCGGAATTCCTGAAGGAACACAAAATCGATGAGCGGCGCGTGATGAGCAGCTCGCGGCAACTCGAACGGCTGCGGCGCGAAGATCGCTTGGCTCGAGTCAGCGCCAAGAAGAAGAGCGGCGACGACAAGCCCAAAGAGGGTGACGACGCCGAGGCCGCGGCACCCACGAAGCCCCGCAGCGGTCGCCCCGTGACGCCGCGCCTGCTGGCGGCAGCACACTCGGGTGGAAAGATTTCGGGTCCCGCCAAAACTCGCCTACTCCGCGCGGTCAACCGCGTCCTCGAACAGAAGAAGCAGGAGCCCGTCGACCTGCGCGCGCTGTTCTGAAAGTGCGCTCGGCTGGGTGCGCACCCAGTTGCGATATCCAGAAGAAGGGCTGTGCGTCGAGCGCGGCCCTTCTGCATTTCCCCCTGCTGTGGTGACAGCGCTGGGCGCGCTACGGGAGCGGCTGTGTCATTCGAGTCGTCGTAAGACGACAGCGCGGTTCTGTCCGATGTCCCAATTCATCACGTGCGCGCCTTGCATGGTGAACTGAGCGACATCTCGCTGTCCGTTGGGGCGATGCACAGCGATCGTGACCTGACGGTCTTGGTGCGCGACCACTTCGTACGGCGCGGTGCGTGGTAGTTCCGTCGGGATCGTGACCGTCACGCTGTCGCCAGTGAACTCGAAACTCGTACCGCGAACCCAACCCGAAGCACTCGCGAGGTATTGGGAATCCACGTTGACGAGGGATTCCCCGAACCAACGCCCTTGCAGATCGGGCCCGTCGGCGTTGGCGCAGCCAACACAAAGCGTTGATATCACGAGCAAATACCGAAACATGCCAACAGGATAGGACACGAACCTACATGTAGGCAAGAAAAGGCCGTGTTGCCCTATCGACGTGCCCCCGTTCGTCCCGCCGCGCTCATTTGCAGCAGCGGATGCCGAGGCTGTAGTCGAAGTACGCGCGCGGGTGGGAGCTGATCTTCGAGTCACAACCCTCCACCGTCGATCGCGCGTAGAAGCCACCGAGGAACACCCCTTCCTCGTCGTCTACCCATTCATCCAGATTCCCGACCATGTCGTAGACGGCGTCTTCGCCCCAGCGACTGCTGCACTCGGGATTGGTTCCCGTCGGGTGGAGCAGGCTACGACCTCGATGAGAGAAGTGATTCAAGCGCGGGTCGAGATGCCCGATCGACGCGTTGCCGTGCAGGATCGCTGCAGGGTGCCTGCCCATCTTCACGTTGCACTTGCCGTGCTGATACTCGTCGCCATAGGGGTACTTCTGTTCGCGTTCACCCTTGCAAGCGGTAACCCACTCCACTTCCGTGCACAAGCGCTTACCCGCGTTGCGACACGCGCGTTCGGCCACCACCCCGCTGATGTAGCCATTGGGAGGCACACCTCGCCTGACGACAGCTTTGACGTCGAAGTTCCCCTCGAGTTGAAATCGAGGCGGGGGCGGCAGCGGCAGGTTCTGGTGCTCGGGCGATCCCATGTTGAACCGTTCGTTCTCCCAAATCTTGAACGCTGAACGCGTGTGGTAGTAGGTCGGGTGGTAATACGGCGAAACGGGGCGTTCTTCTGCCACGTCAACCAAACTGCTCTCGAAGCGGTCGATGCAGAATTGGCCACGAATGCTCACCATCTCGGCGGGGCACGCCGAACCGACCAACGCGGGTAAGGGCGGCGTGCCACTGCCCACCACTGGAGACGCGTCTGGAATGAAGAGTTCCTGAGGCTTTGGTGCCCCTAACGGCGCCGAGGCCGTGGCGGTCGTTTCGGAAGTAGGGCCCGGCCGCGCGTCGTCCTGGGAGTCGGCGCACGTGCAGCCCGAACTCGTCACAACGAGTAGCACGCCGAAGCATGCCAGCATCACCGTCGAAGCGCTCATGGCGACACGACCCAACGACGATCGGTAACATGAGGAGTGCATTCGGGATCGTGAACCTGTTCGAAAGCCGTCAACGCTATTGAAAGACACCCTAGCCTCAGCCTAACACCATGTTTCGAGATTTCAGAACTCGCGCCGAAAATGGCGTGCTTTCTAGGCCCACCCACTCGAACGCCTATGGCGCTCGGGTGCCGCTGGCCGAACACTCGCCGACTCGACGCGATCATCAGCGAGTCCAAGGTGACGTTGCAGACTCTGACCATGCGGATCGAACAGCCTCCCTCGCACCAGCCGCGCACCTCCTACCGAATACGGATCGTCACCGAGCATCGTAGCTCGAAACCTGACATGTCAGCGAACCCGCTCGCGGTACGCAATGTCATCAACGCAAAGTCCCGAAAGGTTGGGGCGCCTCTTGCCGCAGGGGATTTCCGGTTCGGCGCGTCGTCGCGAACGCCTCGGCGCACGGCGGCACTGTTGGTGATGACCGCCGTCTTGACCTTACTTGGCCTGGGCGGTTCC
The DNA here is from genome assembly GCA_965651905.1 of uncultured bacterium. Lineage (GTDB taxonomy): Bacteria > Myxococcota_A > Polyangia > Polyangiales > Polyangiaceae > SZUA-265. Next base: position 36,217 of record CBFGUG010000004.1, on the reverse strand, counting down.
AAACTTCACGCCAAGTCGCCCAAGAAACTCGCTCCAAACCAAGCGCGCCCCTCTCCCATCGTTTATCAACCAGGCGCAAGCCGCTCCCCGATGCGCGGCATGACCATGGGTCCAATCGAGTCTACCTTGCATCCGGACGTCGGTTACGGCAGCGACTCGTGCGCGCAAGCGATGAACACTGTGCGGCGCTTGGGAGGGAACTGGGTCAGTTTGACGCCTTTCGGCCGTGTCTGGGACCTCTCTCCGAGCGGGATTGATCACAGTTTCGAAGCGTCGTTCGGCGAAAACCGAGTGGCCATCGAAGGCGCCATCGATCAAGCGCACGCGCACGGTCTCTCGGTGATGCTCGTACCTCACCTCTGGGTGGAAACGGGCGGGTGGCGAGGTGAAATCGATTTCGATTCCGATGCCGAATGGGACTCGTGGGCTGCTAGTTATCAAGAGTTCGTGCTGGCCTGGGCGCAAGTTGCCGAACGAAAGAACGTCGCGCTGTTCAGCGTCGGCGTCGAGTTGCGGTCATGGGTGACCACGACTCGCGCGCCGAGCTTCACGGACTTGATTCGAGAAGTGAGGCGCGTGTACCGCGGCAAGCTGACGTACGCGGCCAACTGGGATGATGCGGAGCACACCGTGGTCTGGGGCGAACTAGACCTCTTGGGAATCAACGCCTTCTTCCCGCTGGCTACCGAGGAAAATGCCACCCTGCCCCAGCTGCTGGACGGTGGTAAACGCGTCGCCGATCAGGTTGCAAACCTCGCTGCGCGCTGGCAAAAGCCCGTGCTGTTCACCGAAATCGGCTACACCAATCGTCCGGATCCTGCACTCAAGCCGTGGGAGTGGCCCGAAGACCTGAGCGACGTGAAGGTGGCTCCCCAGGAGCAGGCCAACGCCTATCGGGCACTGCTTTCATCGTTCGTTGATGAAGAGTGGTTCGCGGGATTTTTCGTTTGGCGCATGTACGCCGATCCGTTCGACAGCTCTCAAGAACCTGCCTGGGGATTTTCGCCGCTTCATCGCCGTGCAGAGTTGGTATTGCGCGACGCGTTTTCTACGGCGTGGGGAGACTTGTCGGGACGCCAGCCCCATTCGTGGCTGAACCCGCGTGCGATGCGGATCGCTAGCTACTGAACACTCGAACGATGTTGTTCGGGATACTCCAGCGGGCCGGGACCATCTCAGCTGGGTTGGCATCACTCGTGACCCGCCGTGTAGAGTGGCGCGGTGGAGGCTGATCAACACGCGCTCTACGAGGGCGCTCCCCCCATTTCGCGAGAGATCCGGCAGCTCACGCTCAGATCCATCGTCTCGGGTATGCTGCTCGGCGGGACGCTGAGCTTGTGCAACATCTACAGCGGGCTCAAGATTGGGTTCACCACGAACATGTCGATCGCTTCGGCATTGCTCGCGTATGGGCTGTTTCACCTGGCATTCAAGGCGCGCGTCGCGACGCGCCTCGGTATGCACGAGAACGTGATCAACCAAACGACGGCTTCTGCCGCCGCGTCGATCGCAGGCGCGGGCCTGGTAGCACCCATTCCCGCGCTCACCATGTTGACGGGCTACGAGTTCGGCTACGGGGTGTTGTGTGCGTGGGCACTCTCCGTCTCCGTCCTCGGAGTGTTCGTAGGAGTCGGGCTGCGACGTCAAATGATCGTCGGCGATCGTCTGCCCTTTCCGTTTGGCATGGCAACCGCCATGCTACTGCGCGAGGTTTACGCGAAAGGCGGCGAAGCGCTGAAGCGCATCTACGCGCTCTTGTGTGGCGCAAGTTTCGCAGCACTGGTCAAACTGGCGATCGATCTCGTCCCACTGTCGCCATTCTGGCTGCCTGGATCCGTGCAGCTGAAGCTCGGCGGGGTGCTCTCCAAGGCCAAAGCGGTGAGCATGAAAAACCTCGGGTTCGCCCTCGACCCCAGCGTGTTGATGGTAGGGGTCGGCGCGCTAGTCGGCATGCGTTCGGCGGCTTCCATGTTGGGCGGTGCAGTGGTCGCGTGGCTGTGGTTCGCGCCCACTCTGCTCGAGCGCGGTTGGGTCGACCCGACAGCCATGACGGATACCCTCTATTTCGCTCCGCTTGCGAACTGGCTGCTCTGGCCCGGCGCCGCGCTGATGGTCGTGTCGGCGATGACGTCGTTTGCCTGGAGCGTGCCACGCATGTTGCGCTCCGCGAGAGCGGCAAAGGCAGACTCCAAACGAGACGCAGACATCGAGTTCGCGCTGCCGCGAAAGTGGTTCCTGTTCGGGTTGGGTGGAGCCAGCGTGGCCAGCATCGTTCTGCAAAGGGCGTTGTTCGACATCGGGCTGTTCGAAGCGTGTTTCGCCGTGGCACTCAGCTTCGCGTTGGCAATCGTGGCTGGACGTGTCAGCGGCGAAACGGGGATCGCCCCGATCGGCGCTATGGGAAAAATCACCCAACTGACGTTTGCGGGCGTGTCCCCGGGCAACGCCACCGCCAACTTGATGAGCGCCAACGTGACAGGAGGCGCAGCAAGCCAATGTTCTGACATGCTCCACGATCTGAAGACGGGTCACGTCCTCGGAGCCTGGCCGCGCCATCAGGCGATCGCACAGCTATTCGGCGTGTTGTCCGGGGCATTGGCGGGTAGCGCTGGATACCTCCTGCTGATCGACGACCCTGCCAGCCAACTCGCCACGTCCCAGTGGCCTGCACCTGCCGTCGTACAGTGGAAGGCCGTTGCCGAGCTGTTGACCCAGGGCCTAAAGAGCTTACCGCCTGGGGCGGCGACGGCGGCGTTGATCGCGAGCGCGATCGCTGTCGTACTGGCAACCTTGGAAAAGAAGCTGAGTACAGAGGCAGCACGCTGGGTACCCAGCGCGCCCAGCATCGGCCTGGCCTTCGTGATCCCGGCGTACTACTCGGTCAGCGTGTTCATCGGCGCTTGCGTGGCGCTGCTCCTGGGTCGCACGTTCCCCAACTTCAGCAAGCGCTTCGTCATGGTGACCGCAGCGGGATTGATCGCAGGCGAAAGTCTCACGGGCGTCGTGCTCGCCGTGCGCGACATGCTCGGCGGCTGACGCGACAGATGCGGGCTCGACTCCTACTCAGGCTGGACGGGGAAACCTTCGAGCGGCCCCAACTGTCGCTTGTCGCGCTCGAAGGTCGGCTCGCTTTGAATGTAGAGCGAAAGCAGCTCGGCAACCGAAACCAACCCCGCTTCGTGCGTACGCTCGTAACCATGAGACGCGTCTGCACCAAAACACACCAGCGCGACGCGCATGTCGTTACCTGCCTCGAGTGCAGATGCAGCGTCACACCTGTAATACTTGAAGACGTCACGCTGATGTTCGACGCCGAAACGATGACACAGGGCGAGGAGCTTGTGCGTCAAGTGATAGTCGAATGGTCCCGTCGAGTCCCCCATCGAAATCGTGACGCCACGCTCCCTCGAGTTCTGGCCTTCGGCAGGTGTGGCGTTGTCTACCGCCACCATTTCTGCAACGTCACCGTGCAACACCGCGGATGCACCCGTCCCCACCTCTTCGGAGATGGTAAACAGCAGATGGGTGTCGACGGGAACTCGGCACTTGGCGTCCGTCAGCGCTTTGGCCGCGGCGAGCATCGAGGCAACACCAGCCTTGTTGTCTAGATGCCTGGAGTTTACGAAGCCGTTGTTGAACTCGGTTTGCGGATCGAAGGCGACGAAGTCGCCGATGTGAAACCCGTGGTCCGTGAGTTCTTTGGCGCTCGCGCAGAAATCGTCGGTACGAACCTCGACGTGGTCCCAACTCACTGGTTGCTCGTCGATCTCCTCGTTGAACGTGTGCCCTGATGCCTTGAGTGGGAGCACCGTGCCGCGACGATGGCCGTGGGCATCCGTGAAGATGGTTACCCGGCCCCCTTCAGCAAAACGACTCGACCAAAAGCCGATCGGAACCAGTTCGAGCCTGCCGTTGTCCTTCAAGCGCTTGACCATCGCGCCCAAGGTGTCCAAGTGAGAGACGACGGCCCGCGCTGGAGACTTGGATTCGCCAGACAGGCGGGCTCGGATAGCGCCACGACGAGTGAGCTCGAACGGAATGCCGAGGCGCGAGAGTTCTTCACCCGTCCAGTGAACGATGCGATCCGTATACCCAGAGGGACTCGGAATGCTGAGCAACTTGGCCAGAGTGTCGCGGAGGTACTCTTGATCGATGGGAAGCCGCTTGAGATCCATCTCGGCTACGGTTTTCGGTGCCATGCAGCCCGCAGCGTAGCACGGCTGGCGCCGCCAGCCCCCGCAGATTACCGCTCCGATTCGCCGGTCAGACTCCGCGGAAGGCAGCTCAAGTCGACGAAGATACGGTCTGCGGAAACAGTAAGTCGATGAATCGCTCCGCGGTCGGTTGCGGTTCGTGATTCGCCAAGCCCGGGCGTTCGTTAGCTTCGATTATCCAGTAATCGGGTTGCCGCACCGACGGAACCATCAAATCCAACCCGACGACTGGAATGTCGAGCACCTCTGCAGCTCGCTTGGCAACCGCCACCAAGTGAGGGTGCAGTTCATCCGTCACGTCGTGGATGGTACCTCCTGTATGGAGGTTGGCCGCTTTGCGCACTTCAACTACCGTTCGCGGAGGCAGGACTTCGTCCAAAGTGTATCCTGCTGCCTGTACGCAGCGCATCGTCTCGGAATCTAGCGGGATCTTACTCTCCCCGCCCGTTGCGGCAGCTCGACGTCTGCTCTGTTTTTCGATGAGCTGCTCGATCGTGTGCTTGCCGTCGCCGACGATGTCGGGTGGTCGTCTGATCGCCGCTGCTACGACTCGGAAGTCGATCACGACTATCCGCAGATCCATCCCGACGACCATCTCTTCGAGCAGTGCAGCGCCACCTCCCTGCTCGGCACGGGCGATCGCCTCGGCCATCTCCTCAGGTGTGCTGATCCCGACGCTTACCCCGACACCTTGCTCGCCTCGGGCAGGTTTCACGACGATGTTGCCGTAGGTCTGAAGAAAATCGAGCGACGTCTGTTCGTCCACCGCCAGCACTTGCGCGGGCACGCGCAACCCCACGGCGGACAAGCATCGATGAGTGACCCGCTTGTCGTCACAGCGACTCATCGCGATCGCGCTCGTGAGTTCGCTCAACGACTCGCGACAAGTCAACGTGCGCCCGCCAAAACTGAGCGAAAAGTAGGCCTGCTCCGCGTCGAGCACATCGACTGCAATCCCGCGTCGACGCGCCTCGGTCGTGATGATTTGCGCGTAGGGGTTCAGCTCCTCCGCGGGCTGCTGCCCGAGGAACAACGGCTCGTTGATGCGGTTCTTGTTCTTGACCACGAACACTGGGACCCGCGCGAATCCGAGGGACTCGTACAAGCGAATGGCCTGGCTGTTGTCATACATCACGCTCAGGTCGATGTACGCGCGGCCGCGGACCATGAAGTGTTCGATCAGGTGCACGACTAGCGCTCGGCCGACGCCCGGGTGACTCGTCTGTGGATCGACCGCGAGAGCCCACAGACTGGTAGCTCTCTCGGGATCATCGAAAGCCTCGACGTGGTCCACGCCCGTAATCGTGCCGATGATCTGCTTCGTCTGGGTGTCTTCTGCGACCAGATACGTCAGCGCGGGTTCCGTACGGTTGGCGTAAACGAAGCTCGGATCCAACGTCACCATGTGACGCCTGGCGTAGATGCGGTTGACCGCTTCCGCATCCTTCAGCGTCTGTAGTTTACGCACGCGGTAGGCGGGCGAGCTCGTCGACTTCGAGCGGTAGTGCTCCACGTGCAATCGGTAGCCGTGAGACGGGTCGAGAAAGAGATCTTGTGGCGCAAGCGAAAGCAGCACGTGCGGTTCGGCAACGTACAGCGCGATATCGCGTGTTCCCTTGTCTTCGTGTTTGAGCGCCGCCGCGAGTTCCTCATTGCTCGAAAAGGTATGCCCGAACAGAAGCCGCCCCCAACCACAGTCGAGGGTCGCGTTCTTGACGGCACCATTCGCGCGCCCTTTGTGCTTCCAGGGCTGCAAGCTCGCGGCTTGAATGCGCTCCAAGCGGTGACGTTGCTCGGGCGGCGAACGCTCGGCGCGCGGAGCGCGATGATCCGACTCGCCACTCATGCCGCCGACTCCAGGTGAGTCTGAAGCCACCATTCGAGCAACGCGACCTGCCAAAGTTTCGAGCCGCGCAGCGGTGTGATGTGCTCTTCTGGCGCGTCCACGAGTTTGTTTACGTAGGCGCGTTGAAAGATCCCTCGATCGAGCGCGACGCGACTCGACAGCAGTGATTTGACCTGCTCGAGGTACGGCCCGCGCAAGTACTTCAAAGCGGGCACGGGGAAGTAGCCTTTCGGGCGATCGATGACTTCGTGCGGAATGACCTGTCGAGCAGCCTCCTTGAGCACATACTTCCCTCCCTCGGGCACCTTGTACCTCGCTGGAACGCGCGCGGCCAGCTCGACGACCTCGTGATCCAGAAACGGCACACGCGCTTCGAGCCCCCACGCCATCGTCATGTTGTCCACGCGCTTGACGGGATCGTCGACCAGCATGACGGTCGTATCCAGTCGCAGTGCCTTGTCGATCGCCGCAGACGCCCCCGGCTGAGCGAAGTGGCGACTCACGAACGCGCGACTGTAGTCTTCACTCAGCCACTCGGGTGCAAGCATGTCGCCCATTTCCTCATGATCTCGATCGAAGAAGTGACGACTATATTCAGCCACGGCATCCTGGCACTCCATCAGCGGTGGGTACCAGTGGTAGCCCGCGAAAATCTCGTCGGCGCCCTGACCGCTCTGCACGACCTTGACGTGCTCCTTCACGGCCTGGCTGAGCAGGTAAAACCCGATGTTGTCGTGGCTCACCATCGGCTCGCTCATCGCTCCGATACACTGGGAAAGGGCGGGTAGCGCCTTGCTCGAGTCGATGAACAGTTGGTGATGTTTCGTCTCGAAGCGTTTGGCGACGATGTCCGAGTATTGGAACTCGTCCCCCTTCTCCTGGCGAACGGTTTCGAAGCCAATCGAAAACGTCTCGATGTGTTGGTGCCCAGCTTCCGCAAGCAGCCCAACCACCAAACTCGAGTCGAGGCCCCCGCTGAGCAGTACTCCCACGGGGACGTCGGCCGTCAGGCGCCTGCTGACCGAACGTCGCAGAACGTCCAGCGTCTTTGCCTTCCAACCCTCGAAGTCGAGGTCTCGTTCATCCTGATTGGGGCCGTATTCGAAGTTCCAGTAGCTTTGCTCTCGATGACTTCCATCGGGCTCCACGACCATGGTGGTGGCGGGTGGCAGCTTGCGCACGTCGCGAAGGATCGTGTGCGGGGCTGGAACCACGGCATGGAACGTGAGGTAGTGATGGAGGGCGACGGGGTCGAGCTCGCTCGAAACACCACCCGCCGCAATGAGAGCTGGCAAGCTCGAAGCGAAACGCAACACCCCTTCGCCGTGGTACAGGTACAGCGGTTTGATACCAAGGCGATCACGGCCCAACACGAGGCGCTTGGAGTCGCGCTCGTAGATGGCGAACGCGAACATACCGTTCATCTTCTGAACGCAATCGAGCCCCCAAGCGTGATATGCCTTCAGGATCACCTCCGTGTCGCCAGAAGAGAAGAATCGATAACCGAGAGCGGTGAGTTCTCGTCGCAGCTCGGGGTAGTTGTAGATGGCTCCATTGTAGACGATCGTGAGCCCCAGCTCGGCGTCGTGCATGGGCTGCTGCGCGTGATCGCTGAGATCGATGATGGCCAAGCGCCGATGCCCGAGCGCGACGTTACCGCGAGCAATCATCCCGCTCGAGTCGGGGCCACGCGGGGCCAGTTTGTCCATCATTCGCTCGGTGGCCGCAACGCTGGCAGCAGTCCCATCAAACCGAATCTCACCACATATTCCGCACACAGCCGAGACCTCTAAGAGTAAGTGTTCAGGGCGGCAGGTACTCGCTCAGAATGACGGCACCCGACGTGTTTGACCTTCTCGCGACTTGATATCAGACCCGGTCAACAGCGTCCAACGGCGCGCCAACGCTGCGTGAAACTACCCCCCGGGTTGCGTCATCGGGCAGCGTCAGCGGATGCGTGTATCGTGCTATTGCACGGGGCCGATTGACACACTCGAGAGTTGGCGCGGAATCGCTGACCGCAAGGTTTCAGACGGAAACGGAACGCCCGGGAAACCATGTTTGCATTACGGGCCTGCCGACGACGTCGTCGAGCCCCGCCAACTCCCGAATGAAGTAGGACTCCAGGCGCTCGCGAGTAGCTGGCAACATACTCGGGGGGCGTCTCTCGACGATTGGGTTGATCTGGCGGTGCACGCGCGCGAGCGCTCGACTCGTCCAGCGCGGCTTGGGCGCTTGGTTGGGTAACTTTTTCGAGTAACGCAGAAAGCGGGTGCTGGTCGCAACTCGTGAGAAGGTCAGTTGGAGCCCGACATGCTTTGGGAGCGCAGCTGGATTCGACCGCGTCTCCAAGCTCGACTCGGGAAGTTCGTCGAAGCTGAGTCCCAGAAACTCGACCAACTGCTGCACCTGGTTACGCTTGTCCGCAACGAAGTCCTCCAGCAGCATGACGTGCACACGTTCGCGAGGAATGTACCGCAGTAGATGCTCCAACTGGGACTTGTACAGGCTCCGAGTCAGCAACTTTGCGGGAGCCACGCGCAGTAGGTCCTCGAACGAGTGCCCGCATCGACCGGTCTTCACCAGATGCCAGTAGTGCGAGTACGCCCGGTCCACGGGGTTGCGCAGACAGGCGATGATCTTCGGGGTCACCCGCTGCTTGGCGAGGCGTCGATGCGCTAAACGTGAAGCCAAGTAGGTCGTCGAGTCTTCGCCCAGCAGCTGGGCAGACTTGGCTCCGTCGAACTTGTTCTTGTACCAAGCCCAGAAACGTCCTGGATCCGCGTCTAGCTGTTGACTCGTCCAACGGCCATCGCGGAAGAAGTTGAAATCGGGGTGCTGCAACACGTCGTCCGCATCGAAGAAGTGTAACTCCTCGTAGGGGATGAACACCCGCGGGTGCTGATCGAGAATGTGATGGATCGTCGTCGTCCCGCACTTCATCGCCCCCGCGATGACGAAGTCTGGAACGCGTACATCCTTCGGTGCTTGCCAGGGGTCGCTCGCCAAGTTGCTGTTCCTAATTTTCCGGCTGCCGCATTTCCGCGCGTGGGATTCGTCGCTCGGGCGAGCTAGCGCTTCCTTCGTCGCTTTCGACGCTTGCGCTTGCGCTTGGTCGACTTGCGCTTTTTGGCGCGTTTGGGATTGTCGTCGAACAACATGGCCCTGCAGACATCGTCGCCTCGAGCCAACCATACCGCGGGTCCGTTTCCGAACGTGGTCGGCCCGATGGCAATCACCTCGTACTCGCCGACGCGAGCGCCGATCCGCTTCGGGTAACCACGGGCGTTTGGCCCCGTGGCGATCGTCGCCATCGCCTCACCATCGACCCAATCGCTGACGATGTAGACGTAGATCTCCTCGCATCGCGGTGCGAATCGATCGACCTGTAGCGTCGGAATCGATGGTGGTGACGCAGGTGCCTTGCGAGGGACGGCGCTAGACTCGTCCCGCGCAGATTTCGCCGCTTTGGCAGGGCCCTCATCGTCGCTTTCAGTCTTCGCCGCCTCGGCTGACTTCTCAGCTGCCGCAGGTGCCTGTGTTTGGCCCTGTCCCGGGTTCGAAGAAGGCACCTTCTGAAGCCCCACTCCACCACCCTGCAAGCCTGTAACAGGTTCCGGCTCAGCTCCGAGGGCAGGCGCCCGCAGATTGCTCTCGAGCCGACCCAGATCACGGGCCAGATCCGTGAACGCCGAAACTGATCCAGCGAGCAACAGAAAGCCGAGTGCTGGCGCGACGAGCAGCAAGGAGAGGCCAAAGGCACCTCTGCGACCAAGTTTGCGAACGCTTCGAATCCTCAAGAAACAATCTGACTGGCGCCATCAACCAAGTCGATTGCGCCCAATGAAACCACGCGGCGTGACTGAGTTGCGCGTTCCAGCGCACTGAACGTTGCAACACCTGAAACGCACGCTTCACAGAGGTCCGTCGAACCTACTGCCGCTGCCAGGCGACGCTTGGCGCGCCTGAACGCGACCCAAAAAGGCCGTGTTCGTTTGTTAAAGCGCTTTTGATGACAGGACGCAAGCAAGCGACCGAGCGGACGGAACAGCAGTCCGGGATCTTCGGTCACGTTGCAGTAGCCGCGGAGCGAGCACAGAAATCCGCCGGGTGAGCGGCTCGCAACGGGAGCCCATCCCTCGGACGGCATGCCAGATGCACCGGGCCAACCTTGCTGCGTTCGTCCCGAGAAGACCAGCACCTACCCACGCAAACGAAACTGAAGGATCCCCCACGCGAGGTACCCTTTGGCTCCAGCATCGATCCAGTGACCGAGGCCGGTAAGCATGCGGTCGACGTAAGCCGCGGACGCGTACCGCAACAGCTCCTCGCGCTGTTTCGTCAATTCCTCACGAACGCGCGTGTAGTGACGGAACAACTGCTCTCGCAGGTCGAGTACCTCCACTTCATCGAACCCACGCGCAGCGAGCTGCCCGCGGTAGAACGCAAACGACCCGAGCGTGTCTAGGTGGATGCGCTCGAGCACCGATCCGAGGACGCCAGCAGGGCAATCGTCGGCCTGCATCGGATCCGTGAAAATGAACGTTCCCCCCGGTCGCAAGACGCGTCGAACTTCGTCGAGCACGCGCTCGCGATCACCACTGTGCAAAATTGCATCTTGCGACCAAACGACGTCGAACTGCCCCGGCTCGAACGGGATCTCTTCGAAATTACCGTGGACCACCGACACGCGATCGGAAAGCCCAGCTGCACTCGTCAGTTCGCGGTTGCGTTGGTTCTGTGTCTCGCTGAGATTGAGGCAGGTTACGTGGCAGTCGCGGCGCTGCACGAGGTGTCGAGCAGCGCCACCGTAACCAGCACCGATGTCCAGCACGCGAGTGCCAGGCGACAGCTCACCGAGCTGAGTTATCATCGCCTCCACGGTGCGTCGACTGGCCTCCCGAACTGGCTGCTGCGCCGACTCGTACAGACCGACGTGAATGTCTTCGCCGCCCCAGATACGGAAGTAGAATTGGTCAGCGTCGTCACTGTCGTAATATTGCTCGGCGATCTTGCTGACCGCAGCCGCGCCGTTCGATTCCACTACGCTTTCCACTTTCGGGGGCCCTTCCGTTCGCACCTCAGCTGAAGTCATTCGGCGATGGTTTTTTCAGCAACGTGAATGAAGAAGTCGGGTGCTTGTTCCTGGTGCGACTCGACGAAGTCACCGTACGTGTGGATCCGCTGAAAGCCCGCCTCCGAGATCAGTCGCCGCGTGTAATCCTTGCGCAGCGGGAACATGTTCAGGTGAAAGTTCGAACCGTCCGCAAACTCGTAGCGAAAGCGGGCGAGTCCTTCGTCGACGTACTCGGGCTCCGCCTTTACGTTCTCACCGCAGTAGTAGTAGGTGTGCTTGCTGGAGAAGCCCTCGTCGATGATCCGATCGTAGTTGCGTTGATCGAGAATCAACACACCGTGATGGTTCAACGCCGTGTAGAACTCAGCCAGCGCTCGACGTCGATCCGCCTCCGAAAAGAGGTGGGTGAACGAGTTTCCGAGACAGATGATCGCATCGTACTTTCCGTGAATGATGCTCGTGAGCGAGCGCCAGTCCGCGTGGACCGTGCGAATGAGTACGTCGTTCTTCTTCCCGTTCTCGAACGCGCGCACGAGCATGTCGGCGTTGCCGTCGGCGCTCGTCACGTCGAAACCCGCTTTGATCAACTGAACAGAGTGAAACCCGGTGCCCGTCGCGACATCCAGCACCTTCTGCTTGTTGCGACCGCGTAACATATCGATGAAGAACTGCCCCTCACTCTCGGCGCGGGCGTCCCAATCTATGAGCTCGTCCCATTTCTCGACGAACGACTGAATGTACTCTTCCTGGTAGTGGTCGGTCTTGCGAACGCTGACCGGATCCTTGCCGTACCGTTGGGAGTTTGGGCGGTCTTTGAGGGGTGTTGGGGTCAATGACGACACACGTGAATCCATAGGGACCAATCTGCTCCTTCTGTCAGGCGCCTGAACACGCGTCACCTGGCGCGGGACCAGAGGCCCCACACACCACGACACGCAAACGGGCGCGAACACACGCCCGACGACGCAACGAGGGAAGGGGTAACATGCGCGGCGGTCCTCGTAAACCCTTGCAGCGGCCCGACGACTGGTTTTCGCGGCAATTTCGCGACGATCGCGCGTCACATCGGGCTTGAATGGGCTCCGCCCGATCATCGAAACTCGCGTTCATGATTCGCAAGCGTGAGGTTCTCGCCGCAATCGTGGCGTGGGGCGTGAGTGCTGCTTGTGGCGGGAGTCTGGCTCCAGCCGAGTATCCTGACGTGAAGTTACGCGGAAAGACGGTCAGCTTCGAACTGAGTGATCCGCGCACGGACCTGGACCATCCGATCTCCGAAGCATTGGTCATGGATCGTGGCGTGTCCGACACCTACCTGCAGCCACTGCCCGGAGAGTTCGAGCAGAAGGCCGCGGCCAAGCTCGAGTCCTTGATCGCTGGTTCGGGAGCGGAGCTGAAAGTCATCGCCGAGGTGCGTCGCTGCGATCTGACCTTCACCAACGAACCGCACCGCGGCGACTTCACGCGCTACGACGTGGTGTTCGGGTTTCGGGTGACGACAGCCAGCGGTGCCCTCCTCGACAAGGGTAAGGGTGGAGCGTGGCGAGAGATCCCCACCGAAAAGGCAAGCAGCGCGGAGATGAAACGTCTGCTGGGCGCCACCACCACCGCAGCTTTCGATCAGTACTTTTCCGACGAAGAAACGCTACAAACGATTAACGAGAACATCGAACGCTATCTCGACGCACAGAAGTAGCCGCAATACTCGAGCCTCATCACCTCGTCAGTAGTCGTTTCGACCCAAGCTCACCTGCTTGGGCAGTTGCAACTCGAGCGGGATCACCGCTGAATCGCCTCCCTGAAGGTAGTCGTAGCGCGCGCGGTTGCCGAGGACTCGGCGGACGTAGTTTCGCGTTTCCTGGTAGGGAATGAACGCGGCGAAGATGTCCAGCGGCTGATCTCCCGCCACCGCCAACCAGCGGCTGACTGCGCCAGGTCCCGCGTTGTACCCCGCCGACGCCAACACGACGTTCCCATCGAACGTGCGCAGCAGGCGTGCCAGGTAGAAAACCCCCAGCTCGATGTTCGTCGCAGGCACTTTTCGGTCGACGGTCTCGGGGTTGATGCCCAACTCCTTCGCGACGCGCTCTGCGGTAGGAGCGATGAGCTGCATCAAGCCGACAGCGCCAGCGCTCGATCCCACGTGTGGAGCGAAAGCACTCTCTTGACGCATGATTGCGTAAACCAGTGACGACGAAACATCGTGGCGTGTCGTGAGTTCTTCGACGATCTCTGGGTAAGGGCTCGGGTAGTTGCACTCCCACAACCACCGCGTCGCGGTGGTCAGCGGCTGCATCAACGCGCGTTCGCGCACCACCCGCTGCCCCACGCGAAAGCGCTGCCGGGCAGGCGCGAGCGTGCCGTATGCTTGGCACAACGCTTCGCCACCGCGCGGCGCGTGAGCGCGCTGGAACTCGTGCTCTTGCGACGCGAGCAGACGTTCTGCGTAGTCGTCGAGCCCGACGCCTGCCAGGCGTTCGACCTCGTGCGGTAGCTCGATCTCCAGCGCCGATGGTGTTTCTTTCGAGGTATCGGAGGTGGGCGGCCCCATCGGCAACGGGGCCTCGAGTCCCATCTCGCGCAACCGTGCGGCGCTCAGCTGCGCTCCTAGAGACAAGGGGCGCTCTTCGATCACTCTTCGAAATCCTGCGGCCGCCAGTTCAGTCTTTCCCTGTTGGAGCAACGCGACGGAGTGGAGTTGTGACAGCGCTGCCTTGGTGCGACCGTCGGAGGTCGCAGCCACCGCACGCGCGAGTTCTGCCTCCGCTTTTGCACCCTGGCCTAGAGCGAGTTGCGCGATCACCTGTTGTTCGCGCGCCGATGCCGCGAAGCGTCCAGAATCCTGGGAGCGGCGAACGCGTTCCAAGTACGCGGCGTACCCTCGTTCAGCTTGCTGCCAGTGACCGAGCACGAAATGCAAGCGCGCTGCCAGGAAGCGCGCTTCTTCGGCGTAGCCGCTCCTGGGGAACTGGCGAGCGAGCTTTTCATAGCGGACGATCGCCTCCGCATCCTCGTTCGCCCGCGACAGTGCCCGCGCGGAGTAGAACGAGTCTTGCACACGGTGCGCGCTCTCCAACTGAGCGCACTGAGCAAACAGGTCGGCCGCCTTTCGGTAGTCTCTACGCGACTTGTAGTAGGCCCACGCCTGGGTTCGGAGCACGGCCACTCCTCTGGGGCCAGGCCCCGGCGCATCGTTCATCAAGCGCAACTCCCGCAGGGTCGCATCGATCATTCCGGCTGACGTGAACTTCTCCGCACGCTCGAAGCGTTGGGCTTTGGTGAGCTTTTCTCCCAGCGCTTCGAGCTGCTCGTCCGCGCCCTCAGCGGCGCTCTCAGTCGCCGCGTGCAGCGCGAGCCAGCGGTAATCCGATTGCGCAACACCACGTTCGTCGCCTCCACGCAACATGTCGGCCCGCGCGCGCCGCGCCAGGGCCAAGCCCGAACGCTTGGCTGACTCAGCTCTTTGCACGACGACGTCGATCAGCTTGCGAGCCTCGGCGCTCGCTCCTAGCTGCGAGTACAATTCGACCGCTCGCAACTTGTCGTCCAGCGACGGGGCCTGCTCGAAACGCCGTGCCACTTCGAGGTCAGGTGACACCTCCGCCCGCGCGCGCCAATGCCAAGCGTCGATCTCTTCACGCAACATCGGAAAGTGCTCGGCAAGCCCCAGCGTCAACTTCGCGGCGCGTTCGAACTGGCCGAGTTCGATGGCCATCTTCGCCCGCGCGAGGCGCAACAAGGGCTCGTCAGGCACGGGGTAAATTGCATCGAACCCCGTGGCAGCGCGCTGGTAATCCCCAGCGCGCAACCATGGCACCCAGTCACCCGAAACTCGGTGCAGCTCGGTGCGTCCAGCCTCCGCCGCAGCACGGGGCGGCGGTGGGTTCGTCAGTGTCGAAACCGAGGCACTCGCCTGGGGTGCATTGTTAGGCGACTTGCACCCCCCGCACGCGAGCATCAGAACGAGCACGGGAGCACACGCACCAACGCCCTTCGGCAACCATGGCCGATTACTGGACATGACGCCGATGCTGCACGCGTGAGGCGCGCTCGTCCAAGTTTTTCGGGCGCGCACGGCTCGGTCGACGACGGCCCCACTCCCGCGGAGTCGCGCCGCGGAGTGGAGGACAAATTTACGAACGTGGTTGGAATCGCCCGCGCCACGAGGCCGGGTCATTCGCCTCTGTCGGGTGCGGGTTTCCCCAGTTCGGGCTTTGCAGACTCGGGCTTTGCAGGCGACTTCTTCTCGTTGCCCTCGTCGTTCCGCCGCGTAGTGGCGTCTGCAGGGCTCTTGCTGTCTTCCGTCTTCCGAGCGTTGGCTCGCTCTACTGCCTTCTTCTTTTTTCGCGCTTCGCGTTTGGCCTTCGCTTTGCGCTGCTCGGCTCGTTTGCGTGCTTCCGCTTTACGTTTCGCTGCTGCTTTTTTTGCCGCGGCGCTCTGGGTTCGCTTCTTCGTCTTGGGCTTGGAAGTTTTTTTGGGCAGGTTGAACGTCTTGCCGATACGCGCGCGATTCGGCGAGTTCTCCAACCAGTTGTGCCAAACGGAGAACTGGAACGGGCTGCCTAGTCCGTCTTGCACGTGAAAGGCGCTGACCGAGAACGCGACGAGCACGCTCGCGAACACGGTCCTGGTCAGTCTGACTCGATCCAACCACAACCCGAAATAAAGCAGCAGCAAGGGCATGATCGGAACCAAGTGCCGCATGCCAACACACCAACCGCCGTAGTTGCGCGTTCGATAGATGTAGAACGCAGTGATCACCAGGCACGTCACGCCGATGACCAACGCCTCGGGACGCAGCGCGCGCTTGCGCAGCGAGCGGATGAGCTCCCACAGAGAAAACACGTACAGCGGCGTCATGCTGAACAGGCCGTGATGGCCGAGCAGCACGTGGAACGCGTAAATGTGCTTCGGCTCGTCCAGCGCATCGATGCCCGAGCGCCGTGTGCGGAAGTAGTTGCCCGCGAAGTTCTTCAGCTCTGGGTTGTCGTAGGCAGGAGTCAACGACCCAGTGATGTGATAGTTGATGAGCACCTGCGCGGCCAAACCCGGCAACAAGGCGGGGCAGAACAAGAGCAGAGTCTTGCGCCAGTCGTGCAAGCCCAAGTAGACGAGCGCCGCGGCCATCAGCGCACCACTCGGCAAGTCCACGGCCGTCAAGAAGCCGAAACACAGCCCAGAGTACACCCAGTGGCGCAACCCCGCGTCGTGACCACGCCTGACGCGATAGGCGTAATACAACCCCACGAGGGCGATACTCGCGCCGATGCTGTGATTGTTGATGGCCGTGGCGTACGCAACGCCCAGATAGGCGAAGCAGCCCACCGCAACAGTGCCGATGATCGCCAGCTGACGCTGCAGCAGCAGCTTGCTCAATCGGTACAAGTAGATCAGAAAGATCAGGTGAGCGAGCCAGCCCGTGCACAAGCTGACGAACCACACCACTGCGCCTTCGTTCTTGGCGATCGTCTTTCCCGTGAGCTTCTGAAAGACCCAATACGTCCCTGCTGCGTAGGTGGGCAGCGCAGGGGGTTTGGACGAGATGAAGTGTTTGCCGACTTTCTTCTTGTCGATGGTGCCGCGGTAACGGCTCTTGTCGATGTGGTACGTGCCGTAGTCGACGAGTGACTCGATGGTCGCGTAGCGGCTGCCCGTGTTGGCGTTTTCGAGAGAGGCGTCTTGCAGGTTCCAGAGCACCATCACCAAGCTGGTGACGATCATCATCCCGACGACGGCCGACGTCTGGCTGACTTCCGCTGCACGCTGCCGTCGGGCAAGCCAGCGACGAAACCAAGCGACGGGTCCCGTGCCGCCAGGCACGCTCTGAACCGAAACGGCCCCGGGCGCTGCTTCCACATCCGTTGCGGCAGCCTGCGGTACCTCGCCCGACGCCCAAGTGCGGGGCGCTTGCGAGACTTCGTCTTTGGCGCCCACCACTCTGGCAGCGACCGGGACCTCTTGGGGGGCATGCGAACCGAACCCAGGTGGCGGCCTCGTGTCCCCGTACGCGACCCCCGGGTCCGTGGGGCGGTAGGCGTCCTCGAGACTTACAGCTGGTTGCTTCGCAACGCGGTCGCCAGCGTCGCGCTTCGGCGCAGCTGGAGGTTGCGGCAGCGCTGGGCTCGGTGCGGCGACCACAGGCGGTTCGACGTCCGCCTGTTTCGAGGGGACGGACTCGACCTCGTCTGCTGAATCGACGTCCCCGTTTTTCTTGGACTCGGTCATGGATATCGCACGCGCGTCATAGCAGCTGTGCTCCGAGGTTGTCTGCGCCGCACAGGCGCCGAAGTGCGGTTTCGCGTTGCAGCCCCATTCCCACCGACCACCCGAGCGTCATCCTGGCGTTGACTTCGCTGAGCTGCGTCAGGCGTGTACCCGTGGTGTCCGAGACTAGAAAGTCGACGCCAAACGGCCCGAAGTAGCCCGCGCGCTTCAAGGAGGAAGCCACCACGGCGGTGGCGTCCAGCAGCTCTCTCTCCTGCGCCTGGTCGAGGGTGGCCACCACGACCGCGCTCACCCTGCCCCAGCGATCGCACGTCTGGACACACGGACTTCCGAACAGGTCCCCCGCGTCGTCGAGCAGCCCGTGGACGCACAGCTCACAACGAACGTCGAGCTCAGGCTCCAATAGCAGCCCATCGCGCAGACTGTCCTCGACCCAGCGCAAGTCGTCTGCGGAAGGGTTGGGGCGAACGACGCGCTGCCCGCGCCCCGCAAAGCCGAAACCACGCTTGAGACGCACCCCGCTGGGCGGCAGTTGGTCGAGCCACGACGAGTCTTGCGGCCCGTCCACCCAACGCCGAGTTGGCGTCGGCTCGATGAGTTCGAATAGAAACCGACGATGATTCACCCGCTGCAATGTACTCAGCGAAGGCGCCCGAGGCGCAGCGTAGCCGCGGGCGGCAAGTGTTCGCAGAGCAAGGGGCGTCGGACACCAACAGACGACATCACGTTCGTCACTTCGGGCTGCGGACGTCGCGCCCTGCGACTGGAAACCGATCTGCGGCTCGCCGAGCGTCAATCCATCCAGCAGCGGCTGCTGGCGCGCAGCCTGCTCCAGCAGTGCGCGTTTGGGCAGGTAACCTTCGGGCCGCGCCAACTCGACGTCCGCGTCGAGGTTCAGCCACCAGACCCGGTCGTGACCGCGTCTAGTGCCGACCATACTTTTCCGGCTGCCACGCGCTCAGATCGTCGATGAACGCCTCACTCATGCGCGCCGCGCGGCGCGCGGTTCGGTTGATCGTCTTGCCGCGCATCAACAGCGGCGTAAGCGGCTTTGGTAAACACTCGGACCAGCTCTGAAAGTCGTCCGTCCCCGACCAGGTACGGAACCACTCGACTCCAAAGCGCACGTGAGCGATTTCCTCACGACCGACGAGGCGCTGTAGCTCCGCACCTTGAGCGTCACCCGCGCGGTCGAACCACTGCGCGAAACGCTCCGTGTGCTCGAGATTGGCCGCTTCCAGCCCCATCCCCATCAGCGCGACGAACTGCAACGGGCTATCACAGCTGGGCACGCGTTCCCAAAACCAGTCTCTCACTGGAAAATCCTCGAGCGAATATCCCAGGCGCTCGATGTGCTCTTGGTAGAGCGACATGTGGCGCAGCTCGTCGCCACAAATCCGCAGCAGCCCACGACGAAACGGCTCTTCAGCTCGCGCAAACTTGAGCAGCGCCCAACACATGAGCTCCGCAGCTTGCAGCTCGTGGTGCCAGAACTTGTGAATCAAACGTGCGCGACTCTTCGGAGCGCTCATCGCCGCGGCCGTGGCGGTTCGAGGCTTGTCGAAGGACACGCTGAGCTCACGTGGCCTCCCGGGGTCGCGAACGTCGATGGGCACGAACTCGGCGTCGAAGTGGTCGGGTGGTGGCGGCGGCGCACACTTGTACGCCAATTGATCTGCGCGCAGATAACCCAGCGCCCATTGTTCGATCGTTCCGCTGAACGATCCTTTGTAGACTTCGCCCGACATTCTTCGAGGGTTCCGCGCAGGTTACAACATGCTCACCGGGTCGACGTCGATGGCAACGCGCACGCGGCGGTCCACCTTCATGCCCTCAATCACGTGGGCCGCGTGGTACAGCGGCGCACGCTTGGCCGCGCGCAGGATGCAGCGATAGCGATAGCGATTGCGCACGCGCACGATGGGCGCAGGACTCGGACCGAGCACTTCAGCGTCTGCCTTGCACACTCGGCGCGCCAGCTCGGCCACGCGCAGCGCATGCTGGTGCGCCAGCCGCTCGTCGAGACTATCGACGCGGATCATCATCAAGCGCATGTGCGGCGGGTAGTGAGCTTCCACGCGGTCTTCGAGCTCTTGCTCGACGAAGCCCGCGTGGTCGTGCTGCACGGCATGGCGGATCGCCGGGTGGTCGGGGTTTCTGGTCTGGATCACGACCTTGCCGGGCGTGTCTGCGCGGCCCGCACGCCCCGCCACCTGAACCAACAGCGAAAAGGTACGCTCCGAGGCCTGGTAATCTGGCATGGACAGTGCTGCGTCCGCGTTGAGTACTCCCACCAGCGCGACGTTCGGTAGGTCGTGGCCTTTGGTCACCATTTGCGTTCCGACCAGGATGTCCACCTCACCCGCACGCATCTTGTCCAAGATCCGTTCGCTCTTGAGCCCCGCCGCGACGTCGCGGTCGAGCCGCGCGATGCGAGCCTCGGGGAATGCTTCCGCGAGCGCGTGTTCGATGCGTTCCGTGCCCGCCCCTTCGCGAGCCCAGCGCGTGGCCTTGCACTTGGGGCAGCTCATGTCGACCGAGGTCACGTAGTCGCAGTAGTGGCAGCGCAGCTTCTCGCCTTGGCTCTTGTGCATGGTCAGCGCCACCGAACAGTTCGGGCACTCTGCGACCGTTCCGCACGACTCACAGACGAGGCTCGGCGCAAACCCCCGTCGATTCAGAAACAGAATCGCTTGACGTCGCTGCTCGAGCACGAGCTCGAGTTCGCGGTGCAAACGCACACTCAAAAGCTTGTGTCCCGTGGGCCCCGGGCCGACGTTTCTCAAGTTGACGATTTCCACTTCAGGCAAGCGCGCACCTGCCACGGCACGTTCAGGAAGGAGCAAGCGCTGGATGCTCTGCTTGCGCACCAGGGCTTCACTCGCCAAAGACGGCGTCGCAGAGCCGAGCACACACACCGAGCCCGTACGATGGGCTCTGAGTAACGCCATGTCGCGCGCGTGGTAGCGCACGCCCTCTTCCTGCTTGAACGACGAATCGTGCTCCTCGTCGACGACGATCAAGCCCAGATCACACACGGGCGCGAACAACGCAGAGCGCGCACCGATGGCGATGCGCACGCGGCCGTCACGCAAGCTCTGCCACATCTTGGTGCGCTCGCTGGGTGATAGACCACTGTGCAAGACCGCGATGCGATCGCCGAAACGTGCGCGAAAGCGCGCGACGAGCTGCGGCGTGAGCGCGATTTCGGGAACCAACACGATCACCCCGAGCTCTAGCTGGATGGCTCGCTCGACGACGTGCAGATACACCTCGGTTTTTCCCGATCCGGTCACGCCTTGGAGCAGGAACGCGCGACCACTTCGCGCATCCAGCGCCGCGTTGATCGCCTCCACCGCGCTACGCTGGCGTTCGTTGAGCTGTCGCGGCTCGTCGCGCGGCGCATCCCCGCGAAAGAACGGATCCGTATCGGCAACCCGTTGCACGAGTTCGACCAGCTCGAGCTCCGCCAAACGCCGCACCACTGCGCGCGCGTTGGAAAACCGCTGCTGGAGATCGACGACACTTTGTTCACCTGACTCGCGCAAAGAGGCGAGCAAGGGCGCCGCCTGTCCGCGCAGCTTGGCTTCCCCAGGCTGCGCTTCGGAAAAACGGCTCACGGCCACTTGCACGGTCCGTCCTACCGCCTGCAGGCCCGACACTTCGGCCAGCAGCGGCTCCGCCGACGCATCCACTTGCCCGCGTTGCACCGCAGGCAGCGCCAAGCGCAACACATCCCCGATGGGCGCCAAATAGTAACGCGACAGCTCCCTCAGAAATTCGAGCAGCTCGCGCGGCAGCGCAGGCTCCGAGTCGAGCGTCGCCAGCACGGCCTTGATACGACTCGGTTCGACGTCGGGGACGTCCGTCGTGGTCTCGACGACGACGCCCATCACCTTGCGCCTGCCGAACTCGCAGAGCACGCGGGCGCCCGGCACCACGCGATCGCGCAGATCCTCAGGCACGGCGTAGCTGAACGCTCTTGCGAGAGGTGCGGGGACGGCGACGGCGGCGAACACGCCGCACTTGTAGTCCAAGCTGCCGTGAGATCGAGGCAGCCGTCACCCGAGGAAATGTCCGACCTTCGGGAGCGGCACTCAGCCTCCGACGCCGACGGGCCGGTCGAGCTAGCGCAGAGCTCGGAAAGCCGCGAAAGCCTTACCCTCTCCGTGAGAAGGCTGGTCCCAAAGCCGCAACGTGCCGCCAGCTCAGGCCACGTCCACGCCCAGAGCGGAGCCAACGCGCCGCCGTTCGCTCCGCTCGACGTCGCGACGCTTCATCTCGCACGAGATGAACGCGCCGAGGCACGACGGAAAGCGGAGATCACACCCGCGCTCTAGTTCAATCCAACGCAGCCTCGACGCGCAACAGCCCCACGGTGGTGCAACGCGCGTCGTGAAATTCATCAAAACACGGTTAGAAGCGCTTCCTTCTCAACTGCGGCGCGAGCCTTGTGTCGATACTGAAATGCTAACTCGCCGCGCGAACACGACGGGATCGCAGCCGCAGGAAAACACCTCGCGAATCGCGACAGGTCTAGGCGCGCTGCTATTGTCCAGTTTCGATTCCCCGGCACACCCGACGGCGCCTCTCAGGCGCGACTGCGGGTCAGGCCAATTTCTGGAACTGGGATAACAAGGGTCAAACGCAGCATGAACAAGTCGAACTTGGTGGTAGGGGTTTTCTTGGCAGCAGTCAGCAGCGTCGCTTGCTCGTCGCCAGACTCCCCCTCCAACGTCAGCAGCGGTGTCGGTGGCAACAACAGCGCTGGCGGCACGAACACGACACCCGGACAGGGTACGGCAGGTCAGGGCACAGCTGGCCAGGGCACGGCGGGTCAGGGTACGGCTGGCCAAGGCAGCGCTGGAGCCACAGGCAACAACACCGCAGGTCAAGGAGCCGTCGGGGGTGACACGGGCACGGCGGGCGGCGCGACGACAGGACAAGCGGGCGGAGCCGCGGGTAGCGACACGGGCACGGCTGGCGGCGGCACGGGTAGCGCGGGCGGCGAAACCGCTGGCGGCGGCACGGGTAGCACGGGCGGCACGGCTGGAGGCGGCGGTTCGGTAACCTGCGCCAACTCCGACCTATCGACGATCCCCATCGACGACACGGGTTGGGTTGCCAGCGCGTGCAACAACGTCGGCATCCAAGGCGCGTTCTACTGTTACGACGACGGCGTCAACGAGAGCGGCTGCACCGACGGCGAGCTGCCATTCATGGCAGGCGCTGGCATTTGTTTGGCGGGCAACACCACCGAAGACGAAACCTACGCCGCGTGGGGCGCGGGTGTGGGGTTCGGACTCAACGAGAGTGGCGAAGGCGCGGACGGCGCAGCTTCGGTCAAGATGGCCTACGATGCAGCAGCCAACGGCGTGCTCGGCTTTCACATCGTGATCAGCGGCGACACCGACGGCTTACCGATTCGCGTCGCGTTCACCCGCGTCGCAGAACCCGACGGCCCGTCACCCTTCGTCGAGGTACCGGGCGCTGGTGAATTCGACGTACTGATCGCCGACGCGCTGGTTCCCGAAGCTTGGGACGCGTGCACGGGCGACGACTGCCTCGCCAACCCCAGCGGCATCTACGACATCCAAATCCAAGTGGTCGGTGGCGAATCGGAGGCCAACTACGGCTTCTGCATCGAAAGCATCACCCCCATCACCGACGGCAGTGCGCCCGTGGGTGGCGGCGGTGGCGGCGCGGTCGCCAACTACGGCTCGGCAGTGTGCGGCCAGTACGACGTGATCAACAACGTCGGCCCCTTCGCCATCCAGAACAATCGTTACAACGGCGCCAACCACTGCATCACCGCCAAGTGGGACAACGGCAGCACCGTCGGCTTCGAGCTCACCGAGGTGAGCTCCAACATCCCGACGGGTGGCGCGCCCGGCTCGTATCCTTCAGTACTCTACGGCTGGCACGTCGATGGTGCGTTTTACGGCGCTTACCAGTCCGCGCGACAGGTCTCGGCGATCGCCTCCGCCACGTCGAGCATGAGCTTCACGGTGCCGGGCGCGGGTCGATACAACGTCTCCTACGACTCGTGGCTCGGACCATCGCCGACTGCAGGCACCACCACGAACGACATGCTCGAGCACATGATCTGGCTCAACTACCGCGACACCACGCCGATCGGCAGCAACCTGAACGCACCGATCACTGTCGACGGCGTGCAATGGGACGTGTGGTACGGCCCCAACGGCGGCGGCTGGAACACGGTCAGCTACATCCGAGCGACCAACACCACGTCGGCAACCATCGACATCAAAGCGTTCCTCGACGACTCGGTGAGCCGCGGCTACATCTCGGACTCGAGCTACTTGCTCGGCGTGCAAGCGGGCTTCGAGATCTGGGAAGCGAACGCGAACTTCTCCGTCGACTCCTTCACCCTCGACATGTGAGGTTCGTTTTCTTTGGGGGAGTCGGGCTGCGTCCCCGCCCGTCTCCCTCTACGAGCTGTGCGTCGTTGCTCGTACTGACGTCGCGCGCCCGTCGGGGTAGCGCACCACGCGGCAAGTGTGCTGAAACGAGGGCATGACGACGCTCGTGCCCATCGTGCTGTTTCTGCTGGCGATGGTGCCGCTCGCGATCGTGATCCGTCGCTCGACGGAGTTGTTCGTGCTGGACGTGAGCGACGGCAACACGCACTTCGTGCGTGGACGAATGCCTCACGCGCTGCATCGAGACATTTGCGACATCTTCGCCAAGTCGCGCTGCAGCGGACGCTTGCGCGTGGTCGTGCAACGTCGCGAAGCCGTCATGTTGCCCCGCGGCAACTTCGACGAGGGGACGCTTCAGCGCCTGCGAAACGTGATCGGCAACACACCGCTGCAACGCATTCGCGCAGGCGCCAAGCCAGCTAGATGAGCCTGGGGCTCAGGCACCTGGGCAGTGGTGGTTGCAGCCACCTTGTCCCTTGCACTCGTTCATGCCTTTGCAGTCGTTCGTGCCCGCGACCTTACAGCCGCCCTTGCCTTTGCACTCGTTCAATCCCTTGCAGCAGTCTTTCGCTTCTGCGGCGTCGCCAGCAGCATCGGCATCATCCATCTCCTCGTCGCCTTCGTCCAACTCGTCCATGGTGTCGTCGGGCGCTTCTTCAGCAGCGTCGCTCGACTCCGCCGCTGCGGCCGCCGGATCTGGCGTCGCTGGCTCCGCACCACCGCCGCCACACGCCACACCTAGCAACCCGGCCGCCGCCGCCGATGCGACACTCTTCGAAAATTGCATTTTCATCTCTCGTCCCTCGTCAAAAGTCGTTGGATCAACCCGAAGCTCGCCGGGTGGCACGTATGTATCGCAACCCGAATGGCATCGGAAGGCCCTCGACAGGACCATCTCGCCGCGCCGCGCCGCAGGATGCGCGACGGCAGAAGAAGGCTGCCGCCCAGCTTAGGGTAGGCCGCTGTAGGCGCGCTACCGTCCGGGATTGCTTGACGTTTGCGAGACCGCTTCGTACTCCAGCTGGCGCAGATGGGATTGGCAGGCTTTCTTCGCGCGCGGAAAGGCTGGCTAGTGCGCGGTTCGGCGGCACTGACGGCGATAGGCGCCTTGGCGCAGCCGCTCGAAGCCCGGGCACAACCCTCTGAAGCGCAAGCGCAGCAGTCCGAGTCGCCGTCGGGTGAATCCGCGAGTGATTCAGGCGGTACCGCAACTTCCGAAGCCCAAAACGCTGCCAGTGCGTCCACTGGTACCCAAGCGGCCAACAAAGCCACTGCACGCACCGCCGCTACCGAGGGCATCAAGCTCTTTCGCGAGCAGCGTTTCGCGGAAGCCCTCGACAAGATGCAGCGTGCCCAAGCGCTGTACGACGCTCCCGTTCACGTGCTGTACATCGCGCGCTGCCAAGCCGAGCTCGGTCAGCTGATCCTGGCCGCGGAATCGTACCGAAACCTGAGCAAGACCCAACTGCCAGCCGACGCGCCTGACGCGTTCGAACGCGCGGTGCAAGACAGCACACGCGAACTACGTGAACTCGAACCGCGCATCCCGAGTTTGCTCGTGCGCGTGGTCCCGACGGACGCGCCGAACCTCAGCTTCCGCGTCGACGGCGAAGACGTGCCAAGTGCCGCGATCGGAATCAAACGGCTGATCAATCCTGGGCATCACACGCTCAGCGTGAGCGCGGACGGCTACGCACCCCACAGCGAGCGAGTCGACGTGCCCGAAGGCGAGCTGGTTGAGGTCAGCATCAACCTGACTCCCGCAGAAGCTGAGGCAAGCGACCCATCCGCCAGGGAAGCCGAAGTCGACGTCGACACGCCTCCCACGGCAGAACGACAACGTTCGCTAGACAGCGTTTCCTTCTTGATCGGACTACGCCTCGGGATCGCTGCGCCTGCGGGGCGTTTGCCCGGGCAGGCAGCGCATCCACAGCGCCAAGAGGCCGTTCGCTTCCCCGACGTTGCGACCACTGGGGGCGAGTTGGAGTTGCGCATGGGCGCGCATTTTCTGAATCGCTGGGGCGTGTTCGCGTTCCTCAACGCGCAGCCCTTGGGTGACGCCGAAGACACCTTTCAGGGGGATTCGGGCCTCGCGAGCGGTCTCGTCACGGCGGCGCCTGGTAAACCCAACGCCGCTACCCTCGGCCTTGCCGTGATGGGCGGAACCGAGCGCGGCAAGTTCGGGGGCTTCGCCGAACTCGGCGTCGGCTTTCACCGGGTCGCGTACGCCACCGAGCTGAGCGTCGCTGCGGGCGGCAGCTGCGCCGCCGACGTGCAAACGGGCGGCCTCGCCGCGCGCCTCAGCCTCGGGTTGAACGTGCCCGTTCGACGCCGTCTCCTGCATCTGACCCCATACTTCACCTGGCAACTCGGCTCCGCAGGCTCGGTCGAGTACTCGGTCGCAAGTGACTGTGCGGTAGAAGGCCCGGGCAAGCTCGACATCGACGACGATCCGGGGCACACCGTGCTGAGTCTCGGCGTCGGCGGCGACTTCTTCTTCGGCGGCAACTGACTTGGCGGCAATTGGAATGACGGGAACCGATCGAGAGATGAGCAAACTGCTCGCGTGGCTCCTCGGAGTGCTCCTCGCAACGCTCAGTTGCACGAACAACCCGTATCCGTCGGCGGACTCGGACAAGAAGATCCTGTATCAACCCTTCACCGAAGCGCCGAAGACCCTCGACCCCGCCGTCGCGTACTCGGTCAACGAGCACGAGATCACGGGCAAGGTGATGGATACGCTGCTCGAGTACCACTACCTCAAACGCCCTTACGAGTTGATCCCGGGGCTCGCGACCAAAGTTCCCGAGCCACAACCGCTCGACGGCACCCGCGTACAGTATCGCTTCGAGTTGCGTCGCGATTTGCTGTTTCAAGACGACCCGTGTTTCGCACTCAGCGGAAGCGGCAAGACGCGGCAGATCACGTCCGAAGACTTCGCGTTCGAACTGATGCGCATCGCCGATCCACGGGTGGCAAGCCCAGCAGATCAAAGCTTCGTGCTGATCGAAGGTTTCCGTGACTTCGGCAAACGACTGGCTCGAAAACTGGGGACCAGCGCAGCGGGCGGGCACGACCACGGCGAAGATCACGACGCGCATGATGACCAGACGGGCTCCCCAGCAGCCGATCCCGAGTTCGAAAAGCTCAACATCCGCGAGCAGTACCTGGCCGTCGGCGGTATCGAGGGCATCCGTACACCTGACCCGCTCACCCTCGAAATCGTACTCGAAGAGCCGTATCCGCAAATCCTCTATTGGTTTGCGATGCCGTTCACGACTCCCGTGCCCTGGGAAGCCGTCGAGTACTACGACGGCAAGGAAGGCCGTCCGCCGCTCGCCGATCACCCCGTGGGCTCAGGTCCGTACGTGCTGACTAGCTACGAAAAGCAGTCACACATGGTGCTCGACAAGAACCCCAACTGGTACGGAGCACGCCACCCCGAGGATAAAGCGCCGGGCACCGTATACCCCAGCGAGGGAGAGCCCGGGGACAGCGCAGAGATACTAGCAGCCGCGGGTAAACCACTGCCATTCATCGACCGCATCGAGATGCGGCGCGAGAAAGAAGCCATCCCCCGCTTCGGCAAGTTCCTTCAAGGCTACTACGACGCTTCAGCCATCATAACCGAGAGCTTCGACATGGTCGTCCAGCAGGACGCGCTCTCCCCCGAGATGCAAGAGCTGGGCATGAGTCTCGAAAAGTCGGTGGTGCCCGACATCTATTACCTCGGCTTCAACATGGCAGACCCGAAGGTGGGCCTGCCAGGCGGAGACCGTTCGCGCAAGTTACGTCAAGCCATGAGCTTGGCGGTCGACGTGCGCGAGTACACCCGGGTGTTCGCCAACGGCCGGGGTATCCCAGCACAATCACCGCTACCACCGGGCATCTTCGGCTACGACGCCGACTACCAAAACCCCTACCGCGCAAAGGTCGACATCGAGCGCGCAAAACAGCTGCTGGCCGACGCGGGTTACCCGGGAGGCGTCGACCCCGACACGGGTAAACCACTGCGCATCAGCTTCGACACGCCGAGCACCAGCCCCAGCGCGCTCCTGCGCTACAAGTTTTTCGTCAGGGGTTGGCGTCAGCTCGGGCTCGACGTGATCGTCGACGCCACCAGCTACAACCAGTTCCAAGACAAGATGCGGCGCAACGCCTACCAGCTGTTCATGTGGGGCTGGGTTGCCGACTACCCCGACCCGGAAAACTTCTTGTTCCTGCTGTGGTCGAAGAGCGCTCCTCACCCCAACAGCTCGAAGTTCAAGAACGCCAGGTTCGACGAACTGTTCCTCGAGATGAAAGCGCGCCCCAACGACCCCGCGCGCCATGCCACGATTCGCGAGATGGTCTCGATCATCGAACACGAACGCCCCTGGATCGAACTCTTCCACAGCGAGAGCTACACGCTCTTTCACTCGTGGCTTCACAACGTCAAGCCAGCTGGGCTCTCGATTCAGCTCGCCAAGTATCGTGACCTGGACCCCGAGGAGCGTGCCAAGAAGCGTGATGAGTGGAACGAGCCCGTGATGTGGCCACTGTTTGCATTGCTGCTCGCGTTCGTCGCAGTGGTGACGCCAGGAGTGCGAACCTTCTTCAGAGAGAGGCAATAGTCGAAGTATGTTTGCCTACATCGTTCGCAGGTTGGCCTATGGCGTCGTCACCGTGCTTGGCGTGCTCTTCCTGTTGTTCCTGCTGTTCTTCGCGATCACCGAGCCCGACGACATCGCTCGCCGCGCGCTCGGTGACAAAGTCAGCGTCAGCGTGATCGAACAATGGAAGGTCAACCACGGTTACGACAAGCCCAAGTGGCCGTCTCTCGAAGCGCCCACGGACAACATTCTGGTCGACCACTACCGCAGCATGCTCACCTTCGACTTCGGTCGAAGTGATGCGGACGACACGCCGATCGTCGACCGCCTGAAAGACGGCGTGGTACCGAGTTTGTCGCTCACGCTACCGATGTTCGCGATGGGTTTGGTGATAGGTATCGCACTCGCGTTGTTCGTGGCGTTCTTCAGAGCGACGTACATCGACGTGGCGGGCGTGTTCGTGTGCGTGCTGGCGATGAGCGTGCCGATCCTGCTCTACATCATCGGGGCTCAGTACTTGATCGCCAAACTGCTGCGCTGGTTTCCCTTCTCTGGCTACGATCCGTCACCTGACGTGGTCGTGAGATTTCTAGCAATGCCGATCCTGGTCGGCGTGGTCAGCGCCTTCGGCAGCAGCGTGCGCTTCTATCGCACCGTGTTCATCGAAGAGGTCAACCGCGACTACGTGCGCACCGCGCGAGCCAAGGGCGCAGGCGAATGGCGGGTGATGGTAAGCCACGTCCTGCGCAACTCGCTCATCCCCATCCTGACCAATGTCGTCATCTCGATTCCGTTCCTGTTCACGGGCTCGTTGCTGCTCGAAGCCTTCTTCGGCATTCCGGGTTTGGGCTCCGTCACCTTCGACGCGATTCAGAGCAACGACTTTTCCGTGTTGCGAACGATGGTGTACATCGGCGCGCTGGCGTTCATCGGTGGGCAGATCCTGACGGACATCAGCTACACGCTAGTCGACCCGCGAATTCGCTTCGAAGACCACAGCGCAGGCGGCAGCACCGAGCTCAGCCGCAACTGGCTCTACGCCGGGCTCGCCGCACTGCTGGCGGTGGTCGTCGGCATTTCCGTGACTGGCGGAGAGTCAGAACCTGCAAGCCGCGGCCCCTCCACCTTCTTCGAAGACAACTGGCACTACTTCAGCAACACGACAGTTCTACTGCTGTTCGTCGGGAGTTTCTTCCTGACGCGTTGGATACGCCAAAACGAACTGTGGCTGGCGGCCGTGCAACGCGTGTGGCGACAGCGCAAGTGGGCGATCTGCGTGCTCGGGCTGTACGTCTTCGTCGCGCTCCTCGACTCGATTGCGTGGGTCGGGGGAACGGGCGGAGAAGACGTGGTGGCCGCGCACAACCCCCAGAGCATTCTCGAACGCTTGTTCGAAGACTCCCACGAAAAGAGCTATTCAGCGCCGCTCGCGACCAAGGAGTTCTACGACCACTCCGAGCTGAACCATCCGGGTGCCCACCTGCTCGGCACCGACCAACTCGGCCGCGACGTCTTGTTCTTGTCTTTGAAGGGCGCTCGTGTCGCCTTGCTGATCGGTGGTCTGACGAGTTTGATCGCGATTCCCCTAGCGCTGCTGTTCGGCGTGGCCGCGGGCTACTTCGGGCGCTGGGTGGACGACGCGGTGTTTTTCGTGGTCTCGACGTTGGCCTCGATTCCGGGCCTGCTACTGCTGATCGCTTTGATCTTGGTGCTCGGCAAGGGTACGTGGCAGGTGTGTTTGGCGCTCGCGGTGACGAGTTGGGTGAGCTTCTGTCGTGTCGCCCGCGGCGAGACGTTCAAGCTGCGCGAGCTCGACTACGTGCACGCGGCCAGACTGATGGGCGTGTCCGAACGCAAGATCATCTTGAAACACATCTTGCCCAACCTGCTGCATCTCGTCGTGATCACGTTCGTGCTGATGTTCTCGGGGCTCGTCATCTCGGAGGCGATCTTGTCGTGGCTGCTGATCGGCGTGGAAGGCAGCTGGGGTCAGATGATCGCGCAAGCCAAGGACGAGCTGGCGCGTGAACCCGTCATCTGGTGGAACATCACGGCCGCGTTCGTTTCGATGTTTGGACTATTGTTGTCGATGAACCTGATAGGTGACGCGATTCG
Source organism: uncultured bacterium (assembly GCA_965651905.1). Classification (GTDB taxonomy): domain Bacteria; phylum Myxococcota_A; class Polyangia; order Polyangiales; family Polyangiaceae; genus SZUA-265. The sequence continues at coordinate 5,708 of CBFGUG010000004.1, read as the reverse complement.
AGACGCGCTCGACCCCAAGACCCTCGAGGATCCGTCGTGAGCGCCACGTTAGTCGTCGACGAGCTGAGGACGAGCTTCCCCACGAAGGCCCCGTTCTCCAGCGAAGACGGGCGCGTGCCGATCGTAGATCGCGTCAGCTTCGAAGTAGGCAAGGGCGAGGTGCTCGCGCTCGTGGGCGAGTCGGGCTGCGGCAAGTCGATGACCGCACTCTCTCTCATGCGCCTAGTACCGAGACCGGGCCGTATCGACCACGGTCGAGTGTTGCTGTCCGGCAAAGACATTCTGCCCCTGTCCGTCCCCGAGATGCGTCGGATACGGGGGCGTGGCATTTCGATGATCTTCCAAGAGCCGATGACCAGCCTGAACGCGGTCGTCAAGTGCGGCGCACAGGTAGTAGAAGCAATCCGCCTCCACGAAGACATCAGCAAACAAGCCGCGCGCGAACGTACGCTCGAGTTGTTCGGGCGCGTGGGGATCCCCGACGCGGAAGCTAGACTGGACGCCTACCCCCACCAACTGTCGGGTGGTCTCAAACAGCGCGTGATGATCGCGATGGCGCTCTCGACGCGACCGAAACTCTTGATCGCCGACGAGCCCACCACCGCGCTGGACGTCACCATTCAAGCGCAAATTCTGCAATTGATGCGCGAGTTACGACGCGACTTCGAGACCAGTGTACTGTTGATCACCCACGACCTCGGCGTGGTCAACGAGCTCGCCGATCGCGTCGCCGTCATGTACGCGGGCAGACTGATCGAGATTGGCACGCGAGACGAGGTCTTGGGCACCCCTCAACACCCCTACACCCAGGGGCTCTTGGCGGCGATGCCGAGTCGCTCCCTTCACGGACAACGTTTGCACGAGATCCCAGGGGTCGTCCCGCAGCCGCACCAGTGGCCAAAGGGCTGCCGTTTCTGTACGCGCTGCCCCAAGCGCCTCGACGTCTGCGACGAAGTGGTGCCCGGAGTGACGCAACTCAGCGAAACCCACGCCACGCACTGCCACTACGTCCGTCAGGAGCTCGAACGATGAGCACCGACGACACCAAACAAACGAACGCACGGGAGCCACTGCTCTCCGTTCGCGATTTGAAAACCTGGTTTCCGATCAAATCGGGGTTGCTACGCAAAACAGTGGGGCACGTGCGCGCGGTCGACGGCGTGAGTTTCGACATCTATCCGGGCAAGACCATGGCCCTGGTCGGTGAGTCCGGCTGCGGCAAGACCACCGTCGGGCGTTCGCTCTTGCGCCTCGTGGAACCCAACGGCGGACAAGTCAGGTTTCGCGGCAAGGACTTGTTGAGTCTTCCGAGCGAAGACCTGCGGCAGGTTCGCAGACGCCTACAGATGGTGTTTCAAGATCCGATGACGTCCCTCGACCCGCGCATGCGAGTTCGCGACATCTTGACCGAAGGCATGGAATCGTTCGGCATCGGCAAGGACGCCAAAGAGCGCCGCGAACGCGTGGCGGAGCTGCTGGAAAAAGTGCGTCTCGATCCAAGCCACATGGACCGCTACCCACACGAGTTCTCGGGCGGCCAGCGCCAGCGCATCGGCGTCGCGCGCGCTCTGTCCGTCGACCCCGAGCTCATCGTCCTCGACGAGTCAGTGTCCGCTCTCGACGTGTCCATTCAAGCGCAGATCCTCAACTTGCTGGCAGATCTCCAGACGGAGCTCGGGCTCGCGTTCCTGTTCATCACCCACGATTTGTCCGTAGTTCGCTACCTCTCGGACGACGTCAGCGTGATGTACGTGGGTCAAATTGTAGAACAGGGCCCAACCGCCGAGCTGTTCGCCAACCCGCAACATCCGTACACCCAAGGCCTGCTGGCGAGTATTCCATCCGTCGATCCCAAACAACGACGACTGGAAGCGCACGTGCTCGGCGACGTGCCGAGCCCCGCCAAGCCACCGCCGGGATGCCGCTTTCACACACGCTGTCCGAAGGTGTTCGACCGCTGCCCAACCGAAGTGCCTCCGATGTACCCGGCTGGTTCGAGCCAGGCACGGTGCTTCTTGCACGCCACCGACACACCTTCCGAAGAGTGAGCAACGCGGCCTGAACGCCGAAAATCACGGCGTTCTTGACGAATTTCACCGTCGCTGAAGCGCGGGCCTTCGATCGATTTCGACGCTCGGGTTGACAGCCCTCGGGAGCGACTCACCTTGCTGACTAACCCCGGAGGCTCCTACTCGACCTCGGGTGAAACGAACTGCCGCGCAGTCGCGCGGTATTGACCGCCGCACTAGCGGCACGGAGGTAATCATGCACGCACTGTTGAGGCATTTTGATGAAGGTTCCTGGGGCTGGCCCCACAGCGGCAGTCTGTTCGCGGACATCGATCGACTGCTCGGAGACTTGGATCCGTGGACCCGACGTTCCGGGCGAGGTCCATCCGAGTTGAAGTTCGACCAAGAGGCCAACGCATTCGTTCTGACCGTCGAGCTTCCCGGACTTTCCGACAAGGACGTCAGCGTGGAAGTCGAAGACGGTGTGCTCTCGGTGAAGGGTAAGCGCGAGGTAGCAGCCCCCGAAGGTTATCGTGCAACGCACCGTGAGCGTCCACAACTCGAGTTCAGCCGCTCCTACCGCCTAGGCAAGGAGATCGACCGCGAGGGCATCGAAGCCAAAATGAAGGACGGCATCTTGACGCTGAAGCTGCCCAAGCGTGCCGCTCCCAAGCCCCTCCAAATCCCCGTCAAGACTCACTGAGCCAAGCCAGTGAAACAATCAACACAGGAGATTATCGATGACTGAAACCAACCAAACCGAGACTGAACGTCCCAGCGTGGAGATGCGGCCTGCAGCCGATGTCTACGAAGGTGATAACGACTACCGAATCGTCGTGGATATCCCTGGCGTAAACCACGAGGGCGTATCGGTGACGATGAACGACGGTTCGCTCGAACTGCGGGCGACACGCGCCGAGGCAGACCGTGATGTCGTACTGACCCGAGCCTTCAGACTGCCGAACGCGTTCGATCCGGAATCGGTAGACGCGACCGTGTCGAATGGCGTGCTCAGCCTGACCCTGGGGAAGAAACGTCCGCCAGAGCCGCGGCGAATCGAAGTCAAGGCGGCGTGAGCGGCCACCGCGTGAGCCGCAAACCCCGTAACCGAACTAACCCCGTACCCAAACTAACCCCGTACACAAACCATCTGAGCGCCACGATATCGCCCCCGGTACTCGTGGCGCTCGGTCATTCCGCGGAAGCCTTCTTGGCGGGAGCCTTGCTCGTCGGACGAGGTGACGACTCGGGAGCCTTTCGCTCGTCAGACAGTCGACGCACGGGCGCAGCCCCCGTGCCCCAGCGGTGGCGATTGAAGCCATCCAGGTTCTTGTTCAGAACGGCCTGGTAACAAGAGGCGTTACCCTGCTCCGCAACCAGCACGGACCAAGCGAGGAAAAAGTTCCAGATCCTGAACCAGCGCTCGCCATAGGCCGCGAGAATTGCAGCGCGATTCGACAACCAGTTGCGTCGCCAAGCCGACAACGTCGCCGCGTAATGCCCACTGATGTTCTCGACGCTGTGCACTTCGAAACCCGCCTTCTCGAGTGACTTCAGCATCGACGAAGGAGGCAGCGCAGCGTCAGCGCCAGGGTAAATGTACTTGCCCATGAACAGGCCCCAAATCAGGTCCTCTGGTTTGAGCGCGCGACGCAGGCCTGTCCACTGCAAGAGGAACAGTCCGTCGTCGGAAAGCAGCTCCGTCACCTTGTCGCAGAACGCGCCGAGGTTCTTCAAGCCAACGTGCTCGATCATCTCGAGGCACACGATCTTGTCGTACTTCTGGTCAGCAGACAGGTCTCGGTAGTCTTTACGAACGATGCGAGCGCGCTGTTCGAGCCCCGCCTCGCCGATCAGGCGTGAGGCGTAGTCGGCCTGCTTCTCTGCAAGGGTCACCCCCGTGGTGTCGCACTCGTACTGTTTGGCGAAATCGACGACCAAACGCCCCCAACCGCAGCCGATGTCGAGCAGGCGATCGGACTTGCTGAGCTGCAGCTTGCTGGCCACTTTTTGCAGCTGGTTGTCCTGAGCGACCTCGAGTGACTCACTTGCGTTACGGAAGAAGCCCGCGGTGTAGACCATCGACCCCCCGAGAAACCACTCGAAGAAGTCATTGCCGCGGTCGTAGACTTCGCGCATCAGACGTTCGTCCTGAACGCGGGTGTGAGCGGCCATGTCGGGAACGTAGTTCTTGACCGCCCACTGCAAATGCTGGCGCGTGATCGTGTACTTGACGAAGCCTTCCCGTCGCCTGAGCACGTCCTCGACGTCACCCACGATGTCGATATCGCCATCGAAGTACGCCTCGTAGAGCACGGACATCGGGATCTGCGTGGATCCGTCTGCGTACTTGCGTGAGAGCTTCTCGTCGTTGAAAACGACGTAGTCGGTCAGGGAATTTTTGCTGTCTTCGGCCACGGTTAGCCGAAGACGCTAGACGGAAGGCCGCTTGTGTGCAACGGCGCCCCGCCGCGCGAAGGGCCCTACGCAGACAGCGAGCCGTTTGGTCGGACCAGTCCGACTCCGTCAGGCCTGTCACGCAACCCTCAAAACATCAATATTATTGCATTTTCCTGGTCAGGTCGGGTTTCTCGTGCCGCTGGACCTGCCCCCCCGCGGCGTTTGGCGCGAAGGCTGCTCGATCGTTCGCGCGCCGAACACTCGGCTTAGCTAGGCCAGCGACAGCACGGCCCCAATCCGGGTCGCCTGACGAAATCGTGACGAGGAAACGCCCGAAATGACGCAAGCGTGCTGGGCCTGAGCAGCGCTGCCCGCCTAGACTCCGCCCTGCCTGCTCGAGCAGCGGTCCAAACTAGGAGCATCCCTTTTGGCGGTCATCGTTTTCTTCATCGTCCATTGGCAAGTCTCGGTTTTCTGCCAGACGTTCTTCCTGCACCGATACGCGGCGCACCGCATGTTCACCATGTCCAAGGGCTGGGAGCGGTTTTTCCACTTGCTCACCTTCTTCGCGCAGGGGTCGAGCTATCTCGTGCCGCGAGGTTACGCCGTTCTGCACCGCATGCATCACGCGTACAGCGACACGGAGAAGGATCCGCACTCACCGCGAAATCACGGCAACGCCGCGACGATGATGTGGAGCACCAAGAAGATCTACGACGACTTCGCCTACTACCGAGAAGATCCCGAGCCGCGATTCGACGGCGGAGTGCCCGAGTGGCGCGCGCTGGACAAGATCAGCCAAAGTTGGATCACACGCATCGCGTGGATCGGCGCGTACACCTGGTTCTACGTCGAGTTCGCGACGCAACCATGGATGTTCGCTCTGCTGCCCGCCCACTTCGTGATGGGGCCGATTCACGGCGCGATCGTCAACTGGTGTGGACACCGCTACGGGTACCGCAACTACAACAACGGCGACGATTCGGTGAACAGCCTACCGTTCGACTTCGTGACCCTCGGCGAGTTGTTCCAGAACAACCACCATCGCTACGGCATGGCCCCCAACTTCGCAGCGCGTTGGTTCGAGATCGACCCGACCTACACGGCGATTCGCGTGTTCTCCGCACTCGGCATCATCAAGATGAACTCCAAGCAAAAGATGCGCTACGCGGGTCGCCAAGCCGCCATGGCACCTCCCGCCGCCGACGAGCCGCCGGACTTTGCGGTACCACTCGCCGCACCACCAGCCGAGTAGTCACAGCAGCCGAGTAGTCACAGCAGCCGAGTAGTCACAGCAGA